>CAJXMH010000026.1 GCA_913056345.1 uncultured Flavobacteriales bacterium | reverse complement strand
AATACAGCTGCAACTAGCTCGCCACCTTCAACTTCTTCAAAGTCGACTTGTTGAATCGCTGCTTTGCATAGGCTGCAGTAATGGCGAGTTTTTCTTCTTTATTGTCTGAATTATCTGAAGGGATTTCATACATGGCATCTAGCATGATTGCCTCGCAAATGGACCTTAAACCCCTTGCTCCTAAATTATATTCTTCTGCTTTTTCTACGATAAAATCAAGGGCTTTCTTTTCAAAGCTCAACTCCACTCCGTCTAATTCAAACAAACGAATGTATTGCTTGATTATAGAATTCTTAGGCTCAGTCAAAATACGTCTTAATGCAGCCTTGCTGAGTGGATCCAAATGGGTCATTACAGGAATTCGTCCAATTAATTCTGGAATTAAGCCAAAGCTTTTAATGTCATGAGGGGTTACGTACTGTAGAAAGTTGGTTTCGTCGATAACCTCCTCCTCATCTTTGTTCTTATAGCCAATAGCATTAGTATTCAACCGCTTAGCAATTAACCGCTGTATGCCGTCAAATGCTCCACCACATATAAAGAGTATATTCTGCGTATTGATTGAAACCATTTTTTGCTCAGGGTGCTTTCTTCCACCTTGGGGAGGAACACTTACCGTAGCCCCTTCAAGTAACTTCAATAAGGCTTGTTGCACTCCTTCACCTGAAACATCTCGTGTTATTGAAGGATTATCACTTTTACGCGCTATTTTATCTAATTCATCTATAAATACGATCCCTTTTTCGGCTTTGGCTACATCGTAGTCAGCTGCTTGTAAAAGGCGAGACAAAATACTTTCAACATCCTCTCCCACGTAGCCAGCTTCGGTTAAAACGGTAGCATCAGCAATACAAAATGGGACCTCTAACAGTTTGGCGATGGTTTTTGCCAAAAGTGTTTTTCCAGTTCCGGTTTCACCTACGAGTAGAATGTTTGACTTTTCTAGGTCTACATCTTGATAAGTACCATGTGTAATTCTTTTATAATGATTGTAAACAGCTACTGAAAGTACCTTTTTAGCTTCTTCTTGACCGATTACATACTCATCTAGATGCTCTTTGATTTGCTTTGGCTTCAATAAAGTAAAGTTCAAGTCTTCTTTATCGGAGTTTCCAAACTCTTCTTTAACAATAGCTTCAGCCTGAGCAATACAATTATCGCAAATATGGCCAGTAATACCGGCAATTAGCACGTTTGTATCTTTCTTATCGCGTCCGCAAAAGGAACAATGTATCTTCTTCTCGTCTTTCATAGTAAAAACAAAATGGCCCCGATAATTATCGAGGCCACAAAGTTAAGGATTTAAAAAGTGCTTATTTCTTTGCTAGAACCTCATCGATCATGCCATAATCCTTGGCTTCTTTCGCAGTCATCCAGTAATCTCTATCTGAGTCTTCTTCTACTTTATCAAACTTCTGACCCGAGTGGTTAGCAATAATCTCATAAAGTTCTTTCTTCATTTTCAATACTTCTTTCACCGCAATTTCCATATCGGAAGCTTGGCCTTGAGTTCCTGCCATAGGTTGGTGAATCATTACTCTTGCATGAGGTAAAGCAGTTCGCTTTCCATTGGCTCCGGCGCAAAGTAATACAGCACCCATAGAAGCTGCCATACCAGTACAAATAGTTGCAACATCTGGATTAATGTATTGCATGGTGTCATAAATCCCAAGACCTGCATAAACAGAGCCTCCTGGAGAATTTAAATAAACCTGAATATCTTTTTTTGCATCGGCAGACTCTAAAAATAGAAGCTGTGCTTGGATAATATTAGCCACTTGCTCATTAATGCCTGTCCCGAGAAAAATGATGCGATCCATCATCAAACGTGAGAAAACATCCATTTGAGCAACATTCAGCTGACGTTCTTCAATAATGTACGGAGTAACAGACTCCATGTAATTTTCAACATGCATGCTGTTAAGCCCTTTATGCTTGGTAGCGTAACTTTTAAATTCTTTACTAAAATCCATCTTTTGGTTTCTTTTTACTGATGAGTACTAAGTCAAAACTTATCGTTTCTCAGCTAATTTAACAAAATCATCATAGCTTGTTTCACGCTCTTTGATCTTTGCTGTTCTTAGATAAAAGTCTCTCAACTTAACTGAATATAATTGCTCATATAACCGTCGAGCCTCATCTTGGTTCTCCAATACACGTTGAGCAGTTGCTTCAATTTCTTCTTCGCCCATCATTCCTTGACCCATGCCTGCTAGTTGCTGCTTCACAAGGTTTTTGGTATGTTCAATTACTTCTTCTTTTTCTACCTTAATGTCGTGTTCTTTGATCAACTTGTTCTCAATCAGTTGCCACTTCAAACCTTTAGCATATTGTTCGTACTCTTCTTCGATTTGCTCATCGGTTATGGGCTTTTCATTAGCGGTTTTTAACCACTTTTTCATAAAAGCATCTGGCAGAGAAAGCTTGGCTTTCTTCAACAAATACTCTTGCACATCACGTTCTAGCAACTGCAGTGCATTCTGATCGAAATTGGTTTGCATTTCACCCTTAATACGCTCTTGCATCTCCTCCTTGCTCTTGATCACATCAGGACCGTAGATCTTGTCAAAAAACTCTTGATTTAACTCAGCCGGTTCCATGCGGTTGATCTTTTCAACGGTATACTGAAATTCAGACTTTTGATCTTTTATATATTGCTCATCGATTCCCAACCAAGCTGCAACGTAATTAGGTTCAGCAATATTTTGTGGCTTTACTTTTACAACATCTCCTTTCTTTAGGCCAATAAACTTTTTCTTGTCTTTGTCTTTGGTGATGGTATCAATATTCAAAACTGTTCCGTTTGAAATACCTTCTTCTTTAACTTTACCTTTTTCTAGCTCTTCAAACTTTCCGTAAAGCATATCGCCTTTTTCAGACTGCTCTACTTCGATCATTTTACCATAGCGCTTAGCCATTTCGGTAATTTGCTCATTCACCATTTTATCGGTGATCTTGATCTTATGTTTATCAAACTTATCCTTTTCAGTAATGTCTACTTTCACCTCAGGTGCCAGACCAACTTCATAAGTAAATTCAAACTCCTTTTGACTTTCCCAGTCAATATTCTTAGCGTCCTCTTCTTTAGGCATAGGGTTACCAAGAACATTTAGCTTTTCTTCACCAATGTAGGCATAAAGCTTGTCTGAAAGCATACGATTGATTTCTTCGGCTAAAATATTGGTGCCCACCATTTTTTTCACCATACCCATAGGGACATGGCCCTTTCTAAAACCGGGCATGTTTACTTGCTTTCGGTAATTCTTTAATGATTGCTCAACTTTTTCTTTGTAATCTGCTTCACCAATTTTAATGATGATTTCTGCATTGAGCTTGTCAAGGTCTTTTTTTACTACTTCCATAGCTTGATTTTTTGTTAAAAAAAATGGCGTAAAACCAAAGCCTTACGCCATTCATTTGGTGCGGATGGAGGGACTCGAACCCACAAGCCGCGAAGCACTAGATCCTAAATCTAGCGTGTCTACCAATTTCACCACATCCGCATTTCAATATATTATGAACAGCTGTTTTATTCAAACAGGAGCGCAAAAGTAATACTTTTTCAAAAATCACACAATCTGAAGACAGACTGTTTTTAAAACAGCAGGGATATAGTTAATCTTGTACTAAACGAGCATAAAATTACTTACCATGAAAGTTAAAC
Source organism: uncultured Flavobacteriales bacterium (assembly GCA_913056345.1). Lineage (GTDB taxonomy): Bacteria > Bacteroidota > Bacteroidia > Flavobacteriales_E > Vicingaceae > CAJXMH01. Next base: position 37,197 of record CAJXMH010000026.1, on the reverse strand, counting down.
CAGAAGATATTTCGCTTGGCCGCTTGCACCACCATATGTTAAGCGCCATAGCACCAAGACCAATTGCTTTTGCCTCTACAGTAGACAAAGACGGGAATAGAAACTTGAGCCCTTTTAGCTACTTCAATGTTTTTAGTACTCGACCTCCTATCGCAATCTTTTCTCCTGCTAAAAGTGGACGCACCAATACCCAAAAAGACACTTATCACAATGCCAAAGAAACCATGGAAGTGGTAATCAATGTTGTCAATCACGACATTGTCCAACAGATGTCCTTATCGAGCACCGCCTATGGACCTGAAGTAGACGAATTTGCTAAATCAGGGCTAACTCCCATCGATTCTGAAATGGTTAAACCAGCAAGAGTTAAAGAATCGCCTGTTTCATTAGAGTGTAAAGTAAGAGAAGTGGTTGAACTAGGTGATGAAGGCGGCTCGGGAAACTTAATTATTTGCGAGATTGTACTAATTCACATTAGCGATGATGTATTGGATGAAGAAGGAAACATTGACACCAAGAAAATCGATCTGGTAGGCCGGATGGGCGGAGATTGGTATGTGCATGCTAATGGAGATGCCTTATTTGAAGTGCCTAAACCTATCCGTCAAAAAGGGATTGGCGTAGATCAATTACCAGAAAAAATCAGAACTAGCAAGATTTTAACTGGCAACGACTTGGGTATGCTCGGTAATGTGGAACGCATGCCTTCTGGCGAAGAAATCTCAGACTATAGCGACGCTTTTGATGTAGCCGGAGACTGGGAAGGCAAACAAAAGCTGGCGCATGACTTATTGTGTGAGGCGAAGATTGAGCAAGCTTGGAAAGTGTTGTTGAGTTGAGTTAAATATCTCATTTTAGATCTTAAAAAATCTCAGAGGGTTTCCTCCTGAGGTGGACAAGTCGAACACTCTGAGCTGTTTTTCGCAACGAGACCTGCCAGGTTTTGAAAACCTGGCAGGTCTTATTAAGCGAAAACTTGACAGGTCTTCTTTACAATATTGTTATATTTTTATTGTATTCAATTACAATATTATTATACTCCAACCCTAACAATCTGAAATACTGACTTCTAGACTAGCTTAATTTTTGGTTTCTAGCCCAAAAAAAGCCCCAAAGTGAAAACTTTGGGGCTTTGTTGTTGTAGCAATTGTTGCTTATTTACTTTCTTCTGTTTCTTCTTCTTTCTTTTCCGCTTTCTTATCGAATTTCTTGTAACGGTTTTTAAACTTATCAATACGTCCCGCAGTATCTACCAACTTCATCTTACCGGTATAAAATGGGTGTGACATGTGAGAGATTTCCAACTTTACCAATGGATATTCGTTTCCATCTTCCCACTTGATCGTATCTTTTGAAGGTGCAGTTGATCTAGTTAAAAAAGAATAGTCGTTTGACATATCTTTAAAAACTACAAATCTATAATCTTCTGGATGAATGTCTTTTTTCATGATTCTGCCTTAAAAAATTGGAGGGCAAATATACAACAATTTCAAATTATAGTAAACCTAAAGTATAATAATTTCTGCTAAGCTTTTGGTTACACAAATTTAACCGCTTTAAGCTTGATTAAGCTTCAACTCATGACTTAGTTTTGCTTTTTATTTCGCAATTTTGAACAAGACCAAAAAAATCAAAATTTCATGACTAAAGTGCACAATTATAGTGCAGGCCCCTGCATACTTCCACAAGAAGTGTTTGAAAAAGCCTCACAAGCGGTATTAAACTTTAACGACCTTAACCTCTCAATTTTAGAGATTTCTCACCGAAGCAAAGATTTTGTAGAGGTAATGGAAAAAGCAAGAGCATTAGTGAAGGAGCTTTTAAATGTTCCGGAGGGTTATCAGGTTCTATTCCTGCAAGGGGGAGCAAGTCTTGGCTTTCTTAAGGCAGCCTATAACTTTTTACCACCTAGAGAAAAAGCCGCTTACATCAATACAGGCTCATGGTCTACTAAAGCAATAAAAGAAGCAAACCGCATAGGAGAAGTAATTGAAGTTGCGAGTAGTGAAGATAAAAACTTTAACTACATACCAAAGGGTTATGGTATTCCAAGTGAAGCCAAATACCTTCACCTTACGTCAAATAACACCATTTTCGGAACCCAATTCAAGCAGTTTCCAATCAGCCGGGTTCCTATCTTGTGTGATATGTCATCTGACATTTTTAGCCAAGAAATAGATGTTTCAAAATTTGACTTGATCTATGCGGGAGCACAGAAGAATATGGGTCCTGCAGGAACCACACTTTATATAGTGAAAGAATCAGCTCTTGGCAAAGCGGGTGACAACATTCCAACTATGCTTGATTTGAGGACTCACATCAAAAAAGATTCTATGTTCAATACACCGCCTGTATACCCTATTTATGTGAGTATGCTAACCTTGGAGTGGTTGAAAAAGAATGGAGGAGTACCGGCCATTGCTAAACAAAACCAAGCAAAGGCCGACTTGCTTTATGCAGAAATTGATCGAAATCCCTTGTTCGAGGGCGTGACCGCCAAAGAGGATCGCTCTAATATGAATGCAACCTTTGTACTGACCAATGAAAGCTTAAAAGAAGATTTTGATGCAATGTGGAAAGAAGCCAACATTAACGGCTTAAACGGTCACCGCTCAGTTGGTGGTTATCGAGCTTCTATGTATAATGCTTTGCCACTAGAAAGCGTTCAAGTGTTGGTAGATGTAATGAAAGAATTAGAAAACAAGAAAGGATAAAGGTATATGAAGGTTTTAGCAAACGATGGCATTGCTCCATCAGGAAAAGAAGCATTAGAAAAAGCAGGTTTTACGGTGATTACCGAAAAGGTAGAGCAAGATAATCTAGAGTCTGCGATCAACGAAGAAGAGTATGAAGTTTTATTAGTGCGTTCTGCTACTAAAGTTCGAAAAGAGCTGATCGACGCTTGTCCATCTTTGAAAATGATTGGACGCGGCGGAGTAGGCATGGACAATATTGATGTTGACTATGGGCGAAGTAAAGGCCTAGAAGTTTTCAATACTCCCGCCTCTTCTTCACAGTCTGTAGCAGAGTTGGTAATGGCGCATTTATTTGGCGCCGTGCGTTTTTTACACCAAGCCAATAGAAACATGCCAAGTAAAGGCAACACTGACTTTAAAGCACTTAAGAAAAGTTATGGAAAGGGAACAGAACTCAGAGGTAAAACCTTGGGCATTTATGGATTTGGTAGAATCGGCCAAGCCTTAGCTGAATATGCCTTAGGCTGCGGCATGAACGTTCTTGCCTTTGACATGCTTGACGGTCCTTTTGAATTAAACCTGCAAATCGCTGATCAGACCGTAAAACTAAGTGTTCCTAAGACCAATCTTGATCAAATGATCCAAGAGTCGGACTTTATTAGTTTGCATGTACCTGCAGTTGGTAAAGCTTTAATTGGGAAAGAAGAAATTTCAAAAATGAAAGACGGAGCCATCTTGATCAATGCTGCAAGAGGTGGTGTAATTGATGAAGCTGCTCTACTTGAAGCCCTCAACAATGGCAAACTTGCTCATGCTGCTTTAGATGTTTTTGAAAACGAACCTAATCCACAATCAGCCATTTTAGAACATGAGCGTATTTCCTTAAGTCCACACATTGGGGCTGCTACGGCAGAAGCTCAAGACAGGATTGGCCACGAACTAGCCGATACCATTATCGATTTTTACAAGTAGAAATTATTCGATTTTTTGAAAAGGGCAAGTGATTCACTTTTGCCCTTTTCTTTTTAGACAAGCATTCTGTTTAACTTAGCCTACAAAAGCATAGAATTTGGCAACCGTAAAACCATTCAAAGCCATTCGGCCTAGCCGAGACAAAGTACATTTAGTGGCTTCTAGATCTTATATCAGCTATAAGCCTCAAGCCCTGAGGCAAAAGCTTGATGAAAATCCCTTTACCTTTTTGCACATCTTAAATCCTGAATATAAGCTAAAAGTCAAGGAGCAAAAGCAGGGTGCTGCTAAATATGAAATGGTAAGAGAGCGTTTTGAGGAGTTTGTTGAACAGCAAATTCTAACACAAGACGAAAAGCCCTGTTTCTACTTGTATCGGCAGGTAAAAGACGGACATCCTTATTTAGGCATTATTGGTTGTGCAGCAGTGGAAGATTACAATCAAAAAGTGATCAAAAAGCACGAAGCTACCATTGCCAAAAGAGAGGAAATGTTCAAAGAGTATTTAAAAGGAGTGGAAATAAATGCAGAGCCCGTTTGTTTCACCTACCCCAATCAGCCAGAAATTGATGGGGTAGTCCAAAAAGTGTTACTGAACAGAGCAGAATATGACTTTACGACCACAAATAAAGTCCGTCATACTTTTTGGATCATAGATTATGATCAAGACATAAGCACCATACAAAAATCTTTCGGGAAGCTTGATTCCATCTATATTGCAGACGGTCATCATCGATCAGCTTCTTCTGCACTACTTGGAACTGAGCTCAAAAATCAAAACCCAAATCATCAAGGAGACGAGGCTTATAATTACTTCATGGGAATTTTTATTCCCGAAAGCGAGCTCCAGATCTACGAGTTTAATAGACTAGTAAAAGATATCGGAGGTCTAAGTACTAAGCAATTTTTGAGAGAGCTCAACAAGGAGTTTGAAGTATTGTACACAGACCAGGCTGTTTTTATTCCAAGGAAAGTTCACGAGATCGGCATGTATATCGACCATAAATGGTATTGCCTCGTTCCAAAGGAAGGGCTATACGAAGAACATGATCCGGTTAACAGTTTGGATGTCGCCATCTTAACCAATCACCTTTTAGACCCTATTCTAGACATCAAAGACCTGAGAACCGACAAGCGAATTGCCTTCATGGGTGGTTTAGCAGGGGTTGACAAACTAATGAAAGAAGTAGATAGCGGAAGGTTTAAGGTTGCCTTTGCGCACTTTCCGGTTAGCATGCAGCAACTAAAAGACATTGCAGACGCTGATCAGATCATGCCTCCAAAGAGCACTTGGATCGAACCAAAACTAAGAAGTGGCTTAACCGTTTATTCAACAAATCAGAAAGACGATTAAAATGGATATTGCTGAAAATATAAAACGCTTTAAAGAAGAACTAGGAAATAAGGTAGAGCTAGTGGCGGTTTCTAAAACCAAACCAATAGCAGACCTTCAAGAAGCTTATGATGTTGGTCAACGTATTTTTGGTGAAAATCGACCGCAGGAAATGCAAGAAAAGGCCGAGGCCTTGCCCAAGGATATAGAATGGCATATGGTTGGTCATTTGCAATCGAATAAAGTAAAGTATATCGCACCCTTCGTAAGCATGATCCACTCGATTGATAAGTTGAGCACCTTAAAAGAGATCAATAAACGAGCAAAGCAAAACGAAAGGACCATTAAAGTGCTACTGCAAATGCACATTGCAGAAGAAGAAAGTAAATTTGGTATGGATGAAGAAAAGCTTACAAGCTTTTTAGAATCTGAAAAACTGAAAAACTTTGAGAATATAAAGATTGTCGGCATGATGGGCATGGCCACTTTTACAGATGACATGGATAAGGTAAGAAGTGAGTTTAAAAAGCTAAAGCAGATTTTCGACCAGACCAAGGCAAATTATTTCAATGATGACCCAAACTTTAGCATATTGAGCATGGGTATGAGCGGCGACTATCAAATCGGCATAGAGGAAGGCTCGAACATGGTACGCATTGGTAGTCAAATATTTGGAGCAAGAAATTAGACCTTGAGTGCTCTTTTACCAGCTTGGAAACCATATGGCCTAGCTCTAAAAGCTTATGAAGAAGGCAAAGAGGACGCTACTCTAACGGTGAATACAGAGGATGGAACCTCCACTGAAATGGAAGTTGGACTTTTTTTTAGAGCTGAAGATGAATTTCCCGAAATAGAACAAATTGCATTGAGTTTATGCAAAGGGCGAATACTTGATATTGGAGCTGGTGCAGGAGCCCATGCATTAGTCTTGCAAAATAATGGCTTTGAGGTATGCGCCCTAGACCCATCTGCTGAAGCGGTGGAAGTCATGAATTCAAGAGGAATCAAGAAAACCGTAACCACTGACTTTTTAAGCTACGAAAGCGATCAGAAGTTTGATACTTTGCTTTTCTTAATGAACGGAATAGGCATTGCAGGCAAGCAAGCAGCTTTGCGTGATTTTCTGCTTCAAGCTATAAAACTATGCAATGGAGGAGGGCAAATCTTGCTTGACTCCTCTGACCCTGACTACTTTGATGAGAATCAAAAAAATATAGTTGAAGAAGGTGAGGTACTTTACCAGCTTGCCTTTGAAGAAAAGCTCGGTGCAAAATACTCATGGCTATATTTAGGATTTGAGCCTCTTAAGGAAATAGCAAATAAAGTTGGTTTAGAGGCTATGTTAATAAAACATGAGGATGATGGAAGTTATTTGGCTCAGCTAAAAGTCCCATAACAGAGTCGTAAAATTTAATTCATGGGCAAGTTCCGCTTAACTTTGTGCGAAAATAAAAGCCATGGCAGAAGATTCAGCAGCAGTAAAAAGCATTTTAAAAGAATTAGGTGCATCAGACCCAAAAATCGTACTTGATGCTATAAAAAGAAACCGCAAGGATGGCAACCAAAAGACTTTTAAAGCTTTGCTCGAAACCCTAGGTAAAACTGACGAGCCAACGGTTGAATCTGCCATAATTGAATTTTTGTTTGACTTAAAAGACAGTAGCGCAACCCCTGAGTTGATTCGCGTACTGGAAGAAAATTCACTCGAGTTTTACAATAGTTTCTTAGTTGCTGCTTTTTGGCAGTCAAAACTTGATGGTTCGGACCACCTAAGCCTTTTTGTGAGGCATGCGATTAAAGGAGACTATATGGTTTGCCTTGAGGCACTCACCGTGATTGAGAACTTTGATAGTGCATTTAGCGAAAGTGAGCTTCAGAGCTACTCCTTAGATCTTACGGAGGCAATTGAAGAAGAAAAGAACAGTGATAAGAAAGCCTTGTTAGAAAGCTTAAAAGAAGTTATTGACAAGCTACCAATTGAAGGAGAATAACCCATGAGCACAACGAATGACCCCTATGCTGACTTAAGACAAAAACTAAAGGAAAGTGGAGAATGGCCTCGAGTTTACTTCTTCAAGTTTATTATCCCATCAGACAATCAGAAACTTGCAAAGGTGGAAGCCCTATTTGGAGTGGAAGCGCAGGTTACCATTAAACAGTCGCATAAAGGAAATTATGTAAGCGTAAGTGCAAAAGAACTTATGCTGAGCGCAGAAAAAGTGATTGAGCGCTACGAAGAAGCGAATAAAATTCAAGGTTTAATGGCTTTATAATGCAAGAAATTGGCAGATACCTTGCGGCGGCCGGCCTAATAATTTTTGGAATAGGCTTGCTAATCTTTTTTGCAGGAGAAAAATTTAGCTGGTTTGGAAACCTTCCAGGTGACATTAAAATCAAAAAAGAAAACTTTTCCTTCTACATGCCACTTGCCTCTATGCTGCTTGTTTCTGTTGCTCTTTCAGCCTTTATCTGGCTGCTTCGAAAATTATTCTAATCAGCTTTTTCGATCAACGCATCAGTAGCATGCAGCAAACCCTTCATTTTGCTTACTCTAGCTCTGATCGAGCCAACTAGTATAGGAGTCTCAATCAGTATTGGCACTCTGTTCTGGTCATCGGTAACCCAAACCGTCATGTCTTCCCCTGCATTGAAAATCGTTCCTTCAATCAACAAAGGCGAAAATTTAATGCAGCGGTACTTTCCAAGACCTTTTACTTTTATCTCTTCTTTCCCTAAATAACGGATGTAACTTTCATGTGATTTATTGTCAATAAAGATCTTTATGGGCACTTTATCGCCTACCTCTGCATCAGAGAAATCTATGTTACGCGCGTAGTAGATCATACTTAAAACATCAAAACTACAGTTTGGGTAAGGCACCGTATCTTTTACATAAGGCAGGTCTTCTTCCATTTTACGCAAGCTGTACACTTGATGCTCTCTTGCATCAAAAAGATAATCTTCTCTAATATAGGTATCCCCTTCATTTACCTCGCGTTTAAAACGTAAGGGTTGGAAATCTTTCATGCTAGTATAGGCTTGGTAGTGGTCCCTGACCTTGTAAATCCAATCATAGCGTTTGAAGGTTGTTCCATAGCTATCAAAATGGTAGTAAGACCTTTTTCCAATTTTAGCTGAGTCAACTTGAAAGTAAACCTCTCCTGCCCCTACCCACACCCCTGCAAGGTGGTAATAAATAGTATAATCTATGCGCTCTCCTACTTGAAAGGCCGAATTCTTGAGCTGGCATTTTTGTGCAACTGAAGACAGACTAAAGCAACAAAAGGCAGCTAAAAAAAGAAAACGAATGCTAAAGGCTAATAGATTGTTAGACATAGAATGGAACACTTAAGTCAAAGATTCGTAAATAAAAGTAGATTTGCCCTGATTTATGGACTTTAAACTTGAACACGAATACATTGAACTCATCAAATTACTGAAAGTTCTTGGTATTGCAGAAACTGGCGGCCATGCCAAAAGCATGGTTGACAACAAAGAGGTTAAATGTAATGGGGTAGTTGAACTTCGTAAACGTTTAAAATTAAAAAAAGGCGATAAGATCGAAGTTGACGACTTACTGATTAAAATAATTTAAGAAGAGATGAGAAAAACAGTAGTGTATTTGATTACCATTTTTTGCTTCAGCACAGCAGTGGCGCAAAATGGATTGGACATAGCAGCAATCACCTCTCCTTTATCAAACATTGATTACAACACTAATTCAACAGTTGATGTTAGTCTGATTATTCGAAATGATGGGCCGAACTTTATTGTAAATACCGATACTTTTTATATCAACCTTAGTATTGCTAATTCTGACACCACTGAATTTTACAATTTCGAGGTTCCTTCAGCAGGCTTTTTTAACGTGGATGATGTTAAAGAATATACCTTAATCACAAACTACAATTTTAAAGCAAAAAGAAGCTACACACTTTGTGCTACAGTTCTTGGTTCAAAAAGTTTTCCAACAAACTTGACAAAAAATGCCACTAAATGTGTGACAGTATTTGATTACTTGAACCAAAACAGTATGGACATACAGGCAATTACTTCACCTCTTCCAAATGTAAACTACGATAGTAATGCTACGGTAGACGTTAGCTTAACAGTTTTGAACGAGGGACCAAACATAATTGAAGACACTGACACCTTCTATTTCAATTTGTCGATTGCAAATTCAGACACAACTGAACTTTACAGTTTAGCGATACCCGCAGAAGATTCTTTAAGAATTGGGGATGTAAAAGAGTATACCTTGATTCAAGCTTATAACTTCAAATTAGAGAACAACTACAGGCTATGTGCTACCTTAGTAGGTACAAAATTCTTTCAAACAAATAGCACAGCCAATCCAAATAGGTGCGTATCTGTGGTAGTGGGTATGGAAGATTTAATGAAGCAGATCAGGCCGAGTAAACTCCGCTATCTAGACCAAAGAATTATTTTTTCAAGCAATATCAATAGAACGGTTTTAATCCAGGTTTTTAACTTAAGTGGAAAACAGTTGCTGCAAGAGAACTTAAGGCTGAGCGCTGAAAACAGCCTAGACTTTAATGCTCCATCAAAAGGGCTTTACTTTCTAAGGATCAATCTTCCAAATGGAGAAAGCACCACTTCGAAATTTGCCGTGCATTAAGGCTTCAAATAGCGTTTGACCTTATTGAATTCATCGTCATCCCATTGTTTTATAGAGACGTAATTCACGATCATTTGCTTGTAGGCAGTTTGTTCGAAAAAATGATCAATCACAGCTCTAACAGGTCCAACTAATCTTCTATTAAAGCTAAAAGTAGCATGCAGCATATTGGCAAGGGCTTTTGTATCGAAGTAGTTAAGCTCTTTTAAAGCCTCGGCTGCCTTAACTCTTGTCAAAAATTCATAAGATTCTCCACACAAGTCGCTCAATTCTTGAACATACTCTAATTTACCTCGATGTAAATAAGCTTGTTTCAACCATTCTATTCTAACATTATGTGATCGATCACCAACTAAACCATCACAGGTGGTCAAGTACTTTTCTGCATTTTTAGGGTAGTAGAAACAAAGTAAAGTAAGCGCCTGCTCCACTACTTGATAAGAAGAGTCTTTTAAGAGCTTACTATACTCAGTTTCTAACTCTTCAGGAATTCTTAATGTACTTGCAAGTAGGATCTTTTTCACCTCTGTATCGCCCTTATTAATGGCCATTTTTGCTAATTCAAATGAAGTGGCATTAAGTTGCGGTAAGAAATACTTGATGATTTCAGACTTAATAGCATGAAAGCGCTCTGCTTGATAGCGCTGCATTAAAAAAGCTTCTTTCGCATCAAATTCACGTTCAACCAATGCAGCAACAGCATCGTAACGATCGAGCATAAAGGGAGCATTGACTGCTTGTGCTTTCAACATTGAGGTGCTTTTTTGAAACTGTACCTTTTTTAAAATTTGGCTATTGGGATCAAATAAGGCGAAACTAATTTCCTTTCCTGCAGGTATTTGAAAGCTTACTTCATGGGTCTGCACTTCGATTATAACTTGCTTTTCTTCAAAGCTGCCATCTTGGTAATGCAACTGAAAAAGAATGGGCATTTTAAAAAGGTCGACCAATTCATTCTGCTCATGTACCTGCTTTATTTTAAAGCTTGCTTTATCAGCAAGTTGAACAAATTTCACTTCATACTCAGGCTCTCCACCACGGTAAACCCAATCTTCCCAGAACCAATCAAGAGAAAGACCCAATTTCTCATGAAAAGCAAGCAGCAGATCTCCACTATCAACATTGCCATAAGCGTGTTTTTCTAGGTAATATTTAATTGCTGCATTGAATTGCGCTCTACCCACTACATACTTAAGCATTTCTAAAACAAATGCTCCTTTGGGGTAATGCCGCACTGTTCCTGCCTTGCTGTGAGCAATAGGCTTTAAGTCCTTTTTAGAAGCCTCTAAAGCCTGTAAGTTGTAATTTCTCCTTGTCCAATCAAAATGATCTTTTCCAAATGCTTCACCTTGGTAAACCAAATCATAATGGGTCGCAAAACTCTCTTGTAGCCAATGGTGAGCGCTTGAGCGTGCGGTTACCATATCACCAAACCATTGATGAGCTAGCTCATGGGCATTTACCCTAACGTAATTCCGATCCAAATATCCTCGACTATCAACTAAATAGAAATCTCCAAACAAGGTAGCTGTGGTATTCTCCATTGCACCATACATAAAATCTTGAACTGGTATTTGGGCATACGTTTTCCATGGATAAGCAACACCAATCTCCTTTTCAAAATAGTCAAACATGTCTACCGAGTAGCGATAAGTTGGTTCAAGTTGCTCTTTTTGGTCAGGGTAATAATAGAGTTTCATGGGTACTCCACTAGCTGATTTCCTTTCGTCTATTCCATATTGGCCTATGCCCAACATGATCAAATAAGTAGGATGAGGATGGCTGATGCGGTAGTGCCACAGTTTTTTACCAGACCCTAGCTTCTTCTCTTTCAACTTTTCCCCATTTGAAAGTACTTCATACCCTTCATCGAACTCAATTATCATTTCAGTGGTGAGTTTATCGTTCTTTTCGTCATACATGGGAATCCAATGACGGTTATCGATCCCTTGGCCTTGTGTCCATATTTGCTTTCTACTCTTACCCATTGGGTCGTTCCAACCAATGAAATAAAGGCCCTTTTTAGGATTAGCTTGGTATTGAATATTAAGCTTGTGTTCGCTATTCCAAGCCAATGGCTCTTTAAAATACACGATGAGTTCTCGACCTGTGTTCTTGTGCTTCACAGGCGAACCGTTTAGCTCCACCGCTTCAATTCTCATTCTTATAGCATTCAAAACCAATGAATCTACTGCTTTTCTAAGCACCACGAATGTTTGCTCAACCTCTCCTTTAATCAGCTTTTCTTCGGGCAGAAATGAGGCTTTTAACTTAAGGTGCTGCATATCTACTGAATGCTCAACCGGCACAAGTTCATCATCAACCAAATAGGTGCGTTTTTCAACTTGACCAAAAGCCAGAGAAACCAGTAAAAAAACGGTTATCAATAAATTATATCTCATCATGAAAATAAATTTTTGCATCCTCTCTTAAATTATAGTTTGAGCTCATTACTTCTCCGTAAGCTCCGGTAGTTCGTATTGCTAAAAGATCTCCTCTTTCTGTTTCTGCTAATTGGATGTTTTTACCAAAGCAATCAGAAGATTCACAAATAGGACCTACCACATCGTAAAAATGGCTGCTTGGGGCATCTGCCTTGCTTAGGTTTTCAACCTTATGAAAAGACTGATAAAGGGCAGGGCGAATTAATTCGGTCATGCCAGCATCTAAAATCACAAAATTGGTTTTTATGCCCTTTTTAACAAAAAGCACTTTACTAATCAATGCTGCAGATTGCGCAACTAGAGAACGACCAAGCTCAAAGTGTAACTCTTGACCGGGAAGTAATTCGATGAAATCGTCGAAAACTTGAAAAAAGGCCTTAAAATCGGGAATCAGTTCTGCATCGGGTTCCTGATAATTCACTCCTAAACCTCCGCCTACATTAATGTGCTCCAATGATATATTACGTGCCTTAAACTCTTTTTGCAGTTCGTTAACGCGATTACATAGGTTTTTAAAAACGCTCAGGTCTCTGATTTGAGAACCAATATGAAAATGAAGCCCCTTTAGCTCAATATTTTTCAGTTGAGCTAAAAGGTCAAAAAGCTGACTTAACTCCCATGGATTGATGCCAAACTTATTTTCTTCAAGACCAGTTGTGATATAATGGTGAGTATTTGCATTTACATTAGGATTCAAACGGATAGCAACCGCGGCTTTTTTTCCTTCACTGCCTGCTAACTGATCAAGTATTTTAAGCTCTTCTAGAGATTCCACATTGAAGGTAAATATATCGTGCTTTAGACCAATTAAGATTTCCTTGTCCGTTTTACCAACTCCTGCAAAAGCAATCATTGAGGAATCAAAACCCATTTCAAGAGCCTTGAGAATTTCATTACCACTCACGGTATCAATTCCAAAACCTGCTTTTTTTATACTCTTAAGCACCCTACTATTGGCATTGGCCTTTATTGCATAATGAATGTGATAAGGCTTGTTGACAATCTCCTCTTTTACCTTAGTAAGAGTTTGTTCTAATAGGTTAAGATCGTAATAATAAAAAGGAGTCTCGAGGCTTTGAAAGGCCGAAAGCTTTTCAGTTAGGAAATTGTTCATCCGTGAAAGAGGGTATTTAGCTGACGTAAGGCCGTTTGCTTATGGCTCGCATCAACTAGCAGTGAAATGTTGTGATTACTCCCACCATAGGAAATCATTCTAATTGGCACTGTTTGCAAAACATCAAGCACTTGGTTAGCAATCCCTTTGTCAGAGCGGATAAGGTCACCAACTACACAAATAATGGTTTGAGCTTGATCTACCTCAACACTACCGTATGTTTTAAGCTCTTCCATAATTTCTTTAAGATGTCGATCATCGTCAATTGTCACCGACACAGCTACCTCAGAGGTTGCAATCATATCGATCGAGGTTTTATACAGCTCAAATATTTCAAATACTTTTCTTAAAAACCCATAAGCAAGTAGCATTCTACCTGATTTGATCTTGATAGCCGTAATGCCGTCTTTCGCTGCAATGGCCTTTAAGCCTTTTCCTGAAGAAGTAGCAGTAATTAGAGTACCTTCTAGTTCGGGTGATAAAGTGCTTTTTAAACGAACAGGAATATTTGCCTGTTTCGCGGGCATTATGCTAGAGGGATGGAGAATCTTTGCTCCAAAGTAAGCTAACTCAGCGGCTTCATCGAAAGACAAATGACTGATGGGCATTGTTTGATCAACCACCCTGGGATCATTATTGTGCATGCCATCTATATCGGTCCATATTTGAACCTCATCAGCCGCTAATGCTACACCGATCAAAGAGGCAGAATAATCACTACCTCCTCTTTTGAGGTTATCAATTTCGCCATATACATTGCGGCAAATAAACCCCTGAGTAATAAAAAGCTTCGTTTCTTCGGCTTCTGACAGTAAGCGATGAAGATTTTCCTTAATGTAGAAGTGATCTGGTTCCAAGTCCTTATCGATTCGCATAAAATTTAAGGCGGGCAATAATTTTGACTCAATCCCAATTTCTTCCAAGTAAAGTTGAAAAAGTGCAGTTGATAGCAACTCCCCCTGTGCTAGCACGGCCTTCTCTTCATGAATCGTAAAAGAATCTTGCGTAAAAGCTAGTAAAAAGTTGAAATGGCTTTCAACCAGTTCTGCACCCTTTTGTTGACTCGCTTCGTTTTCAAATAAGTCATCGATGGTTTTTTGGTACTTGATCTTAAGACCCTGAATAAGTTCCGCTGCTAATTCATTTTGCTTTTGAAATAGGTAAGCAGCAATTTGAACCAAGCTATTGGTAGTTCCCGACATGGCAGATAACACCACCACTTTTCGCTCTTCTCCTTTAATGAGTTGAGCTACCTTTTTCATTCTTTCTGCACCTCCTACTGAAGTGCCGCCAAACTTTAATACTTGCATTTATCTTTGAATAGGAAACAAAGGTAATCAACCACAATTGCATAATAATAGCCACAAGCGCTTTGCGGTGTCTGAAGAATTGTTAAAGAACCCAAAAGACGGGCTTAATTTTTTACATTTGCCAGCCAAGTTTTTGTCCCTATGCTCAGCTTATTAAAAAAAGAAATACAATCCTTCTTAGGGTCTTTGATCGGCTACATTGTGATCATTGTATTCTTAACCATAGTGGGCTTGGTATTATGGGTTTTTCCGGGAGACTTGAATATTTTAAATGGAGAGTACGCCTCACTTGGCGCTTTATTTAACCTAGCCCCATGGGTTTTTATGTTCTTAATTCCTGCAGTTACCATGCGTTTGTTTGCAGAAGAAAACAGAACAGGAACCATAGAACAACTCCTAACCAAACCACTTACTGATTTGCAGATTATAACCGCAAAATACCTAGCAGGCTTTGTTTTGGTGCTTTTCTCTGTGCTTCCAACCTTGGTCTATTTTTTAAGCTTGTATTATTTAGGCTCGCCGCAAGGTAATATTGACCAAGGCGGTATGTGGGGCTCATACTTAGGCCTGTTATTTTTAGCTGCTGGCTTTGTAGCAATCGGTTTATTTTCTTCCTCATTAAGTGACAATCAGGTCATTTCATTCATTATAGCAGTATTCTTGAGCTTTATCTGTTTTATTGGCTTTGACTTTATAGGATCATTAGGCTTTTTAGGCAGCATTGATCTTTTAATTATTAAGCTGGGGATCAATGAACATTACACCTCCATGAGCAGGGGCGTTATTGATAGCCGAGATGCACTCTATTTCTTCTCCTTGATCGGCCTTTTCTTTATGCTAACCAAGCTAAAACTAGCTTCAAGAAATTGGTAATGAATCAGAACAAAAGAAAAGATATTGTTGGTTTCTTAATTGCCTTGAGCATCCTAATCCTACTCAATTTTATTGGGAGCTTTGCTTTTCTGCGTTTAGACCTAACCGCTGAGAATCGCTATTCTATTTCAAAACCGACAAAAGAGCTTCTTTCTAGTTTGGATGACCAAATTTACGTTCAAGTATACTTGGAAGGTAACTTTCCTGCTTCTTTCAAAAGGCTCAGAAATGAAAGCCGGGAGATGCTTGATGAGTTTCAAGCCTATGCAGGAGGTAATTTAGACTTTGAATTCATCAATCCATCAGAAAACCCCGACATTAAAGAAAGGGATCGCGTTTATAAAAACCTTTATGAACAAGGCCTTAGGCCAACAGATCTAGAGATCAAAGATGAGGATGGCGTTTCAAAAAAGGTAGTTTGGCCTGGAGCAATCGTAAACTATCAAGGTAAACAAGTAGCCGTACAATTATTAAAAAGCCAATTTGGCGCTCCTCCTGAGGTAGTGCTTAACCAGTCGATCGAAAGCCTTGAATACGAAATTGCCTCCGCTATTAAAAAAATAACAGAAGACAAGGTAAAGAGCATTGCGCTGATAGAAGGGCATGGAGAGCTTAACAAATACGAAACTGCCGATATTTTAGGGAGCATGCGTGAATTTTACGAAGTTGAACGTGTCCGCCTTAACGGCAATTTAACGAGCCTTTCTAAGCGCATTTTTAAAACCCAAGATAGTACAGAAACAATAGTAGTCAATAAATATGATGCAGCCATTGTTGCTAGCCCTGATAGTGCCTTTTCAGAAAAAGACAAGTTTATCTTAGATCAATTTGTTATGTATGGCGGTAAACTAATTTGGTTAGTTGATCAGGCTAGAGTTGACATGGACAGCTTGCGTAAAAGAAACACCACTTTAGCTATTGCAAGATCGCTTAACCTAGAAGATCAATTCTTTGAGTACGGGGTAAGAATAAACCAAGACCTCGTGCAAGATCTAAGGGCGGCCCCTATTCCTGTGGTAAGCGGGCAATACGGAACCCAAGTTAAAACACAACTATTCCCTTGGCTTTATTTCCCATTGATCAGTTCAAAGAACAACCACCCAATCAATAAAAACCTAGATGTTGTAAAGGCAGAATTTGCAAGCAGCATTGATTTGGTTGGTAACGACAAGCTTAAAAAGACAGTGATACTTTCCACCTCTCAATACAGCAAGGTGCTAAAGCTTCCTGCAAGGGTTAGTTTAAATATGTTGAGCTACGAACCACCAAAAGACCAGTTCACTAAAAAACACGTTCCGCTTGGTGTTCTAATAGAAGGAGAATTTGAATCTATTTATCAGAACCGCTTAACTTCAAATATCTACAAGGCAGGGGAAATCCAATTCAAAGAAAAAAGTCCTGAAACGCAGATGGTATTCCTTTCGGATGGAGAATTGATCCGAAACGAATATAACGAACAGAGCAATCAATATTACGCACTTGGTTTCGACAAATACACCAAACAATTTTATGGTAACAAAGACTTTTTCATGAACATTTTGAGCTACCTGCTCGATGATTCAGGCTTAATTCTTTCTAAAACCAAAAGCTTTAAGATCAGACTTCTAAATACACAAATTATTCAGCAAAACCGTCTGCTAATCCAGCTAATAAATACCCTAAGCCCTATTGCTTTGATCATATTGATTGGAGTAGTGATCTACTTTGTGCGAAAGAAAAAATATACCTAATTACTATGAGAAATTTATTAGGAGTCCTTGCCCTTATCCTACTCTTACTTGCTGCATATTTTTTATACCAAAATGAGCAAGGAAATAATCTTCTAAGCACTGACAATAATTTTAAGGACTTTGCAATTGAAGATACCTCAGCTATTGACCAAATATTTATTAGTCAGCCTAATGGAAAAAAGGTGCTGATCAGTCGAAGAGAAGGAAAAAAGTGGTTGGTAAACGGGAAGTTTGAAGCGAGACCAGATGCGATCAAACTCATCTTAAAAACAGCACATGACCTCAAAATACAAGCCCCGGTATCTAAAAAAACCTTTGAAGGTGTTGTCAAAAGGTTAGCTAGCGGAGCTACCAAAGTAGAGTTTTATGAAAAAGGAGAAAAGGAGCCTTTGAAGGTATGGTATGTGGGAGACGCTACTGCCAGCCGAATGGGCACTTATATGTTGTTAGAAAAAGATGGGCAGAAATCTAGTATGCCTTACATTGGCCATTTACTGATGGAACGCGGATTTTTGGGACCAAGATTCATGGTTGAACCAGAATTATGGAGAAACCCGCTTATTCTGCAAGTAGACCCCAAAAAGATCAAAAGTATTTCTGTTGAACATTCAGCAGATAGTATGGCCAGTTTTCGTTTGGTTCAGGAGGATAAATCTGAATTCTCCATTCAGAATTTAGACAAGGGAACAGAAGCTAAAGTTGAAGCTGCTGTAGCTATTCCATATTTTAAACTCTTTTCTAAGGTTTTCTACGAATACGTAGATAAAAAAACACCTCAAGAAGAGCTTGACTCCATCTACCAATCGCCATACAGACATAAGCTTGAAGTAGTCATGCAAAATGGCGACAAACACCTACTTAAGACATTTTATATGCCTGTTGCACCCGGAGCAAATTTAAAAGGGGTTCCGATCGACTATCATCCTGAACGCATGTATGCTTTCAGCTCGTTTATGGGGGCAGACAACTATCCTATTGTACAGAATTTTTATTTTGACAAATTTCTTCCTGATTTCCATGCTTTTGCGGAATCAACAAATGTTGAAAAGTAAATTTTGATCGAGCTGCCAAGGCCTAAGCAAATCCGTTAAATTTGTTAGCTATTCGTTAAAAATAAGTCGAAGATGAAATTTATTGTATCCAGTTCAACTTTACTCAAGCAACTGCAAAACATTAGTGGTGTTTTAAACTCAACTAACTCTTTGCCAATCTTAGATCATTTTCTTTTTGAGATCAGTGAAGGACAAATGGAAGTTACTGCTTCTGACCTTGAGACTACCATGACCACACAATTAAAAGTTGAAGCAAAAGAAGATGGCATGATGGCAATTCCTGCTAAATTGCTATTGGATACCTTAAAATCGCTACCAGATCAACCGCTTACGTTTAGCATTGACCAAGAGAAAAAGCTGATTGAGATCTCTTCTGATTATGGTAAATACCGTTTGAGTGGTCAGGATGGTGCTGAATTTCCTAAAACTCCTGAAGTTGAATCACCTTCTAAACTAAATGTGCCAGGTGAACTACTTTTCAATGCCATTGAAAAAACCATTTTTGCAAGTGGTAATGATGACTTACGTCCTGTTATGTCGGGAGTATTCTTCGAACTCTCTAAAGAAGAACTAACTTTTGTGGCTACTGATGCTCACAAATTAGTAAAGTACAGAAGAAGCGATTCTAGCGCGGCTAAAACGGAAAGTTTTATCATGCCTAAAAAACCGCTTAACTTATTAAAGAACATCTTGAGCTCAGTTGACGATGAAATTGCAATTGAATTCAATGAGACGAATGCCTCTTTTACTTTTGCAGATACTAAA
Source organism: uncultured Flavobacteriales bacterium (assembly GCA_913056345.1). Taxonomy (GTDB): domain Bacteria; phylum Bacteroidota; class Bacteroidia; order Flavobacteriales_E; family Vicingaceae; genus CAJXMH01. The sequence goes on along the minus strand of CAJXMH010000026.1, from coordinate 18,269 downwards.
TTAGTTTGCCGCTTAATAGATGGAAAGTATCCGAATTATGAAGCGGTTATTCCAAAAGAAAACCCCAACAAATTAACCATTGAGCGAAATGCATTTCTAGGCTCAATCAAGCGTGTTAGTATCTTCTCAAGCAAGACAACACATCAAGTGCGTTTAAAAATGACAGGAAGCGAATTGCAAATCAGTGCTGAAGATGCTGATTTTAACAATGACGCTAGCGAAAGGCTTACCTGCCAATTTGATGGAGACGATATGGAAATCGGATTTAATTCTAGGTTTTTGATCGAAATGCTGAGCAATCTTGATAGTGAAGAAGTAAGTATTGCTATGTCTGCACCAAACAGAGCAGGTATTTTAACGCCTACAAGCAACGATAATGATCAAGAAGAAATTCTGATGCTTGTTATGCCTGTAATGTTGAACAACTAATTAAAGCGCTGTGAGTAACTTCGCAGCATGAGCAATTACGATTTTACCTTACTAAAAGAACTTGTAAACATCCAAGCACCCTCGGGCTGCGAAGGTGTAATGAAGTCCTTTTTACTTTCCTACATTGAAAAAGTTAAAAACACTTGGAAAGTAGAGCCTACACTTATTCATGGTGATGATTACCAAGATTGTCTGATCTTGGTCTTTGGCAAACCAAGAACCGCTGTATATGCCCACATGGATTCGGTTGGTTATACAGTAGGCTATAGCAATCAACTGTTAAAAATTGGCGGACCAAAAGCCGAGGAAGGCACTGTGCTAGTTGGCTCAGATAGTCAAGGTAAAATTAAAGGCAAACTACATTATTCGGTAGAAGACGAAAGTCTAGAAAACAAGGTGATCAAAACGGTATTGCAAACTGACCGGATGATCGATCCAGGTACTCCACTTTGTTATCAGACCAATTTTATGGACCAAGGAGATTACTTAGAAAGCAACTACTTGGACAATCGATTGGGAATGTGGAATGCACTTGAACTTGCCAAAACCCTTACTGATGGTGCAATCGTTTTTTCAGCTTGGGAGGAAGTTGGAGGAGGAAGCGTTGGTTATTGTGCTCGCTACCTTTATGAAAAGTATCAAGTTCGTCAAGCACTTATTTCTGATATCACTTGGGTAACTGAAGGAGTAGAACATGGTAAAGGAGTAGCCATCTCTAATCGAGATTCAGGAATTCCAAGAAGAACTTTCATTCAAAAGATAATTGACTTAGCGAAAGCCTCAGGAATTGACTATCAAATCGAAGTGGAAAGTGCAGGTGGTAGTGATGGAAATGCGCTTCAAAAGGCTCCATATCCAATTGACTGGTGCTTTATTGGTGCCGCTGAGAACAATGTACATCAACCGAATGAACGCGTTCATAAATATGATGTTAGCTGTATGGTAGAACTTTACTCTCACTTAATGAAACAGCTTTAGCTCATGAATAATGAAAAGTCCCCGAAAAAAGCATACTGCTGTAAGTAAACAAAGGTTATCCAGTAAACTCGATCTTCCTCAAGAAGATAACATGACTGACATACACCTCTTAATGGTGATTGCTTGGTTCGCTTGTAATTTTTACATCTTTTTTATTTTCAAAGGCTTGGACCTTAAGCTGTTTGGCCTTTTTCAATTGGCAATTTTTAGTGTTGGCCTTGGGTTTTTCATTCCTATTAAAATCTACCGAAAGAAATATACCATGAGCTTTTATGAATATATCCTACTCAACTTCTTGGCTCTAGGCCCACTCTTTTGCGCAGCTATAATATTGATCAACGGCATATTTAGCGGACCGACTTACCAAGAGACCTATCGCATAGAGCAAAGTATTCGAGAAAATGGGAACACGGTTTATCTCCTTGAAGATAATGCGTACGATGAAAAAACATACCTCAGAACTGTAAATCAGAATAAAAACTACAAAAAACACCAAAAGAAGTGGGAGTATTTAACCCTTGAGTTTTCAGATGGCCTTTTTGGAATTAGGTTGATCAAAGGAAAGTCACTTAAGTAAACCTTCACTTTTCATGAGTTGCTGAATAGCTTCAGACTTAAAGCCTTTTTGTTGTAAATAATGAAATACCTTTTGCTGCTCTTCAAAGTCTAATTCTTCGCTTTTTACCTTTCGTGCAAACCAATAAGCTAAATTAGTGCGTTCTAGCTCCTCGTCTAATAGCTCCAATGCCGAGTCAATTACTTGCTCTTCAACTGCCTTTGCTTTTAGGGCAGCTCGAATTTTGTAGTAACCCCAACGCTTCACCTTTGCTTTTCCCCTAACGTATGCCTCAGCAAAGCGTTGTTCATTCACGAAATTCTCCTTCTTTAAGAGGGCTAGTACCTCATTAATTTGATCTGTGCTTAAACCATATTGCTTAGCCTTGGTTTTGATTTCTTGAGAACATCTTTCTTGATAGGCACAATAACGCATAAGCTTGTTTGTAGCTTCTTCTAAAGATATTTTTCTATTAGCACGATACATTTAAAACAGCTCTGTTACTTTGCACGAAAATAAGCGGGAAGTCCTGATTTGAAGAATAAAAAAGCTCTTATTTTACTATTAAGTGCGAATGCAATATCGCATTTTGCGCAAGGAATAAGCATGTTAGCTATTCCTTGGTATTTCACGAAAATAGTTGGTGATCCCTCAACCTTTACTTTGATTTACGCCATAGCAACATTCATTACTTTATTTTGGGGGCTGTATGCAGGTGCCCTGATCGATCGCTTTCCAAGAAAGAATATCTTCTTGACTATTTGTGCGATTAGCTTCGTGGTTTTAGTCAGTGTAGCAGCAGCGGGTTACTTAAAGGGCCAAGTACCACTTCTCTTGGTTGCTTTTGTGTTTTGCTTTACCCTTTTCAATTACAACATCCACTACCCTACCTTATATGCCTTTGGGCAAGAAATTACCGAGAAACACCTTTACAGTAAAACCAACTCTTTACTAGAGATCATGGGTCAAGCCACTAATGTTCTTTCAGGAGCAGGAGCGGTTATGCTTATTGAAGGAATTGACCTTTCGATCGGAAGCTATCATTTACAAATTGAGCCATGGCCAATAAAGCGAATATTTTTGATGGATGGTATGACCTATTTGCTTGCAATGACCTTAATCTACTTCATTAAATACATTCCTACAACACCCAAAAAAATTTCTACAGAACCAATTGCGGTAAGACTAAAAGAAGGCTTGCAATATTTGAAAAATAGGCCTTTACTCTTCTATTTTGGCAATGCTTCATTTACCGTTTTTATTTTTGTGTTAGTATCTACCCATGTTTTGTGGCCTATCTACATAGATCAACACCTTGAAGCAGCAGGCGATGTCTATGCAACCACTAAAGTACATTATGCTATTGGAGCCCTTCTGGCAGGTTTTTTTGTGAGCAGAGTTTTTAGAAATCAAAATAGCGTATACTCTATTATTGCACTCATGTTGCTTGCTTTGATTGGCTTTGAGGTTCTCGCTCTTAGTCAAAATATTTATTTGCTATTCGCCTTTGCTCTTGGTCTTGGCATAGCCAATGCAGGTATACGCATTCAACGAATCACCTATTTATTCAATCACATACCGAATCACATCATTGGTCGTACCAATAGTGTATTCCAAAGCATAAATATCTTGCTGCGATCTATTTTTATAGGCCTATTCTCGCTTAGCTTTTTCAGTAAAGGCTCAAACATTACTTGGGCATTCCATCTAGCAGCTATAGCTACAATAATTTCTTTAATACCCTTGTTTTGGCATTACCGAAAGCTCAGAAACTTAACTTTTAAATAAGGAGTCCTTACTTCAGCTTGATTTCTTCGCCGTTTAAGTCAAAAAAGCGGTACTCTAAAAACTGATAGGCGTCAGAAGCTCTAACATTTACCCACTTTTTATACTTCATATACCATTTACGCTGAAGGGAGTAAAATCCCTTTGTGATATAAGCCTCGATAAATGGATGTACAGTTAGGGTAATCTTCTTCTGGTTAAACTGCGTTAGAATGTAGCGTAAATTGTTTTGAATCTCATCGATCAATAAAACAGTGGCTTGCGTTTCTCCGGTGCCATTACAGCAAGGGCATTTCTCCGCCGTTTTGATATCCATTTCAGGCCTTACACGCTGCCGTGTAATTTGAATCAAACCAAATTTAGTGGGAGGTAATATGGTATGCTTGGCGCGGTCTTCTTTCATGAATTCACGCATTTTCTCAAACAGCTTTTCGCGATTCGCCCCTTCACGCATATCTATAAAGTCCACCACAATGATTCCACCCATATCACGCAAACGCAATTGGCGAGCGACTTCTTCAGCTGATTCAATGTTGACTTCTAGTGCATTTTGCTCTTGATCATCACTTGTACGACTCCTTTGTCCGCTGTTAACATCGATAACATGCATGGCTTCGGTATGCTCAATCACTAGATAAGAACCCGACTTCATGGTAACATTTTTACCAAATGAAGCTTTGATTTGCTTCTCAATGCCAAAGTGCTGGAAAATTGGAATTTTACGGCGATATCCTTGAACCATCTTCTCCTTGCCGGGAGCTATGGACTTTATGTAGCTTACAAGCTCTTTCTTGGTATCAAAATTGTCAACGTATATTTTATTGAAGTCTTTGTTGAGCAAGTCTCTTAGCATTGCTGAAGTCCTGCTTAACTCCCCTAAGACACGATGCGGAGGCTTTGCTTTCTTGATTTGCTTGAAACATTCTTCCCACTTATTCATCAAGTCACTTAGATCAGCATGAAGATCAGCCACCTTTTTATTCTCAGCCACTGTTCGCACAATAACACCAAAACCTTCAGGTCGAATACTCTTAATCAGCCTTTTAAGCCTTTCTTTTTCTTCGTAATTCCGGATTTTTTGAGAAACAGAGATGCGATCCGAAAAAGGCACCAATACCATGTATCGGCCTGCAAGCGAAATCTCACTGCTTAACCTAGGTCCTTTGGTAGAAATAGGCTCTTTCGCTATCTGAACCAAAACATGCTGATTCGACTCGAGTTGATCCGAAATCTTACCACCTTTATCAATTTCAGCTTCAAACTTGAATTTTTTAAGTGAAGCTGATTGATACTTATTAGCCCTAACTGCTTTTACATAACTATTCAAGGATGAGAAATTGGGTCCGAGATCTAAGTAATGTAAAAAAGCATCTTTCCCGTAGCCTACATCAACGAAAGCAGCATTAAGACCAGGCATAACTTTCTTTATCCTAGCTAAATATATGTCGCCTACAGAGTAATTATTGTTACTCTTTTCTTTGTGCAGCTCAATAAGCCTTTTGTCTTCAAGTAAAGCAATGACATCTTCTGAAGGCTTAGAGCTGATTACTAAATCAACACTCATGATAATTTACTTCATTCGCCCTATAGGGCCAAAAGTTATACAAACGAAACAATCCCAAGGCATAGTACATGCAGGGATTATTTCAAGAATCAAAACAGGGAGAGAACTCCCCTAAAAGAGTATTGGATTACTTTTTCTTTTTGTGACGGTTCTTGCGTAGTCTCTTCTTACGCTTGTGTGTCGCCATCTTATGTCTTTTTCTTTTCTTACCGCTTGGCATAACTTTAAGTTTTAAATATTATTTGTTTTTTAATTCTAAGATGTATTCATCCACTTGTTTAGCAACAAGTGGGTCGTTCACCATAGATTTGTATTGTTCTAATGTCTCTATCCCTTTGCTTACCTTATCTTGGCTCAAATAAACATCAGTTAAATAAATGTAAGCTTCAGCATTTTCAGGATCAATCCTAAGCACTGTTTCAAAACGTTCTATCGCCTTTTCGTATTGACCTGATTGAATTGCAAAGTAACCCAAATTTGTTAAGGCATCTATATTTTCTGGGTCAACATTTAACACATCCTTAAGCATTCCTATTCCTTTCATAGGCATAGCGCCTATGGCTGCGGCTCCTTCAACATAGGCCACGCCTAGTGCAGTTTGAGCCACTAAGTTGTTCTCATTAAGCGCTAAAACCTCATTGTAACATTTAACCGCACCCTTGATCATTGGTGCAGCTTTGTTCTTTGATAGTCGAAAAGCTTTAAAATAATTATCACCGGCTAAAAGCCAATTATTTTCTGTAGGTACAGCCTGTGCCTTTAGTTTACTGTATTTTGCAACAGATGGTGGTAAGTTATTCTTGATGCTTAGCCCAATTAAAGAGTCATATAAGGCAAGTTTAGTATCAACATCTGCTACTTGTTTTGCTTTCGACTCTAAAGTCTCAAATTTTTGAGCTAGCTCAGGACTTAAGCTCGGTTGATCGGGAGCCATTTCTTGTTCGTCTGAAGCTTGTTCATGCTCGTGTTCATGATCATGCTCAGCATCATTGTGTAAAAGCTCTTCTGCAATTTCATTATCTTCAGAACTACTCTTGCTCTTGGGCATGAACATAATGGCCACCAGAAAAACAACTCCTGCTAGTATTAGCAAGAGTTGCTTCTTTGTTGTATTTGAAAACTTGCTCAAATTAAGGCTTTACGTTTTGTTTAACTTTTTCTACAAAGCTTTTAGAAGGCTTAAAAGCAGGTATAAAATGCTCAGGAATAATCATAGTGGTATTCTTTGAAATATTTCTTCCCGTTTTTTCAGCTCTCTTTTTAGTGATGAAGCTACCAAAGCCTCTTAAATAAACATTCTCGCCGTTTTCTAGAGACTTTCTGATAGAGCTCATAAATTCTTCAACAGTAGCTTGTACTGCCACTTTTTCTACTCCTGTTTTTTCTGAAATCTCAGCTACGATATCTGCTTTTGTCATCTTAAATAAATTTGTGATTTGTGTGAAACAATAGTTAAGTATAAGGGGTTTCCCTTTTCGGGCGGCAAATATAATAATAATTTTCTCCTCAATTAACTAATTATCATATTGTTAAAATTCTATTCGACGATTTGAATAATTCTATAGACCAGAACCATCTAATCAGCTTTAAATTAATCAAATGGTATACGGCTAACCACCGCAAATTACCATGGAGAGAAACCACTGATGCTTATAAAATATGGCTTTCAGAGATAATACTTCAACAAACCCGAGTTGATCAAGGACTTGCTTACTACTTGAAATTTGTCGCGGAATACCCCCAGGTGGAAGATCTCGCTCAGGCTTCTGAAGAGGAGGTGCTAAAAAATTGGCAAGGCTTAGGGTATTATTCAAGAGCTAGGAATTTGCATGCTACAGCTAAAAAAATTGTAAATGAATACGATGGAAAGTTTCCTACCACCTTTACAGAATTAAAAAAGCTCAAGGGTGTTGGAGATTACACTGCAGCCGCTGTTGCTTCATTTGCTTTTGATCAGCCTGCAGCCGTGGTTGATGGCAATGTATATCGGTTACTGGCTCGAATATTCGGGATTTATACGCCCATTAATACGCCGAAGGCTAAAAAAGAGTTTAGCCGAATCGCTCAAACCTTAATGCCTACAGACCAAGCTGCTATATTCAATCAGGCAGTAATGGAATTAGGCGCCTTGGTTTGTACACCTAAAAAACCAAAATGTGAATCATGCCCAGTTAACGAACATTGCTTTGCTTTCGAAAAAAACAAAGCTGCTGAACTACCTGTAAAGAAAGCAAGCATCAAACAGAAAAAGCGTTTCTTCCACTATTTGATCATCGAAGATCAAAAACACCTTTTGATCAAAAAACGCGACCAAAAGGGAATTTGGCAAAACCTATACGATTTTCCTTTAATTGAATCTACTGCCCCAAAAAGCACGGAAGAACTAATCAAAAGCAAAGCGCTGAAAGAATTACTTAAGCAAAAGTCATTTACTGTCGAAGCAGTTTCCGAAGAACGCAAGCATATCTTATCTCACCAGATAATTTACAGCCGTTTTTATCACCTAAAGATTGAACGCCTAGATGAAATTCAACCTTTAAAATTCAAACAAATCACCAAACCCTCCCTGAAGCAATTTCCCATTCCTATATTACTTGAAAAGTATTTAAAGGAAGAGACCAATTTGCTATCTTTGCCCGAAGCAAAATCTTGATTTTACACTGAATGGCAGGAATAAACAAAGTGATACTTGTAGGAAATCTTGGAAAAGATCCCGAAGTAAGACATTTAGAAAATGGCGCAGCTGTAGCCAACTTTCCGGTTGCTACAACTGAAAGCTATAAAGACAAAAATGGCAATAGGCAAGAGCAAACCGAATGGCACAACATCGTGCTTTGGAGGGGCTTAGCCCAAGTTGCTGAGCAATACCTTAAAAAAGGAAGTCAAGTATATATTGAAGGTAAAATAAGAAGCCGTTCATGGCAAGACAAAGAGGGTAATACTCGTTATACCACCGAAATTGTTGGAGACAACATGACAATGCTTGGCAGCAGAGGTGAAAACAGTGCTTCGAAAACTACGGAAAACAGCAAAACTGCTCCGGCTGATCACAATCAAGAAGAGGACTCAAAAGACGATTTGCCGTTTTAGTTTAATTGCTTTGACGCAAGTGTTTACCAAACTAATTTATTTTGGATGACCCCTTTCAACAGAGCCTAGCGCTCGTTTTACAAAACAACTCCCCACTTTTCCAATCAATAGAACTTATTGTTGCAGTTTTAGCCATGCTGATCCTGTTGGCATGCTCAGCCCTTATTTCAGGTTCTGAAGTGGCCTATTTTTCACTAAGCCCAAACGACCGAACAGAAATAGAAGGAGGAAAAATAAAGTCTTCCAAACTACTCACCTCTTTACTTGAAAGGCCAAAACGACTACTAGCCACGATCTTGATCACCAACAACTTTGTTAACGTAGCGATTGTGATCCTGTCAACCTACTTAACCGACCAGCTGATCGCCGACTTCAGTCCGACACTTCAATTTTTAATACAAGTGGTTGTAGTTACTTTTCTATTATTGCTGCTAGGCGAAGTAATACCAAAGATCTATGCCAATAAAAACGCCTTAAGCTTGGCCTCATTGATGGCCTTCCCCATCTTTTATTTAAGAGCCTTTTTAAAACCCTTTAGCAGTTTATTAGTAAACTCTACCAACTTTATCGATAAACGGATAAAAAAGAAAGGACACAACATTTCCGTCGATGAGTTATCGCATGCTTTGGAACTCACCTCTGATGAAAATGAGCGCGATGAGGACCAAAAGATATTAGAAGGAATAGTTCGATTTGGCAATATTGAGGTAAAGCAAGTTATGACCTCTAGGGTTGATGTGATCAGCTTAGAAGATAGCGATGACATTCAGAAAGTAAGGAGCACCATTTTGGAGTCAGGCTATTCTCGAATTCCTGTATATCACGATAATTTTGACAACATTAAAGGGGTTCTTTTCATAAAAGATCTACTCCCCCACCTAAACAAAGACGACTTTGAATGGATGAAACTCATTCGAAAGCCCTTCTTTGTACCTGAAAACAAGAAAATTGATGATCTCTTAAAAGAATTTCAAGGTAGAAAGACTCACTTAGCAATTGTAGTTGACGAATATGGAGGGAGCTCCGGAATCATTAGTTTAGAGGACATTTTAGAAGAGATCGTAGGTGAAATATCAGACGAGTTTGACGATGAAGACTTGACTTATTCTAAACTGGATGATTCCAACTATGTTTTCGAAGGTAAGACACCAATAAATGATGTTTACAAAGTACTCGACCTTGATGATGAACCTTTTGATGAAGCTAAAGGTGAAGCTGAAACCTTAGCTGGATTTGCACTTGAGATTTTTGGTAAAATCCCGCAGAAAAATGAGAAAACAACCTTTGAAAACTTTCTGATTACCATTGATGCAGCAGATAAAAGAAGGATAAAAAGGGTGAAAATAACCATACTCCCTAAAGAGGAAGGAAACGAATAAGCTATGCCTAAGCCAATTAGATTTCTAGCAATTACCTTATGCCTGATCAGTTGGGGGGCTTGCGACAGGAGCAGCGTTCCAAGGCCTGAAGGTTATTTTAGGATAGACTTAGCTGAAAAAAATTACCGAGAAGTAGATAGCCTGCCTTTTCCTTTTCGGTTTGAACTTCCCCAATATGCAGCAACCAACTTGGAACGGTCAGCAAAAAATCCAAACTTTCTAAATTTAGATTTTAAGCGCTTTGGAGCAAGAGTGCACCTTAGTTATGCGCCAGTAGACACTAACTTAGCAAAGTTACTTGAAGATTCTAGGTCACTCGTTTATAAACACGTTGTTAAAGCTCAAGACATCCAAGAAAACCAGATCGTAAATCCTGAAGAATCTGTCTATGGTATGTACTATCAAATAGAAGGTAATGCTGCCTCCAACTTACAATTCTTTGTAACGGACAGCAACCAACATTTCTTGCGGGGAGCTCTTTACTTTAATGTTGAACCCAATTACGATTCAATAGCTCCTGTTTTAAGTTACATCCAAAAAGACATTGAGCACTTTATTGAAACCTTTAGCTGGCAATCGCCTGAGCAAAATCAGTAGAGGTTTTGCTAAATCGGTGCAAACAAAAAATTGTGCCGCCCAATAAAATAAAAGCACCAAGTTGATGCAATAGGCCTAGACTTACCGGAACAGCATACAGAAGCGTAAAAATTCCGAGTAAAAATTGAAAACTTACAGCAATAGCAAGGAAATTGATACCTGCTTTCTGACTGCTTGCAAGCACCTTCTTCCTCGATTTAATCACTAAGTAGATTACCCATGCAACAACTGCGTAGGCCAAATAACGGTGAACAAATTGCACTCCTGCCAATCCCTCAACAAAATTAGACCACCAAGGCGACATTGCTGTTACAGAGTCCGCTATCAAAGAATCACCCATAAGCGGCCAGCTGTTGTAGACCTTTCCTGCATTCAAGCCAGCTACGTAAGCTCCCCAAACTATCTGCACAATTAAGAGCATTAGCAATCCCCTAATCGAATTTTTCATGCCTGAAACCTGCGTAGTAGGTTTGGGGTAGATCAGACCGAGCGCCAACCAAAAAGTATAAGAAAAGGTTAAAAAGGCTGTTGTAAGGTGCATTGCTAAACGGTAATGACTTACGTCAGGGTCTTGGATCAATCCACTCTTAACCATATACCAGCCAAGTAATCCTTGAAAGCCCCCTAAGCAAAGCAAGAACACGAGTTTAGGTTTTAAAGAGGAGCTTAACTTCCCTTTAATCCAAAACCATAAAAAAGGAATAATGAAAACAAGTCCAATAAAACGACCAAACATTCTATGAATATATTCCCACCAAAAGATCCGCTTAAACTCCTCTAGGCTGAAATTGAAATTCACTAATTTATATTCAGGATATTGTTTGTATTTCTCAAACATTTCTAGCCAGGCAGCATCTGTAGAAGGAGGAGTACTTCCGAATAAAGTCCATTCTACCATTGATAAACCTGAATGGGTTAAACGAGTCATGCCGCCTATTGCGACCATAATGAAAATCAGAACACAACCGCTAAGTAGCCAGATGATGATTGGGCGATTTGAATTTTTCATTTTTGTCCAAAAAAAATCCCGCTTCAAGGCGGGATTGGTTGTAATATTTTACTGTTTTAAAGTGCCTTTAAAAAGTAAGTAAACAGCTTTGGAAAAGATATGTTTAGGTTTTCTTTTAAGGAAACAACCTCTTTTTCTACTTCATCTTCGTCTTCGTTATTATCTATACTTCTTTCCTCTTCCGAAGAAGATTCTTCAGCTTTAGAGGTTGCTTCAGCTAAAACAGAAGCTTCATATTGGCCATCGTGAATATCATTTATAAATTGCTCGATTTCATTAGCTGAAAGAACACTTTTATCAAATTGAAAGTGTGCTGTTCCCTCTTCATAATTTACTGTTGAAGCTAAAACTCCATTCATGTCGCCAACTTCTTTTTCAATATATTTAGCACAGCCCATGGCGCAAACCATTCCGTCAACTTTCATATCAACTTCTTGCTTGTTTTCAGCAAGCACTTCTGTAGCAACTGTAGCTTCTTCAGTCTCTGCCTCTTGGCAAGATTTAAAAACAAAAGCAACACTTATTAATAATGCAAAACTTAGTACTCTGATTTTCATCTCTTTTTCCTTTGGAACAAAGATAAGCATAAAGGGTTTGATGCACTGTTAAAGAATATAAATTTACTTTTGACAGCATACAAAGCCCATGATCGATTTCAGCAAACCGCTTACCCAGTGGATCTTTTTAATCTTCCTTGCCTTCACTTGGGGAAGCTCATTCATTTTAATGAAAAATGGGCTTCAATCTTTCGACAATATACAAGTGGCTTGCCTGCGAATTTTTATCTCTTTCCTTTTTTTACTGCCTGTCTTTATTCGAAACTTAGGTAAGATCAAAAAAAAGCAGTGGACTCCTATTCTGATAGCAGGATTTTTAGGAAGTGGTATTCCAGCTTTTTTATTTACCAAGGCTCAAACTCAAATAAGCAGTTCGCTAACCGGTATGCTAAACTCCTTGGTTCCGCTTTTTACAGTTGTTATTGGCTTAGCCTTTTTTGGCATGACCTTCAGAAAGCTTAAGGCTTTAGGTGCTTTGGTTGGCTTAATTGGAGCCATCAGTTTACTAGCGGTTAACGGTGGCATAAGCATAGAGAACGATGATTTTTTATATGCCTCATTAGTGGTTTTAGCGACCATTTGCTACGCCACTAACGTAAACTTTATCAAAACCAAGCTTGCAGAGGTCAGCTCCTTGAACATCACAACCTTTGGCTTCGCTTTGATTGGACCTGCTTCAGGAATCTATCTTTTTACCACCGACTTTACACAACGCATGCAAACAGACCCAGATGCTTGGTTGAACTTGTTCTTTATTGCACTATTAGCCATATTTGGCACAGCAATAGCCGTCATTCTTTTTAATATGTTAATCAAGAAAGTATCTGCAGTTTTTGCCTCTTCGGTCACCTACATTATTCCGGTTTTTGCCATTTTTTGGGGTGTAGTAGACGGAGAAAAGATAGAATTTATAGAGCTTATTAGCATTAGCATCATCCTATTTGGAGTTTATTTGATCAACCGCGACAATAAATTAGAGCGGAAAGAGCGTGCGACATTAGCTAAGGCTCAATAATTTAGTTAGCTATTGCTAGGCTTAGAAGATTTTTACTAAATTTGCCGTCCATTTTTAAAAAGTAACAAACGTAAACCCTAAAGCATGTACGCAATTGTAGAGATAGCAGGGCAACAGTACAAAGTAGAAAAAGACCAGCAGCTTTTTGTACACCGTTTGGAAGGTAAAGAAGGTTCTAAAGTCACATTTGACAACGTTCTTCTAACTTCTGATGGTAAAAAAGTAGAAGTTGGCGCCCCGGCTGTAAAAGGTGTTTCAGTTTCAGCAAAGATTGTTGAACACCTTAAAGGCGACAAAGTGATCGTCTTTAAAAAGAAACGAAGAAAAGGCTACAAGGTGAGAAACGGTCACCGTCAGTACCTCAGTAAAATTGAAATTGAAAGCATAGGCGCTGCCAAGAAAGCTGCACCTAAAGCTAAAGCTGAGACCACTGAAGCTAAAAAAGAAAAGAAAGAAGCTGCACCTAAAGCTGAAGCTAAAAAAGCTACAGCAAAAAAGGAAACAGCAAAAAAAGCGCCTGCTAAAAAAGCAGCTCCCAAAAAGGAAGCGAAGGCTAAAAGCGAAACTGCTACTAAAGCAAAAGCTAAGCCTGCTGCAAAGAAAGCAGAAGATAAAAAAGAAGATAAGTAATCCTAAAAATTATAGATCATGGCACATAAAAAAGGAGCCGGTAGTTCTAAAAACGGTAGAGATTCGGAAAGTAAACGCCTTGGCGTTAAAATATTTGGCGGCCAACAAGCTATTGCCGGAAATATTATTGTACGCCAAAGAGGAACTAAGCACCATCCAGGTGAGAATGTAGGAATGGGAAAAGACCATACCTTGTTCGCATTGACCGATGGAGTAGTTTCATTCCAAACGCGTGGAAGTAAAAAGTCATTTGTACACGTGAAGGCTGAGGCAGAAGCTTAAGACCAAGTTACAAGACAAAAAATAGCCCAACTTGCTTTAGTGAGTTGGGTTTTTTATTTTTAGGTGGTGGAATACTTTACAATGATTGCTTTAATCTGCCTCCTACTTTGGCTTTTCATTTTGGGTCGAGAAGTATTTCGGTGGAAAAAGCAAGAGAATGATTTTAAGCTTTTCCAAAAAGGCAAACCACCCTGGTTGACCTTTTTCCTAATTGGCTTTCTACAATCTTTTCTAGGCGAAACTCAATTTCATTCTTACTTCAGCAATTACCTCTCAGATGCTGTATTACTCTTTATTCTAGAGTCAATAGTCATAGCAATTCTTGCTTTAAGTCCTCATTTAATTTTACTTGGCTTAAAAAAACTGAGCAATAGTTTTAAGCATCCTTAACCAACAAAATCGCAACAACTCCATTACCTTTGCGGCTTCAATCTTGAAGACATGATTCAACTTCCTTTTTTAAGAGAAAACAAGGAGCTCATCAAAGAGCGTTATGCCAAGCGGCAGCTAGATGCTGCTAGCACGATCGATCAAATCTTAAGCTTAGACGATCAGCGTAGATCAACTCAGCAAGAAATGGATGATCAATTAGCAGAAGCCAACAAAATGGCCAAGAAAATTGGTGACCTATTTAAAAGTGGGAATGCTGCAGAAGGCAACCAACTGAGAGAAAAAAGCAAGGGCTTGAAAGATTCTGCAAACGCACTAAAAGAGAGCCTGAGAAAAATTGAAGAGGAACAGATTGAACTACTTTACCAACTACCTAATATCCCACAAGACAAAGTGCCTGCAGGCAAAAGCGATACAGATAATGAAATCATTTATACCGAAGGTATTCCAGCAAATTTCGATCATGAAGCTCTTCCCCATTGGGAACTTGCCAATAAATACGGTTTAATTGATTTTGAAACAGGCGTAAAAATCACCGGAGCAGGTTTTCCACTGTACCAAGGAAAAGGTGCCCGATTGCAGCGCGCTTTGATCAATTTCTTTCTTGATGAAGCAGAAAAGGCTGGCTACCAAGAAGTAATTCCACCGCATTTAGTGAATGAAGCTTCAGGTATTGGCACAGGGCAACTACCTGACAAAGAAGGCCAAATGTACCATGTAACAGAAGATGAGTTGTACTTAATCCCTACTGCTGAAGTACCTATTACCAACATTTACCGTGATGAAATCGTAAAGGCAGAAAGCTTTCCTATTAAAAAATGTGGCTACACTCCTTGTTTTAGAAGAGAAGCAGGATCTTATGGAAAAGACGTAAGAGGGCTTAACCGCTTACATCAGTTTGACAAAGTAGAAATCGTTCAGATTACACACCCTAAAGAGTCAGGAAAAGCCCTTGAAGGTATGATCGAACATGTTAAAGGGCTTTTACAAAAACTCGGTTTACATTACCGGATTGCGCTATTATGCGGAGGAGATTTAGGCTTTGCTGCTGCAATTACGTACGATTTTGAAGTTTTTTCTGCTGCACAGGAAAAATGGTTAGAGGTTAGTTCTGTCTCAAACTTTGAAACCTACCAAGCAAATCGACTGAAGCTTCGTTTTAAAAACGAGGCAGGTAAAACCGAACTCGCCCATACACTAAACGGAAGTGCATTGGCTTTACCAAGAATATTAGCTGCAATACTCGAAAACAATCAAACAGCTGACGGCATTACTATACCAGAAGTATTAGTACCTTACACAGGATTTGATAAAATTTAACTCATGAGATTTAACCTAATTGTCTTCTTTTTCGCAGTAAGCCTAGTAGCTTGTAGTCCACAGGCGGATCCTGCCAAAGTTGAAAAAGTAAATGAACTCAAAAGTAGAATTGATAGCAGTAAAAGGGCATTTGCAAAAATTGACTCAACTACGGGCGTTGGCTCTGCTATGCAATACAATTTGAATGTTCAATACCTTAAAACAGATTACAGAGATACGGTAACTGAAGAGACTGCTCGCTTTGTAGACAAATACTACAGCCTAAGAAAGGCAATGAAGTTGATCCGTTCTACCTACGCTAGGACCGCTAAAGAAATTAGAACCACAGATGAGCGACTCGGTAATTTAATGCACGATCTTGAAAATGGATTGATTGAAGAGGGTCAATTTCAGCAATATCATCAGTTGGAAAGTAATAATGTAGCCTTGATAGAAGAATCGGTGGGCGACATTTTATACGCTTATGAAACGGTGCAGCCCATGTATGATGAGATGAACCCCAAAATTGACTCCTTGATCCAAAATGATAAAAGAGAAAAAGCAAAGCCTAGCGAATGAGAAGGCAGCTTTTAATCATATTCTTCTCTCTATTTCTTGGCTTTTCAAGCCCATCTCTTGCTCAGCAAAAAGCTACACAAACCAATTATGCTTTAGCTAGACAAGCAAAAGAAAATGGAGAATGGGAAAAAGCCATTAGCTATTACGAAGAGCTGTACCAAAAAACTCAAGCCGACCTCTATTACCGCGAACTCGTTGAACTTTACTTAAAGGTAGAAAACTACAAAGAGGCGGAAAAACTAATCAAAAAAAGAATCCGAAAAAACTCGGATCAATTAGCCTACATTGTTGACCAAGGGTTGTTAGAAGAAAAACAAGGAAATGAAAAGGAAGCGGTAAAGTTTTATGAGGAAGCGGTAGATCAATTAGGGCAAGATCCACAGCAAGCTCGACTGTTAGCCAACCAATTTAACCGCTACCAAAAATATGCCTACACTGAATCGGTGTACCTTAAGTCTAGAAAACTCAACAAAAACGAAGAACTCTTTCGGTTTGAGTTGGCTAATGCTTTAGCGCAACAAGGCAAAACGAGCGAAATGATCGATATTTATCTGGATGTAGTTGGTAAAAATCGAAACTACATTCAGACCGTTCAAAATATTTTTTCGCGTGTTCTCTACCCCGATCCCGAGGGAAAGCAAATGCAAGATTTAAAAGAGCAGTTACTGCGAAGAATTCAAGACCAACCCCAACAGAAGGTTTATGCAGAACTGCTTATTTGGCTCTACCTGCAAGATGAAAACTTTCGGGGTGCTTTGATCCAAGCAAGAGCATTAGATCGTAAAACCAACGAAAAAGGTAAGCGCTTGCACTCATTAGGGCAGTTGGCCCTTAACAACAATTCCTTCGAGGTTGCACAAGAAGCTTATGAATATGTGATCAATTTAGGGGAAAGCAGCCCCTACTTCTTATCTTCTAAAATGAAATTGGTGGAAGTACTGAAGGAAAAAATTACTCAAACTGATTACGAATTTTCTGACTTAGAAAAGCTGGAGCAGGCTTATGCAAAAAACATTGCGGAATTAGGTAAAAGCAATTTTACCCTTTCGTTGATCAGAGGGCAAGCCAACCTTTATGCATACTACCTTGATCGAATAGATACCGCTATCAACATTCTAAATGAAGCAATCACCTTAGGAGGAATTAGTCAAGAAGAAAAAGCTGAGGCCAAACTTGAATTAGCAGACCTCTACTTACTAGATGATGACATTTGGGAGGCTTCACTGCTTTACTCACAAGTTGAGAAAGCCTTCAAGTATGATGAACTTGGTGAACGCGCTAAATTTAAAAATGCTAAAGTGGCTTATTATACCGGTGACTTTTTTTGGGCACAGGCTCAGCTCGACGTTTTAAAGGGTTCTACCTCTAAACTTATCGCCAATGATGCGCTCGACTTATCACTATTAATAACAGATAATGTTGGTCGAGATAGTGTAATTGAACCGCTGCAGATCTATGCAAGGGCACAACTTTTGATTTTTAAACAAGACTACCAAGAAGCACTAAATAAACTAGACTCCATTCCAAAATTCTTTCCCGAGAGTAGCTTAAAAGACAATGTTTTATTTACCAAGTTTGAAATAAATAAGGCCAAACGCAAGTATGAGACAGCAGCCACTTATTTAGAAACCTTAATTGCTGATTACACCGAAGAGGTTTTGGCAGATGATGCCTTGTTTGAACTAGCCAAACTGAACGAAATTGAGCTCAACAATAAGGAGAGAGCCATGGAACTTTATAAAAGTTTAATTACTACTTATCCTTCTAGTTTGCATGTGGTTGAAAGCCGAAAACGATACCGGGCTTTGAGAGGTGACAATTTAGAAAGCACAGAAATACCGAAAGAAGAAGAGTTATGATCGTATACAGTGTGACCATAAATATTGAAGATGAAGTTCACGAAGATTGGTTAAAGTGGATGAAAGAAACCCACATTCCTGACGTGATGAATACAGGTTTATTTCATGACCACCGCATGCTAAAAGTGATTTCACACCAAGGTGAAAAAGACGGCACCACCTACAACATTCAATATGATTGCAGCAGCATGGCTGACCTACACAAATACCAAGCCCAACATGCACCTGAACTACAAAAAGAACATACAGAACGCTACGAAAATAAATTCGT
>CAJXMH010000025.1 GCA_913056345.1 uncultured Flavobacteriales bacterium | reverse complement strand
AAAAAACCCTGCATGACACAGGGCTTTTCAATAGTTCTATTTTAACTACCTTTTTACATTTCCGCCTCAGCTCCTGACTCTGTAGTCCCAAAATCAACCTCTGCCTTGGTATTCCACAGCACAAAGCTCCACACATCGGCCCATTCTTCAATTACCTTTTCGGTGGGTTTACCTGCTCCATGTCCGGCATCCACATCCACCCGGATTAAAACAGGAGCCTCTCCGCCATGCTTGGCTTGCAATTCAGAAATAAACTTAAAGCTATGCGCCGGCACTACGCGGTCGTCATGGTCGGCGGTAACCACCATAGTGGCAGGGTATGCGGTGCCTTTTTCTACATTGTGCAAAGGTGAATAACCATAGAGGTATTCGAAAGCCTTCAAGCTATCTTCGCTGCTCATGTATTCGCCGGCCCAAGCCCAACCAATGGTAAACTTATGGTAACGCAGCATGTCTAATACGCCTACACCGGGGATGGATACCGCCATCAGGTCTGGTCGTTGAGTCATTACAGCTCCCGCCAATAAACCACCATTTGAGCGTCCATGAATCGCCAAATGTTCAGAGCTAGTGTATTGTTGATTGATCAAGTATTCAGCTGCAGCAATAAAATCGTCAAATACATTTTGCTTGTTGGTTCTCCAGCCTGCTTTGTGCCAATCTTCACCATATTCGCTGCCGCCTCTTAAATTGGCTACTGCATAAATGCCACCTTGCTCTAGAAAGGCCAAATTGCGCACCGAAAAGCCTGGGGTAATGCTAATGTTAAAGCCGCCGTAACCATATAGAAAAGCGGGATTTTTACCGTCTAGCTTGATTCCTTTTTTATGGGTGATGAACATGGGCACCTCGGTGCCATCTTTACTTTTGTAGAAGACCTGCTCGGTGGTAAAATCTGCTGGATTGAAGTCCAATTCTGGAGCAAAATAGACTTCTGAGGTATTCTGCTCAATGTCGTACTTGAAAATAGTGGTGGGGTAGGTGTAAGAAGAGAAAGAGTAGAAAGCGGTATTCTCATCTTCGTCTCCGCTAAAGCCTGCAACACCAATGCCTGGCAATTCAAGGTCGTACAAATAATTGCCTTCCAAGTCATACACTTCAATTTTGCTTTGTACATCTTTCATATAAGAAACAAAGAGCTTACCGCCAGCCACTTGGGCGCCTCTCAGCACGTAGTCTTTTTCAGCAATAAAAGGCTTCCAGTTTTCTTGCGCCGGATCAGTATAATCCATAAGCGCGATCATGCTGTTGGGAGCCTTATAATTGGTCACCATCAAGAACTTGCCTTCTCCCAAATGGTGGATCATGCTGTTCTCGGTTTCAAAATCATCCACTGCTATTTTAAAGTCTTCACCCATTTTCTTAATGCGCATGGCATTGCCGTGAGTAGACTCTGAAGTACTGATGTAAACGTACTGCTCGTCTTTGCTTACTCCGGCTCCTGCATTGCGTTGCGCATGCTCCTTGTCGCGGTAGATCAATTCATCTTCGCTTTGTGGCGTACCTAGCTTATGGTAGTAAACCGTATGGTATTCATTTTTGCCGCTGTAGTCTGAACCTTCTTTTGGTGGCTCGTAGGCCGAATAATAAAAGCCGTCTTTTCGCCAACTAATGCCTGAGAATTTTACGTATTCAATTTTATCAGCTAGGGCTTCTTTATTTTCCAGCTTCATCACATTGATGGTTACCCAATCTGAACCAGCTCTTGAAATGCCGTAAGCCATGTATTTGCCGTCCTTGCTGAAGCCCATCCCATTCATAGAAGCAGTTCCGTCTTCAGAAAGTGTATTGGGGTCGATCAGTACTTCCCAATTGTCACCTAAGCCTTTTTGGTAATACAAAACACTTTGATTTTGCACCCCATCGTTTTGGTACTGAAAGTAATAATCACCGCGTTTAAAAGGTGTGCCGGCTTTCTCATAGTCCCATAGCGCGGTTAAGCGTTCTTTGATCTGCTCACGGTAGGGAATTTGGGCTAAATAATCAAAGGTGACTTCATTTTGTGCTTTTACCCAAGCCGCAGTTTCGGCCGAGGTGTCATTTTCTAACCAACGGTAAGGGTCGGCAATTTGGGTTCCGTAGTAGTCATCCACCACTGAATCTTTCCTCACTTCCGGATAGTCTTTCACACTAATGGTTTTACGTTCGTTTTGCTTTGCTTCGGCTTGCTTTTCAGGCGCTTGCCCACAAGCAGCTAATAGGGCTGCAGCCGAAAGTATACTGAGTTTTTTCATGAAGTTGATTTTAGTCCACCAAACTTAATCAATTTGCCTGCTATGGCCTATCTTTACTTTTTATCAAAAATCATGAAACATTACCTTCTTTCCTTCTTTGTAATTGCGCTAGTTGCCTGTCAAGAAAAAAGCCAGCCCAAAGCTGAAAAAGAACAGGCACTTTCCGCTTCGAATTTTGAAACCTACAAAGCTGATTTTGTAGAAGATCTTTGGAAATTGGATCCCATTCGAGCTTCTTACGAAGGCTACCACCTTTACGATTATGCGCTTCCCATGCCTAACCAAGAGCAAAAGGAAGCTTATTTGGCTTTTGCTGATGAGTATCTTAAGCGTTTAGAGGATTTTGAGTTAGAGGCCTTAGCCGAAACCAATCAAATAGATTATCACTTGATCCGTAATTACTTGAAGTCTCAAAATTTTTATTGGAATGAATTCGAGCGAGAAACATGGGATCCTGCAGCATACAATTTAGGAGGCGCCTTTTTTCAGGTGCTGAATTACCGTGAAAAAGAGCTAGAGAAACGCCTAGATGATCTTGCTAAGAAACTAGAAAAGGTACCTGCTTATTATGCACAAGCCAAGCAGAATTTGAACCGACCAACTAAGGTGCACACTGGTTTGGCAATTCAACAGATGAAGGGCTCAAAGTCTATTTTTCAAGAAAACCTGATAGATTCTCTAGAAGCGTCCTCGCACAATACCGTATTCAAAGAGGCTTTTGCTCAGAAGGTAAACCAAGCCATAGCTGCCATTGATGATTATGTGGTTTTTTTGGAAGACTTACGTTCGAACTTAGATTCGAATACCGCCAAAAGTTTTAGAATTGGTCCTGAGCAGTTTGAAAAGAAGTTCAGTTATGAAATCCAGTCTGCTTACACTTCACAAGAGATCTTTCAAGCTGCGGTAGAAGCCAAAAGCGATTTGCACGATAAAATGTATGCCTTATCTGAGGAGTTGTGGCCCAAGTATTTTGGAGAGGCGGAAAAGCCTGGCAGCCGCTTAGCACAAATCAAAATGGTGATCGATCAGGTTTCGCTCAAGCATGTTTCGCGCGATTCTTTTATCACCGCGATTCGGCAGCAAATTCCCCAATTGGAAGCTTTTGTGCGTGAAAATGACTTGTTGACCCTTGACCCTGAAAAGCCTTTGGTGGTGAGGGAAACCCCTGAGTACATGCGAGGATTCGCTGGCGCTTCCATTTCCGCTCCTGGTCCTTACGATCAAGATGCAGAAACTTATTACAATGTCACACCGCTTGATGCTTACACTGCTGAGGAAGCTGAGAGTTACTTGCGAGAATACAATCACTACACCTTGCAGGTACTCAACATTCATGAAGCCATTCCCGGGCATTACACCCAATTGGTTTACAGCAATCAATCTCCTTCATTGATCAAAAGCATTTTGGGCAATGGCGCCATGATCGAAGGTTGGGCTGTGTATGCCGAGCGCATGATGCTAGAGGCAGGTTATGGCGATGGCATGGAAATGGGCTTGATGTATTACAAATGGAATTTGCGAACGGTTTGCAACACCATACTTGATTATGGGGTACATGTGAATAATTTCACAAAAGCAGATGCTATGCAATTGTTAATGAAAGAAGCCTTTCAAGAAAAGTCAGAAGCAGAAGGCAAGTGGCGACGAGCACGCTTAAGTCAGGTGCAATTGTGCAGCTATTTTACTGGTTTTTATGAGATCATGCAGCTGCGAGAGGAAGTCAAGGCACTACAAGGTGAAGCTTTCGACTTAAAGTCATTTCATGAAAAATTTCTGAGCTACGGAAGTGCTCCGGTAAAATACATCAGACAATTAATGCTGACTGAGCTTAAAGAGAAGCAAGCTGAGCATCAGAAGCCTCTTAGCAGTTCAGCTAGCTAATTTCATCTTTGAGCACTAAAGTCCATTAGTTTGCCGAATTTCGGCAACCTTTCTCCGTTTATGTTCGTAGATAATTGAAATGAAAAAAGCCATCCTGCTCAGTTTTTTGTTGCCCTTTTTAATGCTTTCTACAGCATGGGGTCAATGCTTTGAGGTGATCGATGGTAATGGAGTGGCTTCCGACAATCCTTATTTCGTCAGTTGTACGCCGGGGAATTACACCGTATTTATTCAGGTAGACCAAAACATTGGTCCTTTTATCATTGATTGGGGAGACGGCTCCCCCAATAGCACAGGTGCAAGCTTATTAACCACCGGCAATCAATCACATACCTACGCCGCTACAACCGACACTTTTAACATCAGCATTACCGATCAGGGCACAGGCTGTGTGGTAAATGGAGTTGTGGTGCTAGAGCGAAATCCCTTGGCTTCTATTCAATTGCCCGCAGGTGATGATAACTTCGGCTGTACACCAGTACAATTTCGTTTTATCAATTCAACTACCCAGGTTTCTCAAACTACCACCTTTACTTGGGATTTTGGCGATGGCTCACCCATTGAAGTCTATGATTACACCAATGCAGGCGACACCATTATTCATGTTTACCAACCGGGAGTAGGGGTGCAGTCTTGTAATCTGGAAGTAACCTTAACAGCGACCAATTACTGCGGAACTTCAAACGCTTCCTTTTTCCCTTTGCGGGTTTGGGATCTTGATGAAGCGCAAATTGATGCTTCTGCAACCTTGTTATGCTTTCCTGATACAGTGGTTCAGTTTACCAACAACACCATTCGAAATTGCTTTCCCGAAGGAAATCAATCCCAACGTTTTGAAAAATGGAATTTCGGTGATTATTGGGGCTTAGGTTACGATTCTATTATTGATTGGCGACCTTGGAATCCGCCCATTATTAATCCACCACCCATTGGTTACCCGGGTATTGGAACTTACACAGCCCAGCTGATTGACAGTTCTTTCTGTGGTTTGGATACCGCTTTGATCAACATCACCATAACACCACCGCCCACTGCAGTGCTCACTTCCGATGAAGACACGATTTGTGAAGGAGAGCGGGTTCGCTTTTTTAATAATTCGGTTGGTGGAGCAAATCGTTTTTCATGGAACTTTGACCGCGGACAGGGCTGGCAGAACCTCAATGGTAACACCAAAAACCGTCGTTTTGATAATGCTGGTGATTATACCATCAGGCTTGCAGTGAGAATTGACGGTGCACAAGGCTGTAATGATACAGCTTCAGTTGACTTGTACGTCAATCCGTCGCCTGCTACCAATTTCAATTTCACACCCGATGATCAGTGCGATAGCATGTTGGTCAGCTTCAATGAAACTTCAACCGGCAATATCGTTTCTTGGGATTGGACTTTTGACAATGGTAATACATTTAATGGTCAAAACCCACCAGATCAATTTTATGGTGCTCCCGGAACTTATGACGTTAAATTAGTCACAGAAAACCCTCAGTCTTGCGCAGATTCATTGACCCAAAGCCTGCGAGTAAGAGAAACGCCAACCGCTGGCTTTACGGTAAACAACGTTTGCTTAAATACCCTTGCTGCCTTTACCGATCAATCTACCTCAGGCCTTGATCCAATTACTGATTACAAGTGGTATTTTGGCGATGGAGACAGCAGTTCTGCCCAAAACCCTAATCACCTTTATACTGCCTTTGGGAATTATACCGTGATCCAGATCGTGGACAATGGTTTTTGTCAGGACACAGCCACCTTAAATGTAACTGTAGAAGATAACCCAACTGCAGCATTTGCAGTGGATACCAACCAAGGGTGTAGCCGTTTAAGGATTAATTTCACCAATCAATCTTCGCCCAATGCCACTACTTTTACGTGGAATTTTGGAGATGGATCAAGTCCGGTTGTGGCACGAGATACTTTTCACACTTACACCAATAACTTTGGCAAGGATACTTCTTTTGTAGTTGAAATGATCGCGCAGACAGCCTTTGGTTGCGCTGATACAACTTATGATACTGTAACCGTATTTCCGGTGCCGGTTCCATCTTTTACCTCAGATGCTACCTTAGATTGTGGACCTGTAACGGTTAATTTTACCAATACCACTCAAGGTGATAGCTTGGATTTCTTCTGGAATTTTGGTGATGGGAGTGGAATTGTCAACGACACCAATCCGTCACATGTCTTTCAGAACCAGACCCTATTTATTAACAACTATGATGTTTCTTTGATCGTAGTTTCAAACAACGGTTGTCGTGATACCACAACCCAACAAGTAACGGTTTACCCTGAACCTATTTTTACTTTTAATGCAGTACCCGATTCAGGCTGTAGCCCTCTGCGGGTGACTTTCCCCTCGGTAGTGGGTGCGGTTGATTACCAATGGGACTTTGGTGATGGTAACACCGCTTCGGGGCCAACCCCTTCTCATTTGTTTGTGAACAATACCACCAACAACCAAACCTACACCGTTCGCTTAATCGCCCGTAACAGTTTTGGTTGCGTGGATACTACCTTTGGTTCTGTCTTGGTTTATCCCAATCCGACTTCTAACTTTAGTGTAGATACAATTGTGGGTTGTCAGCCATTGCCCATTGCCATTACCAATAACTCAACCGGAGCTACGCAATTTGCTTGGGACTTTGGAGATGGAAGTAATTCCGACACCACGGTATCTAATTTTACCAAGACCTACACCAATAATTCTGCAGCAGCTCAATTCAATACCATCCGTTTGGTTTCTATAACGGCAGATGGCTGTCGTGATACTGCAACGCAGCAAATAGAAGTACACCCTTTTATCGCGGTCGATTTTGTTTCTGATACCGTAGGGTGTTCTCCTTATCCAGTAACTTTTAACAATCAGTCGGTGGGTGCAGCTACCTACAATTGGAACTTTGGAGACGGCAATGTTTCCACAAACACCAATCCTCAAAATATTTACCAAAACAACAGCACGAACAATCAAAACTACCAAGCTCAGTTGATCGGTTCCTCTGCAGAAGGTTGCGCTGATACCGCTACGCAAAACATTTTGGTCTATCCCAAACCGCAAGCAGACTTTGTCTTAGATACCAACCGAGGTTGTCAGCCTTTAGCCATTCAGATTACCAACAACTCAGTAATTGCAGACAGCTTGTTGTGGACTTTCGGCGATGGAACCACAGCCAATACAGCCTCTGCTGTTTTTACCAAAACTTACACCAATACGGCTCAGACTTCTTCATTCAACACCTTGCGCTTGATCGTTAGAACAGACAGCGGTTGCGCGGATACTTTGAGCAGGCAAATAGAAGTACATCCATTTGTGCAAGCTGCTTTTACTTCTGATACAGTGGGCTGCTCGCCTTATTCTTTGCCATTTAATAACCAATCCATTGGTGCGAGTAATTTCAATTGGAGTTTTGGCGATGGTGCTACTTCTCCTGCTTCCAATCCGCGCCATACCTACATCAATGGCACATTAAGCAACCAAACCTATCAAAGTCAATTAATTGTAACTTCACCGCAAGGCTGTCAGGATACAGCAAGTCGAAATATTTTAGTTTATCCTAAACCACAGGCCCTTTTTAGTGTAGATGACTCTGTTGGCTGTCATCCCTTACCCGTGAATTTTACGAACCAATCACAGCTAGCAGATTCATGCATTTGGCGCTACGGAGATGGCAATGGCCGAAATGATTGTGCTCCTAGCTTTAGCCATACTTATAACAATACCACCTCCTTTTTTCCTGTGAATTACCAAGCACGTTTGATCGTGATTACAGACAATAATTGCCGCGATACAGCCACGAAAACTTTTACCGTTAATCCACAGATCATTGCAGACTTTAATGCCGATACAGCAGGTTGTCAACCCTTACCAATTCAATTTAATGACCGTTCTACCGGAGCAGCACTCTACGAATGGCGCTTCGGTGACGGCGCTGCTAGTCCCCAGACCAACCCACGACACACCTATTTGAATTTTACACAAAGGGATACAAGCTTTCAAGCGGAATTGATCGTAAGAAACAATTTTGGTTGCACCGATACGGCTAGACAAGACATTACTGTTTACCCTAAGCCTACTGCAGATTATAGTGTCAATACCAACGACGGTTGCCAACCCTTACCGGTTGACTTCACCAACGCTTCAATTATTGCGGATTCTTGTTTTTGGGTTTTTGGAGATGGAGCCAGTTTAAGTGATTGCGGTCCTGTAGTTGGTCATACTTACACCAATACATTGTCCATCGTTCCGATTACGTTCAATTCTCGTTTAGAAGTCTACACCAATAGAGGTTGCGCTGATACACTAAGCCGCAGCATACAAGTAAGGCCTGAAGTAACAGCAGATTTTACGGCAGATACCATTGGTTGTTCGCCACTCGACGCCACTTTCAGAAGTCAGTCCTTTGGGGCGATCAGTTACCTCTGGGACTTTGGTAATGGCAGAATCGGCATGGGACAGATTACCAACAATCGGTACACCAATACAGGCTCAATTGACTCGACCTATCGGGTTAGGATGATCGCTCAATCGCTTTACCAATGCAACGATACAGTATTTAAGGATGTGGTGGTGAGACCAACCCCAATTCCTGACTTTGATGTAACACCTGCTTTTCAAGTTTTTCCCAATGCTACTGTAACCATTAATAATCAAACGAACCCTGGTAATTGGAATTACTTTTGGGACTTTAAAGACAGTACCACTTCTACTTTAGAAGAACCTGGTTCTCACACCTACGGCACATGGGGTCAATACTTGATCAAGCTGCGGGCATCAACTGCCTTTTGTTCGGATAGTCTTGAAAAACTGATTGAAATAGATGTACCTGTTCCAGTGGCTGATTTTGGAGACTCTGCCTCAGGCTGCGAGCCCCTTGAGGTGCAATTCGACAATCAATCACTTTATGGTAGGAGCTTTCAATGGGATTTTGGCGATGGCGGAACTTCGACGGCAGAAAACCCCCGTTACACCTATTTACAAGAAGGAAATTACACTGTGACGCTTCGGGTTTTAGGTTTTGCTCCTAATAAAGAAGACACGGAGATCAAACAGAATTACATTCAAGTGTTTAATTCGCCAAGAGCTCAATTCTTTGCCAATAAAAATGTGGTTTATATTCCAAATGACCCCTTGGTCTTGAGTAATACCTCCATTGATGCAGATCAGTTCAATTGGAGCTTTGGTGATGGCAATACCTCGACTGAAAGGAGCCCCACTCATTTTTACCAAGAGGAAGGTTTCTTTGATATTCAATTAATTGCTCAAACTGATTTTGGTTGTGCAGATACCTTTATGTTACCAACCACTATACAAGCCGAATTAGAAGGTCGATTGGATGTGCCAAATGCTTTTACCCCTAATCCCAATGGAGGAAATGGCGGAAGAGTGAATCCCCTTGCTTCAGGGGCTAATCTGAATGATGTTTTTTACGCAAAAATTCAGGGAGCAATAGAATACGAACTAAATATTTTCAATAAATGGGGCGAATTGCTTTTTGTAAGTCGTGACATTAACATCGGTTGGGATGGCTATTACAAAGACGAACTCTGCCAGCAAGATGTATACGTTTGGAAAATAAAGGCTGAATTCGCAGATGGAGAATCCATTGTTAAAGTGGGGGACTTGATGTTACTGAGATGATGCTGCTGAGATTCAAATATTGTTTTACACTGCTCTTGCTTAGCTTGTTATGCATCACAGCCTCTGCGCAATCTAAAAAATATGATAAACAAGAAAAGAAGCTGTTTCTAGAGGGAGACTCCTATTACGTTTACGGAGACTTTTTAACTGCCACCACTTACTTTGAGCAACTTTACCCAGTAGATTCTTCAGACGCTGAGATCAACTTTATAATGGGTGATGCCTACTACCAACTAGACCAATACAAAGAGGCTTTACCTTACTTGAAAAAGGGTGCGGCTTACAATACAGACGCCCACTATTTACGAGCCAAAATCTATTTGCATGAAGCAAAGTTTGATCAAATGCAAGCAGCTTTAGGGCTATTCGAACAGCATTACGATCCCAAGCAGTCTTCTTTTAATGCAGAGTTTATTAAACGATTAAAAGAACAAGCAAGCGTTGCCAAAAAAATGATGGCCAATCCTGAAGTGTTGAATATCATTAATTTAGGCCCTAAGGTCAATTCAGATCAAGATGAATACGTGCCACTGATTACATCAGATGAAAGCATACTCTATTTTACTTCTAGAAGGCTACACGAAAACAATACCCTCGATCCAAGGGGAGAGCCCTTTGAAGATATTTACCGAACTGAGAAGGCAGAAGGAGAGTGGACAGAAGCACAGCTGGTGGATGAGATCAATACCGAAACACATGATGCCGCAGTTGGTCTTTCTCCTGATGGACAAAGGCTTTACACCTTTAAGCCGAATAATAACTTAATTGGTGGAGACCTCTATGAATCCATTAAGAAAGAAGGGAAATGGACCAAACCAATTCGCTTAGAATCAGCTATCAATAAGTATGAAAGCATAGAGCGAAGTGCTTCACTCGCTTTAGATGGAAAGACCTTTTATTTTTCTTCTAATCGGGAAGGTGGTTTCGGAGGATTTGATCTGTACCGAGTTAAAATGCTTCCCAATGGGCAGTGGAGTGAAGCCAAGAACTTAGGGCCTGATATCAATACGGCTTTTGATGAGGACGCACCTTTTATTCATCCTGACGGGATTACGCTTTACTTTAGTTCTAAAGGACATGAAAACATGGGCGGCTTTGATCTCTTCAAAGCAAGTTTGATCGACCAAGAGCAATGGACAAGTCCTCAGAATTTGGGTTTCCCAACGAATACCACCAAGGATGATATCTTCTTTGTGATTTCGGCCAATGAGCAAAAAGCCTATTACGCAGCTAATAAAGCAGGCGGATTTGGAGGTCATGATATCTATATGATCGATTACTTGGAGCGTGACCTCAGGCAATCAGTCATCAGAGCAAAAGTGCTTGATGCTACTAGTAACGAGCCCTTATCGGCTGATATTAGCCTTGTAGAACTAGAAAGCGGCGAATTAACTGGCGTTTACCGTTCAAGAAGTGAAGATGGAGGTTTTATCTTTTTGGTAAATCCGGGCGTAGAATATGACCTGATGATTGAGTTAGAAGGTTATGAAGAACAAATGGAAATAATACTTTATGAAAAGGAAGCCCTTATGAAAGAGCAAAGCCTAACTTTTAAACTTAATCCCTTGAGCAAATAGTGAAAAAGTTAAGCCTCATAGCATTTATATTCCTTTTTGCTTCTGCAGCAATCGCACAAGACATGCAGTTTACGCAGTTCTATGCAGCTCCCATGTATATTAATCCTGGCTTTACTGGCTCTACCATAGAGCATCGTGTGGCCATGAACTACCGTCACCAATGGCCTAATGTTCCCGGCGCTTTTGAGGCTTATCACTTTGCTTACGACTATAATGCCTCAGAGATCAACAGCGGTTTTGGCCTGATTTTTAATCGAGAGGAAGCGGGCTCCTTTGGATTGACTACCAATTTAGTAGCCCTTTCTTATGCTTACCGTTTTAGGGTTAAAAGAAAGTTGTTTATCCAACCAGGCCTTAAAATGGGTTATGCTTTTCGCGGAATAGATTACAGCAGACTCACTTTTAATGATCAATTGGAAAGTGGTAGCAATCTCACCGCTGATGAAGATGCCTTCCGAAATGAAACAGTTAGCTACCCTGACATTAGCACTGGTGCCTTGGTCTACGGAGAATTCTTTTGGGCAGGTTTTTCGATCAATCACCTTAACCGGCCCAACCAGACTTTACTAGGTGACGGTAACTTGAGCGAATTGCCCATGAAGTACTCGGTGCATGCCGGATATAAATTTCAATTATCTGGTCCGATTAAGAAACGCCTTTCAGCCAAAGAGATCATGACTGCCATACATTATAAGTCGCAGGGGCTTTTTGATCAATTTGATATTGGGGCCTATTACAATCACGCACCTTTTGTATTTGGTTTGTGGTACAGGGGAATTCCCGGATTTAAGGCCTATGAAACAGGTTTTCAAAACAATGATGCATTGAGCTTTCTGGTTGGATACACCATTCCTGATCGAAATTTTAGGGTAGGGTACAGCTATGATGCAACTATTTCTCGACTAGCAGCCAACACTGGCGGAGCGCATGAGCTTTCAATCGTTTATGAAGTGGCTAGTAAAAAGCAGAAGCGCAGAAACCGGCGCTTTACCGTTCCATGTGCTAAATTTTAAAGCAGGTCTTGGTCTTCTATTACTTATCTAGCAATAGAAAAAGTAAATAAAAAAGTATGTAAGTAACTTTTGTTTAGTTGACTTAGGTATTTCCTTTTATTAGCGATAAAGAAGCAAAACTTTAAGTTTATTTCTTCCTTTTCTTCTTAAACAATTTCCTGATCTTCAGCGGTTTCTTTTCAGTTAGACCCGTATGGGCTTTGCTACTACTTTGTAGCAATAGGGCGTAGGGCTGAAGTGGTTTATAATGGCTAAAAAATATTTTCATAATACCACACATCGGAATAGCTAAAATCATGCCGATAATTCCCCATATTTGACCACCAATGATAAGTGCAACAATTGCTGCTAGCGGGTTCACATCCACTTTAGAGCCAATAATGTTGGGTGTGATAAAATTACCTTCAACAAATTGCACAAAGGCATAGAGCGCTGCTACGCCTAGCGGGTAGAAAAGAGAATCTTTAGTAATCAGCGCTACTATAATGGGGAGAGAGGCACCAATAAAAACCCCGATGTAGGGAATGACAGTTAAAATAGCGGAAAGAATTCCCATGAAAACGGCATATTTGATTCCTAAGATCAAAAGCCCGGTTACATTGAGAACAGTCACAATACTTATCACGATCAACAAACCACTGATGTAAGAATGACTCATGGATTTAATTTCACTAGCCATTTCTCTATAATTGGAATTGCTGTTTCGCTCGTCTAATTGAGCTAAAAACTGCTTGAAATTTTGACGGTAAAGCAAGAAAAAGAAGATATAGATCGGAATCAAGGTCAAGAAGGTAATAATGTTTGAAGTAGCACTAACTGCTTCAGAAAAGAATAACCCTCCAGAAGAAATTAACTTATCTGCATTCTCCTTAACAAGCTTTAATTGATCTGCTGAGCTAAAACCATATAAATCATTCAGTTTAGCTAGATTGTTATCAATAAATAAATTGAACTTTTTAACCAGATTTGGCAAGTCAACAATTAAGTTCTTTGCTTGCACAGAAATGTAATAAAAAGCCGTTGTTACCACAGCGGTTACTAAGATGAGCGTGATGATAATCGAAATAATGCTGTTAACTTTCTTTCTTTCCAGCCAACCAACAATTGGACTGAGCATTAAGGCTAGAAATAAGCTAAAGACAATAGGGATTAATATGTTGCTTGCAACACTTAATCCATAAATTAATAAGCTTAAACTGAGCAACGACTTCCAAATGAAGTCGATCGAGAAATTAGCGTTTTGGTTTGGTTTCAACGGGCTCTTCTTTAAATAAAGTATTGATTAGAAACTTGAAAGTACCGCTGTATTTTTCAATTATCAACGAACTTAATACTAAGCTGGCTTTTCTAACCCACACTGATTTTGGTTTGATGATTTTGTTGATCAAAAAGTCGCTGATCGACTTAGTGATTGGGGAAATGTTATCTACTAAAAACCCTTTAAGTCCTTTTTGACCATCTTTTGCTGAAAAAGAGAAATCAAAGAGATTATCCCATATTTCGTAGGCCTTTAGCTTCATGGAAATTTCTCTTTCAGCAGTTTCAGCTTCGCGCTCTAATTGCGCAACCTTTAAACTATGAAGGTCTTTAATAATCGTTCTTCTCTTCATCTTTAAAAATGCTTTTGATGGCTGAGTTTTGTAGCGGATTGATTATTAGTGCTTTTCTAAATATAAAGAGTACGGCAAACAAAAGGAAATATACTAAGGAGACAAGGCCAAAGCCCATAATATAATTGTCTAGCATTATACTTAAAGCCATACCTAGAAAAAAACTAAGTGAAATTAAAAAAAGCAAGAAAAAGCCGCCTAATACAAAGGCGGCCATAATCTTGGCAAAAGTGGCTGTGCTTTCTTCAGCCATTTTTAGCTTAAACAGATCTAAACGAGCCTCAAGAAAGTGTTTGAATTCCTCAATAAGCTCATTTAGTTCTTCTCGATTTACCATTATGATTTGGCTTGGTTAAATTTGGTTTAATTTTAATTCATAGCGTTGGTTGCAGACTTTTTTAAGTCACTTAACTTTTCTTCTGCATCGTCGCCTAAATCTTCTATTTTACGACTAAGGTCTTTTTTTAACTTCTTACCTTGTTTTTGCAGATTAGCTCTGGTTTCTTCTCCTGATGCTGGCGCTATTAGTACACCGGCAACAAGACCTGCTGCTGCACCTGCAGCTATTGATAGTAATATTTTACTTGTATTATCCATATTATTAAGTTTTTAAAATTATTAAATCTTATGATTATAAGGGTCAATTGGGTTTTCAGATTTACTGAAAGTCAATACTGATCGTGGCGAAGTTAAATTGATGACTTGTCCATCACTTGTGGCTAGAGGAGTTTTTAGCATAGTTGAATTATTACCTATTAAAGTTAGTATTTCTCTATCACTTTTATCAGCAACCTCATGTTGATATTCCTTTTTCACCAAACTGTCGAGTTCTCCTCCATAATTCCGCGCCAAAAGATCCAATTGCGTTTCAGAAACTTTTTCTTTACTAAGATCAATCGATTTTACACCTAGCTTGTTGCCTTTAGCTAAGGCTTCAGCTTGTTTAACTTTTCTATCTTCGCCATTGTGTAAAATAGTAACTGTTGGTTGGTGTTTAATTTTTGTCATGATTTTCTATCTCTTTAATTATTTCTGCAATTAACTCAGAGGATTTGGCACCATAAGAATCTATTAAAAGACCCTTACGTCTGCCATCTTTGCTTTTTACTGCGTAAAGAATGGTATTGTCGGCTGGATTTGTCATACCCTCAAACCTTTTCGTATGTTCTAGAACGAGATTTTGAGGAGAAACATTCTGTTCATTTAAGACTAATTGGTCATTTTCGAACTGAACCGTATCGGTGTAACCTTCTTCGCGCAAAAAACTAGTTGCTTCTGATAATGATTTGGCTTCTTTTAATGCTTGTATCATCTTACACCTCTAACATGCTTCTTAACATCCATGCATACTTCTCATGCACTTCAATTCTCTCAGTAAGTAAATCAGCTGTTG
This sequence comes from uncultured Flavobacteriales bacterium, assembly GCA_913056345.1. Lineage (GTDB taxonomy): Bacteria > Bacteroidota > Bacteroidia > Flavobacteriales_E > Vicingaceae > CAJXMH01. The sequence goes on along the minus strand of CAJXMH010000025.1, from coordinate 27,984 downwards.
CTTCATCTTTTTTATCATCTGCCAAACCAATTACTCCTCTAATATTGCTTGCTAGGTGCTCGTGTGCTGAAAGTAGATCTGCAATCATTCGATCTTCAGAAGCATGTGCATCAGGTTCTTTAAGTTGAGATAATTCTGAAAATTCTCTCATACTTCCCGGTGCAGTAAATCCTAATGAACGGATACGCTCAGCTACTTCATCAATTGCCTCAAATAATTCTTCATACTGCTCTTGAGTTAGTAGGTGAATCTGTCTAAAGTTTTTTCCTTTTATATTCCAGTGATAATTGTGTAACATAATCATCAAAGAATAAGAGTCGGCTAAAATTCTTGATAATCCACTAGCAATTTCTTTCCTGCTTCCTTCATCTAATCCAACATTCATTTGCAGGGTTAAACTTTCATTGTGATTTAATTCTAATTCTTCTAAACTCTTCATATAAACTATTTCGTTTTTTTGGTTCTCTTAGAAGATAGTAATAATTAGCGCCTTAAAGAGAAAAAGCATGTTAAAACTTGTAAACATGCCTCCTTAAGCCAAATCGGAAACTTGTCTTACTGACTCAATTTGTATGCATAATTTTAGCCCATGAAAAATTTGGAGGAAGTAACTGAATTGCTAAATAGTAGTATGAAAAAAGTTGTAATTGTTTCTCACCGCTCTCCCGATGGTGATTCAATTGGTTCCTCCCTTGGTCTTGGCCATTTTTTAAACAGTTTAGGACATGAAGTACAGGTATTGACTCCTGACCCGGCTCCAGATTTTTTAAGTTGGATGTCTGGTTTTGATGATATGAGCAATTTTGAGAAAGGTAGAGCCCACTGTGAAAAAGCAATTGCTGCTGCTGAGATCATTTTCTGTTTAGACTTCAACACCTTAATGCGCGCTGCCAGTCTGGAGCAACCTATTCGAGCTAATAAATCGGCCACTTTGATCAATTTAGACCACCATCAAGACCCTGAAGACTTTGCTCACTATCAATGGTCAGATACAACAGCCAGTTCAACCGCTGAGATCGTTTTTCAGTTCGCAGAAGAGGTGAAGGGAGAGGTTTTTGAAAACAAAGACTTTGCAGCTTGCATTTACACCGGAATCTTAACTGATACAGGCTCTTTCAGATTTTCTTCGACTTCTGCCAAAACCCATCAAATAGCAGCAAAACTTTTGGAGATGGGAGTAGACCAAACTTTTATTCACAGTAAGGTTTATGATAGTTACTCAGTCGATCGCTTAAATTTACTAGGCTATGCTTTGCATGAAAAGTTAATTGTCATTGACTCACTCCACACTGCTATTATTGCGCTAACTGAAAAAGAATTGCAACAATATAATTTTCGAAAAGGAGATACAGAGGGGTTGGTGAATTATCCGCTTTCCATTAAAGAAATAAACCTTGCTATTTTGATTACCCAAAAAGACGGTAAGGTCAAGATGTCTTTCCGCTCTAAAGGCGATTTTGCAGTTAATCAGCTTGCCGCAGCTCATTTTAGCGGTGGTGGCCATTTAAATGCTGCAGGAGGTATCAGTCAGCAAGATGTACCCAATACCGTTCAATTACTTCGAGAAATCTTAGAGGATTATGCTGCTGAATTGGACTATTAAGTCTTTTATAATGCTCTTTTTAGCTGCTTTACTGCCATCTTGCAAAGGAGGGGGCAAGCAACAGCAATTGCCTTTTAAGACTAAGAAGGAGTATGAGCAAACCATGATCGAATCGCACAAGCTTTTTTTGCAAAAGGAAAAAGAGAAGATCAAAACTTATATAGATTCAAGTAATTATCAATTTACACAAAGTGGATCTGGTCTTTATTATGCTATTTATGAAAAAGGAGGCAACGATACTCTAGAGGGTGGAGAAAATGCGCTAATTGCCTACACCCTTAGTATCATGAATGGCGATACGATTTCGCAAACAAAAGAGGGAAAGTATTTTGAATTTACAGTAGACTTTGATCAGGTTGAAAGCGGTTTACATGAGGGTATTAAACTTATGGCAGTTGGAGACCGTGCTCGTTTTATTTTACCTGCCCACCTAGCTCATGGAATTACAGGTGATCAAATGAAAATTCCCTCACAAGCGACTTTGGTGTATGATGTTAAACTCTTGGCCAAAAGATGAGCGTAAAGAAGAGCTTGCCGATTTTACTACTTATTTTCTTATGGGCTTGTGATAATAAGGAAACTGCATACAAACAACTGAGCGATGATATCGCTTTTCAATACCTTCAATTTGGAGAAGGCAGGCGGGCGGAAATCGGTGATTACCTTGCTACCTCATTCTTAGTCTTGGATTTTGAAGGCGATACTTTGCATCACGTTCCAAATTATCCCTACGTATTTCCATTAAATGAAACCGCTTTTGATAGCGCATGGACATTTTGCAAAGAAGGAGATAGTGGGATTTTCATTATGCCACGGAAGGAATTCAATCAAAAGTTTGACTTCTACCGATTGGGTAAAACGGACACAGGTAAGATCAAGCTCTATTTTCGTCTTAATAAAGTACTTGATAAAGCTAAGGCAGAAAAGTTTCGCCAAACGTTGCTCTCAAAGAGAGAATTAGAAGAACAACTTGCCCTAAAAAAGTACTTGGCTCGTTTAGAAGGCTATATAGATACGGTAGGAGATGTAATTCGACAGGTTAAGCAAATTAACCATGAAGGCGATTTAATTGAAAATGGTGATGAGATCAGCATAGCTTATCAGGGAAGTTTTTTGAACGGCTATGTATTTGAGGACAGCCGCGACAAAGCTGTTATTCCAACCTTTGTGTATGGAAAGGAATACCAATTGTTAGAAGGTATTCATATGGGAATAAGTGGACTGAAATCAGGGGAAAGCGTTAAAATAATACTACCTTCGCGGCGCGCTTTTGGGAAGGAAGGTTCCTTAGCCGGAATAGTCCCACCATATACCGCAGTTATATTTGATGTAAACATTTTAAAAGTAGAAAAACACCAATGAAAAATTTATCACTTTTAACCACTTTCGTTTTTGGAATTGGAGTTCTGATGAGTTCATGTTCAAGCCAGCAAAAATCTCCTTATCCAGGATATGCAGAAAAAAACGGCTTGTATATTAAGTATTACCAAGATAATGATACTGGTAGAGTTATTGAAGCAGGTGATATTGTAACCTTGCATATGAGTTACCAGACAGAATCTGATTCTGTTTTGATGGATACCCGTCAGGCTGGACAACCAACTCAGCTAAAAGCAGATACTGCCTCATATACTGGTGATATTTTAAATGCTTTCGTTGGCATGAATGCAGGCGATAGTGCTTCAATCATTGTAAGTGCTGATAGTTTCTATCTGAAAACAGCAAGAATGAGAGAGTTGCCTGATTTTGTAGATAGTGCAAGCGTTTTGTATTTTGATGTAAGCATCATTGATGTTCAAAGCATGGAAGAGATCCAAGCTGCTCAACAGCAAATGCAAGCTGAGCAAATGCAAGCAGAAATGGCTACATTGCAAAGCTATCTAGAAGAAAATGGAATTGAGGAGACACCTACTGAGAGTGGTTTGATCTTCATTTCTAAGAAAGAAGGAACTGGTAAGAAAGCCGAAGCTGGTATGACTGTGAAAGTAAACTATGCAGGTCAGCTATTGGATGGCACTTACTTTGACACCTCTATCAAAGAAATTGCTGAAGAGCAAGGATTGTACGATGAGCGAAGAGAGCCTTACGGTCCTTTGGAATTCCCATTAGGTCAGGGAAGAGTTATTCCAGGTTGGGACGAAGGTATTGGCATGATGAAAGTAGGTGGAGAAGCCCGTTTGATCATTCCTTCAAGTATTGCTTATGGCCCGAGCGGGGCAGGAGGGATCATTAAACCCTACAATACGTTAATCTTCGATGTTGAACTCGTCGATGTTACCGAAGCTGCCGCAGCAGAATAAAACAAAAAGCCACTTGAAAGAGTGGCTTTTTTGTTAACATACGCCGGTTGATGCTTAACCTTAAGTTGCTCTTTTTTACACAATACTTCTATAACTTTGTTTAAGTTTACGTAATTGAGAATGTTACATTCCAAATTGTAGAGATGGATAAGTACGATTTATGTGTAATTGGTGGTGGGCCTGCAGGTTATGCAGCGGCCATGAGAGCCATAGATTTTGGCAAAAAAGTAGTTTTAGTTGAAAAAGACAAACTTGGAGGCTATGGTATTTATGATGGCGCTTTGGCTTCAAAAACGATGTGGGAGCTTTCCAATAAAGTCAAAACTGTAAAGGATGAAATTGGCGAAGACAAACGCATCGACATCGGCTTTGATAAGGTAAAGGAGATTATTGATGAAGCCCTCTTTGAAAGAAAGTTCCAACTTTCTTGTCACCTGCGAATTATCCATTCTGAAACTGGACTGATCAACTACGAAAAAGGAGAAGCCAGTTTTATATCATCAAATGAGATTCTCATACGCAAAGAAGACGGTAGTTCCTTTAGCATTTATGCCGATAATACGATCATCGCTACCGGCAGCAGGCCAAGAGTTATTCCTAATATTAAGGTGGATGAAAAAGTGATCATGACCTCTGATGGGATCCTTCACTTGGATAAGTTTCCAAAAAGCATGGTGATTCTTGGTGCAGGTGTAATTGGTTGTGAGTTTGCAACTATGTTCTCAAATTTTGGTCAAACTAAAGTCTATTTGATTGACAAGGCAGAGCGTATCTTGCCTTTTGAAGACGAAGACGTAGCTGAACTCGTGGCCTCTAATTTAGAAGAAAATGGCGTGGTAATTCACCGAGGTTCCAAGTTGATTCGCATGGATCACTTAGGCGATGAGGTAGAGTATGAGATCGAGAACAAAGATGGTAGTCGAGATGTGATCCGAGTTGAAAAGGCATTATTGTCTATTGGACGGGTGCCTAATATTGAATCGCTAGACCTAGAAAATGCAAACGTTCAAATGAGTAAGCGAGGCGTTCACATTGGCGATGAAGACACTAGAACCAATGTACCTAATATTTATGCTGTTGGAGATGTATCAGGTCACTTAGCTTTAGTTAATGTTGGTGAAAGAGAAGCACGGCATGCTGTGGTTAAGATGTTTGCCGACTTTCCGGTTAAGCCTATCCATTATGAAAACATCTCAACCATTATGTTCCTCACCCCTGAAGTTGCTTCTGTAGGAATAAATGAATTGAAAGCACAGGAATTGAAGATTCCAATTCGCGTCTCTAAAGTTGATTACTCTACTATTGCTAGAGCGATTGCCATGCGCAAGACCAATGGGTTCTTCAAAATCATTGTTTCAGACGATGAAGATATGAAGGTGCTTGGTATGCGTGCAATTGGTGAACATGCTTCAAGTGCAATTCAATCTGTATCACTGTTAATGTACATGAATAAGGGTATTGATGAACTCGCTCACATGATCCACCCTCATCCTTCAATAGTAGAAGGGGTGCAGGAATGTGTGCGCATGTTGATTGGCAAATCTGTTTACAAGTCCTCAATTTTTAAAGACAAATTGAAGTGCTTTAAAAGAACACCCGAAGGTGAGATTCTACCTTTACATACCATTACAGAAAACCCAGAGGAAAACATGAATCGCGAAAAAATGCGCGAACTCAGTAAAACGGACTTTCATCGAAGCTAAGGCCTAAAAGCAGGATTCCGGGTAAAGGAACTATCTGTCATACTTTTTAAGAAAGCAACCAAATCTGCTCTTTCTTGCGAAGTTAATTCTCTTTTCTTTCTCATAAAGCCATCCAAGGTGGGTGATTCTTGAATATCATCGATATAAAAGTCTACAACTTCCTCCAGGGTTGTAAATCTTCCATCGTGCATATAAGGAGCCGTAAAAACAAGATTCCTTACTGAAGGCGTTTTGAATTTTCCTATATCGTTCGGATTTTTTGTTACTGCTGCCAGACCTGAGTCAGGATTGGCATCTAATCCATTATTACGAAATTGAAAATCCGTCATAAGGGGATTCGATTGATCACCATGGCAATGGGCACAATCGCCTTTATCTTCATTAATAAACAATTGCAAACCACGTATTTCTTGGGCTGTTAAGGTAGGCCCGTTGCTCTGATTGTTGATGTAGTTATCATAACGACTCTCACCACTAATCAGGGTTCGTTCAAACTGTGCTATGGCTTTTACCACTAAATGAGAATCAATGTCAACTGTTCCAAAAGCTTCATTAAATAAGCGTGGATAGTCAGGGTCAGCTTTCAATTTATTGACCACATTAGGCCAACTCTCTTGCATTTCCAGAGGATTTACTACCGGTTCTAAAGCTTGTTCTTCAAGACTTTCTGCATTACCATGCCAATTGAAATCTGAGTTGGTAATTTTTGTCCATGCGAGGTTAAACAAAGGCATCGCATTTCGAATACCTTGGGTTGTGCCATCTGCACCAATACTCACTGCTTTACCTGGATCGTTAAAGGATGCTTCTGGTTTATGACAAGAAGCACAAGAAATCTGATTGTTCCGCGAAAGTTTACGCTCGAAAAACAGCTTTTTACCCAAAGCTACTCCTTCAACCGTAGTTGGATTATCTTGGGGCACAAAAGGAGCTCCAATACGAGAGAAGTGGGCAGGAACTTGAAAAGTGTAAGGTGTAGGTTCTCCCGGATCATTATTATGGGGCTCTTCCCTTTCAATAATTAGATCACTATTATCGTCTTCTCGGCAAGCACCGAGAAGCGCGATAACAGTGATAAATATGATTTTAAAGTAATACTTCATTTTATTCAAAAGTAAATACAGACGGTCCATTTATGAACAATTTGCGCTGGGCATCATAAACAGGCATAATGGGTGCATTATAGACATTAAAGTCCCATTGATAAGGATCTTCATACCATTGTTCCACATTCATCACAATGCTAAAGCTGAAATCGCCGTCAATGCTAATAGCTGTGTCTAAAACTGCCTCAAAGTGATTCGCTTCATAAGTTGTTGGGCTCACAGTATTATTACGGGCAGTACCCATGTGGGTTGCAAAGAATTTTGAAGTTCCTAGGCTATCGTAGTCGCCTTCTAATTGCATAAAATGGTAACCACCACCTAACATTCCAGGCCATGCCCAGTTAGCAATATTTAAAGCCGGGTAGGCATTGCTCACATTATCTTCACGGTCAAAGCCGAAAGTGAAACTAATTTTTTCATAATCTCCTGCAGGAACCTTTGCATCAGGCATGTATGTGTCATCAGCCGGGTCTGTTGCATCTACAAAGTGGTAGCCTTGGATGGTAAAACTGCTTCCGTCAGCCTTTTGAAATTTTATATCAGAGATCAAATAGCGTAAACGTGTTACATTAAAACTCTGACCTGCGGCATTGGTGTATGGTTTGTTGTTTGTATTCATTTGCAGGTCGTTACCGTTTACTTTTTCCTTGAAGTTAATGCTTGCTTGGTAACGTGGAACCGACTCTTCAACAATGCGCGTTTCAATTAATGGTTCATCATCCTCTTCTTCGCAAGCGGTGAAGAATAAGCTAGAAAAAGCAATTAATGGTAAAATGTAATATTTTGGGTTGAATAAATTTTTCATGATAATTGATTAAAAATAATAAGTTAAATCAATCGTATAACGGTAGTCGTTTGGTAATTGACGATCGTTTAATGATTGACGAATAGGATTAAAATAGGTTGCCCCTAAAGCAAAGTTTCGGTAGTAAGTTTTTCCACCACCATTGAGAAACAAGGCTTCTCCTCCTGAATTGTAAAAGCGATCACCTTGAAAGCGATCTCTCTCACTAAATTCATAGCTTAAGCCGATATTAGGGGCAAAGGTAAATTGCTTTAGCTTTAACAAAACAAAAGCATTGCTATTTACATTAAAGCGATTGGCAAAGCGAAATTGGTTTGAATTTTCTGAATTTACTTGATAGCTGACATTAGAGGCTAAGCCAACTTTCTTATACCTTACTTGAGCTTCCATAAGGAAGATCAAGTCCCAACTGCCCGTTCCTGCTTGCATGTGTGGATCCAACTCCTCATAAGGTGTTCCAAATACCACATTTCCTTTTGAAGAAGAACTAGGAGCAACAACATAGGTTTTATTAAATTGACCAATGGGTATTTGAACCCCCGCTCCGCCAAGAATACGAATAGCCCAATCTGAACTATCCGTGACTTTGGTATTGTAGAACATGTATTTACTTAAAACTGTCAAATCTCCCGGACCAGCAATGTTATAAAGGCTACTGTCATCTTCTAAATAGTAGTTATCAGCAAAAGTCAGTGTAGCATTTAATTGCCATTTTTCATGTAAAAAGTAGTTAGCCCAAAGATCGTAACTGTTAAAGAGTTCCTCTTGGGTACTAGACTGGCTCAGAATATTCTCGCCTGTAGCATGCTTTAAATTAGTTGAGCTGCTAAAGCTGTTGATAGACTGATACTTAAATGCACGGTAACGGTAGTTCATGCCAATAGAGTTCTTGAGGTCATTAGGCTCAAGGTTTAGGTAAATGCTGCAGAGATCACAAGCAAAAGCAGGCGCACTGCATAACCACGCTCCAAAAAAGAGCGAAAGGTATTTTTTCATTATGGGTTAATTTATTTAGCGTAAATAGAAAAATTTCAGCTAAACAAACTTTGGTGGAGGAACTACTTTGTCTACAAATAGAAAATGATATAGATTTGAATAGGCGGCGAAATACTGTGGATTAGTTTGCACCTTTTTTTTATCTAATTTTTCTTTAACAGGGCAGAAGAGTTGTACTTGATAATCTGTGCGAACTTCTTCTTGATCTTGGTTTTGCGATGGAACTTTCTCCACTTCTTGAAGTTGCGTTTTGAGGTGACACTTACCTTCGCACTTAAAGGTGGTTTCTTCTTTATTTATGCAAAATTTCTCAATAATTTCTAGTTTGTTGATCTCGTAGCTGAGGCGAATAATCGATTTGTAAGCTGTAGAAAAAAACAATGAGGAAATAAGGATAAAAACACCTAGATATTTAAGTAGTAACCTCATATAACAAAGGTACACCCAAAAGCATAAAATCAAGCCAATGATTGTTAATTTCGATAACAAATGCATCAAGAGCAAAATAAACCTCTTATTACAATTCTAGGTCCTACAGCAAGCGGAAAAACAGCATTTGCAGTTGCACTTGCATCAAAATTGAATGGGGAAATAGTGAGTGCTGATAGTCGGCAAGTTTACCAAGGTTTAGATTTAGGAAGTGGAAAAGATTTGGATGAGTATAGACTTAATGGACAGCAGATTCCTTATCACCTGATTGATGTGGTAAAAGCAGAAGAAAACTATGATGTATATCGTTTTCAAGATGATTTTTTTGACTTATACCGCAAGCTTGAAAAAGAAGGAAAATGGGTGATTCTCTGCGGGGGGAGTGGCTTGTATCTTCAGGCTGCCTTGGCTTCAGAAAAAATGTTAGAAGTGCCTAAAAACGAAAAATTAAGGACAAGCCTTGCCTCACTTTCCCAGGCAGAATTAGCTAGCTACCTATTGAAACTTAAAGCAGACCAGCATAACACCACCGACTTGCAAGACCGCGAAAGGAGTTTACGTGCCATCGAGATAGCTTTGGCACAAAAAGAAAGCCCAAAGCCCGTGAGATCTCCAATCAGTAACTACCTTTTGTTTGGTTTAAAAATTGAAAGAAGTAAATTACGAGAAAGGATAGAAGAGCGGCTTAAAGCACGTTTTGAACAAGGAATGATCGAAGAGGTGGAGGGTTTAATGAAAGGAGGTTTATCAGCTGAGAAATTGCATTATTTTGGTTTAGAGTACCGCTATATTGCAGCCCATTTGATTGGCGAACTGAACTACACTGAAATGTTTGAGCAACTGCTTCAAGCGATTCGAAAATTTGCAAAAAAGCAAGAAACGTGGTTTAGAAGAATGGAAAGGAAAGGTGCACAAATACACTGGATCGATGCGGATAAAACACAAGCGGAAAAACTGAAATTGATTTTAGAAAAAATAGAACAGCATGGCCTTTAATGTTTATAAATCATCTGCGGGTTCGGGTAAAACCTTCACCTTAGTGAAAGAATTTTTAAAGCTGTGTTTGGCAAGCGATGCAACTTATTATTTCACTGGAATACTTGCTATAACTTTTACCAATAAAGCAACCGCTGAAATGAAGGAAAGGCTCCTCAAGCAATTAAAATTGCTTGCAGCAGGGGAGCAGGATACCATGGCTGAAATAATTGCGGGCGACTTGAAAGTGGATAGTAAAGTGCTTCAAAAAAGAGCTCAGGCTGTCTTAACAGCTATGCTTCACCAATATGGGGATCTCAGCATTTCTACTATCGATCATTTTACCCATCGTTTAGTTAGGACTTTTGCCAGAGATCTTGGTGTGTCTATGAACTTCAAGTTGTTGCTTAACCATGAAGAGCTCATGAGGCGAGCAGTGGCACAGGTAATCGAAAAGGTTGGTGAAGAGAAAGAAGTAACTAAATTGCTTCAAAATTTTGTGCTACAGCAAATTGAAGCAGAAAAGAATTGGAATATAGAGGAGGAGCTCTTTGACTTTGCTAGCAATCTGCTGAACGAACAGAGTTTTTTCTATTTACAAGAGTTGCAGCAACTAAAACCAAAGGCCTATGCTGAAGATCGGGCTTTACTCAAAAAAAGGCTGCTTGCTTTCAAGGCTAAAACAGTAAAAACCGGTGAAGGACTCTTAACTGTTGCCCAACACTTTCAGCTAGATCCTAAGCATCTACTAGCAGGCGTTTACAATTATTTTGTATCACTGAAGGAGTTTAAAGAAGATAAGTTAGAGCCCGGGGCTAATGTCTTGAAAGGAGTTGAGCAGGATTACTGGCATGCAAAAAAATTAAAAGGTCCAGAGGCTGAAAATGTTATGGCAGCTTCAACTCAATTGTCTCCATTATTAAATGAGTATTTTGAATTTCAAGAAAAAGAACTTCCCCATTACCTTGCGGCCAAGGCAATTTACTTGAATTTGTTCAACCTCGAAATTTTACAGCATCTCGACCAAGAGTTTCAAGAACTAAAAAAGACGGAACAAGCTCTACACATTAGTGATTTGAATAAAAAGATCGCTCAGGTAGTGCTTAAAGAACCTGCACCTTTTATCTATGAGAGAATTGGCAGCCGCTATCAAAATATGATGATCGATGAATTTCAAGATACCTCCATCTTACAATTCCTCAATCTTCTCCCTTTGATTGACGAAAGTTTAGCGGCAGGTAATTTCAATTTGATCGTAGGTGATGCAAAACAGGCTATTTATCGCTTTAGAGGCGGAGTGTCTGAACAGTTTGCTAGCATGCCTAATATTCAACACCTTTATCAAGATCAGGACCCTTTAGTGCAAGAGCGTCTACTTTCTTTAAAAGCACAATACGATGAGAATCAATTGGCAATTAATCGTCGTTCAAGTAAAGAAGTTGTTGCCTTCAATAACCGCTTTTTTGAGTTTGTTTACCAAGAGCCTAGTGTTTTATATGAAGCTAAGCAGGCCTTTGAAACCGTGCGCCAAGAACTGCCCGAAGAAAAAGAAGAAGGGGGATATGTTTCAATGGATTTAATGGCTGAGAAATCTGAGAAAGAAGATCAGTTGGCCTGCCTACTTGAGCATGTTGAAAGGGCAATGGATGATGATTATAGTCTGGACGATATAGCGGTTTTATGCCGATGGAACAAGGATGCAATTTTGGTTGCTGAATATTTGAAAACACATGGATTGGCAGTTTTATCATCAGAAGCGCTTTTGATCAAGAATTCTCCGAAGGTATTGTTCTTAGTTTCTTTAATGCAATGGGTGGTAAATCCTGAGGATTCAGCAGCGCGCTTAAACATCGTACGTTTCTTGAGTCAGGAACTTGATCAGCAAGAGCAAGAAGCATTGCTTTTTACATATACAAAACCTACTAATCCACTAGAAAAGTTGTTCGAACACTTACTTTCTTTAAAGCTAGACCGTTCGACCCTAAATAAACAAAATTTGTTTGCCTTCTTCGAACAGCAGATCAGAGACTTTAACTTAGCAGCGCAAAATGATGTTTATCTGCAGTTTTTTCAAGATAATGTATTGGCTTACATGCAGGATTATGGCAACCACTACTCATCGTTCTTGAATTGGTGGGAGCAGCAGAAAGAAAAACTTTCTTTAGAAATAACGGCAGACATAGAAGCCATCAAGGTATTGACAGTCCATAAATCGAAGGGCTTGGAATTTCCGGTAACCATCATTCCATTCTTGAATCAAAAAGCTTCAGTGCGAGCACATAATCAAATGTGGGTAAGTATTCCTAAGGAACTTGGTCTTAATCTTCCATACACCTTGGTAAAAGAGTCAAAGCATTTAGAGCAGACTGTCTTTTCAACTCAATTCAAAGCAGAAATTTGTAAAAAACAAGAAGATCTGCTAAATGACAATTATGTTGCTTTTACCCGCGCTGTTGATCGCTTACATTTATTAGTAGATTCCTTGCCTAAGAAGCGATCAGATTACTTGAGCATTAATCAACTATTATATGATTTTGCAGCTGTCGAGGCTAACGAAACTAAGCTTGAATTTGGTAGCCTCACTAAAAAGGTTAGAAAAGAAAAGAAGGCTTCAACTTCGACTAAAGTAGTTGCTGTGCCTTACACTTCAAACCCTTGGCAAGATAAGGTTAGATTGAGTTCTGAATTAACCGCCTTTTACGATGAAGAGGAGAAGGCAGAAGCAATTGCTTATGGGAATTTGATTCACGAAATCTTAGCTGAGCTAAGTCTTCCAGAGCAGCTTGAGCTGGTATTGGAGCGTTTTTTACTGAAGGGCAAGATTAGTAAAACACAAAAGGAGTCCTATCAAAATAAGCTGACTAAGTTGCTGCAAAAAGAAAACCTGAAGCCCTACTTTGATCCAACTAAAAAAATCTACCAAGAGGCAGTGATTATAACGAAAGAGGGGAAACGCTTACGCCCTGATCGGATGGTGGAAGACGATGACTTAATCTTGATCTTGGAATACAAAACTGGAGCTTACAATGAGGCGCATTTTCAACAACTCGAAGAATATCGAAATGTTATGCAGGCAGCTAGAGGAAAGAAAGTAGAGGGTGCAGTTTTATATGTAGAAGAAGAGAAGCTTATCGAATTAAACTAATGTTTCCTTTTTTACGAATAACTTCGCCTCCAAAGGTTAAAGCCTCTACGGTGTAAACGTAGGTTTCTATATTTTGGTCTTCACCTCTGTAAGTGCCATCCCAACCTTGGTCAAAATCTTGACTTTCAAATACCACTTCTCCAAAACGATTAAAGATCTTAAAGCTTAGCAACTCTTTGAGGCCCCAACCTTTTGCAAAGATCACGTCATTTACGCCATCACCATTTGGGCTAAAAACTTGCGGAACATCAAGCGAAAACTGCTCCAGTACCTCGATCAAGTAGTCACGATCAATCTCATAGCAGTTAAAGGGGTCGGTAACTTTCAAGGTGTAGCGTGTTGTTGAAAGTGGACCAAATATCGGATTGGGGCAAGTATTGCAACTCAGGCCATCAGGTGGTGTCCACAGGTAATTATATTGACTACTGCCAAAAGCTGCTAGACTAAGTTCTTCGCCAATAATAATGGTGGTGTCAGTAAAAAAGGGAACTAGTGGTTCTTGAACGATTTGAAGTCCGATGTTTGCCGTATCTGAGCAGTTGAATAGGTTATTACCGATCAATTGAATGGTGGTATCAACTGAAGGAAAAGCAAGTACCGTACTGTCATTGATTTGGCTAGCAAAGCTTGGTAGACTCCAGTTGTATAATTCAGCTCCACTTGCCTCAATTTGCACAGTATCTCCTTCACACAATGAAGTATCTTGAATCACATCCAGTCTTGCATTAGGTGCTGCGGTGAAGGTTTTAATTATTGTATCGCGACAACCTTCTGTGGAAGAAACACTAAAAGTAATGGTGTATTGACCCGGGCTAGCATAGCTTTTACTAGGATTAGGATCACTTGATAAGGTGCCATCTCCCCAATTCCAAACTTGACTGTTAGCTCCTAAGGAACGATTGGTAATGGCTAAGGATGCAGGAACACAAAGGGTATCTTCTGCTAATTCAAAGTCGGCTTGAACCCCATTGACTTGTATGGTATCCACAATGCCAACTCTACAATTATTTCCGTCATCAATAATCAGGGAAGGGAAGATCGTTCCTACGGTATCATAGACGTGACTAACTGAGGTGCCTGTAGCATTTTTACCATCTCCAAAGTCCCAAAAATAATTTTGAGCTCCTGTGGTGTTAACCGCACTGAATTGGATCGTATCACCAATACAAATGCTAGAGGAGCTAGAAGCTATTTCAGCTAGCGGTCCATTCAAATTGATGTATGCATTTTTAGTTATTGAGTCTTGACAGCCATTAGGTGTGCTTACCCATAAAGAAATATTGAAGCTTCCCGGAAGGGTATAGTTTTTAAAGGGGTTTTGAACGATGGAGATCGAATTGTCAGTTTGGTCTAGGTTCCAACGCCATTGAGTTGGTGAACCACTGCTTAAGTCCTGAAAATTTGCAGGTAGAGGAGGGCAGGGCGCAAATACAGAGTCTGCTATAAAGTCGGCCACAGGAACTGAATCAACCCTGACCAAATTAGCTAGGCTATCTTTTAAGATACAGCCATTTTCATCTGTTGCCTCTAATTGCACGGTGTAAATTCCTGCTTCACTAAAAGTGCGGTTTAGGAAATTGGCTTGAGAGCTTAGGGTATCGTCATTAAAAAACCAACGGTAAGTAGGATTTAAACCAGAAGAGGTGTTCCTAAAAGTGATGCTATCTCCCGCACAAATGTTGACGTTCCCAAACCGAAAGTCAACCTGCAATTGCCGTGATTCTAAAAATTTAGGAATCAATACGGAGTCTTTACAGCCAAAAACATTCTCGATCTTCAAGAATACATCAGGATTGGCATTCAAAGGGTACTGCACTGTGTCTCTTGCCACAAATGAGCTGTCACCATTTCCAAAAGTCCAAAGCCAAGACTGAATGGTAGTATCCGTTGTGCTTGAATCAATAAAGTCAACCACCATAGGGGCACAGCTTTGCAGAATTTCGCTACCAATTTTAGCCTCGGGTTGACTGATGTAGATGGTATCCCTGACCTGATAAGTGCAGCCCAACACATCTTCCGTTTGCAACAGAATTGGGTAAGTACCGCGTGCATTAAACGTCCGCACAAAACTTCTGAGGTTGCCAATCGACTGACCATCAAAGGTCCAATCGTTTCGAACGTAAGTGCTTGAATCAGCATTGTAAATTCTCACGGTAGAACCCAAGCAAAAGTTTAGGGTGTCAGGTGATATTTGCAATGGCGGTAGCGTACCCACGGGTACAAACAATTCAAATTTAGCAGTATCGCAACCGTTGGTATCGTTCAATAAGATCAATTCTACCCGAAAAGTACTGCCCGAGCCATATTGATGTGAGGGATTCAGGTTTACCGAATCTAGCGGGCTCCCATCTCCAAAATCCCAATAAAAGCGTGTAAAACCTGAAGCATTTGCTCGAAAGTTGATCATGGTTCTTGTGCTACAACTGGAGAAAAATGTAGGAACAGCCACAGGACCTTTCAGGTAAACACTATCAGTGGTTTCTAGTAGGGTGTCACAGCCATTATCCGTAATTTGAAGATTTATGTTGTACAAGCCTGTTTCTGGCGGAAAGGATGTTTTAATCCCAGGCGTATCCACTATTGTTTGCAAGCGATTATTAGATGAAAGGAAAATGTATTTGAAAGTATCTATAAACGATTGAACAGTTGATTGATCTAGAATAGTTAGTGAATCACCTGGACAAATGGAATCAGGGAAAAAGGTAAAAGCAGGAATCTGTTTTTCTCCACCAACCACATAAACTTCATCAAAAGCGGTGCAACCTTTGGAGTTTTCAATTAAGAGGGTAGTTCGGTATGCTTGTCGGTTGGGAAAGTCAATGTTACTCGCACTAAGTTGATTACTTGTTCGATTTAGGTCGAAATCCCAATCCCGTTTGATAATCGGATAAGTACCAAGACTGCTGTCTGCAAAATCATAATTCAGGGGAAGGCATCCTTTCATAGTATCGTCATCTACAATCACGCTATTGGCAGCAATCCTAGCCAATAAGAAATCTACCTCACGGTTATCAACTTTAACCACTGTATCGACGCATCCACTGTCATTGACTGCGATCAAGGTGTCTGAAAAAATGCCAAAATCACCTTGAATTTGCTGCACGGTATCTCCATTTAAACTGTCAGGTTCAGTATTAGTGCCTAGACTCCAAATAAACTCTGCTGGTGAATTCGCACTCGCATAAAAGCGAGCAAGATCGTTGCGGCAATTAAAAGTACTATCGGTTATAAAGTCCGCTACCAATTCGAAGACCTCTACCGTATCCACAAGTTCGTCAGTGCAATTACCACCGGCGAAGATTTGTAAACGCACAGGGTAGGTGCCCGGACTGCTGTATTGTTTGCTAGGTTCAAATTGTGTTGAGCTTGTTCCATCACCAAAATCCCAGTTAAATAAATTCGCTCCTGTACTTTGGTTATTAAAAAAGATGGTGTCTTCTAAACAATAAACCGCTTTGGCAAAATCAAAATCAGCATTGGTGGCTTCAATTCTTACATAGTTTTGTTGAATCAAGGTATCCCTGCAATTTGGATCAGAAACTTCTAGGGTAACGGTGTAAGTCCCAAAATTGGAATAGGTATGAGAAGGATTGATCTGAGTGGAAGTGTTCCCGTCACCGAAACGCCATAAATAACTCAAATTACTGCCCTGAGAATTGTTGCTAAAGTTAACCGTATGCGGCGCTGCGCAGGCTACAGGGTTAGCTGCAGAAAAGTCTGCCTGCGGTGAATTGGTCACGCTAATTCCAGAACTTTTAACTTCTGTGTCACGGCAGCCATTTACATCTACTATTTCTAATGAAGGCGAAAAGTTGCCGGCAACCGCATAGGTATGCTGAGGATTGGCTCCGCTTCCTGCCGGACTGCCATCACCAAAATCCCAACTGTAGGAAGCAACACCTGCAGGTGCATTTGAGGTATTGTTAAATCTAACCGCTAAGGGAGAACAACCTCCTACAGGATTGAAGTTAAAATCAGCTACAGGATTGGCATAAACATTAATAAAATTTGTTTTGGTAACAGTTGAACTCGTGGTGCCGTTGCTCACCGTTAGCGTAACAGTGTAACTGCCAACTGTTGGATATGAACTTGTCGGGTTTTGCAAGCTAGAGGTATTGCCGTTGCCAAATTGCCAACTCCAAGAAGTTATGTTACCACTTGATTGATCAGTAAATTGCACATTGGGCAAAGCCACGCATCCACTATTTTGGTTGACTGTAAAGTCTGCACTCAGTTGGGCGAAACCCTTATTTACAAAAAGGAGTAAGCCTAAAAGACTTAAGGTAAGCCCGATAGATTTGTGGTATGGAATCTTAAAAGTCAATTCTCTGTAAAACTAATATATTTGTTCCAACTTATGAGGATTCTTACCTTCTTCTGCACGCTTTTCATAGCTTTGATTTCCTCAACTTTTGGATACTCACAAGACGTGCATTATTCGCAAAGGTTGGTTCTAGACCGAGAAAGAAATCCAACTTTTTTTAATCACTTTGATGGTAAATGGCAAGTTTACTCTGCTTATCGGCAGCAGTGGGCTGCAATAGGGGAACCTTTTGTGAGTTCTACAGCCAATTTAGTGCGTAAGATCAAGAGTGGACGAAAAGGGCTAAACTTTTTTGCAGCAGCAGGTTTTACCAATGACCAAAGTGGGGATGTTAAACTCGATATGAACCAAGTAGCTTTGGTTTTTGGTGCAGAAATGAAAACCCAATATGGAACTTTTGAAGCAGCTTTAAACAACCAATGGGTAGGCAAGAGTATCAATTTAAACGGTGTTACTTTCCCCGAACAATATGACCGCTCCATTGGGAGATTTAACGAGCAGTTGGCAAGTGGTGAGAATCTACCGGCTAATTCACTTAGCTTCTTCAATTTTAACTTTGGTTTATCTTGGGAGAAGCAACTCAACCCACTATGGGGTTTGAGGGGTGGCTTTTCCCTTTCAAACTTATTGGAACCTGAGGAAAGTCTCTTTGATGAAGATAACCGTAAGAATCGTGGCTATGGTTTGCAGTTTTTAGGGACTTACTCTGGATTCAAAGGGAAAACACTTGAGCCTTACTTAGCTTATTATAGAGCCAAAGGAGCCTCAGAGCTTGTATTGGGTTCTGCTTTACGTTTTTATGCGCTTAAGAGCGACCTTGTGCAGGCGATCAAACCCTTTCTTTATGTAAGAAGCGGGGTTGACCGGGTAACAGATGCCTTGATCATCGGTTCACGGATCGAATTGCTGAACTTTGACCTTGGTCTTTCTTATGATGTGAATGTTTCAGAGCTTGAACTCGCCACGCAAAACCGTGGCAGTTTTGAAGTCAGCTTGGTTTACACCCTCGATTACTTGAAACCCAAAATACGGAGGTTGCCCTGTGAACGCTATTAAGACAAGTTTTTTGGTCGCACTCCTTTCTTTAGCTCCTGTGCTTTTAGCTCAAGAAATGGATTACAGCAATGGTCAATTAAAAGAGTTAGCGAGATCTGCAGAAGAAATGCAGGATTATGCTACTGCAAGCATTTATTATGAAGCCTATTTAGAAAGAAAACCCCAAGATGTTAGAATAAGCTATGCTTTAGCTGAATGTTACCGCAATACAGGAGCTTATCAAGCTGCTTTACCTTTATATCGAAACTTGTCAGAACGCGAGTCCAAACGTTTTCCGCTTGCTGCCTTTTATTATGCTGAAAGTTTGAAAGCCATCGACAGTTGCAAACAAGCCATTCCTGTTTATGAAGCCTTTCGGAAAGCCTACAGGGGTGAGAAGGATGATCGAAAATACCGACGACTAGCTAAATACCAAGCAGAAGGCTGCCAAGAACTAAGTGACTCAAGCAACTTTATGGGCGTTAAGCCTTTGTCAGTCGCTAACTCAAATCGGGTGGAAGGTGCACCAATCTTTATTGGTGATGGAAAAATTGCCTACAACCGCTTGGAAATTGGAGCACCTCAAACTGTTGAAGTGGGTACAGAAGAAGGCCTACCCATCAGAAAATTTTATCAAGTGGATTACAAGTCAGATTCCGCATCAATAGTTAAGCCTTGGGATGATATTCCGTTTGAGTCCGGCATGGAAGTGGTAAACGGTGCTTTTAATCCTGAAAAGAATCGCTTTTACTTTACTGCTTGTGCTCTTGATTATAAAGGGGAAAAGGACTGTGACCTCTACTTCAGCGAAAAGCAAAAGGTTTGGGAAAAGCCAACGAAACTACCTGAATTGATCAATACTTCGGCCTTGGAAACACAGCCCGCTATTGGAGTTGATGAAAAGGGCAGGGAAACCATTTATTTTGTGAGTGATCGCAAAGAAGGGAAGGGCGGCAAAGACATTTGGTATACCCGCTATGATCCTGACAAGCAACGATTCAAAACTCCTAGAAATTGTGGTTCTAAGATCAACAGTGTTGGAGATGAGCTCACACCTTTTATTCATCCATTGAGTGGAGAATTGTTTTTTAGCTCTGACGGTCATCCAGGCTTTGGTTTGTTTGATGTGTTTAAAAGTAGCGGACAAAGAAGCAGGTGGACCGAACCGCTAAATATTGGTGCAAGCATCAATGGGCCGCAAGATGAAGTTTATTATGTGGTGCACCCCAATGGACAAGAAGGACTTTTTGCCTCCAACCGTCCACACCCTAAAAAGGTGGCCTTGCAGGCTTGCTGCGATGATCTTTTCTATTTCAATCAAGCTGCGGTAGACCTGCTAAAGCTTTCTGTTAGCCTAAAAAATGAAGAGGCGCCTGATCAGCAAGTGCGGGAAGCAAAGCTTAATCTTTACACCAAGGATGCGGATGGGGAATTGTACTTTAACCGTAGCATTAAACCTGATGCTTCAGGAAACTTTGACTTGCTCCTTGAAAAAGACAAAGATTATGTGATCAAGACAAGGGCTGATGAATACCTTAATCAATCCCGTCTGCTAGAGAAAACAGCCATGCGTGATCGAGAGGGGATGGAGCTAAAGCTTTCACTCAAACCTATAACAGATCGAGTTTACGAAGTAGAGAACATTTACTACGATTTTGCTGACAGTAAAATGATGGAAGAAGCTTATGAAGCTTTAGATACCACTTTGTTGATCATCATGCAGGAAAATCCGGAGATTATCGTGGAAATTGGTTCCCACACAGATAGCGTAGGCTCAGCCGCTTTTAATCAGAATTTATCTCAAAAACGAGCTCAAAGTGTGGTGAATTATTTGAAAAAGAAAGGGGTAGACCGTGACCGACTAAAAGCGAAAGGCTACGGTGAAAGCCAGCCGGTTGCGCCCAACACCAATCCTGATGGTACAGATAATCCTGAAGGAAGGGCCAAAAATCGAAGAACAGAATTTAAGGTGATCGGAAAGATCAACTTGATCGAAGATGATGATTAAGTTACTGCGCGACGCACTCGGACCAATTTTTCTAACAAAGCTTCTAAACGATCAAGCTGTAGCATATTGGCCCCATCTGATTTGGCTGTTTCCGGTGCGTGATGTGTTTCAATGAAAATACCATCTGCTCCTGCGGCAATAGCTGCCTTGCCAATGGTTTCGATCATTTCAGGCTGACCACCGGTGACACCTGAGCTTTGGTTTGGTTGCTGCAGAGAATGGGTAATGTCCATGATCACAGGAGCACCAAAAGCCTTCATGGTCGGGATACCTCGAAAGTCAACCACCATGTCGTGATAGCCATACATGGTTCCTCGATCGGTAAGCCAAACGTTATCGTTGCCTGACTCCTTTACTTTATTCAGTGCAAACTGCATGGCTTCAGGTGCGAGGAATTGCCCTTTTTTGATGTTTACAAATTTGCCGGTATTAGCAGCAGCCACCAAAAGGTCGGTTTGCCGACTTAGAAATGCAGGAATCTGCAGTACATCAACATAATTGGCGGCTACCATAGCTTCTTCAGCAGCGTGAATGTCAGTCACCACAGGAACCTGGTATTTCTCGCCAACCGCTTGTAAGATCTTGAGGGCTTTTTCATCTCCAATACCAGTGAAGGAATCTAAGCGTGAGCGGTTTGCCTTGCGGTAAGAGCCTTTAAAGATCCAAGGAATTTCTAAACGGGAGGTAATTTGATAGATCCGTTCGGCTATTTCAAAAGCCATTTCTTCGCCTTCAATGGCACAAGGGCCGGCTAATAAAAAGAAATTTTGAGATTCAGCAAATTTGATCTTGGGCAGTTGCGCTAACATAAAGTGAGATTTGAGCTCAAAGATAGCCAAAAGCAAAAGCTTGCTAGTGTGCTCTGAAAGCAGGAATTTTGTAGAATGAGAAATCTTCTGTTACTACTCAGCTTTTTAACTGTTTTGGCAGCTTTAGGTCAATCCAAAGCAGAAGTGGAAGAGCGCATTGAGGCAACTGACTTTCCCCCTCAAGCTAGACGTTTTGCAGAAAATCTCTTTGCAAAAGAAAAGATACATTGGATCAAAGAACAAAACCAAGCGGGACATTCTTACGAAGCAAAAGCAAGGTTAAGTGGGGTTAAATACAGCTTGGAGTTTGATGAAAATGGCAAATTCGAAGACCTTGAATTTGTGGTGAAGTCTAGGCATCTAGCTGAGGCGGTGCTGCAAAACATTGAGCAAGAGTTAGAGGATGCGTTTCAGCGTTTCAAGATCAAAAAGATACAGGAGCAGTGGAGTGGTGACCAAGCGCATTTGAAGAGCTCTATGCAGCAGCAAAAGAAAGCAGCAGCCTTGAAGCGACGCTATGAAGTGGAAGTACACGGAAAAAGTAAGGGTGATTATGCCGACTATGAATACCTTTTTGACGGAGTCGGAAATTTTATTCGCAGACAAGAGATCCAAGAGTCTAACCACGATAACTTTTTCTATTAATGAGGCAAGTACTGCTGATTCTCTTTTTACTTCCTTTATTTTCCGTGGCTCAAGATCCATCTCAGTCTGGGACAATTTTAGATTTTAACGCTTCTCAAAAACTAGGGGAGAAGTGGAGCTTGAAAGCGAAGGTGCAATCGAGGATCTCTTTGATCCAATCAGAGAACTTTGAAGTTTCGCAAGGAAAAGCAGAAATGCGCCGACTTGACTTGCAAAGCATGCTGCAAAGAAGGTTATCGCCCAAAAGAGTAGTAGCCGCCGGTTTGATGCACCGTAGTTCTACCTTAAGTAATATGTGGCGTTTCATGCAGCAGGTGGCATGGGTAAATGAAAGCTTTCAATTCAAGTATGCACAGCGTTTACGACTCGATCAAAGTTTAAGAGGGAATAAGGATTGGGAGTATCGCCTGCGTTACCGCTTAGGCGCTCAATTCCCACTTAGTGGATTACGTTTAGATGCGGAAGAAAGCTATTTGATTACAGGAGTAGAAGCACTAGCCAAGACGCGCAATCAAAAGGAACAGCTAGAAGCTAGAGCCACAGCTGCTTATGGCTTTCTGTTTAACCAAGGTAACAAGGGCGAAATTGGCTTAGATTACCGATTAGATGGCTTGAATAGCCCCATTCCTGATCACCAATTGTGGGTAAGTCTTGCTTTTTTCTTGAAATAGGAATTGGAAGGAATTAAGTAGCAGGCCCATTTTCTATCCTCAGAAGCGTGGTGCAGATTTTATAGCTGAGGGTTAAAATGTTTCAATTTAAAATAAAGGATATTCTACTTGGATTTTAGCACAGTTCTTTGTAGGCAACAGTTGTTTTTAGTTGGTCCAAGTCTCTATTTCGTTTGCATTCACAAATTTTTCACCATCAAAAATGCATAAGCCCTGCCATGTCCCAAACCAAAGTTGTCCTTTATTATCTTCAAAAATACTCTGGACAACATTTGTAGTTAATCCGTTTTTAGTTGTGTAGTGGGTGAAATTAACTCCATCGTAGCGGTAAACACCATAACCTTCTGCTGTAAACCATATATTCCCTTTACTATCCTCATAAAAATTATAGGTCTCTTTACCTTCGATGATGCCATCTTTAGTAAAGTTGGTAAAGGTTTTTCCATCAAATTTACTGGCACCACCATAATAAGTTCCAATCCAAATATTTCCTTGACTATCCTCCAAGATGTCAGCAGTGTTGTTGTCGGTAAGCCCATTTTTAGTTGTTAAATGAGCAAATTCACCCTTATTGTATTTGAAAATTCCATTTCCATCGGTAACAAGCCAAATGGTTCCCCTTTTATCTTCTATAATTTTTTTAACCAATTTATCAGATAGCTTGTGCTCTGGATTTTCGACCATAGAGTCTGGCAAGGAAAAAGGTATAAACTTCTCTCCGTCAAAATGACTAACTCCTCCAATCGACCCCACCCAAATAAGTCCGTTTTTGTCAATTGTTAAGCCCCAAATTTCTTCATTCTCACCAGGTAATCCTTCTTTTTTTGAAAATGTTCTAAATTCTGTACCATCGTATTTTATGAGTCCGTCAGAAGTTCCAAACCATACATTACCTGCTTGATCTTCTTTAATCTCTAAAACCCTTATACGTGGACTTACATCTGCAATGGTGATTTTTTCAAGTGTTTGCCCATCATAGCATATAATCCCATCTCCATTTGTTCCAAACCAATAGTTCCCTTTACTGTCTTGATGGAATGTCCTTACAAATTGTCTTACCATTCCATTTAAGTTGGTGTGAATTTGAGGGAATATCGTGTTTTGCTTTTTAGCAAGAAGTTCCTTGCTTGCTTCATTTTTTGTATTATCACTAATTGACTTTTCTTTGACTTGTCCTGTACAAGCGGAGACTTGAAATAACAGAAGTACTAAAAGCAATTTATTTGCTTCAAATATTGTCTTGCAATTCATGTCTGTCATATTGTTGGTTTATGATCGTTGCTAACGTTCCGCTCTGAAACGCCTACCAAAGGGTATGTTTTACAGCGATTGTTACAAGCTGCAGTGTGTCCCGCGCTGTTCAAGGATACAAAATAAGAATAAGTTCTTTGAAATGAACAGCATAACTGTAATTGAGATGAGAGAAGGTCTCTCGACAGAGATATACAGGCATCTTGGTCAAACCGCACTTCGGTAAGCTCAGTATAGGCCACAAGAAATACCTAAAATTCACTAAAAAGCATCGGGAAATAGTAGCCCAAGAAGCAGTAAAATGCTTGCTTCAACAAATTTTGCAACTGAGACTGATTATACTTGGAAATGGGCAACTGAAAATGAGCTAGAACATAGCTGGTAAGAAAAAAATAGGTCCTCTTAAAAGCGCTTAATTAAGTTGCTTTTTTATGAAGAGGAGGGTTGTGGCGCCTATGCTAAAGCTTCAGCGCAAGCATGCATCAGCTGCCATTGTTGGGTGTAGTTATTATTTATTCAGAGATTTTAAAAACTCATCTGCTGTCATAACAGGTAATAATGATTTTTTAAAGTCCTTTCCATTTCTTGTTATTATCATTTCACATTCCGATTCTGTCGCACTAAAATATTGTAAGGCGTCCTCAAAGTCCTTTATCGAAGAATTGAGTCCTTTTTCAATCGTTTGTTCATCTAGCGAACATATTTCACAGATTATCTTAAATTTTCTTAGTTTTTCCCTTGCAATTTTTCCATTCTCAAATTTTGATATAAAATAGTTTACTGTCGCAAACGAAATGGGTGAAACAACCATAATCAGCTTTTCTTTTTCCGCTAAGGTTGCAATCTTCGCAATCGGTTCATAAAATGGTTTTCGTTCTCCTAAAAGGTCTAACAATACATTTGTATCGATAAAAATCCTTTTGCTCATTTATATTTCTCAATTAAATAATCAGAATACTCTTTTTTGTAATCCAAATCAGCTGGGATCTCAGTTCCTGTTGAAATGCTTTTCACGAAAGGTGAAATCTCAAATTCAGAGATGTGATTTTCGGAAGTCAAAGATTGCAAATAAGCCTCCACAATTCGAGACAAGCTCATTTTTTTGTTGGATGCGTATTCTTTAGCTTTTTCAATAATCCTTTGATTAAGCTTTAAAGTGAGTTTTGTATCCATCATTAATTATTTATACGTACAAATATATAAAAACAATCCGTACGATTCGACTTAGCGATGACTTTTGTTGTGAGGGTTAACGCTCCGACTATGAAATGTAGCCGCAAGCAGTGTCGGTTAAATTTAGCATTAAAGGTAATCAAACCTTAGCCAAACGTTGACTGCGGCTACCCGCCTGCCGGTCGGGCAGGTATTTTATAGTTTTTGTTGTGCACAGGCTTTTTATTTTTTTAATTCAATTTGTTCTTTCACGTATTCAATGTAAGATTGATTCTTAAAGTCAAACCACTTTTGACGATAGTCAGAGGAATCAATTAATCTTTTAAAATTCTGGAAAGGTTTTCGTCTTGAAATACTCTCCATTACTTTGTATTTAAATTTTGTATCTGTTAACGTGTTGGCAAATCTTTCCATCACCCTGTAAGACTCATTGGAGTCCATTTTCTCAAATTTCTCGTAATTACCCCAATCGTTTTCAATTTTGTCAATTAAGTCTTGCCATGGTTCGGGGTCAAAGTAACCATCGTTAGGATCAGGGTGTGATTCAATCTCTCCCGTTGAGATATGATAAAAGCATGTCATACCACAGTCTAGCAGTTCCGCAATCTCTGAAATTTGTTTATCAGTTAAATTCATGGTTGTTCGGACGCTTGTGCACAACGGTTTGGCTATGCGCAGTGTCCCGTAGGGCATTGCGTATAGGTTTTGTTGTACCCTGTTTTTTTATTTTTCTTTTCGTTTTTCTGGCCTTGCGTTGGGATAGACACACTCTTTGACAAAGCTTTGGATTGAGCGTTGATTTGCGCGGCTTTGGCAATGTGTGTGGCTATGTGCGAAGGATTAAACATGTCTGTATGTCTTGTTTTTCAACAGGTCAGCTAATTGTCCCCCCTCAGATGAATAGCCCACTATAATTTCTGTTGACAGTTCAATGATCGTTTTATTCTTTTTAATTGCTGTTTCGCGCGTAACTCGCTTTACGTCTTTTGAAAATGGTGAAATAATTAACAGTCGATTCTTGTCTATTGCTTCAAGCCATTCTTTTGGCCAACGTGATTTTAATCCTCTAGGCAATACCAAAACAAGTGGTTGGTTGCCTTTTAAGAGTATCTCAAAAACGTCTTTTTCTATTTGTGAGTGATTTCCACAAACAATACAATTTCCTTCTGATCTCTGCTTTTTAGCCCACTCGTAGCTTTTAAGAACAACATCAGCAGGGCACTTTCTTGAGCTTAAAAAGCCTGTCTTGTGATGGTTTAATATGTCCTTGTTTCCGAAGTATTCCATAAACGAACTACCAACCTATTTTTTTTGAAGTACCCACTTCTCGGTGCTTTTCATAGCCATATACTGAAAAACTCCCCACTTTTTCATATGGAGCTCCCCCCTAAAAATAGTTTCCCACGGTTTGTGATTACATATTGTTGGTTAGGGTCATTTGCCTGCTCCAAGGTATATTCAATCAAACGATTGTCTTTTAATGGCTTTACATAGTCGTCACGATAACGCTCTTTGCTTCGGTAGCCTAATACATTAGCTAATTCATCAAGTGAAATAGGAGTAAGTGTAAGCATCAGGGTGCTCAGCAAGACTCTTGCCCGCTTCTTTAGTAGCTCCCCACTTTTTTCTGGCCAACTCCCCACTTTTTTAAGCTCAGCAGTAGTTAACTCCTTGTTGGTCAAGAATCTTACGCCTGCTAACTCCCCACTTTTTTCAGCCCAACTACCTACCAACAGTATGGCAAGCTCATCTAAATCATCAATGTTTTTGAGACTTAATTCTAAGGGGAGTTCTTGAAGTACCATCGTTTTGTCAGCACCTATTTGTTGTTCTGTTAGCTGGGCAAGGTGAATGAATAATGCTGATTTTTCTCCAACCCTGTAAAGCAACATTGGCACTGTGCTTTTGAAAGGTTCATCTTCAATAAATATCGGATGTGCACCACCTGTGTAGCTCGCTACAAACTTGTTCATATTTCGGACACCCGAGCCTATTTCATCTGCCCAAGTGAGGATATTAAAGAATGCCCGAATGTTTGGATTCTTTGGTTCTGCCTCAAAAGTTTCTAGGTCTAAAGGACCCGTAAATCTTCTACGGTTTGGATTAGTAGCCTCAACTCGATCTTCATAAATGATAACTTGAGTTGGTGTGGCGCTATTGTATTCGCGGTGAATGATGATATTAGCCACTAACTCACGGAAAATCAGCTCGCGCAAATCTTTGCGGTTACCATCCGCATCTTGCCAAAACTTCTCTGGCCATTTGCTTTTTATGAACTGCAAAGCTTGCAAGTACGAATCGATTAAATTGGTTTTCAGCAACAGCCTGTCATCCCATCGGTCTTTGTTTTCTCTGCGCACCAAAATATCAATGCGATAGGCTGGCAACAGATTGCCAATTACTTCATCGGTGCCAAATACCAAAGCTGCCGCTAAGGTTAAGCCTTCTTCGCCTGTGGTAAAATCTCTGCGCAAGAAGCGCGCATCTCTTAAAATACGTTCATTGGAATAACCCTCTGTAAGCCAAGGATGGTTGGTGTTTACCAAGGCAATTCTCGACTTTACCTTGTCAAAAAGTGTTGCATCTAAATCTGCGATGCGCAGATTAGGGAAGATTTGGTTTTCCGAAAACACATTCCGTTTTCGGGCATACATTTCGGCTGTTCGAGCTTCATCTGTAATCCTGAAATCACTGTCGTTTTCACGGTCGTAAATTACCTGGCCATGCTTGTGAATAAAGGAGCTAACAGGCACGCGGATATAAAGCAAGGTGTCATTGCCATGAACTACTTCATTCACCGCCAAAGCAAAGGGAGGGTTAATCACATCAGGATTGTTCAATGCAGTAACTATATTTTGTTTCAGCTGCATGAGGTTTTGGCCGTTTAAGCCCAATACATTTCCATCGTCATCTACGCCTAAGAGAATAACTCCTCCTTCGCGGTTCAGGAAAGCCGAAACCGTATCGTACAAGGTATCAGGCACACCATTTTGCGCTTCTTTAAAC
>CAJXMH010000024.1 GCA_913056345.1 uncultured Flavobacteriales bacterium | reverse complement strand
TAGATAAACCTTTAAAGAAATTAAAATTTAAAGACATTAAGAGTTCTGATGACTTTAAAAACCTTTCTTCCAAGAAGCATAGTGAAATTAGTTTAGATATTTTTCATAATACCTCTGAAAAAAACTTTCGGCTTGAAATCTCCCCGCTTGACGTGATATTAATTGAAAGTATAGCAGCTAAATCTATACACCTAAAATCAGTTTGTTACGTAAATTATGGCTGTCGATTAGTTAGTAAAAATGGAACAAAGAAAAAATCAGACTATGTATTCGATAGTAACGAGGAAGGAACTTTAAGTAAGTTCATTGAAGGCAAGAATATTAGGAGATATCAAATTCTGGGTCACAAGTTTGTCGATTATCAACCAAGCGAACACTACTTGCCTCTTTTTAAAGAATTATTTGATAATAAAAAGATTGTTAGTAAGGATGTAGTAGGTAAAGATGGTATTCAAATAGCCTTTGACGAAATTGGGTTGTACGATGATCATACTATCATTAATGCAATTAGATGGATCGATTTAGCTGATGTTACTTATAAAAATGTGGCAAAAGAAATTAAGTCCATTAATCTTGAATTAACTAATAGTTTTAGTTATGGGTATCTCCTTGCATGTTTGAATTCTAAAATTGCGAATTATATATTCAATAGGCTCTATAACATAGATTTGCATTTTTATCCTAAGACTCTTCAGCTAATGCCTATCTACAAAGAAGAGATTCCAATAGTAAATGTTGCTTCTAATTATATTCTCGACCTTTATAAAAAAACTAGCCTTGGAAACAATACTACATCTAAACAAGTAGCCCATGAATTTGAAGAAGTTATTGATGCAATATTTTATGAATCGTACTTCCCAACAAAATTTGAATCCAAAGGCATAGAAATAAAAAAGCATGCAAGGGAGTTGTTTGTTCCCATTGGCGGTCTGAGCGATGAAGAGAAACTAGAGCAAATCAAGTCAGTTTATGAGAAGTTGCGCGAAAAAAAGAATCCACTGCGCAATCAAATCAAGCTAATGAAGATTGAGCTTAAGGATTTGTTGCTGCCTATTTTAAGTGTGTAAGCTATGCAGAAAGAAAATATCAACAATTATTTAATTAAAGAACTCAATTCCTTTCAAGCAGCATTTGATGTTTCTCCGGTTAGCCAAACTCAGGATGCTAGAGGTTTGGCTATTGCTTGGCTTAGCCATTTCTTTAAAGAGCAAATTCAGGATAAAACAATCACAAAAATTTTAGATTACCTTGAGCAGGTTTACCATAATGAAAATTATGAAACTCATGCTTGGTATCGCTTAGCTGGTTTAGAGGCAGCCGCTTATTTACTTACAAAAGATGAGTATTACATAGAGCGTTTCTTAAATCACTTGTCTTGCAGCCAAAGTTGGGCAAGGGGCTATTTTCATGAATGCGCGAGCTTTATAGTCAACTTTCTAGATTTTTCAAATTTTGCGCTCAAATCATCAGTTGAGGCTAATCTTCGTCTGAGACAAGCTTACTCAGAACAATCTCTTTTAATTTTATTATACACAAAAACTACTGAAGCCGATAAAAGAAAATGGCTTCTTGATTTACAAGTAGAAGAGCCTGAACTATATTCTAAAATCATTGAACTACTAAAAGCTAACGATTTCCTAATAAGAACTGACTTCTTTAAAGATACATTTGAAAAA
This sequence comes from uncultured Flavobacteriales bacterium, assembly GCA_913056345.1. Lineage (GTDB taxonomy): Bacteria > Bacteroidota > Bacteroidia > Flavobacteriales_E > Vicingaceae > CAJXMH01. Next base: position 42,757 of record CAJXMH010000024.1, on the reverse strand, counting down.
GCAAAGTCAAGAATCATCTATCAGTTACTGAATCATTCTTTTGGTAAAGCAAAAAGCCCTGACTTATTTGATAGCATTGAAGATTATGACAGCTTATTGAAAAAAGAAGCAGAACATCCACTTAATAAGTCACAATTTGATCTTTCGTATTTGAAATAGGAGCTACTGTCTCTTTATCCCTAAGTCTTCTGCTTCTTCTTTTTCGCCGCCGGAAACAGCACATTGTTTAAGATCAGGCGGTAGCCCGGACTGTTGGGGTGTAGGTTTAGGTCGGTCGGCGGGTCGCCTACATAGTGCTGGTAATCTTCGGGGTCGTGGCCACCGTAAAAAGTCCAGGTGCCTTTTCCAAATTCTCCGTGAATGTAACGAGCCGAATTTAAAGCTTTGTTTTCTCCCATGATCAAGACATCTGCTTTGACAAAACGCTTGTCGTAAGCGGTGGTTTGACCCATAAAGCCATCAACAATGGTGGTGTGGTTTTGGCACAGCATGGTGGGCACAGGATCCCATTTAGCTGAAAACTCAAATAAGGTGAACTTATCTTGGCTTTCAGGTCTTCGCGCATGAGCCGGAGTAGCGTCAATGTTAGAGAACTCATACTTCATCGGATCGGTGATCAGGTTAAAATCCTTGAAAGCAAAAGTGTTGTTAAAGTCGAGTTTGTTGTTGTAGCTAGGCGTGCTGCCATCTCCGTCAAACATGGGCTCACAAATGTCAATTTCCGCGGCAGCAAGGGCAATGTCGTAAGAATCGGTGCCTGAGCACATGCTAAATAAAAAGCCACCACCAGCGGTAAATTCTTTAATGCGTTGGGCCACGCCTAACTTTAATTCGGATACCTTTTCAAAACCAAGCTCAGCTGCCATGGCTTCATTGCTGCGCACTTGCTCTTTGTACCAAGCATGGTTGCGGTAATTGGCGTAGAAGCGTCCGTATTGGCCGGTAAAATCTTCATGGTGCAGATGCAGCCAATCGTAAAGCGGCAGTTCACCTTGAATCACTTCTTTATCGTATACTACAGTGTAGGGAATTTCGGCATAGGTCAGCACCAAGGTTACCGCATCATCCCAAGGTTGTTTGCCTTTAGGCGAATAGACCGCCATTTTGGGAGGTTCGTAGAGTTTGACCACATCCATGTTCACTTCGGGATTGGAAATTTCAGTCAGGATAGCGGTAGATTTGGCATTGGGGATCAGCTCGTAGGAAACACCTCTGATCATCAATTCATCGCGAATGGCTTTGGCATCTTTCATCATAAAGCTGCCACCGCGGTAATTCAGCAGCCAATCAACTTCTACTTCGCGTTGCAGCACCCAATAGGCAATGCCATAGGCTTTTAAGTGATTCTTTTGTGCATCGTCCATGGGGATAAGCAAGTAGCTCGCCATGAGCGGACTAAAGCAAAGAAACAATAAGAAACTGAATACGCTTTTTTTCATAAAAGACCTTTCCTTTTAGGGAAGACTAATTTACCAAAGCTGCGGCAAATGAAAGTTGAAAAAAGCTTAAATCAAGGAATTAGAAAGGAGCATCATCCTCAAAGTCGTCGTCCATGCGCGAGCTGCGGGTAATGGTGTTTCCGCCACCTCCGGTATCGAATTCATCTGAGACGGGTAAGTTGCCAAAGTCCGCATCATCGCCAAAGTCATTGCGCTCAAGGTCGGAGAATTTAGCCAGTTCAGAAGTAAACTTGAGTTGAACGTCGCCCACCGCACCGTTTCTGTGCTTGGCCAAAATTATGTTGGCTACACCATTCAGCGGCACCCCATTTTCATCTTCTGTGATGCCGTAGTATTCAGGTCGGTTAATGAACATCACCATATCGGCATCCTGCTCAATTGAGCCTGATTCTCTCAAGTCAGAAAGTTGCGGACGGCGATCACCGCCCCGCGATTCAACTGCTCTACTCAACTGCGATAGGGCAATTACCGGAATATTCAATTCTTTCGCAATTCCTTTTAAAGAACGGGATATGGTTGAGATTTCCTGCTCACGGTTTCCCCCTTTGCTGCCATCTCCGCCAGCGGTCATTAATTGCAGGTAATCCACCAAGAGCAATTGAATGTCGTGTTGTGATTTTAGTCGGCGCGCTTTTGCTCGAAGCTCAAAAACAGAAATACCTGCCGTGTCGTCAATGAAGATGGGAGCTTCACTTAAGCCGCCAATCTTCGCATGGATCTGTTCAATTTCGTCGTTGCGCAGGTTTCCACTTCTCAGTTTTTCAGAAGAGAGTTCGGATTCGGAAGAAATTAATCGGGTAACCAACTGTAAGGAAGACATCTCAAGTGAGAAGACTGCTACAGGTTTTTGAAAATCTACCGCTGCGTTTCGCGCTAAGCTCAAGGCAAAAGCTGTTTTACCCATGGCCGGACGTGCCGCTAAGATGATCAAATCAGAAGGCTGCCAACCTGAAGTCATGCGGTCGAGTTCGGTAAATCCGGAAGGAACCCCAATAATATTGCCTTCATGGTTCTTAGCCGATTCAATGTTTTTGATGGCTCCTCTGATCAGGGTCGACATGGAATCGTAGTTCTTACGAATGTTTCCTTCGGTTACCTCATACAGCCCCTTTTCAGCATTGTCTAAGAGGGTGAAAACATCCGTGGTGTCATCGTAAGCCTCAGAAATAATTTGGGTAGAAATGCGGATCAATTCTCTTTGAATGAATTTTTGCGCAATGATCCTTGCGTGAAATTCAATGTTGGCTGCCGAGGCAACGCGATTGGTTAATTGAGTAATGTAATAAGGTCCTCCAACGATTTCCAGCTCCCCTTTTTGCTTCAGGGCGTTGGTGATTGTTAATATGTCAACTGGTTCGCCAGCGTTAAAGAGTTCAAGAATAACTTGATAGATCTTTTGATGCCCTTCTTTGTAGAAACTTTTCGCGGTTAGGATCTCAATGGCCGCATTTACGGCTTCGCGCTCTAACATCAAGGCGCCCAACACCGCTTCTTCAAGGTCTACTGCTTGGGGTTGTAGTCTACCGTGCTCAATGTTAGTTAATTGCGCGGTTTTAGTGGTGCTTCTTCTTCTGCTCCTTTCTGTTTTTTCTTGCGACGAATTCATGCTCCAAATGTAGTGCTTTTGACCTGCCAAGGCTGTTAAAAACGCAATTTAGCTCAATTTTTTTTTCAGCCCTTATGTTCAAAGAACTCAAGTCTTTTTTTCTTTTTTTATGAATTGTAGTTAACAGGCTTTCCACAAGAATTAACAGCTTATCAACAGTTTTTGAAGAACTTTTGAACAGCTTCAAAAAAGGCTGTGCTTAACCTTTGCTTAATTTTGACTTAATGTGGAATAGAGGCTTGGTTTTGTTATTGCTCCCCCTTTTGATCAGTTGTCAAGAAGAGCAAGATGAGCTACCTCCCGAGATCGATTTTCTATCACCCACAGAACAAAGTGGCTACCGTGTTTTGGAAAGCGTACCGATCGAGGCTCGCATTCGGGATAATGAACAGATCGAAAGCATTAGCTTGCGGTTGATCCGCAGTGCCGACCGCCGGCAGGTTTTGGGCAGTAAGACTTACCAAGCAAGTGGTAAGAACTTTTCCCTTTCAGATTTCTTTGTTTTGAATGACAGTTTGCTAGAAGCAGGAGAATATTATTTCGACCTCAGTGTTTCAGATGGAGAGAATGAAATTGCGGCTTTCAAGACCATTCGCATAAGCGCAATGCCAAAGCGGCGTTTGGGTGTTTTGGTGCATACTGAAACAGCAAGTGGCTCTGTACTTTACCAATTAACTGATCAAGGTCAGAATACCTTGCTTAGCCTGAGTGAGCAACCTTTGGAGGTGGCCTTTAATGCTTACGACCAGCATTATTGGGTGTTGCCCCAAAACAGTAATGAACTGAAGGCTTACAACTTAAAAGAGCAGCGTCAGGTAGTTGGCTTTAGCGCTACAAGTTCCTTTAGTAATCCTTTTCAGGATGCTTATTTGCATGATCGACAGTTATTTTACACCTTTAGTGGTGGGGCGGTGCAGCGTTTTAGTGCGAGCTTGTCTAACCGCAGCTTGCTCCAAACAAATCCTCAGATCAGATTGGGTCAGGTGGCTGCCGCTGAAACTTATATGTTGCATGAAGAAAGCCAGATCAATGGCAGTAACCGTCAGCTAAAGATCACCTTTAGCAGTTCAGGTGGCAACTATGGCACCCTCAATTTGCAACATCCTTTAGTAGATATTGCTTTTTACCAAAAAGACAAAGCCCTGATCGTTGAGCAAGCAGGCAATAACATTCAGCTTTCACTTTGCGATGCTGCTAACATAAGCAAGCGCAACTTAAGCAGCCTTAATGGGCAGCAAGGCAAAAAAATAGTGGTGCAAGATGAGCGCTTTTCTTTTATTGTAACCAATCGGGCGGTTTACCGCTTTGATGCTCAGTTGGAACAAGTCTTGTTGTTTCTAAACTTAGCGAACGTCAACACAGCTTGCTTAGATCCTTTGAATGATCATTTATTGGTTGCGGTGGGGAATAACCTTCGAGAATACCGTTTGTCTGATGGTCAGTTAGTGAGTCAGCATAGCTTTGCTGAGACAATAGACCAACTCTCAATTTGGTTTAACCGTTAGTTACCGCTTACTACGCCCATATTGGAGAACTTCCGAATGCGCGAGCTGATGCGCTTATCTGATTCCGTGCGTTGCAGGCGGCTGAGGTACTTTTTAACTTCCTTCTTCACATTATCAAAAGCCTGTTCAGGGTTGGCATGCGCCCCTCCAATCGGTTCTTCAATGATGCCGTCGATTAACTTGTTCTTAAGCATATCTTCAGCAGTTAGTTTTAAGGCCTCAGCAGCTTGTTCTTTAAAGTCCCAGCTGCGCCATAAAATAGAAGAACAACTTTCGGGAGAGATCACCGAATACCAAGTGTTTTTCATCATCAGCACCCGGTCCCCAATGCCAATGCCCAAGGCACCACCTGAAGCTCCTTCGCCAATGATTACACAAACGATCGGCACTTTTAGTTTCATCATCTCCATTAGGTTGCGGGCAATGGCTTCACCTTGTCCGCGCTCTTCTGCTTCCAAACCAGGAAAAGCACCCGGGGTATCAATAAAACAAACCACCGGAATGTCAAACTTTTCGGCTAATTTCATTAAGCGCAGTGCCTTTCGGTAACCTTCAGGATTCGCCATGCCAAAGTTGCGGTATTGGCGCATTTTGGTGTTGATTCCTTTTTGCTGACCAATAAACATCACGCTTTTTCCGTCAATAGAACCAATTCCACCCACCATGGCCTTATCGTCCTTTACATTGCGGTCGCCATGAAGTTCGATAAAGTCGTCATTACAAAGCGCTTCAATGTAGCCTAAGGTGTATGGTCTGTCGGGGTGCCGACTTACTTGAACCCTTTGCCAAGGAGTGAGCTTGCTGTATATCTTCTTCTGTACTTTAACCAATTTAGCTGCTAACTCAGATTGAGTTTTGGATACATCCACTTGGCTCTTTTCTTCAAGCTCTTTCGCTTGAGCAATTTGCTCGTGAATTTCTTTGATTGGTTCTTCGAAGTCTAGGTAGTTAGCCATATATTTCTTCAACTATTGAGGCATCAAAAGTACAAAAATACCCTTGCCCTGCAAGTGCAGCCTACCTCCAATAAAGCTTACTTTTACACCATGCTAGTTTATCCAAATGCGAAGATCAACTTGGGCTTATTCATAACTGATAAGCGTTCTGATGGTTATCATAATTTGTCTAGCCTTTTCTTGCCTATTCCTTGGCAGGATGAATTGCAGATCGAGCAGGCTGATACTTTTTCATTTTCCTCCTCAGGTTTAGCCATCTCAGGTAATCCGCAACATAATTTGGTGGTAAAAGCTTATGAATTGATCAAAGCAGCCTATGGCATTCCGCCAGTTAAGATTCAGCTACACAAAGTGATTCCCATGGGGGCAGGTTTGGGAGGCGGTTCAGCTGATGCCGCTTTTACGCTGAAAGCTTTAGATCAGCTATTTGAGCTGAAGCTAAGCGAGCAAAAATTGATGGAGCATGCAGCAGACTTGGGCAGCGATTGTCCGTTTTTCATTAAGAATAAAGCCGCTTTAGTGAGCGGAAGAGGGGAGATGTTGGATTACGACTTTGATTTTAAACTAAAGGCGCAACTGTTGCTTGTAAAGCCTGAACTTTTCATTTCCACTGCAGAAGCTTATGCGGGAATAAAGCCCAAACCCCTTTCAAGGCCACTCGAAACCATTTTAAAGGCCTCAACTGCTGAGTGGCGAAAGGAATTACACAATGATTTTGAAGCTTCTCTTTTTCCGCTTTACCCTGAATTGGCGAACATCAAGCAAAAGCTATATGAGGCAGGTGCTTTTTACGCAGCTATGAGTGGAAGCGGTTCTTGTATGTTTGGTTTGTTTAAAGAGCAGCCTGAACAGCCTGAAGAATTTGAAGGCATGCAAACTATAATCTTACAGTTAAAAATATAGCTTACTCCAAGCTAGGTGAACAGGCTTAATTTTCAAATTCCCTAACAAAAAGTTAAACTTGCATCCTAATCTTAACAGCCACTAAACAATTTTACCCGCTACATTTCCTTTGGTTTTCCTCAATTTTCAATCATGAGCATGCAACACTACCAACTTACGGTTATCGTACCCTTGTACAACGAAGAAGAAAGTCTTCCACAATTGAAAACTGAGCTAGACAAGTTTAAGGAGGCATCGCAAATAGCGGTTGAGGTTTTATTTGTGAACGATGGTTCTTCTGACGGAAGTCAGCCATTGGTGGAACAATTTTGCAAGGAAAGCGAAGGTTATAGCTACTTAAAGCTAAAGCAGAATAAAGGATTAAGCACTGCTATTAAGGCAGGAATTGATGCATGTGAAACCAATTTAGTGGGTTACATTGACGCTGATATTCAAACGCATCCCATGGAGTTTTTGAAATTCTATGACTTTTTAGATGATTTTGAATTGATCAACGGAATTCGCGCCAAGCGCAAGGATACCGTAGTTAAAAAACTCTCTTCTAAAATTGCCAATGCTTTTCGCAGGGCAATGATCAATGATGGGATTGAAGATACTGGCTGTCCGCTAAAGATCATTAAAACTGAAGTAGCAAAGCGCATCCCTTTCTTTGATGGTATGCACCGTTTTATCCCGGCCTTGGTGCAGCTACAAGGCGGAAGCGTTAAGCAGATTCCGGTGAAGCATTATCCGCGTTATGCGGGAACAGCCAAGTACCATTTATGGAACAGGATCAAGAAACCATTCTTCGACACTTTTGCTTTCCGTTGGATGAAAAGCCGGTACATTCGGTATGAAATAGATCAGAAAGGATGACCGGAACTGATGTTAATGCCATTGGCTACATTGCTCAAGGATTGTTTTCTGCACGTTTTATTGTGCAGTGGATCAGTTCAGAGAAAGCGGGAAAAGTAGTTGCCCCGACACTTTTTTGGCAGATCAGTTTAATTGCCTCTTTCCTATTAGTGGTATACAGTATTTTAACCAAAGACATTACCATTTTAGGTGGTCAAATGATTGGCTATTACATTTATGTCAGGAATCTACGTTTGCAAGAAGCATGGCGGATCTTACCCCTTTACTTCCGTTTGTTTGTGCTCATAGTTCCGATTGGTGCGGTGCTCACTCTTTTGTTTGGTGGGCAGTATAGCTTTTTAAGCATGATGGGCAACCATCAAAACATCTGGCTACTAGCTTGGGGATTAACAGGGCAGGCCATTTTTTCATGTCGGTTTATTTACCAATGGTATTATTCAGAAAAAGTAAAAAAGTCTGTTTTACCACTTGGCTTTTGGCTGATCAGCATTATCGGTTCCATTTTGATCTCCTCTTATTCGATCTATTTGGAGTTTTACCCCATTTTTATTGGTCATCTGTTTGGTATGGTAGTTTACAGCAGAAACGTTGTTTTGTATTACAAAAGTAGAAGGAGGAAGAAATGAAGATCTTAGTAACAGGCTGCGCAGGATTTATTGGTTCACACTGTTGCGAAAAGCTGCTTGCTGAAGGGCATGAGTTGATTGGAATCGATAACTTTTCGCGCTTTTATGCAAAATCGACTAAGCTGCAAAACATGCAATCGTTTCGACACCATGAAAACTTTACCTTCCACGAGGTAGACTTGCGGGACAAGGATGCTTTGCACCAATGCTTAAATCGTGAAGTTGATCTAGTTTTGCACTTAGCTGCCAAAGCAGGAGTGAGGCCCTCTATTGAACAACCTGCAGATTATATCGACGTAAATGTAAAGGGCACACAGCACCTTTTAGATTGGATGGTGCAAACCGGCTGTAAAAAACTCTTCTTTGCTTCTTCATCTTCCGTTTACGGCAACAATCCTGATGGTGCTGCTTTAAGCGAAAACGCAGTGGTCGATCAGCCGATCTCACCCTATGCTTTTTCAAAGCGTTCTGCTGAATTAATGAACTACACCTACCACCATCTCTATCAATTAGATGTGATCAATGCGCGCTTTTTTACCGTTTACGGACCAAGGCAACGGCCTGATTTAGCAATCCACAAGTTTGTAAAATTGATCGACCAAGGCCATGCGATTGAAATGTATGGTGATGGGGCAAGTGCTCGTGACTACACTTTTGTAGCCGATACTGTTGATGGGGTGTACAAAGCCATCAATTACTTGCAAGAGCATAGCGGCGTCTATGAAACCCTTAACCTAGGCAATCAAACTCCAGTTACCTTAAGTGAGCTGATTGGGATGATCTATACCACCATGCAAAAGGAAGCAAACATTATACGTAAGCCCATGCAGGCAGGAGATGTAAATGTAACGCATGCCAGCATTGATAAAGCTAAATCTTTGTTAGGCTATAATCCCCAGACTTCAATGTCTGAAGGCATCAGACGTTTTTATGATTGGTTTCTAACTCAAAAGAACGATTCGAACTAGTGCAATGAGTTTTAACGCTAGGATACAATTTCTGATTCTGTCCCTATTATGCATTGGTGCTTTCTTTGTCAATTTAGGCACAGGATTTCCCGACATTATGGAAAGTCGAAACTTTATTTCGGCAAGAGAAATGGTTGAACATGGAAACTGGTGGTTTACCACCATGAACTTAGAACCTCGCTTAGAGAAACCGCCCCTACCTACCTGGTTAACCGCTATTTCAGCTATGATCTACGGCTCTTTTGATAGCCTCTTTGTCTTGCGGCTTCCTTCCGCCCTCATTGCCTCGCTAATGGTTTACTTTATGTACCGCTTCACCCAGACCATTAGCAGTGCTAAATACCTGCCCTTTATCAGCGCTAGTGTTTTGGCAACAAGTTTATTGATCATTCAACAAGCAAGAACCAATAGTTGGGACATCTATCCCCATGTTTTTTTATTGGGTAGCGTATGGCAAATGCTAGTAGCCTTTGAAAAGAACAGTAAAAAAGCCTTGTTCTTTTCCACTATTCTAATGGCTGCCTCAGTCTTAAGCAAAGGTCCGGTAGGTTTATATGCTTTTTGGTTGCCTTTTGTGCTAGCTTTTGGCTTCAGTGAGCACGGAGCCAAATTGAAAGAAAATAAATACAAGATCCTTTTGCTCTTGTTAGTAGGTTTGCTTTTGGGCTTTTCTTGGCGTCTGGGAGTAACTTTTAATCAGCCTGAGGTTTCTGAGCATGTGATCAATAAGGAGCTTACTGCATGGGGCGGACGCCACGTAAGGCCTTTTTATTTTTACCTGCATTTCTTTTTATACATCGGTATATGGGTGATCTTCTTGCTTGCCAGTTTCTTTTACCGCTATGCCAAGCCCCGAATCGATCAAAATGCTAAGCAATACCGCTTTATATTACTTTGGATCGTATTCAGCTTTATCTTGCTTTCTGTTGTACCAACCAAGAAAGAACGCTATTTGCTTCCAATGCTAGTTCCCATGGCGCTGATGGTAGCCTATTTGTTAAACGGCATTTACGTAAAGATGAAGCAGGCTTCCTTAAGTAAACTAGATCGTTTAGTAATGGGCATACACACTTTTTTAGTGTATCCAATTGCACTACTTGCTCCATTTATACTGCTCATTCAAGATGTTTATCCTTACGATACGCTCACTTTAATAGCGCTCTTTTTAATTTCCTTGCTTGGATTTGTTGGTTTGTGGTCTTGGAAGAAGAATAGCCTTAGTGGCTCCTTTTTTGTTACCCTTGGCTTAGTGCTTGTATTTTGTGTAGGAGTGCTGCCTCAATCAACCGAATGGAGTTACGATAATTACGATCGGGTCAGCCTTGATTCGATTCGACATGATCCGCGCATTGAGCAGGAAACCGTTTACATGTATTATGAGCAAGCAGACCCTAGAGTGGTTTGGCTTATTGGCAAGGCTATACAACGGCCAAGCGAGCAATTATTCAAGGAGCCTGCTGAATATCCCTTTGTTTATGCTTCTCTTCAAGAAGGTTTAGCTGATGTGCAGAAGAAGGCTTTATCGAATGCTCGGGTGGAGCAGTTAGGAACCTTTGACTTTTTCCCAAATGAGGTTTCTTGGAAGCTGAATGTCTATTACTTAGAGGCTCCTGCTCCTTAATACTACTTTGGCGCTTTCCGCAGTAAATAGAGTGCAATAAAGCCAAAAACGACATTTGGAATCCACATGGCGATCATAGGGTCAAGTGAACCATTGGTAGAAAAGGTTTGAGAAACTTTCATGAACAAAATGTAGGTAAAGCTCAAACCAAGTCCAAAGGCTAAGTGCAAACCAATACCTCCTCTAACCCTACGCGAGGCAATGGCCACTCCAATAAAGGTTAAGACAACGCTAGCAAATGGAAAAGCTTGCCGTTTGTACTTTTCGATCTTGAAAATGACCGCATGCCGATCTCCCTGAAACTCTTCTTCAGCAATTTTGGCGTTCAACTCCCAATAATTCAACATTTCTTTTTCTTCACCCCAACGCTCAAAATCTTTGACTTTCATTTGAAGGGTCGTGTCCAAGGTGTAACCACGCTTAATGTCTTCGTGATCATCGTAGATGTGTCTTTCGTAATAATTCTGAATGGTCCACTTATTTTTTGAACTGTCCCACCTAACAAAATCTGCCAAGAGCTTGTATCGCAGTTTGCCTTCATCGTCAAAACGCTCTAGAGAAAATTTGCTACCAATATCGCGGCTTGCATTGTAGCTTTCCATGTAGGCGTAGCTATTGGAATTAAGCTTTAAGTGTATGTTGCGGTCTTTGTTCCTGATGGGGTTTTTAATGTAGGTATAGCGAAATTCAATTCGTTCTTTGTTGCTTTCAGGAATTAAAAAGTTATTGAGGTAATAGGAGAGTATGCCCAAAAAAAGGCTGGCGATAAAATAGGGGCGTAGTAATCGATTAAATGATACTCCACTTGCTAGTATGGCAATGATCTCTGTATTGCTCGCCATTTTAGAGGTGAAAAAGATCACAGAGATAAAGATAAAAAGTGGACTGAATAAGTTTGCAAAATGAGGAATGAAGTTGAGGTAGTAATCAAAAATGATGGCCTCTGTTGGTGCTTTCTTTTCAATGAACTCATCAACATTTTCCGAGAAGTCAAAAACAATGGAAATGGCAATGATGAGCGCAATAGAAAAGAAAAAAGTTCCCAAGAACTTTTTGATGATATAGAGATCAATTTTTTTCATGCTATAACCGCTGCGCGAGCTGTTTAACCATGCGGTTTTTCCAAGGGGTAAAAGTACCCTTTTGAATTTGAACCCGCGCCTCTTTCACTAACCACAAATAGAAGGCCAAATTGTGTAAGCTCGCAATTTGTGCTCCAAGCATTTCTTTAGAAACCAAAAGGTGCCTTAAATAGGCTTTACTGTATAATTGATCAACGTAGCTATCACCCGCCTTATCAATAGGCGAATGGTCGTTCTTCCATTTTTCATTGCGCATGTTCAAAATACCTTCTTTGGTGAAAAGCATTCCATTTCTGCCGTTCCGCGTAGGCATAACGCAGTCAAACATGTCTACCCCTAGGGCTATGTTCTCCAAAATATTTACCGGTGTTCCTACACCCATGAGGTAGCGAGGTTTTTCTTTTGGTAGGATGTCACAAACAACTTCGCACATGGCGTACATCTCTTCAGCGGGTTCGCCCACTGAAAGGCCTCCAATGGCGTTGCCCTCTCGATCTGCTGCTGCAATGGTTTCAGCCGATTGAATGCGTAAATCCTTATAGGTGCTCCCTTGCACAATGGGAAACAAGCTTTGGCTGTAGCCATAACGGTCTGCGGTATCATCAAAGCGCTTTATGCAACGGTTTAACCAGCGGTGGGTCATTTCCATGCTGGATTTAGCGTAATTGTAATCGCATGGATATGGGGTACATTCATCAAAGGCCATCATTATATCTGCCCCGATGCTCCGCTGAATATCCATCACTTTTTCAGGCGTAAACAAATGCTTGCTACCGTCAATATGAGAAGCAAATTGCACCCCCTCTTCGCTTATCTTTCTTTTGTGGGCTAATGAATATACCTGATAGCCGCCACTATCGGTTAATATGGGTCTTTTCCAATGATTAAACCCATGAATGCCTCCTGCAGCTTCAAGAATATCAAGTCCGGGTCTTAAAAAAAGGTGATAGGTATTGCCTAGAATGATTTGAGCTTGAATGTCTTCTTCTAGCTCTTTTTGGTGGATACCTTTTACGGTTCCTGCCGTACCAACAGGCATAAAGATCGGGGTTTCTATGGTTCCATGATCAGTGGTGATCTGACCGGCCCTAGCCTTACTTTCCGTATCCTCATTTTGCAGTTCGAACTTCATAAAATACTTCTTCTTAAAAGATTGCCAAAAGTACGGATTGACTTCTAAAACTCTGTCTATCTTTACCGCTCTGCAATAGCCTGTTTATGAACATGAATTATGAGCCAGAGACTTTAATTTTTCTCGCCTTCGTAGCGGCTAATATCGCGCACCTCTATTTTATTCTATTCTATTACCAACCTTTATCGCGTTACCGCGAAAAGCAGCTTAGTCCCAAGCAAATTGCGGAGCTTCAGCCTTTATCCATCATCATGGCTGCTAAAAATGAGCGAGAGAATCTAGCTGCCTACCTACCCATCATCTTTGATCAAACTTACCGTCGTTTTGAGCTCATTGTGGTCAACGATCACTCAGATGATGACTCTCAAGCTCTATTGGAGAAAATGGCTGAAACGGAGCCACGGTTGCGCATCTTAAATTTAGGTGAAGAAAAGGCAGGTAAGAAGGCAGCCATCGAAATGGGGGTAGAACAGGCACGCTATGAGCATTTGGTTTTTATAGATGCTGACTGCAAGCCTGCTTCTAAAGAATGGCTTATAAAAGTAGCCACGAAGCTTAGCCGGTATAAAATTGTCTTGGGGCATGGGCGATTTTTTAAACGTTCTAGCTTTTTGAATTTGTTTGAACGGTTTGACGCCTTGCAAACGGCAGTGCATTATTTTTCTTTTGCTAGAGCAGGTAATCCTTACATGGGAGTAGGTAGGAATTTGGCCTATCAAAAAAGTATTTTAAAAAACTATAAGCCCTTGTTTGGGAAACGCATTAAAAGCGGAGATGATGACCTTGTCGTTAATCAATTGGCTAATGTGAACTCTGTTGGTTTACTGATCGATAAGAAAACCCACACCTTTTCAGATGGAGAGGTAAAGTGGACTGCTTATTTTAATAAGAAAAGAAGGCAACTACAAGCAGGTAAGTACTACCGTTTTATAGATCAACTTCGTTTGGTGGTGCTAGGGGCGTCAAGGATCAATTCCTGGTGGTTACTCATCGTGCTGTTGCATTTGTGGTATTTCCCGGTAGGTGCAGTGCTCATATTTGGCTTTGTACAGTTTATGCAGCTCATGAAAGTAAAAAAGATAGCTAAAAGGTTGGGAGATGAAGACTTAGTTCCGATTTGGTTATTTTTAGAATTCTTTTATTTACATTGGATCAGTTTAGTATCCTTATCCACTTTAGTTTGGAAGGTAAAGAAATGGAAGTAGGTCGGAATTTTTCAGATAAAGCGCAGCAAGATATTGCACTAGTAGAACTTGCCAGAAAAGGTGATGAAAGTGCTTATTCATCGATTATGGCTCGTTACCGCGAAACCATTTATTACTTGATTTTAAAAATGGTGAAGAATCAGAGCGATGCTGAAGATTTAGCCATTGAAACTTTTGAGAAGGCCTTTGGGAAACTAGACCAGTATTCACCAAAGTATGCCTTCAGCACTTGGCTGTTTCGCATTGCAACAAACCACAGCATTGATTTTATTCGAAAGAAGAGGCTTAAGACAACTTCAATCGATGAAACCATGGATGATGGAATTAGCGAGAAGCCTGGCGTACAGGTGGAGGCAAAGACGAAGGATCCAGAAGAGCGGATCATAGAAAAGCAGAAGATCACCTTAATGCGTAAACTAGTTGACAAACTAGACGAACCTTACCAAAGCCTAGTGCGCTTAAGGTACTTCAAAGAACTTTCCTACGATGAAATTTCAGAAGAGCGCGATATTCCACTAGGTACAGTTAAGGCTCAGCTGTTTCGTGCACGCGCCCTACTTGCGACTATGATTAAGAAAAGTAAGAAGTCGATCTAAATGGAGTTGCTGCGTCATTATTTCTCTTCCTTAGACGAAACACGACTTGCTCAATTAGAGAGTCTTGCAGAACTCTATCAAACATGGAATCAAAAGATCAATGTGATCTCCCGAAAGGATATGGATGCCTTTGAGCAACACCACCTTTTACATTCTTTAGGCATTGCTAAGTTGTTCGATTTTGATGCGGGCTCTCGTATTTTAGATGTTGGTACAGGTGGAGGTTTTCCTGGAATTCCACTTGCCATTTATTATCCAGAAGTAGAATTTACACTGATCGATTCAATTGGGAAAAAGGTTAAAGTGGTGAGAGAGGTAGCGGATGCCTTAGGCTTAAAAAATGTTTCAGCTGCTCACCAAAGGGCAGAGGAAACCAAAGGTAAGTTTGACTATGTGGTAAGCAGAGCAGTAACTCGAGCCGAGCGCTTTGTTCCGTGGGTTGAGCAGAAAGTAAAATGGAATCAAGAGGCTAGCGGTATGATCTTTTTGAAAGGAGGAGAGCTAAAGAAGGAGTTTTCCGTTTTGAAACGACCTTACACCATTTATCGATTATCAGATTATTATGAAGAGGACTTTTTTGAAACTAAAAAGCTTGTTCACTTGAAAAAATAAAACTAAAATCAATTTTAATTGTCTCTTTAAATCAAATCCAAAACAAATCAAATCATGAAAAAAGTTACAACTACCCTAGTTTTAATCTTTAGTATTGCTTGTTTCGTTCAAGCTCAAGAACTTCCTGTTCCAAGTCCTTACAGTGAGGTAATGCAACGAATTGGTCTAACCGACGTGAAGATCGAGTATTCACGACCAGGTGTAAAAGACAGAGAAGTTTTTGGCGGACTAGAGCCTTTTGGTCAAGTGTGGAGAACCGGAGCGAACGCTGCCACTAAAATTACTTTTAGCACAGACGTTAAAATCATGGGACAAAAGGTAGAAGCAGGCACCTATTCGGTGGTTAGCGTACCCGGAAAAGAGATGTGGGAAGTAATGCTCAATTCTGACCTTCAGGTAACTGAAAATTCTCATGAGCCTGATAATGATGTATTAACGGTTGAGGTGAAAGCTAAAAAGCTTGAAAGAAAAGTAGAGACCATGACCTTCTCCTTTGACAATGTTAAAGAAGATATGGCCTTGTGGACTTTTGCTTGGGACAACATGAGTTGGTCGATCCCAATTAAGGTAGATGCTCAAAAGCAGGCAATGGATAACATAAAAGCCAAGATCAATGAGATCGAGGGAGCATACGGAGTATACAATAGTTCTGCACGTTATTACTTAGAGCACAATGGTGATTTGGAGCAAGCTTTAGCCTGGTCTGAGAAATCTGTAGCGATTGCAGAGAAATTTTGGAATGTTTATACGCTTTCCAGAATACAAGCAGCTATGGAAAACCATAAAGAAGCGATCAAAACTGCAAAGCGCTCATTAGAACTTGCTAATGAAGCCAATTACCAGCCATACATTAAGATGAATGAGGCGAACATTGCAGAATGGAGTAAGAAGTAATTGAAACGCAATCTTAAAGAAGGGAGGTAGGAATAACTTCCCTTTTTTGATTTTGCAAACATTATTCTTTTCAACTTTGTTTCTCAAAAAAAAGTACGCATGATTCATCTATTATCTCCTGCTAAGTCACTTGACTTCAAGAGTGAATTGCCAACAGAAAAGTTTAGCTCACCCTCACTTTTGCAAGAAAGTAAATTGTTAGCAGATCGAATGAAGGAGGTTAAACAAGCTGAATTGCAGAGTTTGATGTCCATCAGCGAAAAGTTAAGTCAGTTAAATGTAGAGCGCTTTCAAAATTGGCAAGCGAAAGAGGAATTAAGTGCGCAATCAAGGCAGGCAGTATTCGCTTTTACAGGAGATGTTTACAAAGGATTAGATGCTTACACCTTGAATTTAGAGGACTTGCAATATGCTCAAAATAAGCTCGGTATCCTATCAGGATTGTATGGTATTTTAAAGCCTATGGACGTAATTGAAGCTTATCGGCTTGAAATGGGTACTAAGTTAAAGATCAAGCAGGCTGATAGCCTTTATGCCTTTTGGGGGGAGAAGATTACCGCCCAGTTGAATCAATGGATCGAAGAACAGAACACTGAATATGTGATCAACTTGGCTTCGAATGAGTATTTTAAGTCAGTTAAACCGAAGTTATTGAAAGCTAAAATAATTAGTCCTGAATTTAAAGATGCTAAAAATGGGAAGTATAAGATCATTTCATTCTATGCCAAAAAAGCAAGGGGATTGATGAGCCGCTTCATGATTCAAAATAAAATAGAAAATATCTCTGACCTGCAAGCCTTTGACTTGGAGGGGTATCGGTATAATCATGAACTAAGTAGCGAAGCAAAGCCAATTTTTACCAGAGAAGAGAACCAACAATAGAATGGCAGAGAAAAAAGATAAGAAGCGTAGTTTTAACCCGATCGATAAAGACAAGATCACGGAAAATCCGCACAATTTACCTTATGCCCATAATGTGAGCAGTGCAGTTATTTTTCCTGATGACAAAGATCGAATCAAGAGCAACGCCATGTCCGCGATGGTAGAGCAGACCAATATGCAGATGAAGCAGATCTACGATCAAATGGAGCTTTTGGTCAACCAAGCAAATCATTTGAAAAAGCGGGTAGAAATTTCGGAAGAGATCTACGGTGCTGAAATGGGTTTTAAACCCATTACCGGTCATACTTATCACCTTTACGAAAATGATAAAGGCACAAAGATTCTTTCTATGATAGGCCCTGAACAGTGGCCCAATGGTCAAAAGTACAGCCGCTTTATCGCCACAGCTCGTCTAATGGGCGATCATACCTGGGAGGTGTTGAAAGAAGGAGATACCGATGAAGAATAGTTGGTTGATCCTGCTTGCTGCTTTGATTATCTCTTGTGGTCAATCAGAGCAAACCGTGGAAAGGGTTGTAAATGGAGAAGCCCAAGGAACAACCTACACCGTTAAATACATCAGCCAAGAAAAACATGAGTTGAAGCCTAAGCTCGATTCACTACTTGAGGAGATAGACCAATCGATGTCAACTTGGGTACCTCAATCGACTATCTCACTATTGAATAATGGGGATTCGATAGAAATAGAGCAGTCCTTTAAAGAGGTTTTTCTGCTGGCAAAGGAAATTCATCGTGAAACAGGTGGAGCTTTTGATCCGGGTATAGGTGCCTTAATAGAAGCTTGGGGCTTTGACTATAAGAATCCTCAGAAAATGGACTCATCAAAGGTAGATAGCCTTTTACGTCTGTCAGCTTTAGAACTCTTTACGCTTTCAGGCAATACAATGCATAAAAGATACCCTGGCGCAAAATTGAACTTTAATGCCATTGCTCAAGGTTATGCGGTTGATGCTATGGCTAAGGTTTTGGATGAAGCAGGCATTGTGCATTATTACGTAGAATTAGGTGGAGAAGTGCTAACAAAAGGTAAGAATAGCCAAGCAGAATGGTGGCGCATAGGCATAGATAAACCAAGTGGCGAGAACCTTGAGCGTAAACTAAGTGCTATTGTAAGTTTAAAAAATAGTGCGATGGTTACTTCTGGGAATTACCGCAAGTATTTAGAAATAGACGGACAACGATACAGCCACAGTTTAAATCCGAAAACCGGTTATCCCGTGAAGCATAATTTGCTCAGTACAACCATACTTGCACCTACCGCTGCTGAGGCTGATGCTTATGCTACTGCTTGCATGGTAATGGGTCTTGAAAAAGCTAAAAGCTTTTTAGAAAAAAACGAACAATTGGAAGGCGTTTTGATCTATGATGTGGAAGGGGAGCTAAAAACTTTTGCTACTGCAGGAATTGCAGAGCAAATGGAAGTATTAAATTAATCTTCTTTTTGGCATTGCTCTTCAGGCAATGCTCCACAGAAGCTGCAAGCTTCTCCATCTTCATTAAGCATCGGATTGTTGCTGGCGCAAGTTCCTGAGAATTTACCGTCTTTTTTGAGTAAGATCTTAATGGCAATTCCTGCAAAGCCGATGGCTAAAAGGGCAATGGCTAAAAGCGCTACTTTCATGACAATTAATTTAATACAAATCTAAGAAAATAGGGAGTAAACTGGCCTTTTTTCAGTGAAATACAAATTATTAGTTCAATGAAACTAAGTTTCCTTTTCCTTCATTTAGAAATGAGATCTGTGGGTTTCCCAAGTAGTAGATGTCACCGCTGCCTCTCAGTTCAACATTCAGTTTCTGATTCGCGCTAACTTTTAATTTACCGGTATTTAGGTTTAGTGCTAACACTTGGTCTGCCATCAAACCTAAACAATCTAAAGTGCCATTGCCATTGAGGTAGGTCACCAATTCAGTACATCTACCCTTTGCTACAACATCTCCCGGTCCTGTGTGCGACTTTAGCTCTACGTAATTGGCCCGCAAGAGTAATTCAAGTTTTCCGCTTGCATTCCATAGGTTGGCTCTGAACTCATCGGTTTTAATGGTATCTGAACAAGCGAAAGAGCTGCCTCCATTTTGCTCGAGACTTTTTAGTTCAGGCGCAAAAAGTGTGATCTCAATTTTCTTTTTGAAACTCCTAACCCAATTACAACGGTTTTCATTTGTAATGTATAACACTCCATTTTTTACTTCTGTCTTGATTCCTGGCATTAGTTTTTCACCTGCTCTCAGGCTTAAGCCGTAATTTTGAGACTGAACGTAATTAACTGTAATAACATCGTTTAAAACAAGGTGAGAGAATGACTCAAGTGTCCTATTCTCCGTTTTGATCTCTCCTGTACCCATCAAGCAATGATCCATTTGCTCTTTTTTACAACTTGCAAAAAGTGTGGCTAATAAGAACATTATGAGCAAGGCATTACTATTCATTACGACTGAAGTTATACTGTAAACCAAGCATGAAATATTCGGCAGTAGCCTGATGTGTTTTAAGACCCGCAACTGCCGTTAAGGAGGAGCTAAGTTTATGTGAGATTAAGATTATCTGATAGGTTCTTCCCCAATCTTCTTGCTCTGTTTTAAGGTAAGCCCCCAATTGGGTAATAAGTCCGAAGCGACCAAAATGCAGTTGGTGATAAAGGGAGAAACCAATTTGCATGTTTTCAACTCCATTATTGATGTAGATAGAGTCAACTGATAATGAAGCTCTTTGCGCCGGATTGTAAAAGACATCAAGTCCTCCACCGATGGAGGTACTTGGTGTCAAACGCTTGCTTCTGCTAAGGCTTATTTGTGAGGCTAAATATTTAGGTCCGCCGATAGGGTAAGATTCATTTAATCCTGCGCCGACTCTAATGTTCCATAGAGCCTGCTTTTCTTCAACGCTATCGTAGCGTTCTTTCTTTTGGGGAATCTTTTCGCCAAAAGAGTAGGAGAGACTTGATAAGGCATGCGGTAGATTATAGCCAAGGTTAGGTACTTTAAAACCATTATTCGAAAAATGCGAAAAACTAGCTCCAAGTCCAAGTTCTAGGCGTTCACTCAGGCGGAAATAAGCCTCAGTTTGTACGAAGCCGTAAATATTGAATTGACTACCAATAGCAATGTTCTGATAGTTGTCCGTCGGATCAAAAGGCTTTTCGATATATCCAAGTCCACAATGAGTGCTGAGGTTTAAGCGGAAAAGTCTTGTTTTAACAAAATCAAAACTAAGGCCACTGCTAAGAGCCCAAACTTCACCAATTGAACTTGGATCTTGCAGCCTATAATTGGTTAACGAAAAGCTGATCCGTGGAAAGTTGAAGCGTGCATGCCAATCTTTTTGCCCTAATCCCTGTTTTTCAAATCTCACTTCTTGTCGATAGGTATGTTGTTGACTTAAGGATTGCATCACCTCTCGGTGTGGAATGATAAAACCGAGCCCTTGCTTGTAAGAGATGCTGTATGGTCTCTTTGCTGCTGACTCCTGCGCCTTAAGGATTTTGAAGCAGCTGCAAGACAAGAAAAGAATGAATGCTAAAACCTTTGAGAAGTGCATGCTGCAAAAGTATTGAAATAGCTGCAGCCGTTTTGCAGTAGCCTGTTGAAGAAAGCTACCTTTGTAAAAAAAACCAATGGACGGAAGACTACAAGCTTTTCAACGACTACTTGATATCATGGATGAATTAAGAGAAAAGTGCCCATGGGATCGAAAACAGACTATGGAGTCTTTACGCCACCTTACCATTGAGGAAACTTTTGAACTGTCAGATGCCATTGTAGAAGGTGATTTGGAAGAGGTTAAAAAGGAGCTTGGCGATTTGATGTTGCATTTGGTTTTCTATGCTAAGATTGGCTCAGAAAAGTCGGCATTTGATATACAGGATGTTTTGAACAGCGTTTGTGAGAAGCTAATTCATCGACACCCCCACATTTACGGTGAGGTAAAGGTAAAAGACGAAGCTGAGGTAAAAGCAAACTGGGAAAAAATTAAACTTAAAGAGGGCAAAGGGAAGCGATCTGTTTTGGGTGGAGTACCTAAATCACTACCTGCTATGATTAAAGCGATACGGATACAAGATAAAGCTAGGGGAGTGGGGTTTGATTGGGATCGAGATGAAGCTGTTTTTGAAAAAATCGAAGAAGAGCTTCAAGAATTGAAAGCAGAAGTGAAAGATAATTCAGATAAAATAGATGAAGAATTTGGTGATGTGTTATTTTCACTAATCAATTATGCACGTTTTCTAGAACTTAATCCTGAAGATGCTTTAGAGAAGACTAATAAAAAATTCATCAAGCGGTTTCAATTCATGGAAGAACAAGCAAGAGAAGCAGGTAAAAGCATTGAAAACTTAAGTTTAGCTGAAATGGAAGGGTATTGGCAGAAAGCCAAAAGCCTTTAACTAGTGAAGCCCTTCACTAAGCAGAGCTAGCAAGAAACCAATAATTAGGGGCAAAAATTTCTTTAATTGAATGCTGTGGTTCTCATTACTCTCTAATAAAATGGTAGTAGAAAGGTGCAGAATTATTCCAATCGATAAAGCGATAAGCGGTTGGAAGAAAGCGCTTTCATGTCCAATAATATCACCTAGCTGTATGCCAATTGGAGCCATAGTAGCAAAAATGATTACAGCTGCAATTATTTTCACCTTCGGGATCTTGTAGGCCATAAAAACAGATACCAAGATAAATGAAATAGGAATTTTGTGCATGAGTAATCCTGCTAGGTAAGAACCTATTTCAGAAGAGGGGTTTAGGTGGTTAAGCGGCAACGCCTCTAGTAAGGCATGCAAACACAAACTAAGGAAAACCAAAAAGGGAAATTTGCCCAATTGATTTTGGTCAATGTGTGTGTGTCCGTGTTCGATCCCACCCGAAAAATAATCGAGTACAAGCTGCAGGAAAAAGCCAAGTAAAATAAAGATCCCAAGCTTATGATGATCTAAGTTATTTTCAAAAAGTTCAGGAATCAGGTGCAAAAGGCAAATAGCAAGCAAATAGGCTCCACTAAAAGCCAAGGCAGGTTTGATCCATTTTTCAAGATAACCTCTTAGGTAAATTAGAACTGCACCAAGAAGTGCTACAATAAACATGCTGATGTATGCCATATTTAGCCCTCTTTTTGTGCAATTATAATAAGTCGGTCGGAATGCGCTTTATTAAAGTGCTCCAATTGGTAGTTTCCAAAAACCTCTTTGATTTTGAACTTTCCATGATGCAGGTAATTTTCAAAATCATTTAAATCCAAGCATTTTACAAACTCTTGGTAATGGTGTGCTACTTGATTAGCATTGAACTCAATGTCTTTAACAATAAAACCGTGCTCAGTGTGCTTGCTAATATTGAAATCAACCCCTTTACGCTTTACTAGCTCTTTCGTTGGTAGTTTTTCCAATACTTTATGGATGTTGAGGTAATCAATCACTAGTAGCCCATTTTTCTTCAAAGCATCAGACATTGAGCTGATTGCTTTTTGGTCTTCTTCTTCGCTGCTGAAATAGCCAAAACTGGTAAACAAATTGAGCACAAGGTCTACTTCAGCATCGAGATCTAGCTCGCGCATGTCGCCTTGGCGAAATTCTAAGTTTTTAGACTCAAGCTTTTTGGCTTCTTGAATACTTTCCTTACTGAGGTCTATGCCTAGTACATTATAGCCTAATTCATTTAAGTGCACGGCGTGTCGTCCTTTCCCGCAAGCTAGATCAAGCACATAACATTGTGTTTCTATATTGAGGTAACGCATAAGTGCACTAATGAACTCCTCTGCCTCTTCATAATCTCGATGAGCGTAGAGCTGGTGGTAATAATCAGAGTCAAACCACTCCTTAAACCAATTTTCTTTGAACTTTTTCATTAGAGCGTTCGCGAAATTAGGCATAACTGACTTCTTTGAAAATGTTGCGAACGCCTGATTTTTGTTTTAAATTGTTTTAACTTAACTTGCTTTCTATGTCTTTTTTATTTTATTTCGTAGTTCTGATTATCTAATTATTTAGGTAGTAAGGCAATTAAAGCCAGATGGAGATAAATATTTTTGATTTCTACAATAAAATGGAGCATGAAAACATCATGCTTTCCTTTAAGGGCAATGTAAGCTCTGAATTACTGACTTCAGTATTGCAGATCATGGAGTCAAAAATGGAGAAACTAGAAGAGCCCTCAAGAATTAAGAAGAAGGTTTACAATATTTTAGTAGAAGCTTTGCAAAACTTATATCATCATTTAGACAAACAAAAAGATGATTCCAATGGCTACAGTACGGTAATTTTTATGGTAGGGAAAGATGGGGATAATTACAACATCTTTACTGGTAACTACATTAAAAATGATAATGCCGACAGTCTAAAAGCACGTCTAGACAAGATCAACCAGATGGATAAGGATGAGCTTAAGGCACACTACAAAGAAGTATTAAATAATGGAATGATGTCAGAGAAGGGAGGCGGAGGTCTCGGAATGATCGACATTGCAAGAAAGTCAGGACAAAAATTGGAGTACGATTTCCAAAAGATAGATGACAAGCATTCCTTTTATAGTTTAAACATAAAAATAGCACAGTAAACAACCGTAATCATGGAAAATTTAACCATAGAAGGTAGTCCCAAAACACCAACCATCAAGTTCAATCCTGAGGAAGGTAAATTGTTGATTCAAGGAAGATCAATCCCGGAGAATTCAATTGAATTCTACAAGCCTTTAGTGGATCTGCTGGAAGAATATTCTGCTAGTCCTAAGGAGGCAACTAAAGTGGATATCGTATTAGAATATTTCAATACAAGCTCTTCAAAGTGTATTTTAGATGTATTCAAGAAGCTAGAAAAAATCAATAGTGATGGAAGCGATGTGACGATAAATTGGCACTACGAAGAAGATGATGAAGACATGCTTGAAGCTGGTGAAGATTACCAGGCCATCATCAACATTCCATTTAAAATGATCGAAATCGAGGAATAAACTTTTTCTAAAAAGAATTTAAAGCCTGCAATAGAAATATTGCGGGCTTTTTTATGCTCAATAGTTTACTATTTTTTTCGCTTGAATAGCTCTCCTAGAAAGGACAGAAGCTTCCTGAGACCATCATAGTATAAAGTGATCGCTAAGCCTATCGAAAACAACCATAAGACCATTAGATTGGCTGAGAAAGTGGTGATGTTAGTTCCAAACAGCTTTTTAGAAGGAGCTAAAAAGTGAGCTCTAAATCCGACAGGATCTTTAAAGATCGGGTTAGCCCTTTGAATGAGTTCATTATCCACTTCTATGATCTTAATGAGATCATTTTTATTGGTCACCAAATTCTCTAAAGATTCGTTCGTGTAATCATTTTTGAGCTTTATGAAAGCTTCTTTATCCTCATCTGTCTCATTAAGCTTAATGAGTAATTGGTCTTTTTTATCATTAAAACGCTTGTATTGCTTCAAGTAATAGTCATTCAAGTCGTCTAAATAGAAAGATAGATCACCAATCAACTCTTCATTAAGCTCTCCACTTAATTCTTCAACACTTCCGAATTGGATTTCAAGATTTCGTTGATTTTCTTTTACGATCTCAGTTTTGATCAAGCTAATTGCAGCTTTTAGCTCCTCTTCGTCCTTCTTTTGGTCTAGCCTTCTTTCTAAAAAGTTAACCTTATCTTGAAGTCTACTAAGCCAAAAGTTCTTGCGGAAATTTGCAGTTTTAATGTCTTTGTCAATGTAAAAGAATTGTTTGTTAAACTGGTTGTTCTTATACTGATTAACCGTTAAAGCCTCAAAAGCCCACTTAGAGGCCATGATCTCTCCTGCAAAAGGCACTTTCTTTTGCACCGTAATAGCAGGATTTAACTTTTCAAATTTTACGATTACTCCACTTAAGATCAGCTGCGGGATGATTAAGAAAGGGATCAGAATATAAATGGTTACAGCGGAGTCGAAGCTTGATGAAATATTAAGACCAAGCATATTGGCGAAACAAGCGGTAGAAAAGAGGATTAGCCAATAATCAAAATACATGCCTTTAATCTCTAAAATGGTATTGCCTACCAGCACGAATGTGAGGATTTGAATAGCAGAAACAGAGAACATAATGAAGATCTTGGAGAACAAATAACTACCCCGACTTAGGTTGAGGAATTTCTCTCTTTTTAAGATCTTTCGGTCCCTGATTATTTCTTCTGCACTCACAGTAAGGCCAAGAAATAGGGCAACTATTACGCTCATAAAAATGTACGCGATCAAGTTTTGGTTTTCTCTAAAGACATAGCCAACTTGGGTGGCCTCATCGGTATTGGAATACTTGATAATGAATGAGAGGATAAAACCTAAAATGGGCGCCTCTAGAAAGTTAATCAAGAGGTACTGTTTGTTGGTCAACTTAGAAAGTACATCTCGTTTAATAAAGACACTAAACTGCTTCCATGGATTGGGAATCTTTAGGTTAGCTTCAGGCGGATTGGTGTTAACCTCAACTTCATCCTGCGCTTCACTTTCTAGGTGTTCTTGGTATTTTTTGTACCAATCCGTAGGAGGAATTTTACGTTTATCTGTCTGGTTCCCGTATTCGTCTAATATCTTTGATTCAATAATGTTGAAAATCTGCTCAGGATTAACGTTACCACATGTGGGGCATTCACTTTCAACTGCGTTGGCTTGCTGCACCATCTGCTTAAAGTAAATAATCGCATCCACAGGATTTCCATTGTAGATCAAATAACCTCCGGTGTCTAAAATGATGAGTTTGTCAAACATTTTAAAAATCTCGGATGAAGGTTGGTGGATAACTACAAAGATCAACTTCCCTCTTAAGGTGAGCTCTTTGAGCAAGTCCATGATGTTTTCAGAATCTCGAGAAGATAGTCCTGAGGTTGGCTCATCAACAAACAATACTGAGGGCTCACGTATTAACTCCAAGGCGATGTTTACCCGTTTTCTTTGTCCACCACTGATGGTTTTGTCTAAAGGGCTACCAACTTTTAAATCTTTGATCTCGAATAAACCCAAGCTTTGCAAGACTTTGAATGTGAGCCGAATGATTTGTTTATCACTTAAATCCCCAAAGCATAATTTTGCATTGTAAAAAATATTCTGAAAAACGGTTAGTTCCTCAATCAGCAAATCATCTTGAGAAACGTAGCCGATCACGCCTTCAATTACCTCTTTGTTCTCAGCCTGGTGAATATCGTGACTGTTGATTTTTACAGATCCAGTAGTGGGCTGATAGTTACCGTTTAAAACATTGAGCAAAGTAGATTTTCCTGCCCCACTGGCTCCCATAATGCCAATTAAATTACCCGATTCTTCCTCAAGGGTCATAGGATGTAAGCCTATGTTGCCATTCTTGAATTGGTAGGTAATGTTATCAACTGTAAAGGAGGTCTTTTCTTTTCCTGTATCAGACAAGAAGCGGTTGATAATATCGCTGTAATAGATCGGTGCAACTTTAGAACCACGAAGCGAAGATCCTTGGTTAAGTACGTAACTTTTCTCTGGCTTGATCAGTTGGCCATTTAGCTGCAGTTCTGTAGTGCCGATGTACTTTAAGAACATCATGTTCACAGCACTCAAGAATAAAACCCTTGCTTCTCCACTTAAACCTAAAGCTTGGATATGAAAGTGCTCTCCTTGTCTTTTCTCTTCGTTCTCATTAATGAGTAGAAGGTTGGTTGTTTTAGGTAACTCTTCTTTGTTGGCACTAATAAAGTCGTTGATCAGAACGTATTCTTCTCTGCTAATGTTAAAGGAATCAGCAACCGTTTCTACGAATTCTATTGCTTGGTCCGTATCGTTATTGTTCTGGTAAATAAATTCTACCAATTGAACCAAAACGTAGATCTTCTGCTTTTGAGTCAACTCCTTGTTGATTTCCATGCAGATTTTTAAAACCTTAACTGAATTTAGAGAGGTTCGCTTTCTAGCTTTTAAGCCTTCCCGTTTTTTGTTTTGTTCATCGTAGTATTTGTCATATACTACCAAGTATTCGTTAACGAGCTCTTTATTGAGCTGCTCATCTAGGAACTGTCTTACAAACTCTCGGCTATTCGAGTCATCTCTACCTACATTGGCCACAATGGCAAATAATTGCATTAAGGCCTTGAGAATTCTTTCGCTCATTTTTTACTTTGGAGGCTATTTAATTGAAAGATGAAAGTAAAAAAAAAGCAGGAATAATCCTGCTTCAATTCTAATAAGTTATTAAGGAATGCGCTATGGCTTGAATCCGACTAAAAGCACAGCGCAGCCCGAGCTGACTTTATCCAAATTTAAGTTAGCTTCTACAATCACATCTAGGGTAGAATTTACTTCAAAGTCCCAATAAGGTGAAAGTGCGTGATCTTGATTGGAGAAGATCTCGTTACGTTCTTGATCATAAACCCTAAAGATCAGATTACCATCTTCTAAACCGCTGCAGGCACCAAAACGATAGGTGCTACCTCCGTATAGGGTCAAATTGAATTCCGCAGTTTGCTCTTGGATCAATAATGCTCTGTATTCTTGTCCGTCTGACAAATACTCTGAAGTGAAGTTTTGCTCACAAATTGTAGCAATGGTATCACATTGGGCATGCGCAGTATTAATTTGGGCTACAAAGGCAAATGCGACTAAACTGAAAAGGGTTAATAATTTCTTCATGCTCTTCTTTGGTCTTAGTTGATGATGCTCGTTCTAATTTCGTTGATTTTATTGCTTATGTCAGTTAGTTGTTGCTCGCTCATTTTTACTTCAGACTTACTATTGATAACCGTGGTTTTGGTTTCCTCATTGGTAGTTGGTTCTACATAAGTATAACTAAAATCAACATTAGCGTAAAGGTCTTTCAGTTCATTAAGCGAGTTGGTAAGACCTGCAATCTTTTCATTTCCATCGCTGTATGGAGCAAGTAGGTTTACCAGGTTTTTGATGGTAATCTTTTGTTCGCCTATTCTAGCCTTTAGTTTTTCATCTTGGTAATCAGTTGCTAAAGCGGTAGCGAAGTGCAGTGTTTCA
The DNA here is from genome assembly GCA_913056345.1 of uncultured Flavobacteriales bacterium. Taxonomy (GTDB): domain Bacteria; phylum Bacteroidota; class Bacteroidia; order Flavobacteriales_E; family Vicingaceae; genus CAJXMH01. The sequence continues at coordinate 14,897 of CAJXMH010000024.1, read as the reverse complement.
ATCCAACCGCCTGCTAAAATTGCTACACCTACATCATTCTGCTGATTGCTTTTTAGGTATCTATCAGTTGATTTAAAACCATCTGAAACAAGCGCTAATAAAGAATCTTGATTCCCAAGATTCGATTCGAAACGTTTAACGGTTTCTTCATTGAAAACCCCTGTGATGCCTAATTCGCCAGCCATTTTTTTACTTACGGCTAGGTAGGAGATTGCATCTTGGGTTTGGTCGAAAATAGTAGCATATCCTAGGTCAGCGCCATAAACCCCCAAGGCCAAGGCTTTATCGTAAGTAGTAGTGTAGCCTGCTGCCTTTTTTGCAGGATTCAATAAATTTGACTGGTATTCTGTTCCTACTTCTTTAAGCAAAAATGCTGTTTGAATAGGAGAAGGGATGCTGAATACTTGACCGTCAATTTCAATGAGTTTAGATTCCTTCTCTTTTTTGGGTTCTTCTACCTCGCTTTTTTCCTCCGTTTGTTCTTGTGCTTGATTATTGCCTTCAGCACAAGCAAACAAAAGAGCTGAAATCAAAATGCTAAAGCTTAGTTTGCTTAAGGTTGATATTCGCTTTAGTGTGGATTTGTACATGCTTTTAGTGGGTGTTCGTTTTACCTGAATTCATGATTGCGGTAAAGATAGTTAAAAGTCGAAAATACGCGTAATCTTAAGCTGTTTTCTTAAAATGAAAAAGCACAAAAGCGCTATTGAGAACTCTATTCCTGCTGCTTGGTAATCTTGAAAAATAAAATTGCCGATCGCAAACAGTAGCATATAGACCATGGCAATGGAGCTTAGCCAGCATAGGGCTAAGGCCCTTAAATTACTTTTTTCATGGTCCGCTTTTTTAAATGGTCCCCACCAACCATCGGGTCTTACTTTATGATAAAATTGCTTGAGCTTTTCGCTTTCGGTGATTGGGGTTAAGAAGGTGACTACAAGCCATGCTAGAGTGCTTAAACCAACGGTGAAAAGAAAATTGTAAGGGTAAGGAAGCTCCAAAAGCTGATTGGCTAGCAGGTAGCCCACAAATGGCGCTAGGCTCGCGGTAATTTCTGACCAAGCATTGATGCGCCACCAATACCAACGCAGAATCAAAACTAATCCTAAGCCTGCGCCGCATTCAATTAAAAAAGTGGCTGCCTGATCAATGCTTTGCATTTGGGTACTTGCAAAAAGGCCAACTAAAACAATCAGCCAAGTGAAAAGACGGGCTTTTTGCACATAATCCTTCTGCACATCCTCAGGGCTTTCTCCAGCTTTATCTTTGCGAATAAAGCGCTTGTAAAGATCGTTGGTTAAGTAGCTTGCACCCCAGTTGAGTTGTGTTGAAATTGTACTCATGTAGGCAGAAAGAAAAGCAACCAACAAGAGACCTTTTAAGCCTGATGGCAAATGGTCGCGCATGGCATAAACAAAGCCTTTTGAAGAATCTTCTATACTCAATTCCGGGTAAAGTACTAGGGCGCACAAACCGACAATAATCCAAGGCCAAGGCCTTAAGCAATAATGGGCAATTTGAAAGAATAAGGTAGCAAATACGGCCTCTTTTTCATTTCTGGCACTCATCATACGTTGGGCAATGTAACCGCCTCCTCCAGGTTCTGCTCCCGGATACCAACTCGCCCACCATTGCACTAAACCAAAGGTTAAAAAGGCTCCAATGCTTAGACTATAAGTCCCTACTTGATCTGCGACACTTGAAGAACCAATTTGAGGGAAAAAGTCAAAGCGCCAGGCTGGTAGTTGTTCCTTTAAACCCGAAATTCCTCCAACTTGCTCAGTATTGAGCACTACTATAGCTAGGATAATACAACCAGCCATAGCAATGAAGAATTGTACAAAATCGGTAATGGCTACGCCTAATAAACCTGCTAAAGAGGAATACAACACAACTACTCCCATGGCTGCAGCGAGGTAGTAAATGGTTTCAGATGCCGGTATATCAAAAAAAACTTCCAATATTTTAGCAAGGGCAGTATTAACCCACCCTATAACTACGGCATTCAAGAATATGCCCATATAAACTGATTTGAAACCACGTAAAAAGGCCGCAGCTTTTCCGCTGTAGCGTAATTCTACAAATTCTAGTTCCGTTACGATTTCTGCTCTACGCCACAAACGGGCAAAAAAGAAGGTGGTTAACATACCACCGATCAGCATATTCCACCATAGCCAATTGCCTGAAATTCCATGCTGGGCAATTTTTTCAGTTACCCATAAAGGAGTATCAGCAGCAAAGGTGGTCGCCACCATAGAAATACCTGCAATGTACCAGGGTAGGTTTCTGCCTCCCAAGAAAAAGTGTTCTAAACTTTGGCTTGCTTGGTTTTTGTAATAAAAGCCAATGCCTGCAGCTAATAAAAGGTAGCCCACAATAATGCTCCAATCGAGTATACTTAAGCCCATGCTCAATGCTTTTTTCAAAGAAAAGCATTGCCTTGATAACTTAGAAGCTCAACAAAATTCTTTATTAACAGCTCAATTTTTAATCCACTCTTAGCTGCTTTAGCAAATGCCTAATTTTGCAATATGAGTAAAAAGAAATTTTCTTACCGCAGAACTGGGGAAAACAAACCAAGGGTCAAGCAAGCTGAACCAAAGCAAGAACTAGAATTGAACAGCTTCTGGCAAACAGCAGAAGAATTTGAGATGGTGGCAACTTGCATGCAAAATCTAGAAGAAGAGTTGAAAGCTGAACTTCTTGCATTGGGTGGTTCTAAGGTGAAAGAGTTAAAACGGGCGGTGAGTTTTCGAGGTGATCTTAAACTGTTATATGCCTCCAATGTATGGCTACGAACTGCCCTTAAGGTATTGCGTCCCATCGCGCATTTCCGCAGTAGAGAAGAAAGCACTTTTTACAAACAAGCTAAAAACATCGAGTGGGAAAAGATCTTCAAATCGGGAAAAAGTTTTGCGATAGATGCCTCGGTTCATTCATCCTTTTTTAAACACAGCCAATACATTGCCTTAAAGTTAAAGGATGCCATTGTAGACCGTTTTCGCGAGCAAGGCTTGAATCGACCTTCTGTAGATCGAAGAGAGGCGGATATTCGCATTCACCTGCATTTGAATGAAGACCAAGTTAACATTTCACTCGATAGCTCAGGGGCTCCTTTATTTAAGCGAGGTTACCGGCAAGCAAAGCATGTTGCGCCGATCAATGAAACCTTAGCTGCAGGTATGTTGATCAAAAGTGGTTGGAGTGGCCAAACGGATTTTCTTGACCCTATGTGTGGCTCAGGAACCATCGCTATTGAAGCTGCTCTTTTAGCTTCAAACACGCCCCCCAATATGCATCGCACTCATTTTGGTTTCGAAAATTGGCAAGATTATGATCAAGCACTTTTATCAGAAGTTTTAAGAGAAGCACAGGCTGAATACAAACCTTTAAATTGCCAGATCGTAGCTCGTGATTCAAGCTCTCAGGCCATAAGATCTAGCCGTGTGAACATTAATGCGGCTCAAATGCGGAAGTCAATCGTTTTAGAACAGGAAGATTTTTTTAAAGCTTTACCGCCTTTTGACGAAGGTACATTACTTACAAATCCACCTTACGGAGAGCGCTTACAAGTGGCAGAAGACCTGCCTGATTTTTACGAAAAGATCGGTTCAACTCTCAAGCATGAATACCCCAATTGGAAAGCATGGTTCATCAGTTCTGACATGGACGCCTTAAAGCGGATCGGTTTAAAACCGAAGAAAAAAATACCCATGATGAATGGGAAATTAGAATGTCAGCTAAGGGGTTACGAACTTTTTGAAGGAACTTTAAAAGAGAAAAAAAGCGCTGCAAATTAATTTCTTCCGAAATCAACTTAATTTAAGGGCATGAAAAAAATAGGTGTTTTTACTTCTGGCGGAGATGCCCCGGGAATGAATGCATGCATTCGGGCAGTTGTTCGAACTGCTCGTTTTCATGAAGTTGAAGTTTGCGGCATTCTGAGAGGTTACGCCGGTATGTTGCAGGGAGACTTCATTCCAATGGACTCTTCTAGCGTAAGCAACATTATTCAAAGGGGAGGCACTATTTTGAAGAGTGCACGCTGTGAAGCTTTTAAAACCAAAGCAGGAAGAGCCAAAGCAGCTGAAGAATTAAAAAGTGAAGGGGTAGAGGGTATTGTTGCTATCGGTGGAGATGGCACATTCACCGGAGCTAAGTTTTTGGCCCAAGAGCATGGTTTTTCTATTGTAGGAGCACCTGGAACCATCGATAATGATTTGTACGGCACCGATTACACCATTGGTTATGATACTGCGGTGAATACTGTAGTTGAAGCAGTGGATAAAATTCGCGATACCGCAGATGCCCATGATCGCCTATTTTTTGTGGAAGTAATGGGTAGAGATGCAGGTTTTATTGCTTTGCGCAGTGGGATCGGTGTTGGAGCAGAAGCGATTTTAGTGCCCGAAACAGAAACTTATATTGATCAATTGATCGATAAACTGCAAAGAGGTTGGGAGCGCCAGAAAAGCAGCAGCATCATTATTGTGGCTGAAGGAGACGACGCAGGTGGAGCCTATGCAGTTGCCGAAAAGGTAAAGGCTAAGTTCGATTATTATGATACCCGTGTTACAGTGCTAGGCCATTTGCAGAGAGGCGGCAGCCCTTCGGCGGCTGATCGTGTATTAGCCAGTCAAATGGGTAGTGAGGCGGTAAAAGCCTTGCTGGCAGGAAGGAAAAATGAAATGGTTGGAATCATTAATAGAAAGGTGACTTTTACACCCTTTGAACAAGCCATTAAACACCACCAAAAAATCAATCAAGAGCTGCTCAATTTGGCCGAGGTCTTGTCGCTTTAAGCTAGTATTTGACTATTTTCTTGTGAAAGGCTCTTCCATCTTTAAGTTGGACATGCAGCACGTAAAGTCCCTCAGGCGCATCTAGCCTAAGCTGAAGATTATTCTTAAGTGGAGTGAACTCCCTCATCAGTTTCCCTTTAAGGTCATAAAGCATTATACTTGCTACCTTTTGAAAGTCATTTAGTTCAAGTGTGAATTCATCCTTAAATGGATTAGGGAACAGTTTAACGCTTGCTCTAGTATTTGCTGAAAGTCCTACGTTGATAATCGGGAAACAAGCTGAGGTATCTCGACAGGTTTGCTGACTGATTGCTACCGCATAACTGCCATTAGCGGAAGGCGTAAAGACTGAGGCTGTTTCTCCTGTTAGTGGAATGTAGTTGCCGTTGATACACTGAAGCCATTGGTAATTTACCGCTTGCGCCTTACTTTCCAAACTTGTATGTTTTTGGATTACGGCAGTGTCCAATTGATTGAGGTTGACCTGAATGCTCAAGATGCTGTCGCAGCCGTCTTGATTGAGAATGGTATCAGAAACCAATCCCGAGCTATTGATCAATTTTCCACTTGGTGCAGCATAACTGCTACAACCATAGCCATTAAGACTTGCAAGGGTTTTCTTGCAAATATTGACTTGTTGTATAAAATAGTCCTTATCACCATTAGAAGTTTGAGTCTGAATTCCACTTTGTGGATCAAAATCGACAGTATTCGAAAAAGCACCTGCTAAAAAAATATCTTTTCGATCGTCATAAGCGATCGCGGTTGAAATGTCATATCCGCTGCTTCCAAAAGAGTAGGCAGAAATGTAGTTGCCTGAGGTGTCTAGTTCCCAGAAATAGGCATCAGCATCTCCATTGTTCGGCACCGTAGCAACACTACTACTTGGATCTGCATCAAAACCACTGTAATGATAACCTGTGGCATAAACAAAGCCATCCCGATCAATCACCATGTTTGCAACAACTTCAGAACTGTTACCTCCTGCAGTTACATTCCATTTTAGCTGACCATTCGTTCCCATTCTTGAAATGAACATATCTCGGCTACCGTTAGAGCTTTTACTCAGGTTTATGCTCGGATTCGGATTAAAGTCTACCGTGCCAGTAAAAAAGCCACCAATGTGGATGTTGTCAAATTCATCTAGTTGTAAACAAGTATTGAAGCAGCTTGAACTACCCGCACCGCTTGTTTGATTTGCCCAAACAAAAAGTCCGCTTGAGGTCATTTTCAAAATAAAACCATCCTCACCTCCTGAGGAAGTGAGGTTAACGGTATTAGAAGGTGAAGGATCAAAATCTATGGTTCCTGCAAAGCTGCCTACTATTACAAGTTCATTTTGGTTATCTACTTTAAGTTGATAAGCCCTTTCTAAACGGCTGCTGTTGTTGTTGCTTACAAATTGGTGCGACCAAAGAAAATTTCCTCGATTATCAAAGGTGCTAATGAAGATATTCTCTCCTAAATCTCCAGTTCCGGAGCTGCTTGATGTGGGAGAGGGGTCAAAATCTACACTTCTGCTAAATTGTCCTCCAATGTGTATTGTTCCTGCAGGGTTATAGGCAACGCTTAATGCCCTGTCTAACCCGATGCCTCCAAAAGTTTTTGCCCAAACTAATTGTCCACTGGGATCGAGTTTTGTTAGAAATGCATCTTGATTCCCATTGGACTGTCGGTATAAGCTATTTTGAGGGTCTGGATCAAAGTCAGTGCTATCTGAAAACTCTCCAACAACATATACGTTGCCTTGAGGATCTAGGCTAATCCCTCTTGGGTAGTCATTTCCCGGACCTCCTTGAATGGCATACCAAATTAAATTTCCCGTTCTGCTGTATTTACAAGTTATAATGTCTGTTCCTCCTTGCGATGTGATCAGCTGTTGATTAGGACCTGGATCAATATCAAAAGAGTTTTCAAAAAAACCACTTGCATAGATATCGCCAAATGCATCAATTTCAATAGCTTGAAATCTTTCGTAGCCTGTGCCACCTCCACTTAAGGCCCACTTTAAGTCTTGTGCTTGAAGTAATTGAAAAGAAAGGCACAAAAGAAGCGTACTTAAGAAAAGCTGGATTTTAAATGACATGGAATTGCTTTGTTGACTATATTCAAAAGTAATGGAATTAAATTTTCCGTCTGATTAGTAAAAGCCTGCTTAAATTCGTTTTCCCTAAAATGAGCGAAGTAAACACCCATTTTGTTGATGTAATTCTACCTCTGGCCATTCCTAATGCCTATACCTATCGGGTTCCAAAAGGCTGGGAGGAATTAATGCAAGTTGGTCAAAGGGTAATTGTACAATTTGGCAAAGGTCATAAGCAGTATTCCGCTATTGTAGCCAAGATACATCAACAGGCACCGATTAACTACCAGGCTAAATACCTTGAATCACTGCTTGATGAAAACCCAATCTTATTTCCTGAGCAATTGCGATTTTGGGAATGGATCAGCACCTATTACATGGCGCACTTAGGCGAAGTGATGAATTCTGCCTTACCCGGTGGGCTGCGTTTAGCGAGTGAAACCAGGGTTTTATTGCATCCTGAGTATGAAGCTGTGGTGAATGAGTTGCGCGACGATGAGTATTTGGTAGTAGAAGCCTTGGAGTTACGCAATGTGCTTGATTTGAGTGAGATCTCTGAAATACTAGGCGTAAAGCACATTCAGCCAAAAGTAAAAAGCTTGATTGAGAAGAAAGCCGTGATTACCGAGGAAGAGATCAAGCAGCGCTATAAACCTAAAATGGTGGATTATGTTCGCCTGACTGATAAAGCTTCAGATGAGGCTAAAATGAAGGTCATTTTTGATGAATTGGATCGTGCCCCTCGGCAATTGGAAATGTTGATGACTTATTTACAATTGAGTCAGCATTATTCACAAAAACCCAAAGAAGTTAAGAAACTACAGCTGCAAAAAGCAGTCAATGCAAGTGCCTCACTTTTGAATGAATTAGTTAAGAAAGAAGTCTTTGAAGTTTATCAAGTGGAGGCAGGGAGGTTAGAGGCAGGGCAGGTTTCTACCCATCAAAAGGACTTGTCTGAAGCTCAAGAGGAGGCTATGGACAGCATAAAAACCCATTGGCAGGAAAAAGATGTCGTGCTGCTGCATGGAGTTACTTCAAGCGGTAAAACAGAAGTCTACATTAAGCTGATCCAAGAAGCATTAGACCGAGGTGAGCAGGTCTTGTACCTCTTGCCTGAAATTGCTTTGACCACTCAAATTGTATTGCGCTTGCAGGCCATTTTTGGAGACAAAGTGGGCGTGTTCCATTCTCGCTTTAATGAAAACGAAAGGGTAGAAGTATGGAACAATGTCTTGAAATTCAAGGCAGGAGTTTTTGAGGATTTTCAAATCATTCTTGGGGCACGATCTGCGCTCTTCTTGCCTTTTCATAAATTGGGCTTAATCATCGTAGATGAGGAACATGAAAACACCTTCAAGCAATACGATCCTGCTCCACGCTATCAAGCACGTGATGCGGCTATCGTGCTAGCCATGATGCAAAAAGCCAAGGTGCTTTTGGGCTCGGCGACTCCTTCAGTGGAAAGCTATTACAATGCACAGCAAGGAAAATATGGTTTGGTAGAATTAATGAAGCGGCACGGAAACATTCAGTTACCTGAAATTTTAGTGGCCGACGTTAAAGACGCTACCAAAAAGAAGAAAATGAAATCTCATTTTTCGCCTATGCTTCTAGAGATGATGGAAGATAGTTTGGAGGAAGGAAAGCAGATCATTCTCTTTCAAAACCGCCGGGGCTATTCACCTATTTTGATGTGTGAGACTTGCGGCAATGCGCCGCAATGTGTGAATTGCGATGTCAGCCTGACTTACCATAAATTCAAAAAAGAATTAAACTGTCATTACTGTGGTCATCATCGTAAGTTACCAGCTACTTGTCCTTCTTGTGGGGATACTAATTTGCGGGTAAAAGGATTTGGAACGGAAAAGATCGAAGAAGAATTGGCCATTTATTTGCCAGAAGCTAAAATAGCCCGCATGGACTTAGATACTACCCGAGCAAAGAAAGCCTACCACCAGATTATCACCGCTTTTCAGGAAAAGGAGATCGACATTTTAGTGGGCACCCAAATGGTGACCAAGGGTTTGGATTTTGAAGACGTGGCTTTAGTTGGGGTACTAAATGCCGATAATATGCTGCACTTTCCTGACTTTAGGGCTTTTGAAAGAAGTTACCAGCTCATGTCGCAGGTTTCTGGCAGGGCAGGAAGAAAGGGAAAAAGGGGAAAGGTGGTCATCCAATCTTTCAATCCCGACCATCAAATTATTCGGCAGGTGATTGATCATGACTTTGCGGGCATGTATAAGAATGAATTGATCGATCGACGCAATTTTCATTATCCGCCTTTTTACCGTTTAATTCATTTGAATTTGCGCCATAAAAACCAACAAAAGCTGCACCAAGCAGCGCAAGTGTTGGCCAGACAACTAAAAGGGACTTTTGGCAAGCGTGTGCTTGGACCTGAAGAGCCAAGCATTGCGCGAATCCGTAATTACTACCACCAAAATATTATGCTGAAATTGGAGAAGGCGGCTTCCATTCCAAAGAGTAAGCAGCTGCTAAGGGAATTGCTGCAAGCCTTTGCACAAAGCGAAGAAGGGCGCTCAGTAAGGGTGGTGATTGATGTGGATCCGGTTTAGGTTAGCCCTTCTTTTATCATCAGTGAGCCATTGTAGAAAAACAATCCCTTAAATTCAATAGAAACCTTATTGCAGTATGCTTTGATGTAGTCATAGTGTAATTCTTTGGTTTTAGGTTTATGTGTTTCATTATAATGGAAAAAAATGCCTTTTAAAGAATCTCCATAATTGAAATACAAGCTTTCCTTTGGAGAATCAACATTGATGATTATTCTAAATTCGGCCTCATCTCTAAAGTCCTTGTACTTCATGAATTTAAAGTCATTTATAAAATCAGAAACTTCATCTCCCGTGTACCTACTAGAATTTAGTTTCAATTTCTTTTCAATTTCCTCGATACTCAGGTAATTAACTGCCTTTGAACTAACATTCTTAGAGCTGTATTTTGATAATATTGACTCTAAGAGCTTGCTTTTCGAGAAAGCTAAGCAAATGCCATTAAAATTATTAGCATATTGAATCCACATCCTAAATCTTGTAAATCCTGCATCTTTGAATTCACCAGGGTACTTTTCATGCTCAAAATCTTTATAGTTTCTACAAAAGGATAGTTGGTAGGTACTGTTTAAAACCTCTTTGATTTCACGACTGTTATCTTCAACTAAAGAACTTATTTCTTTTAAGGGTTTCTCATTTCCAATATAGTCGGACCACAGAATTTGGTTTTCTAAAGGGTCAATTTGATTTAGTCGTTTAGATAGCTTAAGCTCCCTTTCACCTAATATATGATTGACAGCCGTCTCCATTGAGGTGTAATGATAGATCATATCATCATCGAAAAATTCTTCAGGGATAGTGTTGCTCATCTGCGAACTTTAGAAATTACTTTTCATCAAAAAGCTTTGTCAAGTTTCATTGAAAGTTGAATACCGTTTCAATTCCTAGAATTAAAGTTTTACCAACTTCTTCGTGATTCTCTGTCCGTTTTGCAAAGTGATGGAAACAAAATAGACTCCTCCTTCAGCAGGCAGGTCTAAAACCACTGAATTCTCATTGATCGAGTTAATTTCTTGGATGCCTTGACCTTTTAGGCCAAAAACCCTGATTGACTCTACTTTATTTTGTGCATTGCTCAAGAAATTAAATGTACCTGCAGACGGATTTGGGAAGATATGAACTGCTGTTTCAAGCCCTGCATTTGGCTCCTCAAGTCCAATGGTGAAGATGGAGTAACAAGTAGAAGTGTCTTTGCAGGCTCCTTGGCTCACTTCTACGGCATAACTGCCATTTTGAACAGCCGTGAAAATTGGCTGCGTAGCTCCGGGAATGGTTGCGTAAGCATTGTTGCAATCCAACCATTGGTAACTTACATTTTGATTGCTGTCAGCGTAAAGCACAGGATCATTGGCAGTAACTTGATTGCTCAATTGATTTAGCTGTAGGTTGATGTAAATCAGGCTATCGCAACCTGCTAGGTTGGTTAGTGTATCGATGTAATTACCATTTGTATTGTAGAATTTACCTGAAGGGGAAACATAGAATTGGCAACCGTAGGCATTAATACTGTCGTTTGTTTCTTTACATAATGCCACTTTCTGAATGTAACAATCAGTTCCACCGTTCGAACTCAAGTTAGAAGCCCCAAGCCCTGGGTCAAAGTCTACCGTAGATGAAAAAGCACCCGTGAGGTAAATGTCCTTTTTTTGGTCCATTGCAATGGATTGACTGGTTTCTTCTCCGGAACTGCCAAGATAATAGGCCGTTACAAGTGCTCCTGCTGAATCAAGCGCCCATAAAAACCCATCACCGTTGCTTGTGCCTGAGCCGATCATGAGCGAGTCTTGCGGGTCGGGGTCAGCATCAAAAATACTGTAGCCGTAACCCACGGCATAAACTTTGTTATCTTGATCGACAAGCATTTTAGTACTTGCCTCTGAACTTGCACCGCCTGCCACCACATTCCACAATAAGCCTGTTGATTGATTGAACTTTGAAATAAAAATATCCCTGCTGCCTTGAGAGGTTTTTGAAAGTGAAGTGCTGCTTGGGTCAAAATCTGTAGTTCCTGTGAAAAAGCCCGATACAAGCAAGTTTTGATCTGGTCCCATTTCAATGGTGGTAGCGCGTGTATTGCCACTGCCCCCAAAATGATTTGACCACAAATAAGTTCCGTTTACAGAATAAGCTGCGAAAAAGGCATCTTCTCCTCCTTGGCTTGTTATGCTTGCTGTGGAAGTGCTAGGGTCAAGATCAATACTGCCGTAGAAAGTGCCTGATACTAAAAAGTTATTCGTATTGTCTAAAGCGATATGAAAAGCCCTAGCTGTAGAGGATTGAAAGCTGCTTGATGGGATAGCGTTATGCCATAAAAAGTTGCCATTTAAGTCGAAGCAACTCATAAAAATATTTTCAGAACTAATGCCATTTACAACTTGGCTTGCAACGCCTGGATCAAAATCTACTGTGCCTTTGAAATAGCCTGATACCATTACTGCGCCTAGTGGGTTGAACTTTACATCAATACCAAGATCATCGCTTGAACCACCAAAAGAAACCGCCCATAGCAAAACGCCTTGCGGATTTAGTTTAAGCAGAAATATATCATCACTACCATTTGAACTCAAGTTGAAGTTAGAGGGGCTAGGATCAAAGTCGACCGTTCCATTGAACCTACCTGTGGCGTAAACATTGCCTTGGGGGTCGGTGTCGATGTTTCTAACAGTAACCCTACCAATATTACTTGAAAAGGACACTGCCCACTGCAGTGCATTAGCCTGATTGTAGCGAGCTACATAGCCTGAAGTTCCGCTAGTTGAATTTAAAAAAACAGCGTTCCCATTCGGGTTAAAGTTTACCGTATTTGAGAAAAAACCACCACAGTAGATGTCCCCATTTTGACCAATTGTAACATCAAGCGATCTGTCAGAGCCTGAAGAGCCAAATCCAAATGCATTTAAAAATTTTGGACTGTATTTTGACTGTGAGAAAGCAAGCGTAAAAGAAAAGAGGAATAGATAGAATAAAGCTGTTTTCATAATGAGCCACATTGGTTAATCATACCTGCTAAGTTATGTATAATTAAGCTACTAAGACTTGATCAAACCCAAAAACTCTCGCAAAGCCTTTTGTTTAGCCTCATCCAATTCATACTGAATGTAGGAATCTAAATAGGTGGTTTGTAACTCAAGCGAGGGGAAGGGTAGGTTATAATGCTGAATGGCCTTCTGCTTATGCGACAAGCCAAATTGTAGAACCCGATTAAAGGATTGAATAAAGTCGGCGGGCAATGCTTTGTTGCTAACCCAGGCAGCGAAAACGAAAGGCAAATTTTGCCAATTTTGCCACGCTTCGGCTAAGTCGTAACGGTAGCTTAGCCGCTTTGGTAAATCGAAGGTACGGTCACCAATGATTACCCCGGCGGTAGTGCCTTTGATTTCTGTTTCATAGCCTGCTTGTGCAGGAAGAAATTCAACTTCTTGTTTCCAGTAGTGCTTCAAAAGCAAGCGGCACAATTGCACAGAGGTACGCGATTGATAGTCTAAATAAACTTTTTCGATCTTTTCTATAGGCTCTTCACTCACTAGTAAAACTGAGTGCACTGCGCCCTCTGCCCCAATGCAATAATCGCTCACGATCTGAGCGTTTTTGATCTGCGGAATCACTGCCACAGGAACTAAGCCTAGATCCACTTCTCCTTCAATTAGTTTTCGAGCACATTCTGAGGGAATATCGCGACTGATTTCTACTTGAGCTAAGAAATTAGCATGCTGCTCCATGCCGTAGATAAAAGGCAAAGTGTTGAGGTAAGAAACTGCTGATATTCGGATTTTTTTCAAAGCATTCATGCGTGGCAAAAATAAGCAGAGCCTTGAATAGTTTCTAACTGCGATTTTTTTACTGAGATTAGTAATTCCCAGATTCGTAATTGATAATTGACAGATTAGTAATTCGCAATTAACTCATTCGTAATTTGAAATTAAATTCTTTCTTCCTTCTTCAAAATAGCCATAGTAGCTGCCACCGTACTGATAATGGCTAAAAATCCAGAGAGACTCACGCCAATGATCGGAACCACAAGAGCCAAGGCAAAGGGTAAACCATTTCCTATTGCCAAGCCCTTCCGTTTTTTAACGAAATCAATGCTTTCTTTCACCTTTAATTTTCTTCGTTCTGCGGTATAATCAATAAAAGAAAAACCATAATAGTAAGCGGAAATCAAGAAGAGTAGGGGAGCGCTTACTAAGCCTAGCACAGGAATAAAACTGAGGAAAAACAACAAGATCATGGCGGCCAATTCGATCATGAAATTTCGTGCTGCTAGGGCAATTCCACGCCAAGCATCTTTGATCAACTGCAGCCAAGAAAAAGGGACCTCGGTACCTAAGAGGATCTGCTCGGTTTTCTCAGAGAGGTAAGCCAATACAGGTGAAAGCAGCATTAAAATCACATAACCACCGATAAAAGCAAAGAACAAGAAAAAGAAAATCCTTAAAATGAGCCAGATGAAAAGGTTCAAGGCTCCTGCTAGGAATTCAGCACCCCAAAAGTCCCAGCTGTTTGGTTCCCATGCTGCTTTTATAGCGGTAATGGCCGAATCGGTGAGGCTGCCAACGAGGTTTAAACCTAAAGCGAGCAGCACTATGTTGAGTAGGACAGGTAAAATAAAAAATTTCATCATCCCGTTTTGACGGATGAATTCCACCGCCTTGCTGTAACTGCCTAAGGCAATTTGAAAGTCTTTGAGTTGACCCATAAGACAAAGATTATAAAAATAAGTCGTTTGCGAATACAACTTTGCCTAGCTTATCTTCGTCTATGCTACTAATAAGTAAAAACAAAACCGATGCTCTATTTATTGAAAAAGGCCACTTTTTCCCTTCCTTTATTTTTGTTGGTGTTTTCCCTTTCAAAGGAAAATTGCTTCGCTCAAAAAAGTCCGAGTGACTTTGTGTTTACCATTAGTGGGAATAGTTATACACTCTATCTTGACAGTGCAACAATGGGTGTGAGCGTTGATATAGATTGGGAAGATGATGGTGTTTTTGATACTATCTTTGTTAACCAAACTGTGACGCATAATTATGGTATCTCGGGCAATCACACTATCCGACTAAGGGGGTTCTACAGTATCTTATACTTAGGTCGTATACCTGGCTTTCCTAATAATGGGCTTAAACTAGTTGCTGTTAACCAATGGGGTGATAACGCTTGGTTTACGACTCAATCTATGTTTAGTGGCTGCCAAAATTTGGTGAGCTTACCTCTAGATACGCCTAACTTTTCTCAGGTACGATCTATGCTTTGGATGTTTCGTGGTTGTACAAACTTGAATGGTGTAATGAATCATTGGGATGTTTCTAATGTGCAAAATATGGATAGGATGTTTGATGGCTGCACCAATTTTAACCAGCCAATAGGAAATTGGGATGTCTCCAATGTCATAGGTTTGGATAATACTTTTTGGCGAGCTTCAAGTTTTAATCAAGATTTGAG
>CAJXMH010000023.1 GCA_913056345.1 uncultured Flavobacteriales bacterium | reverse complement strand
GTAATTGTATCACTTAAGTCTGTAGAAGCTTGCCGCAATAAGGAGATCGTAAATGCAGAATCAGCAGCAACCTTAAGTTCATAGGTCAACATTTGGTCACAACTAAGACAAGAGTCCCATTTGAAGACTACCTTTGAGGAAAATAAAATAGAAGATGACTTTGGGCTTTGGGTCCTGATTTGGGCGTCAATTTCAGAAGAAAAAAACATTAATAAAAAAAGCAGAACAAGATTCTTCTTTTCATTAAAGTATGATTTATCCAATCCAAAACTCATGCTTCAAATGTACTTAAAACGAGTAATTAACAGTTTTTGAATATGACAAAAGATTTACTTAAAAGCTCCGTTATTTATACAATCCTAGGCTTTCTTCCTTTGTCTTTCTCACTTGTATTCACTCCAATCTATCTTAATTACATGAGTGAATTAGAATATGGTTTACTCAACCTTTTTATGGTTTATGCAGGCATTATCTCTCAAGTGATAAGCTTGGGAGTAAGCTCGATATTTATGTATCAGTTTTGGGATGTATACCAAGATAAGCTAAAATTAAAGGAACTTATTTCCTCTACTTTGGGTGGAATACTATTGATTCAAGTCATTATAATCTCCTTATTACTATTGTTAGGAAAACCTATCCTAAAACTCCTGGTGGCAAACGATGCGTTTACCTTTGCTCCATTCTTTGTTTGTACCTTACTATTTGCAGCCCTGATGGTTCATTATGAGTTATTTCTAGCTCTTTTTAGAAACCAATCTAACTTAAAGGCTTTTTCTTGGTTAGCAGCAGGCTCTTTGGTCTTGATGACAATTGGCTCACTAGTAGGGGTTGTATGGTTAGAAATGCAAGCAGAAGGTGCCATTTACGGTAGAATCATGGGCTATGGAATTCTAATAATTGTATTTGGTTTTTATTTGGTTAAAAAATATGGCTTATCATTAAGGTTAACTAAACTAAAAAAGATGATTTTGTTAGGTTTTCCCATTTTTGCAAATGGGCTAATTGGATCTTTTGGCTACGGTATTGATAAAATTATGGTGGAGCGAATCTTATCTTTGGAAGCTCTCGGAATTTATGCTTTTGCTGTGGTAATTGCCTCTACATTAGAAACACTTTTTAATGCCTTGAACAATGCGCTTTCACCTACAATATATAAAATGATGAAAGAAACTAAAAAGGTAAAGGATGCAGAAATCAATCGTTTAGTTCACTCTATTATTTTCGTCTTAATCATTGCAATTTCAATTCTATTAATCGTCCTGCAACCGGTCTTAAATGTTTTAATTCCACAAAACTTTCATGAAGCAGCGCAATATGTCCCAATTCTAGTTGTTGCGATTCTTTGGAGAGCGTTTACAACGATTGAAGTTATGGCACTTTATAAAAAGAAGAAAACAAACTACTTTGTCTATAATCAAATTACCTTTTTAACTGCAGCGGTTGTATTTGGTTACTTTCTCTTGAATCAATTCGGACTATTAGGCATAGCCATGGCCATTTACATAGCTAGAGTGATTGAATTCATAGTCATGAAATTATTAGTCAATTCAGTTGATAATCTTGATTTAGATTTAAAGAGATTACAGCTTGCAACCATTATTTTTTCTATAGTCAGCTTTACGGCCGCCTTCTTATATTTCGAAACAAACTCGCAAATATTTTACACAATTCCTTTCTTTTGCGCTGTTATTCTTTGCGTTTCTCTTTTGCAGAAAGAAAGTAAGGAATTCATCAAGATTTTAAAATATAGAAACCAATCCCTTTAAGACAGTGCTGAAAAAACTTTTTAAGCAAATCTTGGCTAGCTTCAATTTAGCCGTAATGAAAAAATCCTCGTACGTACTTTTAAGTGAGTCTTTTAAAGACTGGGGAACTTTAGAAGAATTGTCAAATGAACAACTAAGTTTACTTTTAAAGTGGAAAGAAAAATCGCATGCTCAGTTAAAACAAGACCTATTTGTCCTACTAGAATTGAACTTTAAAAGAGAAGGTTTTTTTGTGGAGTTTGGAGCTACCAATGGAAAAGACCTTAGCAATACAATGATGCTAGAAAGAGATTTTGATTGGAATGGAATACTTGCTGAACCTGCAAAAGTATGGCACAAAGATTTAAGAGAAAATCGAAAGGCAAGCATTGAAACCGCATGCGTTTGGTCTGAAAGTGGCAAAGAACTTATGTTTAATGAGGTAAATGAATCGGAACTGTCAACAGTATCTGATTACTCTTCTTCCGACCTACACAATGAATCACGAAAAGATGGAAAAATGTATACAGTAGAAACCATTTCCTTACTTGATTTACTCATTAAGCACAATGCGCCCAAAGAAATAGACTATCTATCTATTGATACCGAAGGAAGTGAGTTCGAGATCTTAAATGCTTTTGATTTTTCTAAGTACAATATAAAAGTGATTAGTTGTGAGCATAATAAAACTGAAAATCGCCATAAAATTTATCAACTCTTAACTTCCAAAGGCTACAAACGAAAATTTGCAGGCTTATCTAATTACGACGATTGGTATGTAAAGATCAATTAATGAGAAAAGAGTACCCTCTTCTTTCGATCATCATTCCAACATATAATGATGCAACGCTATTAGAAGGTTTGCTTAAATCGATCCAAAAGCAAACCTTCCAGAACTTTGAAATACTAATTATTGATGGTAATAGCGATGACAACATTAAGAGTATTGTTAGCTCTTATTCCAAAAGTATCTCCTATTTCGTAAGTGAAACGGATAAAGGAATATTTGATGCAATGAATAAAGGAGTCAGGCAAGCAAAAGGACAGTGGTTGTATTTTATTGGCGCAGATGACCGTCTTTTTGATGCAAGAACACTTGAAAGAATTTTTTCACCAGAAAATCAAGCTGATACGGATATTATCTATGCTAAAGTCTGGAATAATTTTAAAAAGAAAGCGGAAGGCGAAGCAATAGTAAACCAAAAGGACTTTATCCAAAAGAATTTATGGCATCAATCTATGTTTTTCAAAAGCAAAGTATTTAAAAAAGTAGGTCTATATGAAATCAAATATAAAATAGCGGCAGATACAGTATTCAACCTAAAAGCTTTTTGTTTGCATCATTTTAATTGGAAATACCTAGATGTAATTGTGAGTTCTTTTAGTGGAGAAGGTATCAGTGCTCAAAGAAACGATACCGTATACCATAAGAATCAGTATGCTCTTTATTTTAATTGCTTCAATCAGTTGACGAAAAAAGAAATTTACATGGCTTTGCAGCATCACTTATATGTTGAGATCAAACAAGGCAAACTTGCAGATGCTATTGCAGAATATTTGAAATTGGGATTTAAAACAGGTAAGTGGAAAACCCTGACCAAAAATAGCTTACATTTCTTAAAGTTAAGGTTGTATCAAAAACGCAAGGCTTCAAAAATTCTTTTAACTAGCTTAGGGTAGGTATTAGCTGACTTCCAATTGTCTACAACCGCTTTATCGATAGTTAGTTGCTTTCCTATACAGTCTTTTACTAATTGAATATACTCCTCTTGATTTTGAGCAGTATAAATGATTTTTCCTTCTAAAGCTTGAAGATCCGCTACTTTGAGCGTATTAATTACTAGTTTATTTTGTGAGATGTAATCCGTGATTTTTATTGGATTCCGTGAACCTTCAGATTCAAAATTATATAGCACCAAACAAGCTTGTGCAGGTGCAACGTAATATTTAAGTCTCCTATAAGAAACATGACCCAAAAATTTAACATTTTGAAGTGACTTCAAGGGTGCTAGTTTTTCATCTTCAACATACTGTTTACCGAGCAATAATAGATTAAGTGGTCGTATTTCTCTTGCTACCTTTTCAAGCAAACTATAATCCAACCACTGGGTCAATGTTCCTGTAAAAATGAAATAATTCCCATATTTAGCTTTGATTTCTTCAATTTGATTACGCTCTTCGTCTTTTATTAACTGCACTGAAGAAAATCCGTGTGGTAACAACAATAGATTCTTATTTAAATTAGCATAACCTCTTTTTACAAAAAGACTATTAACAGTAACCAATAAATCAGCTCTTTTAGCAAACTTCTTATCTCTTATATCTCTGCCGTAATAATCTAAAGGGAAATAAATTTTTCTTCTGGGCCTAAGTAATCCTAAAGAAGACAGATAATATGGGTCAAACTGCCATAGTATAAACTGCGAACGCTTAAGCAAAAAACCAATCCTTAAAGCTGTAAACCAATCATTTAACTTGCCAAAAAATCGTGGCAAGATAAACATAGGAAATACATTGAAATAAGGAACTAATACTACGTTTGGTTCCTTCTGTTGCACACTAAACCTTTTACACGGCCATGATTCCGGAGGGTCAACAAAAAGTATACGATGCGACTTTTTTAGTTCATCTACATAATGCATATGACTATTACCTTCTGTATTAAAAGGTTCTCTTGAGGTTATAACAATAGTCGATATTTTCTTCATGCTTTAAGATTACAAACTCAAAGAACTGAATTAATACGCTTAACAGTAAATTTTTATAATACTTTTGAAACCAAAATCTATACCGTACTAGATTCAATCTATGGGACTAAAATTTAAACGAAAAAAAGAACGTCACCTGCTGCTCAGTTTGATTTACAGGCTTAACAAAATGATGCCCTTTCCTACTAAAAAGAAATTTAAACTTTTTCTTGACCTAGCTTGGATCTTTCACCGTTTAGCCCATGAAGCTTCTTTTCGCTATTACAAAGAAGAAAGTCATCCAATTCGGAATAAAGAGCAAGACTTTTTACTGCAAGAGATCAAACCAACTGATCGAGTGCTAGATTTAGGATGTAAGCACGGGTACATTTCTAGCATAATCGCTGATAAAGCAAAATTAGTAGTTGGTATTGATTACGATGCTGTTGCAATTGCTAATGCCCAAAATGCACACTCAAAAAATAATTTAAAATTTATAGTTGGCGATGCAAATAAGCACTTGGAAGAAACCAATGAACGCTATGAGGTACTCATTCTATCCCATGTGATTGAGCATCTTGATGAACCTTTTAAGCTTTTAAAGCAAATTGCTCCTTTATTCGAAAGAATTTACATTGAAGTTCCTGATTATCAAGCAAGCTTATTAAATGAATACAGGAAAGATTTAAACGTAAAACTGCAATACCTTGATGCTGACCACATCTATGAATTTGATCGATCTGACCTTCATCAAGGTCTGAAAAATGCCGGTATTGACCCAATAAAATCAAACTATATTTATGGAGTTCAAAAACTCTGGTGCAAAGCCCATTAATAAAAAGCCAAGGGTGTCATTCATTCACGGACGTTTAGGCCCCCATATTATGCATGGGAGGTTGGCGAAAAGTATTGGAGGTGAGTTTCAAATGGTAGACAAATACAAGATTTGGAATGATCGTGAATATGGTAAGTTGTATACAATTTTTGCATGGTTTTACAATGCTTTCGCATTCAAGAAACCAGAATCTTATGACTACTTCTTAGTTTCTGGCCCACATTTTAGCCCTATTATTATGAAAATTTTTAGGTTAAAAAAAAGGCAAAAAGTAATGGTACACTTAGGTGATGAAACCATGTATTTCTTATACGATAGATGGTACAGCCCATTTATGCGAAAATTGTTAGTTACTCTACTAAATCAATACGATGTTTTACTCTGTGAAGGGCAAATGGCTAATGATCTTGCCGGACTAAATGGCATCAACAAGCCTTTGCGTTTCACGACATACCTTGGCGTACCTAAGGAAAGATTAAATAAACTCCTTGAAGTTAAACCTCGGCAAGAAGTCAATCACTTTATCTTTATATCTACAGGCCCAGGAGGTTGGCGAACCTATTACAAAGGAATTGATCTCATGATTGAATCTTTCTCCAAAGCCTTTAATGAAAGAGATGACCTTCGTTTTAGTATTGTTGGTAAATGGAATGAAGATGTACAAGAAGACTTATTAAAAAACTGCTCAAAAGCGTGTCAAGAGGCTATCACATTTTTAGGCCACACAAACGATATTGATGCACTAATAAAAGAAGGTTGCTTTTACCTTCATACTGCCAGAGGTGATGCCTTTCCCACTGTTGTACTAGAAGCCATGACAGCGGGACTGATTCCATTAATATCAGAATGGACTGGGAGTAAAGAATACGTAAAAAAGGTTAATGAATCTTTCATTATACCCTTAGACCAAGAAGTTGTCACAAGAAATATTCTAAGATTTGCCGATTTTACTGCAGAAGAGCGAAAAAGCTATTCAGATCGGTCAAGGGAAGTAGCAAAGGAGTTTACAGAAGAATTCGCGCTTAAACATTATAGAGATACCTTTGAAACTATCCAGAAAGAAGTTCACCAGGCTCGATGAAACGTATCCTATTCTATTATCCTTCAAATAAAGCCTCGGTTCAAATAGAAACCACTTTATTCAATTTGAAAGAACTAGGCCACACGATCTTTTTGCTTACAAGCTGCGAAAAAGGAATATTGCACCAAAGGCTAGAAGAAAAAGGAATTGAAACGCATGCTAACCCTATACCTAAAAACTATTTTTACTACCCTAAACAAATTCTTTTCTTAATCAAGTTCTGTTCAAAAAAGAAAATCGATTATGTTTTTGGAAACCTTCAGCATGCAAACTTTATTGCAGTAATAGCTCAGTACTTTTTAAAGGCAAAAGTGATCACCTTCAGGCATCACTTTAAGTTTAATAAGGGGAATTTCGGCATTCCGCTAAAAGTGAATAAGAATGAAGTGCTTTTTGACAAAATAATCAATCGCTTATCCAAGTGCATTGTAGTACCCTCAAAAGGGGTTTATCAAGGGATAGTTCAATTCGAAAAAGTTTATTTGAAAAAACTTCATATTATACCTTACCTCTATGATTTCGAGCTTTACCCAAGACCCAATGGTATTGAAGTTGAAAGCATAAGAAAGGCATACAAGGCTAGAATGCTTGTAATTATGGCAGCTCGATTAATTCCTTTTAAAAGACACTTACTCCTGTTCCCTGTTTTTAAAAAGTTAATTGAAAGAGGTTTTGACATACAAGTTTTAATTTTAGACGAAGGCCCAGAAAAAGATAACTTAGATGCGTTCATTAAACAAAACCAATTAGAAAACCATATCCATCTATTGGGCTACAGAAAGAATATCATTGACTTCTTAGCCGCCTCAGATGTAATAATTCACCCTTCTCTAACCGAAGCAAGTAGTAATGTGATTAAAGAAATAGGTTTGCAAGAAAAAGTCGTGATGGTTTGTAAAGGTGTAGGTGATTTTGATGCTTATATTGAGCATGGAAGCAATGGCTTTTTTCTTGATATTGCCAAGCCCGAAGTAGATGCGGAAAAGTATTTAAGCTATCTATATGAAAATCCTAATATAGCAGAAGACATGGGTAAAAAGTTAAAAGAGAGTATCCTTAATAATTTCGCATCCAATAAGAAAGTGCTTCAACTCTATGAAGACTTACTCAAAAAGGCTTAAGGCATGCAAAAAGCAAAACCCATTCTAAGCGTCATTTTACCTTGCTACAATGCTGAAGCTTTTCTTCAATATTCCATCCCTTCAATCTTAAACCAAAGCTTTACAAACTTTGAACTATTAATAATAGACGATGGTAGCATTGATGATTCTTATAAAATATGTAACTGCTATGCTGAAGAAGACAATAGAATCAAACTATATAGAAATGAACGCAATTTAGGAGTTGTTAGAACCCTCAACCGAGGAATTGATCTAAGTAATGGAGCTTATATTGCACGAATGGACGCTGATGATATTTCTGATCTTCAAAGATTCGAAAAACAGCTTAACTACCTAGAAACGAACAAAGTTGTAAGTGTGATTGGAACTAGAGCACAAGCAATTGATCTAGACGGAAAAAAGCTGAATTCAAAAAGCAATATCTACTTAGAAAAGGAAACTATTCAGTTTAGTGCTCTCTTTACTCAACCTCTTTTCCATGGCTCTGTTTTTGGGAAGGCAGCAGTTTTTAAAGAGAACAAGTATGGAAAAGATTCAAAAGCTGAAGATTTTGAGCTATGGCTCAGAATGATCTCAAAAGGTATCGAGATAGAGAATTTAGATGAAACCCTTTATTATTACAGAATAAATCCAAATAGTGTTTCACAACAAAATGAAAGACAACAGAAGCTAGACCATAACCTAATTTCTGCCGAATACCTTGAAAAAAATTACAAGATCAGACTTGACCAAAAAATAGTGGATCTTATGAATAACCGTCCTTTAGGAGTTTTCGAAAAAAAGGATGTAGTACTCGCTTTAGATAATTTTAAATTAATTTACAAAAGACAAAAAAGTATTATAGCTGAATTGAGGAAATATTATCAGCGTCAAAGAGTAGATATAGTTACACAAGCAATAAAAAAATGCTCTGATAGATCTCTCTATTTCCAACTTATCATTTTACTAATGAAAGAAAGTTTAAATAGGACAGCCATAAAACACATCGCTAATAAATTAAACAAATAGAGAAGTCATTTAGCCATGTTTTTAAGCCTCACGATATTAGACATTCTGATCAGTGGATTTTACACCCTTTTATTCATAGGTATAGCTAACTTTCTTTCGAATAATTTCAAGAAAAAGTACGGACTTAGAAAGGCAAAATTCCTAAGAGCCTTTATTATTGCCAAGCTTATGGGGTCCATTCTGTTTTCAATTCTACATGTCTTCATTTATAAAGGAGGAGACACCTTTGTATATTTTAGTTGCTCCCTTTTTTACCTTGAACAATTCTTGAAACAGCCACTCGACTTCTTTCAATTACTAAGTATGAATAAAGAATCATTAGCGAATATCATTTATGGAAAAAACTTTATTGGTAAATATTATTTAAGCTCTCCTGATGTTAGGTTAATGGGAAAGCTAGGTTCTCTTTTCGTTTTGCTTGGCTTTAAACAATTCATGGCGACCAATATTTTGATTTCTATGTTTTCTTGCTTTGGTTTATGGAAGATTTACTCTATCATGTGCTCTCTTGTAAACAAGTACCATAATGCCTTAGCAATAGGAATTCTCTTTTACCCAACTACCATCATATGGTCCTCTGGATTGCTAAAAGACACTTTTAGCATTACTGCAGTTGGTTTGATCTTTTGGTCAGTTAATAACTTAACTTATCAAAGGAAAATCATTAAATCTGTTCTCTTAACCTTCGTATCTGTTTATGCTTGTATGATTTTAAAACCATACATTCTCTATATCTTTATTCCTTCTATGTTATTGTGGGCTCAAGATGCTTTTACTAAAAGGATTCAAAACAAAATTATAAAATCTCTTTTTCGACCGCTTATCATCGCTGCCTTTGCTTTTGGTGGATTCTTCTTCATCAACTCTATATCTGAGAGTGCTGGTAAATACTCACTAGAAAATGCTGTTTCAGTAGCAGAAGGGTTTCAATCTTGGCATTCTTATTTGGCAGAGACCCGAAGCCAATCAGGTTATTCATTAGGAGAAGTTGAATTTACTCCTTTAGGTGTGTTAACTAAATCGCCAGAGGCGTTCTTTGTTACATTTTACAGACCTTTAATGTTTGTAGATGTGACGAATTTCGCCACTGCTTTTGAAGCGGTCCAATCGCTAATTTTGCTCTTTTTTACGATTTATGTTTTCGTTAAAGTTGGTCTATTAAAGAGCTTAAAACTAATTCTAAGCAATCATCACATTAGAGCATTTTTCATTTTTGCCGTAATTTTTGGAATCACGGTAGGAATTACTTCCTATAATTTTGGTGCATTATCACGTTATAAAATACCAGCACTACCTTTTTATACCGCAGCACTGATCTTTATTTTACATTTTGGAAATAAAGATCACACTAAAACTCTTAAGCAAAAGCCTGTGCTGAAATAAAAAAACTTTTTTGATTCAATCTACAATATCAAAAACCCAATTACCTTTGCCTTAACAAAACATTAACAACGAAAGAACAATTCTTCATTTTTCGTATTTAAACAAAAAACCTTTTTATGAACGAGTATGGAAGAAAAGCCGAAAAGGCTTCAATTTCTCATTTAGGTCTCCAAAATGTGTCAGCTGCTTATTGGAACCTTAGCCCAGCAGAACTAGTTGAAGAAAATATTTTAAGAGGCGAAGGTGTGCTCAGTAGTACTGGAGCTCTAGCAATCGATACAGGTGAATTTACCGGTAGGTCTCCAAAAGACCGCTTTATTGTAGAAGACGATATCACACGTGAAGCAGTTTGGTGGGGAGACATCAACATTAAGTTTGATGCAGCCAAGTTTGATAAGCTTTACAATAGAGTAACAGCTTACCTTGCAAATAAAGAGGTTTATGTAAGAGATGCCTATGCATGTTCTTCAGAAGCT
This sequence comes from uncultured Flavobacteriales bacterium, assembly GCA_913056345.1. Lineage (GTDB taxonomy): Bacteria > Bacteroidota > Bacteroidia > Flavobacteriales_E > Vicingaceae > CAJXMH01. Next base: position 38,764 of record CAJXMH010000023.1, on the reverse strand, counting down.
TACCGACTAAACTTAAGATTGGTAGCAGAATTTCCTTACTCTAGCCTTTTTGCTCACAATATGTTTTTGCGTCCCACCGCAGAAGAAGTTCAGAACTTTGACCCTGAATGGAATATAATCTGTGCGCCAGGGTTTAAAGCAGATCCTGAAATTGACGGCACTAGACAGCACAACTTTGCGGTTATGAACTTCAGCAAGAAAATTCTTTTAATTGGCGGTACCGGTTACACGGGAGAAATCAAAAAAGGCATTTTTTCAGCTCTTAACTTTATTTTGCCACATCAAAAGAAAGTGCTATCCATGCACTGCTCTGCCAATGTAGGTAAAGATGATGATACGGCAGTCTTCTTTGGCCTTTCAGGTACAGGAAAAACAACCTTGTCCTCAGATCCTAACAGAAGGTTAATTGGTGATGATGAGCATGGATGGGATAATGAATCTGTTTTCAATTTTGAAGGAGGTTGCTACGCAAAATGTATTGATTTAAGCAGAGATAAAGAACCTCAGATCTATGATGCCATTAAGTTTGGCGCAATGCTTGAAAACATAAATTTTAAAGAAGACACTTCTGAAGTAGATTTCCAAAACAAAGAGAAAACGGAAAATACCAGAGTTAGTTACCCGATCCACCACATTGACAATACTCAAGAAGGTTCAATAGGTGGTCATCCTAAAAACATTTTCTTCTTAACCTGCGACGCTTATGGAGTGCTACCTCCTATCTCAAAATTGACTAAAGGACAAGCAATGTACCACTTCATATCGGGCTACACAGCAAAGGTAGCAGGAACTGAAGCCGGTATTACCGAGCCTGTAACGGCTTTTTCTGCCTGCTTTGGTGCTCCATTTATGCCTTTACATCCAACTAAATATGCTGAGATGCTAGGTGATAAAATGGATGAGCACGAAGTAAACGTATGGTTGATCAACACTGGTTGGTCAGGCGGAGAATATGGAACGGGTTCTCGCATTAAGTTGAGTTATACTCGTGAAATGATTACCGCTGCTTTAGAAGGAAAATTAGGCCAAGTAAACTTTGAAAAGCATGAAGTATTTGGTTTAAACATGCCGACTGAATGTCCAGGAGTTCCAACAGAGATCTTAAACCCAAAGAATACTTGGGAGAATAAGGCGGCTTATGATAAAAAAGCTGATCAGTTAGCCGTGGCATTTGTAGAAAATTTCAAAAAATTTGCAGATTATGCAAATGATGAAATTATGAATGCTGCGCCAAAAGCTACTGCAACCGTTTAAGAATAATTGATAAATATTAAAGAGAAAGCCATGAGCATAAAAGCTCATGGCTTTTTTCATGCGTAACTTTGAAATATGTACGCTATAGTCGATCTAGAAACTACAGGTGGCAGCGCTGTTAGAAGCAGAATAACAGAGGTAGCTGTTATCATTCATGATGGAGAGAAGGAGATTACTGAGTACCAAAGCCTGATCAATCCAGGTCGGGAGATCCCAACTAACATCAGTCGACTTACAGGCATTACGAATCAAATGGTTGAAGCTGCTCCAAGCTTTGCTGAAGTAGCTGATCGCATTGATGAGCTGACAAAAGATTGCATTTTTGTAGCACATAACGTGAATTTTGACTACGGCTTCCTCAGGGAATCGTTTCAGCGTTTAGGCAGATCTTTTAGGAGAAAGAAGTTATGCACAGTTAGGCTAAGTAGGAAAATTCTGCCAGGAAAATTCTCATACAGCCTTGGCAAATTATGCGCCTCTGAAAACATTCCATTATCTAACCGGCACCGTGCAATGGGTGATGCTAAAGCTACAGCAATACTGTTTGCCAAATTGCTTCGTTTAGATCAAAATGAGGTAATAAAACACTCCCTTAATCCTCAATCACTTGAGGCATTGCTGCCACCTAATCTACCCAAAGCAGACTTTCAAGCTTTACCTGAAGAGCAAGGCTTATACTATTTTAAAGACGAAAAAGGAACAATCGTTTACATTGGTCAAGCTAAGAATATCAAAAAGAGGGTTCATAGCCACTTTTCAGGTAACTCAAATACAAAGAGTAAGTATTACTTCGTAAAACACATCTATGGTGTAGATTATGAACTTGTTCCCAACAAATTGATGCTTGACCTATCCGAGGCTGCTGAAATCAAAAAGCACTGGCCAAGACATAATCGTTCGCTCAAACGCTTTAGTTTGAATTATGGCTTATATCAATATCTAGATCGTAATGGATTTGAACGATTAAGCATTGGTCGTTGCGGCAAGAACGATAAACCCATTCATTCATTTAGGAATCAACAAGATGCCCATTCCTTTCTAAAACAATTGGTTTTTGATTTTGAACTTTGCCCTAGGCTATCGGGTCTGCAACCACTTGGCTCAGGACCTTGCTCCTATTTTGAAGAAATTGATTGCAAGGGCGCCTGCAGTGGTCTGGAAGAAGCAAACTCCTACAACAAACGAGTGAGAAAAGCATTGCTTGAAAAAGTAAAAAAACAAGCCAACTTTTTACTTAAAGAAGCGATTCCAGAATCAAATAAATATGCTGTGCTCTTAGTAGAAAATGGAAGATACAAAGGTCATGGTGAATTGGAAGCTGACAAAGCTGATTTGTCAATAGAGCAGATAAAAGGTCAATTGACCGCTGCTTATGATGATCAAGATATGGCCAATTTGATCTATTCTTATTTAAACACTAAAGATTTTAAAGCTCAAATAAGCTATTTCAATTAATTGGCTTACGACTTTAGGGAATAGCCATCTATAGTGCTGTAATAACAATAAAAGTGGTTGATATAACCTAACTTTACTTCATGGCTAAAAAGTTTACCTCCGACATTAACATTCGAAACAAAAAGGCTTCATACCAATATGAGCTAATAGAAAAGTTTGAAGCAGGCCTTAAATTAGAAGGAACTGAGATCAAGTCTATTCGAGAGGGAAAAGCAAGCATTAAGGAAGGCTATTGTGCCTTTAAAAAAGGAGAACTCTTTGTGCTTAACATCAACATAAGTCCTTATTCAGAGGCAAGCTTTAAGAACCACGAACCTACCCGACCAAGAAAACTCTTGCTCCACAAAAATGAGCTAGAAAAATTGATCAAGAAAAAGAAGGATGTTGGTTTAACTATAGTACCGACACGGCTCTTTATTAATAAAAATGGCTATGCTAAACTCAACATTGCTTTAGCTAAGGGTAAAAAAATGCAGGACAAGCGTGAGAGCCTAAAAGCAAAAGACGCTAAAAGGCAAATGGACCGTGCTATGAAACGGTAAATACAAACCTTTCAAATCAGATATACACCGCTAGTAAACTTTCCTCTATTTTAAGGGTTTAGGAAGATTAGTAAGGTAAAAAGTGTGATTACTTTTGCCGCTTTAATCAGACCAAATAATGAAGAAAATACAGCTTCTGCTACCATTTCTTTTCATCTCATTCTTATTACAAGCCCAAGAGAAGTATACCATAAGCGGATATGTTAAGTCCGCCTCAACCGGTGAAGAACTGATTGGAGCAACTGTAGCTGCTAGAGCTATTTCTGTAGGAACTAGTGCTAATGTATACGGCTTTTATTCACTAACCTTAGAAAAAGGCACTTACGAAATAACTTATTCATTCATAGGCTATGAAGAGATCACAAAAAACATTGTCCTAGACGATAATAAGCAATTGAACGTAGAACTTGCAGAGCAAGTAAATGAGCTAGAAGTTGTAGAAATTGATGGAGAAAGAGATGAAGCGAATATCAAAAGCGTGGAAATGAGTGTCAATAAAATTGATTCCAAAACCATCAAAAAAATCCCCGCTCTATTGGGTGAGGCCGATGTGATTAAAAGTGTTCTTTTACTCCCTGGGGTCTCAACCGTAGGTGAAGGAAGCACCGGTTTCAATGTTCGAGGAGGAGGAATTGATCAAAACTTAGTCCTTTTAGATGAGGCTCCTGTCTACAATAGCTCTCACCTTTTTGGCTTTTTCTCAGTATTCAATCCTGATGCAGTTAAAAATGTCAAATTGATCAAAGGGGGTATTGCTCCTGAATATGGAGGACGCCTTTCTTCCATCCTTGATATTAGAATGAAAGAAGGTAATAAGAAAGAGTTTACCGGCTCAGGTGGAGTTGGTGCAATTTTCTCTAGACTATCATTGGAAGGACCGATTAAAAAAGACAAAGCTTCTTTCTTGATTGCCGGCAGAAGATCTTATGCAGATATCTTGGCTCGTCCTTTTTTAAATGATAACTTAAGCGGTAGCCGATTTTATTTTTATGATCTGACTGCAAAGGTTAATTATGAGATCGATCCAAAAAACCGGCTATTTTTATCAGGCTACTTTGGTAGAGATGTATTTGGTTCAGGCTTTTTATTCAATTGGGGAAATGCAACCGGTACAGCACGTTGGAACCACATATTCAATGATAAACTTTTTATGAACCTTACAGCATTTTACAGTGATTATGACTATGCCTTTGGTGTAGAAGGCGATGGAGAAGACGACTTTGATTGGAGCTCTAGTATTGTGAGTTACAGCGTAAAACCTGATTTCTCCTATTACATCAATAATAATAATACCTTAAAGTTTGGTGGTCAAAGCATCTACTATAACTTTAAGCCAGCAGTTGCGGAATTTATCTCTGACGGACAAACCAATAGTTTAAGCTTGCCTGAAAAGTTTGGAATTGAGAATGGACTGTATATCCAAAATGAAAGACAAATTGGTTCGCGTATATCGCTATTATATGGAATTAGATGGTCTCATTTTGCCTTTTTAGGTGAGGGTGCTAAACAGGTTTATCGAGACACTATACCGGGCATTAGAAAAGACCTAGAAAGCTCGACCGAATTTGACCAGAATGAAGTGATCGCTGACTATAATAATTTTGAACCACGCTTATCCATTAAATATGATGTTGACGAGTTTAGTTCTGTCAAAGCAAGCTTTAATAGAATGAGCCAATACTTGCACCTCATTTCCAATACTGTGGCTTCTACGCCGGTAGACCTTTGGTTGCCAACAACCAATAATTTAGAACCACAAATAGCAGATCAAGTGGCTGTGGGTTACTTCAGGAACTTTAGTAAAAACAAGTATGAAGCTTCTGTAGAATTGTTCGCCAAGGATTTCCAAAACCAAATTGACTACATCGACAATGCAGATATCTTTTTCAATGAACAATTGGAAGGCGATCTTTTATCTGGCGACGGCAGAGCCTTTGGTATTGAGTTATTTGTTAAGAAACGTACTGGACCGCTTACGGGTTGGGTAAGTTATACCCTTTCCAGATCAGAGAGACAAGTAGAAGGAATTAATCGAGGAGATTGGTACCCAACGAGATTTGACAGAACACATAACCTCAGCGTAGTTGGCTCGTATGAGTACAATCCAAAATGGAGCTTTTCTGCTAACTTTGTTTATTCAAGTGGAACTCCGGCAACCTTCCCAACCAACCGATACGAAATTCAAGGAGTAATTCTACCGCACAACATTGACCAAGCTAGAAACAATTACCGCATTCCGGCTTATCACAGGCTAGATATTTCAGCTACTTTAACCCCTCAAAATAGAGAGGACAAAAAAATAAAGGGTGAATGGGTTTTCTCTGTTTATAATGTTTATAACCGAAGAAACCCTTTCTCAATTTTCTTTGATCAAAATGAAAATAACCCACAAGTGACAGAAGCCATTCGTTTTGCAGTTGTAGGAAGTTTTGTTCCTGCTGTTTCTTACAATTTCACTTTCTAAGACCATGAAAAAATTTATTTACATATTCTTTTTAGCCTTAACCTTTAGTGCTTGTGAAGATGTGATCGACGTCGACCTTGACCAAGGAGAAAGCCAGTTAGTGATTGATGCATTTGTAACGAACGATTCAACCGTTCAAACTATCCGCTTAACCAAGTCAGCTGATTATTTTTTAAATGCCCCTACCCCTGCTGCAACAAATGCACAAGTTAGTATTGTTGGGCCAAACAGCCTTATCTACAATTTTGTCTCAGACCAAACTGGTAATTATCTATATGACCCCAATACTACAGGGGCGTTGGATAGTATAGGCTATCCCTATAAACTAGAAGTACTGTATGATGGAAGGACTTACACCTCCATTTCAATTTTAAATCCTGTGCCGACAATAGATAGTATTAGTCAGTCATTCGAAGAAGAGGAGCTTGGTTCGGAAGAGGGTTATTACACTCAATTCTGGGCTCGAGATTTTCCGGGACGAGAAGACTTTTATTGGATCAAAGCCTTTAAGAACGGTAAACCTATTGATACGGTAGACAATTCCAATCTAATTCTATCGCAAGATGCAGCATTTTCAGGAAATGCTGCAGATGGATTTGCTTTTATATTGCCCATTCGTGCAGCAATAACCAATGAAGAAGAGCCTTTTGAGGTTGGTGATGAATCATCTGTAGAGTTGCTTAGTTTAAACGCTGAAGTTTTTGAGTTTCTAGAGCAATTAACTATTCAAGCCAATAATGGTGGATTATTTTCAACACCTCCTGCCAACATACGCTCTAATATAAAAGATGCTTCAGGTAATTCTCAAGATGAAGTATTAGGTGTATTTTCGATGTCTGCGATAAGCAGAGCATCAGAAACGATAACAGCTGAATAAAATGAATTTAAAAATTGCCCTCACTCTAATTTCTGTAAATTTTCTATTTGCTTGTGCACCAACTGATCAAGTTAGCAGCTCAGGCAGAAATAATGGTTCAGGAGGTTCACATCCTGACGAAAGCGCCTTGCTTTGGCAACAAACATCTGCTGAATATACGGCTCTTTGCCATCAGGCATTTAATGCAGCAACGGTTTATCTCAGTAATAACATAGTGGACCAAGTTGGTGAAAAACCCCGTGCGATTGTAATGGACCTGGATGAAACGGTTTTAGACAATTCAGCCTACAATGCAGAGCTTATACTTAAGGGTGAACAATACAAAACCGAAACTTGGAATAAATGGACAACTAAGGTTGAAGCAAAACCAATTCCAGGAGCGGTTGAGTTTATTCAAAGCCTACAAAACTATGACCTTGACGTGATCTTTATCAGTAATAGAGATCAAGAGTTTATCAACTATACGCTTGATAACTTGAATCAATTTGGTATTGAAGTCAATTCTGAACAACTTTTATTAAAAGTAGCAGAAAGCGACAAATCAGCGCGACGCGCACAAGTGGAACAACAGTATGAAATCGTTATGTTCATTGGTGATAACTTGGCTGACTTTGGGGACTTTTTTGAAGGAAACAAGACAGTTTCTGAAAGGAAGAATCTGGTACGGGAGTTTCAACAAAACTTTGGAAGAAAGTTTATCGTACTACCAAATCCCGTTTATGGTGCGTGGAAAAATTCCCTTGAACTAAAGGATAACGCATACCCTTCAAATAATCAAGAAAAAGGTAGAAAATCATACCTAAGAGTAAGGCCCTAAGCTATCTTTCTAGCGTCTTTTACTTTTGCCTTTAAGAGTCCCGCTTCAATCACTTCTTTCATTTCAGTAACGTAGTGGAACTTCAGCCCTTTCAGATAAGATGCTTTGATCTGCTGTACATCTTTTTGATTATCCTTAGATAGAATAATATCTTTAATATCAGCTCGTTTAGCGGCCAATATTTTTTCTTTGATTCCACCAACTGGCAGCACTCTTCCTCTTAGAGTAATTTCACCTGTCATGGCGAGCTTTGCTTTTACTTTGCGTTGCGTAAAAGCTGATGCAAGGGCCGTAAGCATGGTAATTCCAGCTGAGGGACCATCTTTTGGGGTTGCCCCTTCAGGAACGTGTATGTGAACATCCCAGCTTTCAAAGACTTCAACTGGAAGATCAAATTGATCTGCATTAGCTTTCAAATACTGTTGGGCAATTACTGCAGATTCTTTCATTACATCACCTAAATTACCTGTTAAGGTGAGTTTTCCTTTTCCTTTGCTCAGGCTTACTTCAATAAATAAAATATCACCTCCGACTTGAGTCCATGCTAAACCTGTTACAACACCAGCAACCTCATTTCCTTGGTATTTGTCTTTAGAATGGCCAGGTCCTAATATTTCAATGACCTTTTCAACTGAAAGATTGACATCATAATCCTCTTCAAAGGCAATTGATTTAGCAGCAAAACGCACTACTTTAGCCAAACGCTTCTCAAGCGTTCTGACTCCAGACTCTCGTGTATATTGCTCGCAAACCAATTCAATTACTTGCTTAGAAAGCTTGATGTGCTCTTTCTTGAGACCATTTTCAGCAAGCAACTTGGGTATGAGGTGCTTCTTGGCAATCTGTACCTTTTCTTCTTGTGTGTAACCGTTTATTTCAATGATTTCCATACGGTCTCTCAAGGCAGGCTGTATGGTATTCAAAGAATTTGCAGTAGCGATAAATAAAACCTTTGAAAGATCGTAATCCAATTCAATGAAATTATCATTGAAATTCTCGTTTTGCTCAGGGTCCAATACCTCCAATAAGGCTGATGAAGGATCCCCTTGAAAATGATTTCCAACTTTATCGATCTCATCCAATACAAAAACCGGATTGGAGGTCTCCGCCTTTTTCAGATTTTGTAAGATACGACCGGGCATAGCTCCAATGTAGGTTTTTCGATGACCACGGATCTCAGCTTCATCTCGAAGCCCTCCAAGACTCATCCTTACATAAGATCTTCCAATTGCTTCTGCCACAGATTTGCCCAAGGAAGTTTTTCCTACCCCAGGTGGTCCATACAGGCAAAGTATCGGCGAACGCATATTTCCCTTTAGCTTTAGCACAGCTAAATGTTCAAGGATTCTATCTTTCACATCATCTAAACCAAAATGATCTCGGTCTAAAATGCGCTTTGCTCGCTTTAAATCAAATTTATCTTTTGAGGTATGATCCCAAGGCAACTCAAGCATGGTTTCGATGTAATTTACCTGCACAGAATACTCTGCTGAAGCAGAGTTCATACGCTGTAACTTGGCTATTTCCTTTTCAAAACGTTCTTTTGCTTGATTTGGCCATTTCTTTCCTTTTGCTCGCTTCTTAAACTCTTCAATTTCTTTATCTTGGGGACTACCACCAAGTTCTTCTTGAATCATTTTCATCTGCTGATTCAAAAAGTATTCCTTCTGCTGCTTATCAATATCAGTCTTGACTTTTGACTGAATATCATTTTTCAGTTCAAGCAACTTAAGTTCTTCATTGATATGTTGTAATAAAAGCTGAGCACGCTTTCGAATATTAGTCTCTTCTAATAAGCGCTGTTTCGTCTCAACTTGAGCGTTCATGTTAGAGGCAATAAAGTTGATCAAGAACGAACTACTTTCAATGTTCTTGATCGCAAAAGAAGCTTCTGATGGAATATTAGGCGATGACTCAATAATTTTCAGCGCCATATCTTTAATAGAATCTACCAGCGCACCAAATTTGGCATCTTTTGGCACTTTATTTACTTCATAAGCTTCTACCTTGGCTTTTAAATAAGGCTCCGTTTCTACAATGTCAAGTAACTTAAACCGCTTCTTACCTTGTATGATCACGGTAGTATTACCATCAGGCATGCGAAACATTTTGAGAATCCGAGCAATCGTTCCAACCTCAAATAACTGCTCTTGGCTTGGGTCTTCTACATCTGTATTCTTCTGAGATATTACCCCGATGGTTTTATCTAATTTATTCGCATCTTGAATCAATTTAATTGATTTATCTCGCCCTACCGTAATTGGAATAACCACACCCGGAAACAAAACAGTATTGCGCAGAGGCAATATTGGCAATTGTTCAGGCGTAGCCTCTTGGTTCATTTCCTCTTCGTCTTCCGAAGTCATTAAGGGAATAAACTCTGTTTCGTCGTCGATTACACCTGATAAAGAAAATTTATTAAAGTCAAAGGAACTCATAGTGTCTAGTCAATTTGTCAGTGAAGCTTATGGTAAACTCAAGCACTAATTATTTACCCTACTAACTCAAGGGATATGCCAAAAAGCTAGTTCTGCTTATCTGTCAGTTAAAAATTTCGAAAAGGTGCGCTTTGGTCAAATACAGCCTGAAGTAACTTTCTGTCAGTTTCCGTAAGATCTACCCCCCTGCGCTCCATCATTCTTTCAGCTACTTCCATTGCTCGCTCAAAACGATAGGTGGTCCATTTTTCTGAACCTCCCCAAGCAAATGAAGGGATAAAGTTTCTAGGAAAACCTCCACCGTATACGTTAGCGCTCACACCAACCACTGTTGCTGTATTAAACATGGTATTGATGCCGCTTTTGGAATGATCACCCATCATCATGCCACAAAATTGTCGCTTAGAGTCAACGAATCCCTTTTTATGGTAATTCCATAACTTAATATCGGCATAGTTATTTTTCAAATTAGAAACATTGGTATCAGCTCCTAAGTTACACCACTCGCCAAGTACAGAGTTACCAAGAAAGCCATCATGGCCCTTATTAGAATAACCAAAAATCACTGAATTATTTACCTCCCCTCCTACTTTTGAATAAGGTCCAATGGTAGTTGCCCCGTAAATCTTAGCGCCTAACTTCAAAACAGCTCCTTCGCCCATAGCCAACCCACCTCGCACAACAGTTCCTTCCATAATTTCAGCTTGCTTAGCTAAATAAATTGGTCCTGCAGTGCTATTTAATGTAGCAGCTTCAACTTTTGCTCCCTCTTCTAAAAAAACTTGGTCGCCAATTAAGGTATTTGTAGCTGAAATTGTTGCGCTCGTTCTCCCTTCAGTTAAAAGTTCAAAATCCTTTTGTAATTCCTGTGCATTCATGACGAATACATCCCAAAGGTTTTGAATCTTTCCTGCCTCACCTTTGAATTCCTTGATTGAATAACCTTCAGCCACAATTTCATCCAGATTAAGCTGCTTAGAAGTCCTTAAAGCAAGTAAATTCCCTGCTGAATCTACCATTGCCTCACCATCTAGCAATTGATGGATCATGCCTACTAATTGATTGGAAGAAAGCAAATTACCACTTAAGTAAACATTCTTATGCTCATCAAATTGAGCAGCATACTTTTCACTTAAATAATCAGCAGTGAGGTAAGAAAACTGACCTTCTGGAATTCTTTTCTCCCATTTCTCTTTTAAGGTTAGGATCCCGCAACGAAAGTCGGCTATTGGTCTTGTGTAGCTTAAAGGTAAAAGGTTTGTCCTTTCTTCATCAAAAAGAATAAAATTCATGGCGTATGCTTTGTGACAAAGATAGCCGAAAAGACTAAGTGCATTGGTATTTTCGCAGTATGTATCATAAGGACAAGATCAAAAGTGTAATTGCGCTCATTCTATTTGCAATAATTGGATTATCCTACTGGCTTTTTGGTAAGGAAATAGTGGGCTATGTTGGTATTGGAGCGCTTGTGATTTGGCTTGGAAGCATGTACTTCCTAAACCGATGACTTTGATCTATTGAACCGATTGCCAAGCAAAAGCATTGGAAGTAAAGTTAAATCTGTTACCACTGCAAAAACGAGTGTCATACTCACAAACAAGCCAATGTAATAGGTGCTCAAAAAGTTAGAAAAGATCAGGCTACCAAAACCACCTAACAGAATAATGGATGTTATAATGATTGCCTTTCCGGTTGAAATAAAAGTTCGTCTTATGCCATATAGTCTACTTCTGCCTTGCACCATTTCTTGACGGTAGCGACTTAAAAAATGTATGGTATCATCCACTGCTATTCCAAATGCAATGGTGAAAACGATAGCGGTTGACATGTTCAGATCAATTCCTGCAAAGCCGATGAAACCCGCCGTTAGCAGAATGGGAAAAATATTCGGTACTAAACTCAAAAAAGCCATTTTTACGGATTTGAAAAGCAATCCCATTGATAAACCGATAAGCCCAAAAGCTATGAGCAAACCAAGGATCACATTTTGGGTAACGTACCTTCCGCTTCTATCAATAATTACAGGTGTTCCGGTAAGTTTATAATCAAAAACCGCAGTATTTAAATTACCCTCATAGAAACTTCTAAGAGAGTCGTTTCTGATTAACATTTCTCTACTTCCCGGATCGATCATGCGACCAAAAATTCGTCCCATACTCTTGTCGGCCGCTACTAGTTCTTGCCACTCTTTCCTGCTTTCAAAATTGCTTAGCTGTTTCTTTAGGTAGTTATACCGTTTGGGGTTTTCTGGTATTTTATAATAAGCTTCTTTCCCATTCCTAAGCGCTTGGTTGAAAAATTTGTAAGGTACTGTAGGACTAAGCATTTGGTTAACACCGTAAGTTGAGTCTAAATAAAACTCTAGACGCTCAACTTCTTTCATAACTTCATAGTCATCGATCTTATAAGGCTCTTTAGGAATTACAGCTAGCTCAAAAGGCCTAATTCCTCCAAATTGTTCTTGAAAGTAACTCAACTCTTTCATTAAGGGTTGATCCTCATCCAAGTCTTGCATCAAAAAATAGTCGAATTGAACTTTACTTGCACCAAATAAGGCAACCATGGTTACAATTACATAAGCTATCAATACCTTTTTTCTTCTGCGGCAAAGCCAAATAAAAGCAAGCCCCAAGCCTCTTTCCCAGCCATTTTGAATTTGTTTAGCATTGGTGATTTTTGGCTTTTTGATCAACATAAAAATGGAGGGTATGAAAAGCACAGAAAGTACAAAGGCAATGATAACGCCTAATGCGGTAAATATCCCAAAGTCGCGTATTGGTTCCATGCTTACACCGATTAAAGTAACAAAACCCAAAGCAGTAGTAAGGGAAGTTAGTAGGGTAGCTACCCCCACTTTTTTGATCATGTTTACCAAGGCTTGTGCTTTCTTTCTACCGTACCGAATCTCCTCTAAGTATTTGGAAACCATGTGCACCACATCAGACATTCCTACCACCAACATGATTACCGGCAACAGGGTAGTCATCATGTTTAAAGGCTTACCGCTGATTTGCATAAAACCCAAACTTCCTACTACCGCCAACAGAACCGTTGCCATTGGAATGATAATTCCCCAAAGCGAGCGATATGTTATGATGAGAAATACGATGAGCACAAAAACCGAGATCAGCATAAAGGTTAAGAACTCTACTTTCATGACCTCTATGTATTCAAGTTGGCCCATGATCTTGCCCATGACATGTACCTCTTTGAACTGCTGACGGTCTAACATAGCTTGCAGAGCAACCGCTAATTCATCTGATTTTTCTTTTGAGATTAATTGCTCGTTCTTAATTAAAAGAACCAATGAGTTATTTCCTAAATTGACAACTTCAGCTATGGGCTGATTTGTATTTGCCAGCAAAGCTGAATCACTGCTGTAGCGTGCAGGATTGTCAGTATGAAAAAATTCTTTTTCGATTACGCCTAGTCCCGTTCGGCTTACTTCGTAATACTTCATCTCCAGAGGAGAAATAACTTCTCTTAAATGAGGTAAGGTCTTTAAAGAGTCGGTAAAAGCTGCTACTTTATTCAAAAAGGCTTGATCGAACAATCCTGCTTCATTACGAAGTCCAATCAAAATGAAGTCGTTGTCATTTTCAAAAACTTCTCGATAGTCTTTAAAGAAACTGAGGTCCTCGTCTTCTTGGGGAAAGAATTTTTCAAAATCGTAATCAAACTCCAGTTTAGAAGCCCTATACCCAAGGAAGCTCGAAACGAGTAACAAGAAAACAAGCGTGAATTTACTCCACCTTCGGTATTTAGCGTAAGAGTTTGGTTTTTCTGATTCCAATAAATGTGCTTTACAGTTTTTTCTTCGCGTATTTCAACACCAAAACATTCAATGGGTTCACCCCAATACCAGAAAGGTTTTTTGGAATAAAACGAACAACTTCATCGTAAAAAAGCGGAACTACCGGTGCTTCTTCAGTAATAATCCGATTCATAGCGCGGTAGAGCTTTATCCGCTCAGTTTGTTCATCGATTTTCATTGCTTCTAGGTACAAACTGTCGTATTGTTCATCTTTAAAATGCGTGTAATTAGGTCCTTCGGGAGCAAAGTTTTTGGAATAAAAAAGAGAAAGGTAATTCTCAGCATCTGGGTAATCCGCCACCCAAGATTTTCTAAAGAAACTCAGTTTACCAAAGGCGATCATCTCATTGTTGATAGCAGCCTGATTCACCTCTATCTCAATAGGAATACCGAATTTCCCCAATTGGTGTTGCAAGTATTCGCAAAGATCAAGGTATTGAGAGGTTGTACTCAATCTTAGGGTAGGTAAACCCTCTCCTCTCGGATAACCCGCTTTTTCTAGTAGCTCTTGCACAGAATCTGCTTGAAAAGAATAGGCTTGATAGCTTGTATCATAAGAAGGAAGGCCTTTCGGGATAAAACCTGACTCGGCAGGAGTTCCAATGCCATTGCGCAAATATTGCAGCATTTTTGAGCGATCGAAACCGTAATTTATAGCCTTACGGATATGCTTATTCATTAAAGGATGATCTTGCTTTAATTCTTGGTAAAAGCCCAAATACTCCGTATTCAAATAAGGACTTTTGAGTAATTGAAACTGCTCTTGATAGGCTTTTTGAAGCTTTCCTTTGGAATCTAAAAGTTCGTCTTTATAACTGCCTTTTAAACCTGACAGGTAATCCAATTCACCTTTTAAGAATTTCAAGAAGTTTACCTCCTCATCTTTCGTGAAGGAAATGGAAACGGCGTCTAAAAAAGGTAATTTCTCACCTTCAGAAGATTGCTCAAAGTAAAGTGGATTTTTTAATAGCACTAATTTTATGTTCTCTTTCCAAAACTTAAACTGAAATGGACCTGTACCAATTGGCTGTGAACGAAAACCTTTAGGATCAAGTTTTACGATCTCTTCAGGCACAGCGCTGCAATAGGCCATGCTTAACAGACCTATAAAAGGTGGAAAGGACTCTTTTAATTTAATTTCAAGTATGGTATCGTTGGGCGCACTTATTGCAAGTTGATCGTCTCCTAATCGAGCAACAGGGTTCATCACCCAACTTCCGGGTGAAAGTAATTCAGGATCGATCAAGCGATTTAGGGAAAAGACAAAATCACTTGCCTTTAGCTTTTGTGCTTCTTTAGTCTGCCAATGAGGATGAGCGTGAAAATAGACATCAGATCGTAAAGTGAATCGATATAGCTTTCCACTGTCTAAAATTTGCCAGGATTTAGCGATGCAAGGTCTTAATTGCAACTGCTGATCCATTTGCACCAGACCGTTAAAAAGATGACCCACAGTGGAAACGTTTTCTAAGCTTCGCGCAAAAGCAGGGTCTAAAGATGTTAATCCCTCGGCAAGGTTGTAACGGAATATTTGCTTGTCACCATAATCTCTTTCTGCATTACAGGCAAACAATAAAACAAAAAGAGATGAAAAAATAAGACCTATTCTCATAGGCCGTAAAGCTAAGCAAAGGTCTTATGAGAAAATGAAAGTTTCAGGCTACTTTCTAACCAATCTAAGTGAATAATTAAGTAGAATTTATTATTTAAAAGTTAGCAACCACTCTTTTGCATCTGCTTCATTTGAGAAAAGTTCAACAGGGTGCTCAGGTTTATAATAGCTTTTATAGAATTTTGATTCGATTTTATGCGCTAGGCTTTTAGCTACTAAGGCTTCTGCTTTTTTAAATTTCGACCGACTTTTGTCGCCGTACTTATCTCTTGTCTCTTGGTCAGAAGTGCCTCCTTCCTCAAACACTACTAAGAACAGCCCTTTTTCATTACCCAAAATTTCTTTGTAAATGGAAGCGTTTTCATCTAAGTGAGCGGCTACGATTTCCACATCGGGCTTAATACAAACTCGAATAATATCTTTCTCAATCGTTTTAATTACAGCAATCGTGGTTTCGTGTTTCATAATAACCTTGGTATTCAAACTCACATCCAAATTACTATAACAAATTGAAAATCAAAAACTTTTACCACTTTTTACTAAAAATTAATTCTCACTACTTACAAGTTTTACAAAAAGCCCCATACGCAAATGAACAGCCAATAAACTGCGCTGTTTCTTGGTAAATTTGCAGCGTGAGAAGTTTAGTTTCCAAATACAATATACCTGGTCCGCGCTATACCTCTTACCCTACTGTTCCCTATTGGAACGAAGAGGGTATCGAGCAAGTTGAATGGATTGAAAGTGTAAAGCGTTCCTTTCAAGAAAGCAATAAAGATGAAGGCATTAGTTTATACATACACCTCCCCTTTTGCGAAAGCCTATGTACCTTTTGTGGCTGCAATAAACGCATTACCAAAAACCATACAGTAGAAGATCCCTACATTAAAGCAGTATTAAAAGAATGGAAGCTCTATTGTGATCTTTTTGAAACACGACCAAAAATTGCTGAATTGCACTTTGGTGGAGGAACCCCTACTTTTTTTAGTCCCCAAAGTCTTGATCAACTTTTAAAAGGAATTTTCAGTTTGGCTGATAAGGCAGCGCATTATTCCTACAGCTTTGAGGGGCACCCTAATAATACCAAAAGTGAACATTTGGCAATTATGGCCAAGCATGGGTTTAATAGAGCGAGTTACGGGGTTCAAGATCTAGACCTTAAGGTGCAGCAAGCCATCAATAGGATTCAACCTTTTAAAATGGTTGAAAAGGTCACCAAAGAAAGTCGAGAAAACGGTTATGAGTCAATTAGCTTCGATTTGGTTTATGGTTTACCTTTTCAAACCAGAGAGAGCGTAAAACACAGCATCGAAAAGGTAAAAACCCTTAAACCTGAAAGGATTGCTTTTTACAGCTATGCGCATGTGCCCTGGATCAAAGGCAATGGCCAGCGTGGTTTTAATGAAGATGACCTTCCGAAGAACGAAGAAAAGAGAGCACTTTATGAATTAGGTTATCAACTCCTTTTAGATGCCGGCTACCATGAAATTGGGATGGATCACTTTGCCTTAAGCCATGATAGCATGTACCAATCAATGCAAAATAAATCCCTGCATCGCAATTTTATGGGCTACACCGCCTCCAAAACGCAACTAATGATTGGTTTAGGTGTCTCTAGCATCGGCGACAGTTGGTATGCTTTTGCCCAAAACGAAAAAACAATTGAAGCTTATTACAGAGCACTAGATCAAGATGAGTTTCCCATTTTTAGAGGTCATGCTTTAAACAAAGAGGATTTGCAAATGCGAAAGCACATTTTGAATTTGATGTGCCATTTTGAAAGTGATTGGAAGTCAGGTGAAGAAAGTCTTCGAAAAGAAGTTTCAAGGCGATTAGAAGAAATGATTAATGATCAGTTGGTGGAAGTAAACGAAGAGGTGATTCGGATTACAGAAGCCGGAAAACCATTTGTCCGAAACGTTTGCATGGCTTTTGATCTGCGCATGTTGCGCAACAAGCCAAGTACCCAGCTTTTTTCAATGACCATATGATCTGTATTCTTGGAGCAGGGATAAGCGGTTTAAGTTTGGCCTACAAACTGAAGCAAGCAGGAAAGGATTTTATCTTGCTTGAAGCAGATTCAGAAGTCGGCGGTAAGATCAAAAGCCGACAGAAGGCTTCCTATACCTATGAGTTGGGTCCAAATACGGTACTGATTAACAATGGAGCAATCAAGGAATTAATTGATGAGCTAGGGTTAAAAAATCAAATTATTGAGCCTGATGAGCAAGCCATTAAAAGTAGATTTGTTTTAAAGAACGGCAACATAGAAGCGATTCCTAATTCGCTCAAAAGCACGATTAAATCAAACCTATTTGGTTGGGCAACCTTGGGGAATATTTTAGCTGAGCCCTTTAAAAAAGCCAAGAAAGGTGGTAAGGAAGAAAGCTTAGCAGAATTCAGCAAAAGAAGGTTTGGGAAGCAAATCTATGAAGATTTGATTACTCCCTTTGTTACCGGAATTTATGCAGGTGATCCTGAGAAGATGAGTATTGACTTCACGCTAAGTATTTTAAAGGAAGCTGAAGAAAAGCATGGCAGTATACTCAAAGGCATGCCCAAGCTTTTGAAGCAAAAAAAAGCCGCCAACGAAAAGTACCAATTGCCCAAACAGAAAATATTTACTTTCAAAACAGGTCTACAAACACTTGCTAAGGCTATTGCTTTAGAAATTAAAGACTCAATAGAATTGAATGCTAGCGTTTTCCAGATTGAAGAAACGGATGGCTCCTATAAAGTTCACTATCGCCAAAATGAAGAGCAAAAGACTATACAAGCGCAAAAAGTGATCTCAACTCTCCCGGCATCAGTGCTTGCAAACTTAATTCATGAACAAAAAACTAGCCTAAACCAAAGCTTAAAAAAAATAAGTTACGTTCCGGCCACCGTTACGCACCTCGCCTATGATAAAGAACAGCTGCATTTCAAAAAAGAAGCCTTTGGTATTTTAAGTAGAAAAGCAGAACAGGTTCCTTTTCTTGGAGTTTTATTCAATTCTAAATTCTTTCCACACCAAGCACCTCAAAACAAAGTGCTGATTACAATAATCTCAGGTGGTTATCGTCAAGCAGATTTCATTGAGCGCGATAAAAAAGAAATTCAAGAAGAAATTCATCAAAGTCTGGTAAAGCTTAAGGTTGTGGAGGGGAACTATGAATTAGCTGAATCGTACCACTGGCCAAAAGCTATCCCCCAATATGAGTTAGGACATCAGAACATTTTAGACCAAATAGCCACCTTTGAAGCTAAAAACCCGAACTTTTTGATTGCAGGCAACTTCTTGAAAGGCATTTCGGTTAGCGATTGTATCGAGAATAGTTTTAAACTTGCAGAAAAGTTAAAGTAAACAGCTTGTTTTTTATCATCTCAAAGGTCCTCGATTTTCTCATTGCTCCCATAGTTTGGAGTTTAGGGTGTTTGTTATGGGCTTTCTTCACGAAAAACCCAAAACGAAAAAAGCGTTTATTCTTAGGGAGTATACTAATCCTCTATTTCTTTTCAAATCAAGCTATCTTCTACCAGTTTAGCCATGCATGGGAAATGCAACCACGCACTAAAACATCACTAAAAGCTGAATATGGAGTTGCCATTATTTTAGGTGGAATTGTTTCAATTGATCATCAACATAAAAGTGTTGAATTTCATAGTAATTCAGATCGATTCTTAAATGTGTTACCCTTGTATTTCGAAGGGAAAGTGAAAAAACTTCTATTATCTGGTGGTTCAGGTAGAATTATAAAAGACCAAATAGAAGCCGGCGTGCTCGAAGACTACTTACTTAGCATAGGGGTAGCTGCGGAAGATCTTATCACTGAAGAAAAATCGCAGAACACTTACGAAAATGCTAAATACTCAGCAGGGTTGATTAGGGAGAAAAAAATCGAAGGCCCATACTTACTCTCTACCTCTACAACACACATGCGCAGATCAGTGCTTTGTTTTAAAAAACAAGGCTTGGATGTTGATCCCTTTCCCACCGATCAAGTTGCCTATAACCTATCTATTGACCCCTATTTTTTATTGGTCCCACAGGCTGATACTATGCAAAAATGGTATTGGTTAATTCATGAATGGGTTGGCATTCTGACTTACAAGCTAATGGGCTATTGTTAAAGAGGTAGAACAATTTCAACCTACAAGAGGTATATTAAATGAACTAAAACCTAACACTATGAAAAAAATATTACTTACTATTTTTCTTGGAACAGCGACAGCTTTTGCTGCAGATGCCCAAATCACTGATACTTCTTCTGTCAGTAAAGACAATACCCTGTATGAATCTACCACAGGTGCGCTCAGCAATGGCTCGGGCGCTCACATCTTCGCAGGAAGAACTAATAATGGCGCGCTTAGAAGAGCATTACTACAATTTGACCTCAGCAACATACCTTCAACTGCTACCATTACTAATGTAATTTTGGAATTAAGGGTTAATAGACAAAAAAGAGGACCACATACCGTTAACGTTCACCGCTTATCTGCTGATTGGGGCGAAGGGGCATCAAATGCAAGTGGACAAGAAGGTTCAGGAGCCACGGCTAGTAGTAATGATGCCACTTGGATCCATACTTTCAACAGCACCGGAACTTGGAACACAGCAGGTGGTGACTTCGTAGCCACTAGCTCAGCCAATGCCTCTGTGAATAGTAGTAACGCCTTGATCAACTTCAGCGGAAATCAGCTGGTTACCGATGTGCAAGATTGGATCGATGGCACCAATCCTAACTTTGGTTGGATCCTTGTTGGAGACGAATCAAGCAATGCAAGCGCTAAAAGGTTTGCCTCAAAAGACAATGGAAATAGCGCCAATCATCCAAGGCTAATTATAACGTATAACAATTCAACTTCTTTAGCTGAAGCAGCAACAAAAGAACAGTTAGTGCTTTATCCAAATCCTGCAGTTGACCAAATTAAACTGAAAGGCAACTTTGACCAATACAACAAGCAGCTAAGGATTCTAAACATTGATGGTAAGCTAGTGATGCAGCAGAGTATCAACCAGGCAGGTGAAGTGAATATTTCCTCACTCTCGGAAGGCTCTTATTTTCTAGAATTAATCGATGATCAGGGACAGCTTAAAACATTTCCCTTCATTAAAAAATAGATAAATACAAACACAAAAAAAGGTGCATCATTCAATTGATGCACCTTTTTTATTTAGACTTTTTCTATTTAGGCATTGACCTTCATGGCTTCTGCCATCTTTTTGCCTATTTCTGCTGGTGATTCTGCAACAGTTACACCACATTCTTTCAAAATTTTCATTTTAGCAGCAGCTGTATCATCTGCTCCACCAACAATCGCACCTGCGTGTCCCATCGTTCTTCCGGCAGGAGCAGTTTGACCTGCAATAAAGCCAACAACAGGCTTGGTGCCGTTTTCTTTGATCCAATTGGCTGCATCAGCTTCCATAGAACCTCCAATCTCACCAATCATGATAATCCCCTCAGTCGCAGGATCATTCATAAAAAGCTCAACTGCTTCTTTGGTAGTAGTTCCAATGATTGGGTCACCTCCAATACCAATTGCAGTGGTAATACCTAAACCAGCTTTCACAACTTGGTCTGCAGCTTCATAAGTAAGCGTTCCTGACTTCGAAACGATTCCAATGTTTCCTGACTTAAAAACAAAGCCTGGCATGATTCCAACCTTAGCTTCACCCGGAGTAATAACACCTGGGCAGTTAGGACCGATCAGACGACAATCTTTATCAGCAATGTATTCCTTTACCGTGATCATGTCTTTGGTAGGAATTCCTTCTGTGATGCAGATAATGATTTCGATGCCCGCATCAGCAGCTTCCATAACGGCATCAGCCGCAAAAGCAGGTGGTACAAAAATGATGGTCACATTTGCTCCTGCTTCTTTCACAGCTTCTTCTACAGTATTAAAAACTGGTTTTCCAAGGTGCGTCTGTCCGCCTTTACCCGGAGTTACCCCACCAACCACATTGGTGCCGTAATCTATCATTTGACCTGCGTGGAAGGTTCCTTCGCTTCCGGTGAAGCCTTGCACAATAACCTTTGAATCTTTATTTACTAAAACGCTCATTGAATTGGTTTTGAATATACATTTGAATGGTTCCCAAAATTATGTTTTTAGGTGGTGGCGTGCAAAAGAGAAATGATAAAATATTAATGGAGAAATTAAAGTGTACTTGCACTTTGAAAATCTTTCTTTGTTGTAATACAAATGAGAAATTTCAGTAGAGGAAACTCAGTCATTAATAAGCATCTAGATTGAAAGATACTTTGCCTTTAGAACTATTCATTATTTCAATTATCAATTACCGTTATAATCCGATTATTAAAATTTCCATTGTCGTCAGACAGTTCTATTAAATAAGTTCCCTCAGATACCCCCGTTAAATCGAGTCGTACTCTATTCTTATTATTTAACTCTTTGTTGAGAATAGTTTTTCCATCTAAACTAAATATACTCAGATTTCCATTCACCTCACCATTGAAATCTATATTAACAATTCCTCTATTAGGATTGGGGTATAATTTACTAATCAGTTGACTAAGTTCATGAATACCTACAAATTTAACCGCTATGCAATTTGAAATCAATGTGCATCCCATTAGGTTAATCTCAACTTTATATGATCCGGTATCTAAGACATTTAAAACTGGACTATTACCTCCCGAAATTGGATTTCCACTGTTACAATCATACCATTGATAACTGTCTGCATTTGAAAAATTTACCTGAATAGAGTTGCTATCTGGTTGGGAGAGACTTAAATTAGGATTATAGCAATCAACTTTAAAACAATCTGAGCTCAAAATACACCCATTAATAAATATTTCAGCTTTATATGAGCCTGTATCAGTGACATTCAAGGCTTGATTAGAAGCTCCACTTATTGGGTTACCGCTTGAACAATCATACCACTGATAGCTATCTGCATTTGATAAATCTACTTGAATTTGATTATAAGATGTTTGTGAAATACTTGAGGTTGAATCAGAACAATATGAATAAACTTTTGAGTAATCAGCTTCAGAAACAGTAATAAAAATATTTCCGGCATGATTCAAAGTGAGGTGAGAACCAAAAAAAGGGCCAAGTGCAGATACTGCAGGTCTTGGAGGATTACCATCAATGTCCATTCCTTCTTGGAACCACACTATCCCGTTCCATTTATATACACGAACATGACCGGCATTATTCCCTCCATCTGAGTTAAAAGGTGCTCCAATTGCTACGATAGTACCATCTGAATTAATACTAACTGCTCTCCCCGATTTATCTTCTGGAGCTTCTCCATCAATGTCATTTCCTACTTGAAACCACGAGCTTCCAGACCATTTAAAAACTCTTGCATGTCCTGCAGATCTACCCGCATCGCTATTGCCTGGAGATCCTATAATAATAGAATTGCCGTCGTTACTCAATTGGATGTCACCACCTGAGAAATCAGCAATATTTTCTCCTCTAATAATATTTCCTTTTAAATTCCAGCCATTTTGCCATTCATAAATGCGAGTTTTTCCATAATGGGTAGAAAGATTACCAACAGGATCGGTTTGAGGAGAACTTATAGCGATTGTATTGCCGTCACCACTCATGCTAACACTATAACCGAAGTCATCATATTGATCGCCGACTAAGTCTTGTCCCCTTTGAAGCCATGAGTTTCCATTCCAGACATACACACGAGCTGAATTATCCGCTCCAATTACAATCGAATATCCATCGTTACTTAAATCCATGCTTTTCCCAATTTCGTCAAATGGATAATTTGATCCATGATTGGGATTAGGTATGATTGAATCCCCTAGTTGAACCCAACTACTTCCACTCCACTCGTAGATGAAAATTACACCTGAATTGGTGTTAGGATAAGGATATGGGTTAATTCGGCTGTATATAGAAACTACATTACCATTTCCACTTAATGCAAGACCATCTAAAACATTAGGTATGATATTACTTCCTCTTTGTACCCATGAAGTTCCATCCCAGTCCTTAATTTTTACAATTTCGATAGGAAAAGGTTGGCTAGCTACTGTAAAAGTGTCGGATATTGCGATGGTCTTACCTTCACCATCAATATCAGAATAAGCATAAGTAGTAAGATTGAATACCCTATTCTGCTTTACACCCATAGTTGTCCATTGCGATTGTGACTTTAAAGACAAAATGCTAAGGATTAAAAAAAGAAACAAGAAGAGCTTTCTAGGAAAGGATTTCATATTAATATGGATTAACTGTTTAGTAATTAATATTATATGTACACAATAAGGTTTTTAATTAAAAAATTCAGGATTTAGTTGCATACTAGGTTGCTACCCCTTAAACAAAATCTCTTTTGGAAAATTAAATAATAGTGCATCAATGCTAAAATACAAAACTATTGACGATCATCCAAAGTAGTAGACAAGACTAGTTGGTGTTGCTACAAAGACTTAAAGCAGCTAATACTATTTAGCTTGGCTGTTTTGCATTGTAATCTAAGAGGCTCAAATAATAGGTTGTAAGTATCAAGTGAAAACGATGAGAAGTTGTAAATTGAAACAGCAAAGGAGGAAGTTGAAATAAGAATATTTTGCAATAGTATAGCTATGGGATAAATAAGAGCCTCGATTCATAAATCCACAACCTTTAAGCTCTAAGAACATTTAGATTAGTGTTGCATATACAAATTGTTATAAATACTAGATAGTTATTTTTTAATATCCATATTTGTGCTGCCAAAGCGCCTTCAACCTTTCCTTCAGTTGGTTTTCTCTAGAATTTGCCTGTGGCCGGTAAAAGGTTTTACCACTTATCTCTTCCGGTAAAAACTCTTGCGCTTTAAAATTATTGGGGTAATCGTGACTGTATTTGTATTCCTTTCCATAGCCAATCTCTTTCATCAGTTTTGTGGGAGCATTTCTAAGAGGCAAAGGAACAGCTAAACTTCCCTGCTCCTTAACCATTGCTTGTGCTTGATTAATGGCTAAATAAGCTGCATTGCTTTTGGGTGATGATGCCAAATAAGTCACGCATTGCGACAAAGTAATCCTTGACTCAGGCCAACCGAGCACCTGAACAGCTTGAAAGGTATTGTTCGCAATAACCAAAGCAGTGGGGTTGGCGTTGCCAATATCCTCAGAAGCTAAAATGAGCAGACGACGAGCGATAAACTTGGGTTCCTCTCCTCCTTCGATCATTCTGGCTAACCAATAAACGGCTGCATTGGGGTCACTGCCTCGAATAGATTTGATAAAAGCAGAAATGATGTCATAATGTTGTTCGCCGTCTTTATCATATTGCGCTATATTTTGTTGTGCTATCGACCTTACCAACTCATTGGTGATCACAACTTCTCCCTCTTGTTGCTGAACCACTAGTTCAAAAAGGTTGAGCAACTTACGTGCATCTCCGCCAGAAAACTGCAATAAACTATGAGTCTCTTTTAATTTTATCTTCCGTTTCTGTAACTCAGTGTCCTCTTTAAGGGCCTTTTTCAGTAAGCCTTCTAAATCTTCTTTATTGAGGGGCTCTAGGGTATAAACTTGACAGCGACTCAATAAAGCAGAAATAACTTCGAAAGACGGGTTTTCAGTGGTAGCGCCAATCAAGGTTACATCTCCGTTTTCTACTGCACCAAGCAAAGAGTCTTGCTGGGATTTGCTAAAGCGGTGAATTTCATCAATGAATAAAATTGGGTTAGCAGCTGAGAACATATCTTTCCGCTTAGCTTTATCAATCACTTCGCGTACATCTTTAACCCCTGAATTAATTGCACTTAAAGTGTAAAAAGGGCGGTCAACGGTTTCAGCAATGATTTGAGCCAAAGTTGTTTTTCCTATACCAGGCGAACCCCATAAGATCATAGAGGGAATCATCCCTTTTTCAATTAATCCTCGCAGCACAGCTTTCTTTCCTACTAAATGTTCCTGACCTAAATATCCATCGAGATTTTTTGGTCGCATACGTTCGGCAAGTGGGGCAGATGACATCATAACCACAAAAGTAAAGAAAGGGTGTTTTGGAGCTCAGGTGCGCTACTTAGAAAAGAACCACCTTTTTTAAATAAACTTGATTTGACCGATTAGTTAATTTAAGGAAATAGATTCCCTTCGCCAGGTGTGATAAGTCAATTTGAGAATCAGCAGTTGGAGGAGTAATTTGCTGCACTTCACCAAGAATATTACTAAGCTCAATTTGCAGGCTAGCTAGTGGCTGATGATTTAAAAAGTTTAGATTTAAAACCCCAGTCGTAGGATTAGGGAAAGCAACTAAGTCCTTTGACAAATTGCTTCTTGATGATTCAATGCTTGTCGTGATATGATAATTTACGATCAATTCAGGATGCAAAGTAGAATCAGGATGGTCTGAAGATGCAAAAATTGAAGCTTTATAAAAGTTGACTTCATCTATCATTTTTACCATAAAACCGTAATTCCCATTCACAAGCATATCCTTTAAGAGATTAGAAACATTGATGCTGTAATTTTGTGTATTGCTTACAAAAGGTAGAACTGTGACTACATTTAGGTTAGAAGTGGTGGGTTGATTATTCCAAGTGATTGAATCTTCCTTCCAAGCACTTTCCGCCCGTTTCACCTCCATGTCATTATTCCCTATGTGAGTCCTGTAGTTTACAGTATTGCTAGAGTCATAATACAATTTTAAAAAGGCAGAATCAATGATTGCATTCGCCGGCAAACTGACAAGGTCAAATTCAATGAATGCCCGAATATTAGCTAACACATTATTGTTGGTCCAAGTATTAGGCAAAAGGTTGGATATACTTCCATAATTATTGTTTGGCCCAAGGCTATAAATCTGAGAATCTTTTCCTTTTTGTCCTGAAGGTTTTAAAACGATAGTATTGTTCTGAGCCTGTGCAAAACAAAACGTAAAAGAAAGTATTAAAGCTAAAAATAGGAACTGTTTCATTTCGCAAATTTTGGAACAAGATAGACTTTTAATAGTAGCTCATTTCCATTGCATCGAAAATTCATACAATTCTTTGAAAAAAGCTTTGAATTCAGCTTCATAAGCATCCCAATCTTTGTACAAATCTGCAACTGACTCCCCCATTTTGGATTCGAATTTAGCCCGACTAGCAAGTCCTTGCAAAGCTCTTTCAATTCCTTTTTTTTCTCGGTAATTGGTCAGCCAATCACCTTTACTCATGTAAAACAAGATCCGTTGGGAACGCTCAGGCATCTCTGCTTGTCGCGCATTCAACAAACGGTATACATTCTTTGAAAATAATTCGAGTTTTAATGGTGAGTAGTCGGTCCAATTTTTAGCAAGCAAATGATCAAAGAACATATCGACAATAACTGCAGCATATTTATGATGCTTAGCATATAAACGCTGTTTACTTTGAAGCACCAAAGGATGTTGATCTGTAAAAGTATCGATCGCGCGGTGCATTTCAATTCCTTTTTGCACTCCTTCAGAATAATTCTTTAGTGCCTTGCCCTTTACCTGATCAGCAATAAAGTTACCTACAAGCAAATCAAGATCAGTTTGTGAAAGGTAAAGGTGTGCGAGGTGATTCATCTCTTGCTCATTGCTTTTGCCAAAGGTATTAATCCTTTAGCCTGCTTGCTCGTTTTCGCATAAATAGGTTCCTCTACCCCCCACCACGATTCGCTTCAGTTCTTCTCCGCATTTAGGACAATTCCCATCTCCCCAGCGTTCTTTTACCATGAAATGTTCGGGGAATTCATGGTAGTTCGCTTGTTTCTGTACGGCTATTTTCAGCACTTCTTGCAAGTCATCGTAAATACGTTCCAATTGCTTTTTCGTCAATTTATGCGCCCGAATCTCAGGGTGGATCTCAGATTGAAAAAGTACTTCATCAGCAATCCAATTTCCCACTCCTGCAAAAGCATTTTGATGCAAAAGCACCGTTTTGACTGCTGCTTTTCGTGAACTCAAATAATCAGAAAAATCACTTTGACTCACTTCCAAAGCATCTATTCCCAATTTGTGTTCCTTTTGATACTGTTCTATGGAGTTTACCAATTCTACCCGACCAAAAAGGCGCATGCAGACAAAAGATAGCTTCAAACCACTTTCAAAGTGAATGATTAAACGACTGTGCTTCGGTTGCACCTCCTTGCTTTGATAGAACTCAGGTTTACCTGTCATGCCGAAATGGAATAAAACCCACTTCTTATTTTCCAATTGCATAAACAAGTACTTTCCGATACGCTTTGTTGAAATAAAACGCTGACCTTCCGTTTGTTTTTTGAACTCCTTCCAATCGCTCTTCATCACTTTTTCTCTGAGGAGTTCTACTTTTTGAATAGGAGATTCGAAAAGTGCCGTTTCTACATACATTCGATAAGCTTCTACTTCAGGTAATTCAGGCATAGGGTATTCTTTGGAAAAGAAACCCAAAAGGTACGGATTGGTTTAATCTAAAAGAGGTTCAAGAATGCTGCTCGCATCTCATGATTAATCGCAATTGCTAAAACAAGGCTGACCAACAAACCTATGCCTGCCATTAAGAGATCTCGACTGACCATCCATAAGGTTTCTTTTAATTTGACTTTTCGCCTCTTTTGCCTTTTTTTCGTGATGGACAAGGCAACTTCTCTTCCGGCCAGCAGGCCTAAAAATACCCAAGTAGTACTCATGGGTATTTGGCTAATTTGCTTAAAGTAAATAAGTATTAAGGCATAAACAAAGTCGACTAAAGTAGCAGAACGAATATCTGCAATGCCCGACTTCTCATTGACGATTTTTTGAATGCGATCACCCCTCATGAAAAAAAGTAGACCCAAACCAAAAAATATAAATAAAGTAAAGGCTATGAACCCACCAAGACTTAAACTCCTTGGTAAAAACACCGCAATATTGGCTGCATCTTGCATCACCCAAACCGACCACAAAGTACCAGAAGTAATCCATTGAATTACCGCCCAAATAGGGTGCGCCACTCCTTTAAATTTGTACTTGACAAGCTTTCTAATGGTAAACCAAACTATTATGGCTGAAAGAAAAGCTACCAAGTAACCTGAAACGCTCTTTGTTAGCACGCTTAATACTGCTGAGGACTTCGTCGAAAAGATAGTAAGGAGTAAAAAAGTGGTCGATACCGGCATCCGCAAGCGGGTAAGCACAATCAGGATCAAAGGGGCGATCAGTTGCAAAAAAGTAAAGCTTGACGGTGCTTGATCCAAACCCGGAGTTTGTAGGCGTTGATAAGAAACATCGCCATTAAACACAATGAAACTGTAGGTAACCGTAATGACAAAGATCAAACCAATGTAAAGCCAGAGCACATACCATTTACGGTGTTGGTTGGAAACAATAAAAGTTCCAATGGTTTGGATGCTATCGTTTGCAACAGCAGAATATGCGGCTAAAATAAAACCAAACCATCGGGCGATATCTGGATAGGGAGTGGCAAAAGAAGCAGTAACCAATAAGATTCCAATTAGCAAAATAAACTTGCTTTCAGACTTAAAGATATTGAACAGGCTATAGACTAGTTTTCTTAGGTCTAAGTAATCAGCATATTTATTTTCTGGCATGCAGCTTTATTAAAGTACGAAGGTCAAGAACTAATATTAATTTAGTGTTAACCTGAAAGAATTGTCCTGCTATTGTGGTCTATCAAATAAGTAAATTTGTAAAATGATCGATCGAGATACAATATGTGCCTTATCAACCCCTGCAGGTTCGGGAGCCATTGGTGTTATTCGCTTGTCAGGACCTGAGGCCATTAAGATTGCTCAAGCGGTATTTGACGGCAAAGCATTAAGCAATCAAAAGGGACAAAGTTTGCATTTTGGTAAGATTAAAGCTGATGAGAAGGTAGTTGACGAAGTAATGCTTTCGCTCTTTAAAGCTCCGCACTCTTATACCGGTGAAGATGTGGTAGAAGTCTCTTGTCATGGTTCTGCTTTTATTCTTTCTGAGGTAATGAAACTGTTCACTGAAGAAGGGGCTAGAATAGCTAATCCGGGAGAATACACCATGCGCGCATTTAGAAACGGTAAAATGGACTTAGCTCAGGCCGAAGCAGTGGCTGACCTAATTGCCTCAGAAAGCAAGGCTGCTCATCAGTTAGCCATGAATCAAATGCGTGGCGGCTTTTCAAAAAAGATACAAGAATTGAGGGAAGAGTTAATTCACTTTACCTCTATGATCGAATTGGAATTAGATTTTGCTGAAGAAGATGTTGAATTTGCTGACCGAGATGACTTAAAGGAATTAGTAGATCGTATTCTTTTGATCTTAAGCAAGCTGATTGACTCTTTCGCTACCGGGAATGTAATGAAAAACGGTATTCCTGTTGCCATAGTTGGTCAGCCCAACGTGGGTAAAAGCACCTTACTCAATGCGCTTTTAAATGAAGAAAAAGCCATTGTTTCCGAAATAGCTGGGACCACCCGTGACAGTATAGAAGATGAAGTAAAGATCGGTGGGATCAGCTTTCGCTTTATCGATACTGCGGGAATTCGAGAAACTGATGACCTAGTGGAGAATATTGGAATCAAGCGCACCTTTGAGATGGTTGACAAGGCCATGATCGTGCTTTATCTGGTTGATGCGATTCAAGCTGATGCTGCCCAAATAAAAGAAATGATTCAAGAGATTGAAGCCAAAATAGAAGGCCAAGACAAACAATTGATCGTTTT
The DNA here is from genome assembly GCA_913056345.1 of uncultured Flavobacteriales bacterium. Taxonomy (GTDB): domain Bacteria; phylum Bacteroidota; class Bacteroidia; order Flavobacteriales_E; family Vicingaceae; genus CAJXMH01. The sequence goes on along the minus strand of CAJXMH010000023.1, from coordinate 8,885 downwards.
AGCCAACAAAGTCGACCAAGGTAATTTTGACCTTGCGCATATTCCTTTGGAAATAAAGAAGAAATTTCCTGAAGGGAAGACGCCTATTTTTCTTTCTGCTTTAAAAAAGTACCACTTAGACGAACTAACAGCCATACTCGAAAAAATTGCGAAAGAAACCCTATCCTCCGCCAATCAAGTAACCGTCAGTAATGCAAGACATCATCAAGCCCTAAAAAAGGCGCAAGAAAGCCTACTAAGGGTGAGGGAAGGTTTAGACCAAAACATCACTGGTGACTTTTTAGCCATGGATATTCGTCAAAGCCTGCATTTCTTAGGAGAGATCACCGGAACCATTGAGATCGACCGCGATATTTTGGGTCATATTTTCTCTAGCTTTTGTATCGGGAAATAATAACTTTGGTTTGGTAAATAGAATCCTAGTTTAGGATTAGAAATCCTGCAGAATAAATTCTTGATTTAAAATCAACTTTTAATCAAATGGCAAAACGACTTACTTTTTTCCTAATACTCATAATATTCTTTTCAATTTCACAATCCTACGGGCAAAATTTTATCCAGAATGTAAATCACTTACCTGATAATGCAGTTCCCAGGAAAGTAAAGTTTAAACAAAACAAAAGTGGTTTAGCATGCCTTCCAAATGTATTCTATCAGCTGCTTTCCAATGGTCAAATCCGCCAGTTTACATTAATCAATAATCAAGTCAGGTTAGATAGTGTGCTAATGAATGGAGCATTGAGTAATAGTCTCGCCATTTGTGCAAATTTAAATGGAGGTAATTTTAGTCCTACTTTTTATGGAAGTAAAGACACTTTAAATGGCAACAGGGGGGCTATTCCAACCTATTTTGATGGCAGCAGCTGGGTGCCTATTATAACAGGTATAAGCAACCTAAATTGCACCTGTACAGGAAGCAACCTCTATTATTATTCTAGTGGTAACCCCCGAAACCAAAATAGAAGACAAATAAACCGTTTTGATGGAACCAGTTTTACTAATGTTTATGACGATCGGAGCAAAAGAATAGTCTCAGCCGACCTAGCTATGGACAGTTTGGGAAACATCTATTTTGCCATTAAAAATCTAAATTCGCTTGCTCTGCCACCGGTTAGTGATAGTATTAGAGTAATCTCATTGAGTGGACAACAAATTGCTTCCTATCCTTTAAGTATTGATTTTAGGAATAGCTATGGAGCTTTTTATATAAACCAAACATTGTATTATGGATTTGGTCCTACTAATCCGACCTATCCTAACGCTTTGCTTCCAATTACCTTTTCTAACAATACAGCAAATATTGGCACTCCTATGCCGATGCCTTTACCTCCAAGCCCTCATCGGGGTCTCGATATGGCTGTTTGCAATATGAATATGGTTACCACTATACCCAACTTAAAAAAAGAAGCTAGCCTTAAACTTTATCCTAATCCTAATCAAGGTAATTTTAAACTTAGCTATGATAATAACATACAAATCTCTAGTATTTCTATTTACGATCTTACCGGCAGGATTGTATTTCATAAAGAAGTTAACAAGGAAAGTATCGAATTGAATTTAGAGATTCCGAGAGGTATTTATACGATTAATATCTTCAGATCAGACTCCATTATCAATAGTAAAAAATTAGTGATTAAATAAAAACGAAGTCGAAGTATCTTTTCAAGATCGAAATCAAACCCCTCAAGAAGCATCTCATTCAAATACCGATGAAAGTGAACACGAGACTCTCCCGATTTTAATCGGGACTTAACCGGAATAATACTGAATGGTTTACCAAGCGCAGGATTGCAAATCCTGCGTAACGGGATTAGCTTCTTATTTAACGATGTATTTCTTCACTACTACTTTATCAAAAGAACTAATTCGAATCAAATGAAGCCCTGATTCTAGGACTCTGCCGTGTAGTAACTCAAGTTCAACGTATGAAACTCCTTCTTCAATGGTGAGTGATCGATCTAATAGCAGAGTTCCGGCTTGGTTCATTATATTAATTTGGTACGTATCAGACTTAAAATTGACTAATTCCACAAACAATTTACGACCATTGCTTGGGTTTGGATAAATAAAGGCTTCTGCTTTAGCCCGATCATCTTGATTCATCCCTTGAACAGCCACAGGTCCAAAGTATTCGAATTCACCGTTAAAATCAGTCTGCTTCAATCGATAGTAAGAAAAACCAGCCATGGGTTTTGGGTCTTGTAATTGGTATTCAATTTTCACATTCGAATTTGCTGCTCCAGGAAGCTCACCTACCCATTCCCAAAGATTGCCATCTTCAGAACGTTCTACGGTAAAATAATCATTGTTTTGTTCTGTAGCTGTTACCCAATTTACAGTAACAGTTTGGTCTGCCATACGATCGGCAGTAAAAGAAAGCAGCTCTACAGGCAAAGGGGTATTTTCAAAATCTATGGAGCCAATGCTAAAAAGGTCATTGTCGTCAAAATTAATTCCAGTCCATTGAAAAACATCTCCCCCAAGATCTGTTGCTCCTGAGATCACTCCTCCGGTTTCAACAGTTTCATCAGAAAAAAATCCATCACCGTCTGTATCTATTAGCAACCTTAAGTCAGAAGCTGTAATAGGGCCAAAAACAGAGGAGAGGTCAAATGAAATAAAGATGTCCCCAAGCTCGCCTGTTTCACTGACTTTCCATTCTCGATCAATTTTTCTTTCTATGCTTGTCGGCAAATCGGTTACATTATAGGCATTCAAAGGCTCATTGTTATGCCCCCAAATGAGATACTCCCCATTGTCAAGATTTGCAGGTGTATTTATGCGTACTAGGCCGGTTCCTTGTGCATCTGTATGGGCACTGCCATCAGCCGCTTGACCAATGCCTGCCACGTCAAAATCAAACCCATCATCATCCTCATCATAAACATCATCTGAAGCTAAGGTAAGTCCGTATTTAGCTGCGAAATAATTCGCAATTAATAGCTGTTCAATACTGTTTAATACCTTGCTATACTTATAAACTTCAGCAATTCTACCATCAAAGCCTGTGCCTCCACCTGTTCCGTGTCCTCCAATCCAAGTATTGCTTGTTCTATTTTCAATGTTGTGAGTAAAATTATCAGTATTGGCATTGTCTACATAAAAGTTGAGACGATTACTGCCAGTATTTGCAAACCGCTTGGCATGATAAACCCAAGCAGAAGTAGCAGTTGTAGTGCTCGTATGGTTTGATCCACCTACAAAATCCGCATAAAAATCAGCACCGTTTACTCCAATTGTATTTCTTCCCCCATGTTGCAAGGCAATGTTCAGTCCTGCGTTAGCATCATAACTCATGGCCATTCCAAACGACATATTTTCATTAGAGCTCCCTTGGTAGGTCGTTTCAAGTTCATCGTTTAAATTAAAATCAAAAGCAGCTAAGCCATTGACTTCATTATCTAAAAAAGTAGGACGTTCCCCTCCTATAGCCGTTAAGGTACGTCCATTGCCTGAAAGATCAGGTACGGTATTCACTAGATCTCCGTTACTGAAAGATGTTTCCTCAGCGATGTACCAAAACTCCAACTCTCCGCTACCATCAGTATCGCCTACCCCTCCAGGTCCTAGATAACCTTGGCTTGCAGTACCTTGAACTAAAACGTTATCAAAAATACTGCGTTCTCCTCCCCCATTATTATTCAGCCTTACTGTTAGGGTTAAAGAAGTTCCATTTAAACCATTTATGCTATTGCTAGCCGAATTAAAATTGCCATCTCCGTTACCATTACCAAACTCCACATTACCGCTACCCAAATCATAGAAGGTTTCTATGATATCGCCTGCTTCGCAATTTACTTCAGCTAAGTCTATGGAAATTGAAATGTTTACAAACCCGCTAATATCGATGGTCTCAGAGGTCCATGTCATCGGCCCATCCGTATTTCTGCCAGACATTGAAAATGAACCACTAATGGCATTATCGCTTTCTACCCTCCACCAGTTAGAAGGCACGCCCGACTTAGTCCAATCAAGTCCTGCGGGAGCATTATTATCTTGCGCAAGCTCATCATTATCTGCATATCCGGTTTCAAAATCAACTGACCAAATAGTGGTTTGTGCCATCAAAAAAGAGGCACTCATTAAAAAGGCTATGGATAATAGTAGTTTCAACTCTATTGAATAAAGGCTTTAAAATTAGGATAATCTTGAGGAAACCTTGGATTTCAACTGCTCAAATCAAAACTAAAAAACCTATATGTGGCAAGAGAAAAAACAGTTTTTCATCAGACCTAGTTTATTAGGGTTTTTATAAGCTAAGCGACTTTACAAATGCTGTAGAAAGATAAAATCATTTATAAGCGTGCTAATCAAGTTAGACTTGAAGAAGTTCAGAATTAGAAAAATCGATAGTTATAAGTTGCTGTAATAATATGAGAACTTACGCATCATAAAGATGTCTTATTTAGGGGTTATTATTACCTTTTAAGGTCTATTTCAAATTTGTGAAGTAGATTAGTTCAAGTTTTTAATAATGTAGTAGGTTTTTATTTGTTGCTTTATTTTGTATCGAGAAATAATCATTTAAACCTGTGAAGCGTTCAACAATAGATAAGGCAATCCAATTACTTTCAGCCGGCGAATTAGTCGCCATCCCTACCGAAACGGTTTATGGTCTTGCCGGCAATGCCTTGGATCCTTCTGCAATTGATAAAATCTATACTTTAAAGCGAAGGCCCAAAAACAATCCGTTGATCGTGCACCTTGCTTCCATCAATCAATTAGAAACCGTAGCCACAGAAATTCCTGAGGGAGCTTGGAGATTAGCAAAAGCCTTTTGGCCGGGCTCATTGAGTCTGATCTTAAAGAAAAAAGAGATTATTCCAGATGAAGCAACAGCCGGAAACAACAGCTTAGCTGTGCGGGTTCCAAATCATCCCCTGACGCTTGATCTACTTTCAAAACTCGACTTCCCACTAGTGGCTCCAAGCGCCAATCCTTACCAGGCCATTAGTCCAACTGCGGCTGAGCATGTTAAAAAAGCATTCGGTCCTAAGCTAAAAATGGTTTTAGATGGAGGGGTTTGCGAAGGAGGTTTAGAATCTACTATTGTTGGCTTTGAAGACGATAAGCCCTTGATCTACCGACTAGGATCTATCAGCAAAGAACAGATCGAAGCGGTGGTAGGAAAGGTTGAACTTCGAAACAGAAGTCAAGAAGGCGGAATAGCTCCTGGTTTAAGCCAAAAGCATTATTCTCCGCACACTCCAACCGTATTTTGTGAATCAGCTGAAGCTTATTTAAAAAATGTTCAAGACAAGAAAGTAGGAATTCTAGTATTCTCCAAAGTGTCTACCGCTCTATATGCTCAAAAGGTTGAAGTACTAAGCCCAAGCGGCAGTTTGGAAGAGGCAGCCCATAACCTTTATGCGGCTTTGCATCGGCTAGATGAGGCTGACCTTGACCTGATCGTAACGGAGGAATTTCCAAATCATGGCCTTGGGAAAACCATTAACGACAAACTCAAACGGGCATCAAGCGAATCATAATGTTCGAGAACAGAGAGCTCTTAATTGCCACTAAGCACCAAAAAGAGAAAGTAATTGCCCCTGCTTTCAAACAAGCTTTTGGAATAAAGACGATCGTGCCGAAGGATTTTGACACAGATCAATTTGGGACTTTTAGTGGAGAAGTAGAAAGAAAAAAGTCTCCGCTTGAAACAGCAAAAGCAAAAGCACTTGCTGCCTTAGCAAAAAGCAACCAACAGCTTGTTATTGCTAGTGAAGGCTCCTTTGGACCGCACCCCAATATTCCTTTTATAGCCTGCGATGAAGAGTTTTTAGTCTTGATCGATCAAAAGAATGGATTAGAAATTTCAGCTTCTTCATTAAGCATGGAAACCAATTATGCTTCTGAGGAAGTTAAAAACAGCTCGAGTCTGCTAACGTTTGCTGAAAAAGTCAACTTTCCATCGCATGCTTTGATCTTAAAAGCCAATGATGGCAAACAGCTCAAAGTGGTAAAAGGAATTGGATCAGAAATTAAATTGCTTAGTGAGTTTGAGGAATTAAGGTCGATCAGTGAAACAGTGAGAGTTGAAACTGACATGCGAGCTATATTTAATCCCAGTCGCATGAAAGTAATTGCTAAAACAACTGACTTATTGATTGAAAAGTTAAAGTCTTGCTGTCCCAATTGCACCCAGCCCGGCTTTTGGGTTAAAGAAAAGAAAAGTGGTTTACCATGTGCTTTGTGTGGAAATCCGACTAGAAGCATTAAAAGTGAAATATGGGCCTGTGAAAATTGTGACTTTAAGGAAGAAAGAAAAGATCCAAGGGGAAAAACCGAAGAAGATCCGACCTATTGCGACTTTTGTAATCCTTAATTTTAAACTTTAAGAAAGCGCAAATCAACCAATGGAAAAAAAAGAAAGATTATTTCTTGGCTTGGGTATTATGGCGTATGCTGTGGCTAGAGCTGATGGACATATTGATCAAGAGGAAAGAGAAAAATTGCATGAACTGGTCAAGGCAGAAACTGATCGAAATAATTTTGACTACGATCTAGCTGAAATCACCTTTAAAGTACTTGAAAAATATGATGGTTATGAATCTTCACAATTGCCTGGTTTAGCAATGAAAGAAATTGAAATAGGCAAAGAGTTCTTGCAAGACGATATGCGAACCGATTTTTGTGCAATTCTAGAAAAGGTTGCCCGAGCTTTTCATCCCATCACCAAAGAAGAGAATAAATTGATCTTGGACTTTAAACAGCGGCTTAACGAATTGTAAAGTTTTACTGACTCAACCAACTTAAGGCCGCTTCTCGCTCATCTTCTTCAAAAGCTTTGATTTCTAAACCTGGTGTCAAAAAATCGGCTACTTTGATCCAGTCTTCCCAATCATCGTCTGCTACTATAGCATATTTATCAATTTTCCCGATGAACTTTAAATCCAAATACAATCCTTTAAGATAGGTTTTCAACTTATCAAGGCCTTCAAAGTCTTTGATTTCAGCCATTAAGCGAATCTTCTTCCCTTCTGGTAATTCATCTATAATTTGATACAGGACTTGGGTCGCCACTTCATCAATTATGCCATCAATGGTTAGGCAGTAAATGTTGGTTCCTCTGATCTGCTCAATGTCAACTTCTGAGAAATAGTCCTCAGCCTTAATATCCGGTTTCACTTCCTCTTTTGCCCAGGCTGCCGCCTGTTCATATTCACTTTTATGAAAAAGTTTTATAGTAATACCCAGTGCTATGTATTGTGTTAAGGGAAAAAGGCGTTCTACCCACTTTTCATCACTTACCAGAGCATAACGGTTAACTCTATTCCAAGCTGAAAACTTGACCTTACTTAAAGCACTCCAAGCTGTGAACTGCCTAAAAGATGGAAAATCATTGATGTGGGCCACTAAATTTATTTTCTCATGGCGTTCACCAGACTCTTTAAGCAATTGCTCAAAATCTTCAATTAGCTGATTATCTAGATTTTCAGCAATTTCAAATTCATAGGTATTGCCTGATAGATTCTTCAAGTTCATGGTGTTTGGTTTTTCTTTTAAAGGTAAAAAATATTAGCACTTTTCAACTTTAAGTTTGTCTTACTTAAGGCTGAACTTTAATTAAATTTGAAAATATAACTAATCGCGCATGAGTAATTCAAATTCACACCCTCTTTTCAAGTCACATATCGAAAAAGCTACCCGTTTTCAATTGCGAAAACCTACTCCCAACAAAACCAATTGGGATACTTTTTACAAGCTTTCTTCCAATGAAAATTTGATGGGTGCTTCGCCAAAAGCACTAGCAGCGGTTAAGCAAGCAATTGACGGCGTTTATGAATATGATCACTACGATGATTTTCAATTTCAAGATAAGCTGGCGGACTACTACAAGCAAGAAATCAAATCAGGTCAGTTCATTACCGCCAATAGTGGCGTAGAGGTCTTGGAAATAATTTGTCGAGGCTTAGTTAGCGTAGGCGCAGAATGCATTGTCTCCTCCCCTACCTTTTCTCCCTACAAAAACATGATTGAGCTAGAAGGTGGTGTTGTGGTAGACATTCCTTTAAGCACTCCAGATTATCAATTGGATATAGATGAGATTTTAAATGCCGTAACTGAAAAGACTGCTCTTGTTTTCATCACTAATCCCAACAATCCAACTGGCACATACATAGAAAAAGAAAAGATCGATCACCTAATTGAGCAGCTTCCTGATGATGTGATTGTGGTCTACGATGAAGTATACTACCATTTTGTTGATGCAGATGATTTCCCCTATGCAATCGATTACGTGAAAGCAGGAAAGCCTGTGATTGGTTTGCACACCTTCTCTAAGATCTATGGCTTGGCAGGCTTGCGTATTGGCTATGGTTTTACCACCCCAGAGATTGGAGAATACCTCAACAAGATCTTTCGACCGTTTAGAATCGATACCGTTTCTATGGCAGCTGCCTTTGCCGCTCTAGAGGATGAAGAGCATGTTAATCGCTCACAAAAAATGGTATGGGAAGGAAAAAAATGGCTTTATGAAAAATTTGAAGAGTTAGGAGTTGAATACCTAAAAAGCCAAGGCAATTTTATTATGTTCAAGTCACCTATTCCTTCACTTGAACTAACTTCTAATATGCTCGATGAAGGAGTTATGATCAGACCGGGCGATAACTTTGGCGCACCAGGCTACATTCGGCTAACCATTGGTACTGAAGCCGCCAATAAACGCTTCATGGATGTTTTCAAGCACTTTTTAGAAAAATAAGCGGCGTGTAAACCTTTTATTAAGCTTAGCGTTTTCCTATTATGAAGACATTAAGTACCTTATTCATTCTAACTTTCCTAAGCTTTATGGTAAGTCCCGACTATTTATACGATTTTACCGCCAAAAGCCAGAATGACTGGTCTGTGGTCAATGATGGTGTTATGGGCGGTCTTTCTGAAGG
>CAJXMH010000022.1 GCA_913056345.1 uncultured Flavobacteriales bacterium | reverse complement strand
AGCATAATAGTGTGAAAGTGGCGCAGGCGTGCCTAATACGTGCCCCCCTCCAAGAATTAAGCTATCCCCTATTACGAAAGCACTTGGCTGTAAGCGAGCGGGTCCGGGAAAAGTTGCCATTTGGGTCCATGAAGAATTAGCCGGATTGTAGCGCCAAAGATCCCTTGATGTTACTGAACCATCATGTCCAAAACCAAAGTATATAAAATTTTGATGGGTAACAGCAATTCCTCCTGCTCGAGAACCGAAAGGTAGATTAGCCAATTGGGTCCAAGTATTTGTTGCCACATCGTATTCCCAAAATTGATTCGAATAAGGCTGAGTGGAACCTGTGGAACCTGCTCCAACATAAATTTTACCGTTCAATTCCGTAAAAAAAGAGTTTCTACCTCCTGTACCAGGATAACTAGCTCTAACAATCCAAGAATTATTAAGGGGATCATAACGATAAAAATCACTCAAAGAACTTGTCATATTAAGCGACCAACCTAATCCTGCAAAAGCAAAAGCGCCTGAAGAAACTGCAATTCCACTTTCTCTTGGTGTACCGGGGAAAGTGGCTTTACTTGTCCATGTATCTGTTAAAGGGTTATACTCCCAAAGATCATCATTTAATGCGGCATCAAATCCAAAAACGCAATATAATCGGTTGTTGAGCTCAAACAAACTAACATTTCTTCTTGCTGAAGCAGGCAGATTACTTTTAGGTGTCCAGCGCTGGGCTAATGAAGTTTGGCAGGTAATTAAAAATAGAATTAATATAAGCCGGTTATTAATGAGCTTCATTAATTCCAAAGATATGAATCCTAATAAAGTTAATCAATAAGCTTCTTAAAATCGCCCCCCGAAGGATCTTGGAAAATCTCTAGATCAAATTGGTGAACAACCGCTAAAGTGTGATCAAAAATATCTGACTGTACTTCTTCATAATTAGCCCAGGCAATGTCGTTACAGAAAGCATAAAGTTGAATAGGAATACCGTGTTTAGTCGGTGCTAACTGTCGCACTATTACAGTAAGCTCTTGATTGATCTTGGGATGGTTGTGCAAATACTTTAGAAGATAAGCTCTAAAGGTGCCTAAATTGGTCATACGTCGACCATTAGAAACTTGAGTGGTGTCAATCTGTTTCTCTTTATTGTACTTTTCGATCTCAGCCAAGCGCTCTTCCACGTAAGGCTTCAAAATATGAATATTCTTAAAGCGATTGATCATCTCGTCATTGCAAAACTTAATTGAGTGCTGATTAACATAAATTGAACGAGCTATTCGCCTTGAGCCTGTTTCGGCCATACCTCGCCAATTTTTGAAGGAGTCAGAAATAAAAGAATAGGTGGGAACTGTGGTAATGGTTTTATCCCAGTTTTTCACCTTTACTGTTGCTAAATTGATTTCAATTACATCTCCATCGGCACCAAACTTATCCATTTGCACCCAATCTCCTACTCGAATCATATCATTGGCCGCCAATTGGATGCTAGCAATAAAACCTAAAATGGTATCTTTAAATACCAAGATCAAAACCGCCGATACTGCTCCAAAAGCACCAAAGAAATACATGATGCTCTTATCGGCAACAACAGAAAGAATTAAAATTCCAAGAATAAGACCAACGATGATCTTTGCTAGCTGAAAATAACTCTGCAGGGGCTTGTCTCTAAGCGTTTCATAACCGCTTAGTATATCTCTTACTGTATTAAAAAAGCGGAAAACCACTACCATCCCTGTTAGGATAATTACCACTTCGCTTAAGCGATTTGAATAATCAATAATTGTTGGATGTCCACCAAAAATTGCCGGTAAAAAATAAAAGATCACAATAACAGGAGCGATGTGTGCAATGGCAGAAAACACTTTGTTCTCAACCAATAGGTCATCCCATTTTGTTTTACTCTTCTTGGCGAGGGCACTGATGCTACTTAGCATAATTTGCCGGCTTATGCGGTCTACAATAAAACCAACCAAGATGATCAAGAGTAAAAGTGCACCTGTAACGATCAATTCACTGTAAAACTCATCCAAGCCGCCACTCACTAGCCATTCGATCAGGCTTTTTCTAATTGCTGTCATCATAATTATTGTAGTCTTTGTTTATACTGTGGTTTTTCATGAAAGAAATAGCGAAAATCTAAGGTCAAATAATTTCCGAGTATGTCAAAAAAAGCACTTTCCTTTTCAAACCGAACTCCAGAAACAGTTTCTTCAACATAGCCAACACCTGCTGTAGTGATATTATTAAAAGGTCTGTGTAAGGAAAGCCCTAAATAAAGGTAGCCGCTATCGTAAGTGCGGTATTCAAAACCTACGTTTGCTAACAAGCTCGGTTGAATCCATGATTCTCTTTGAGAAAAATGCTGCCAGTAATCCCCAAGTGTCTGCCAATCTGTGGGTAGAAAATTCAAAGAGGCACCAAAGGCTGTATTCATGTAAGCCCTTTCACTCAATCTAATGTAAATTAAAGCTAAAAGAGGAATTTCATAGATAACATATTTGAAATCTGACTCACCTCTGAAAGCTGTAGAATCCTCAGTAATTATTAGTCCGTAGTTTCGCTCTGTATAATTGATACCAGTCTCTAAAGAAAATTGCTGATTCAAGCCTTTACGAATTACCATACCAAATGCATATCCAGAGCGAGGTTCAATCGTAAACCCTATCTGACCTACTTTTTGCGTTTGCGGACCGGTGTTGATCAACTCTGAGCTTAAAATAGGTTTAAATTGCAGTCCAAAGGTGGTAATCTCTTGCTGCGCCTTTAGGCTTGACAAGCAAAATAAAGCAATAATAAAAAAGATAAACTGCCTCATAGTTGGAGGTAAAGTTAAGGGAAGAAAAAAGAAAGACAACTTAATTAGACAAGAGGGCACCGGTAACGGCTAATCCTAAAATAATCAACGAAATGGAAATTAGCAGATAGCGAAAAAAAGCATCTGGGATAAAGGGTTTCCTATATTGTCCCATAGTAAGATAATTCAGCTTCATTGCTCTTTTATAATCTTGCTTTTTCACGCCAAAGTAAATTTTTTGATCTCCTTCTTCATCTACTTGCTTTTCATACCACAGTTTTTCTTCGATCAATAAGTTTTCAAAATAATTGGCGTGTAAGTGGTTTTTAAAATAGAAAACCTTCTTGTTTCTATTTGTAGGGTGATCACTGATGTTGACGTAAGAAAAACGATCCATCTCAACCTCCTATTCTAAGCTTTTGTCCAACCCTTAGAGGCCTATTTCTTCTTATGCCATTCATCTGACATAAATTAGTAATAGTAGTGCCATATTTCTTGGCGATCCCATACAGGTGTTCTCCACTTTCAACCGTATGGTAATCTATTCCCAGAGGCACAGCGGTATATGACCACTTAGTTTTAATTAATTTTATTGAGTCGCTCACTAAACAATTGTTATTAAAGTCGATCAAATGCCTTGGATTCAATGCCTTGCCTTTGAACCTTACTTCAAAATGAAGGTGACTTCCTGTTGAGCGTCCTGAGCTTCCACCAAGTCCAATTACTTGGCCTGCTTCTACCACATCACCGGGCTCTACTTTTAAACGATGAAGGTGTGCATAAAGCGTCTCTAAACCGTTGTAATGCCGAATCACAACAACTCTTCCATAACCAGGATGATAGCGCGAAATCCTCACCATTCCGTCAAAAGAAGCTTTTACAGGATCCCAAACCTGTAGGTCAATGTCCATACCATTGTGGCTTCTGCCATCTCGCCAACCAAAGTTAGAAGTAATCAAACCTTTTATAGGAGGCACAAAATTGCAATGGTTTAGCGAATCTGCAATAATGAGTTTAACCTCATCATCCTTCTCACGCAGGCTTTCTCTGTAGGGATAAAGGTTGTAAGTATCCCATTTTTGATAAAGCGAATTTGAGGGATATATACTGCTATCATAAAAGCCTGTGAGTGAAATGTAGAAATCATGTTTTAACAGCTTTTCTTCAGCATAAGCATTTATCTCTTTCGCTAAATTAGCGGGCACCGCATCTAAGTCTAGCAAAGAGTCTATTAAACTAATAATGTCCTTCCCACTCATACTGTCAAGATCAAAAGGGTCATCTTTTTGGACACTGACCACTAAAGCTTGAACAGTATCTTTCTTCTCTCCACCACCTGCGAATAGCTGTAGACTTAGTAAAAGAAAGAAAAGACTGAGTATTTTATTCATATTTGAAGGCCTAACGGATTGCAAAGTTAAAAATTGTCACCGTCAATCATCCTACCAATCCCGCCTAAAACACTTCCTTCTCCCTTTTGCTTTCCACCGGCTTTAGGTGAGTGTGCATAAATTCGGTCAGCTAACCTGCTTAAGGGCATGGACTGAATCCACACATCTCCTGGTCCTGTGAGTTTTACCAGAAACAAACCCTCTCCTCCAAATAAAGAGTTTTTAATCCCTTTTTGTAGACGCACATTATAATCAACTGTTTGACTTATTGCTACCAAGCAACCTGTATCAACATTTAAAACTTCTCCTGCCTTCAAACTGCGTTTAACTACCGTTCCTCCAGCGTGAAGAAAGGATAATCCATCTCCTTCAAGCTTTTGCATGATAAATCCCTCGCCACCAAAAAAACCAACTCCTAAGCGTTTCTGAAAGGCAATTCCAACTGATACTCCCTTAGCTGCGCATAAAAAGGCTTCTTTCTGACAAATCACCTTACCCCCCATTTCGCTAAGGTCCATTGGAATGATCTGACCGGGATATGGTGCTGCAAAACTTACTTTGGCTTTGCCCATGCCCCTATGCGTGTATGTTGTCATAAATAAACTTTCGCCCGTTAGCACTCTTTTACCGGCTGAAAATAATTTATTCATCAAGCCTTTGTCATTCTTGGACCCATCTCCAAAAATGGTGTTCATTTCAATTTGGTCATCCATGGTCATCATGCCACCAGCCTCGGCAATTACGGTTTCTTGTGGATCTAATTCAATCTCTACACACTGGAGGTCGTCTCCTATTATGGTGTAATCTATTTCGTGAGCATTCATCTACAGTTGTTTTAGTTTTTTCAAAAAAACGAATTTTTATTATACATTAGCTTCAAGAACTAAATAACCAAACACTTAACCTAACCCTAAACCTATGAAAATCTTAAAATGGATTGCCATTGTCTTCCTGTCAATTATTGTTTTATTCATTGCCACTTTTTTAATTTATTCAAGTTTACAAGCTGACAGATTGTTAATTGAAAAAAATGTTGTGATAGAAGCTCCAAAAAATATTATTTATAAAGAAATAGCCAACTTTAGAAATTGGGGTAATTGGTCTGCCTGGGATAAGATGGATCCTGACATGGAACAAGTATACTCTGAAAAAATGGGAGAAATTGGTTCTTTCAACAAATGGAAGAGTAACCATCAAATGGTAGGAAAAGGCAGCCAAGAAGTAGTTGAAATAAGAAAAAATGAATACATGAAAATGGCCATGAAATTCGAAGGATGGGATGCCACAAACTACGCTGAATTCATATTGAGTGAAACAGAGGGGGGCACAGAGGTAAAGTGGACCTATTTGGGTGCTAAAACCCCTTTTTACATGAACTTCATGAATACTTTTATGCAGCCAACTCTTGAGGAAAATTACACCCAAAGCCTTGAAGACTTGAAGGTGTATATAGAATCAATGGATCTTGAATCTATAACAGCAGCACCAAAGGGTGTTGAGCTTATGGAAATTGATGATCTGGCCGTAATCAGCATTTTAGACTCAAGCAATGAAGCTGGTTTAAGTAAAAAGCTCGCTGAATTGTATACCGAACTTAGTATTTATTTAGAAACCTCAGCGGAAGCGGGGCCTAATGGAATGCCCTTGGCCATATACCATAACTTTAGTCCTGAAAAGGTAGTAGTTGAAGCTGCCTTGCCCTACAAAGGCAACTTGACCCCTGAAGGTAGAGTTAAAGCAAAAATAATCAGCGGCGGTAAAGTGTTAAAAGGAGTGCATTATGGAGATTATGCTCAATCTGCTACAACCCATGAGAATATTGCCAAATATGCGGATATAAAAGCTTTAAGCATCAAGGGTTCTCCTTGGGAAATTTATGCCAACGACCCTGCAGAAGTTGACAGCGCACTAGTAGAAACGCACATTTATTACCCTATTAAATAAAATTCGCTTTCTAGATAAAGTAATCTTTACAGAACGCTTTTCCCTTCTGTTTGTCCTATTCTTATGATTCGATTAGTTACGCCACTTTTTTTGATTTCTTTTTTACTTAGTTCATGTTACAACCAGCATGATCCGTGGAAGCAGCAAATGCAATATCAAAATCAGTCTAATGAAGCCTTTAATGATTATTGGTACCAAGGCAAGGCAGAATTGAGTAGCTATGAACTAAACCAATATCGCTATGGGGAGAAAAGAGAGGGAGAAGCAGTTTTAGTTTTTGTAACAGAAGATTTCTTAACCCAAGCGCAGGTGAAGAAAGAGCAAGAAAGTGAACGTCCCTCAACAACAGTTTTAAAACTAAATGCATTAAGGAAGTTCACAACAGGTATTTACGATTACTCCATCATGACCTCTGCTTTTACTCCTGTAAGACAAAATAAGCTAAGCATGCCCTTAAAGGTTACAGGCTCTATGCAAGAATGGTGCGGCCACAGTTGGATGCAGCTTAATGAACGATCCACGGGCTATGAACTTGCCAACTTCTCATACTTTCAAGATCCTGGCGATTTAAAAATGGTCATTCAAGCACCTTTACTAGAAGATGGACTCTGGAACCAACTTCGCTTGAACCCTAATGAAATACCGTTGGGTGAGCAGTCAATGGTGCCAAGCAGTACTTTTTTTAAGTTATACAGAAAACCAATTCAAGCCTACCAAGCTAATTTGACGATTAATTCTGATAGTAGTAAGGATATATCTATTTTGAAGATCGATTATCCGTCTTTAGGACGCAGTTTAAAGATCTTTTACCAGACTAGTTTTCCGCATAGCATCCAAAGATGGGAGGAAACCTATATAAGAAATGGAAAAAAGGAACGTTCAACAGCTAGCTTAAAAAAGCGAATACGAACAGCTTATTGGAATCAAAACAAGCCTGCTGACAGCACTTACAGAACCCTTCTTTTCCCCGATCATTAGCATTATTGAATACTCTTAGCTTGACCTTTAATTTGTTTCAATCAACTCTCCAAAGGCAATTAGAGTCCTTCCTAAATGAAAGGAGTTCAGGTTCGTTTTCCGAAAGGCTAATCTTCCATTAACAATTTAAGCACTTCTTGTGCAGCCTTAGGAATTTTGGTCCCGGGGCCAAATATGCCTGCTACCCCTGTATTCCATAAAAAGTCATAGTCTTGTTCTGGAATAACACCTCCTACAATTAGCAGAATATCTTCACGACCATAGCGCTTTAATTCCTCCATTACTTGCGGCACAAGCGTCTTATGACCTGCTGCTAATGAAGAAACGCCTATCAGGTGTACATCATTTTCAATTGCTTGTTTTACAGCTTCGGCAGGTGTTTGAAAAAGCGGCCCAATATCAACATCGAATCCAATATCAGCAAATGAAGTGGAAATTACTTTTGCTCCTCGATCATGTCCATCTTGACCCATTTTGGCTACCATGATCCTTGGTCTTCTTCCTTCTTGTTCGGCAAACTTATCTGCTAACTGCCGTGCTTTTGTAAAATCAATATCTTCCATAGCCTCTTGTGAATATACTCCTGAAACAGACTTGATCTGCGCTTGATAACGACCAAAGACTTCTTCCATTGCGCTTGAAATTTCCCCTAATGTGGCTCGTGCTCTTGCAGCTTCAATAGCAAGAGCTAATAAATTATCGTTTCCTTTAGCGCCTTCAGTAATTGCTTTGAGTTTTTCTTGAACCTCTTCTTCATTTCGGTTTTCGCGAATTCGCTTTAGCGCTTTTACCTGCCCTTCTCTTACTTTATCATTATCAATATCTAAAACCTCAATCGCATCTTTCTCACTTGTCTGGTAACGGTTTACCCCCACAATTATATCTTTTCCTGAATCAATTCGAGCTTGTTTACGGGCTGCAGCCTCTTCTATACGAAGTTTAGGTAAACCTTCCTCAATAGCCTTTGCCATGCCGCCCATTTCTTCTACTTCCTCAATTAATTGCCATGCTTTTTGAGCTATTTCTTGCGTTAAACTTTCCACATAGTAAGAGCCTGCCCAAGGATCTGCTACTCTGGTTAGGTCTGTTTCACCTTGCAAATAAAGCTGGGTGTTTCGAGCAATTCTTGCTGAAAAATCTGTTGGCAGTGCAATAGCTTCATCAAGTGCATTGGTATGCAAAGATTGCGTACCACCAAAAGCTGCAGCCATTGCTTCTATACAAGTTCTAGCAACATTATTAAAAGGATCTTGCTCTGTAAGACTGTAACCTGAGGTTTGACAATGCGTGCGCAATGCCATAGACTTTGGATTTTTAGGGTCAAACTGCTTGACTAGCTTAGCCCAAAGCATTCTTCCTGCTCTCATTTTGGCAATTTCCATGAAATGGTTCATTCCAATCGCCCAAAAGAAGGACAAACGAGGTGCAAAATCATCAATATTCAAGCCTGCCTTAATGCCAGTCCTGATGTATTCTAAACCGTCTGCTAAGGTGTAAGCCAGCTCAATATCTGCCGAAGCGCCTGCCTCGTGCATGTGGTAGCCTGAAATACTGATCGAATTGAATCTAGGCATTTTCTCTGCTGTATACTTGAATATATCAGCAATCAATCGCATGGAGGGCTGAGGTGGGTAGATATAAGTGTTCCGCACCATAAACTCCTTCAATACATCATTCTGGATAGTTCCACTCAACTGCTCAGTCTGGACTCCTTGCTCCTCAGCAGCTACAATATAAAATGCCATGATAGGTATAACAGCTCCGTTCATCGTCATTGAAACAGACATCTGGTCAAGCGGAATTTGATCAAACAAGACTTTCATGTCTTCAACGCTATCAATAGCGACTCCGGCTTTTCCAACATCGCCCTGCACTCTCGGATGATCTGAATCGTATCCACGATGTGTAGCTAGATCAAACGCTACTGAAAGCCCCTTTTGCCCTGCTTTTAAATTTCTTCTATAAAAAGCATTGGATTCTTCTGCTGTAGAAAAGCCTGCATACTGACGTATGGTCCAAGGCCTCATAACATACATACTTGAGTAAGGTCCTCTTAAATAAGGTGGCAAGCCGGCAGCATAATCAACATGCCTTAGTCTTTTGTAATCCTCCTTACTGTATGCCGACTTCAGATCAATTTGCTCTGCCGTATGCCACGCATGTGGAATATGGTGAGCTTCTTTCTTTTTTTGTAGTTGACCTAATTCGCTTAAAGCATTTAATTCAGGCTTCATAATCCTTTTTAAATTTCGTTAGCTAAATTTCGCTTGGGCAAGCCTTTCTCTTTATTCTGTGCTATTTTCAGATCCTCTGCCATATCATTTTGATACAGGTTTACACCTAAAAATAGCTTACCATTTTTGTAGGTCTGCTTCCGCTTTTCATGGGATGCATCCAACTCTGTTTTTAAGCTACCATTTTTAAAACGTTCACTCAAACTCCCTGTTTTCTGAGCAGAACGAAACATATCCCAAGCTGTTTCTGCTAATTGCACACTCAAGCTTTCAAGGTAATAGGACCCTGCAGCCATATCTTTTACCTGAGCAAAATAGGCTTCTTCTTTCAAGATCAATTGTACGTTCTTAGCCATTCTAATGCCCAAAACAGATGGTTCAGCGAGTTCGTCAAAGGCCGGTGTACTTACTTTTTGACAATTACCAAGTATTGCGGCCATACTCATGGTGGTGGCACGAAGCAAATTATTATAAGGATCTTGAGGTGTTAGGTAATAGGCACTTCCTTCTCCCCAAATAGATGGCTCCTCTTCCACTTCGTATGCTTGGTATAGCTTTTTAATCAAATAATGCATCGCTCGACCTTTAGCAACTTCAGGAAAGAAGGAACTACTGTAGCTTAGTTTAAACTCCATATTCCGAGCAATAGCTCCGGCTGTGAAGCCTGCATCAGTCAATAGATCAAAGTACTCTAAAGCATGCGCTAAGCTGAGTGCCATTTCTTGTACTATGGTTGCTCCTGCATTTTTGTAGGGACTTGCATCTACCAATAAAAATCGATCTGGCTCTAATTGATTCAAACGCTCTTTGAACAAAGCAGAAAGCTGAGGCATGTAGTCTTGGGTTTTACCGCTTTCCAGCTCGCGACCTATAGGGTCTACATAAAAATGATTCAGTAAATGTTCTGTAGGTAAAAAGTTGAGTCGCGCCTTTACTTGAGTTTTGCCTTTATGCTTGTTTCCAAGTTTTTCAGGAACTTCTTTGAGTTGATTTACTCCATTAACAATAACTTGATCTACTCCAAATTCAAGAGCGTTTTGCACCTGAGCTTTTATTTTATCATTTTGTAAATCAAAACTTTGTATGATTTTCCAATCATGCTCTAACGGCTGGCAAGCTTGTAATTCAGCCAGTCTATTCTCCTCTAGATCAGTTTCCCGATAATAGGGTTTATGCTTGATCCCACATTCATCTTCCCAGATGAGTGTTTCTTCATAATCTTTGCCTCTTAGGTCTTTCAACAAACGCTCGTGCCAGACTTGATCACTAATGGATTCAAATTCGGAAAACAAATACTTTGTATCACTCATTTTTATCAATTGGGTTTCACGAAAGTACTATTATATCTCGAAAATAGCGGTAAATATTGAGGTTGAAAAAGGCCAAAGCAGGGCTTTTGATTAACTTTGAATCATGAGTGAAAAGGGAATAGGCATTGGCCAAGAGGAAGCCGAAAAGCGAGCCATAAAAAGACGGTATAGAGCCTTATTAAAAGTGAGCAAGAATGTGCGCACAAAGAAAGACAAGGAGAAATTGCGTAAGGCCTTTGATATTGCACTTGAGGCTCATAAAGATATGCGCAGAAAATCAGGTGAGCCTTACATTTACCATCCGCTAGAAGTGGCTCGTATTGTAGCTGAAGAGATCGGTTTGGGTACAACTTCAATTATTTGTGCACTCTTGCACGACACTGTTGAGGACACAGAAATCAGTCTGGAAGACATTGAGCGTTTATTTGGCCCAAAGGAGCGTACCATTATAGACGGCCTAACTAAGCTTTCAGAAGTAGTGGATTATACCGTTTCCATGCAAGCTGAAAACTTTAGAAAGATATTACTTACGCTTTCTGACGATGTAAGGGTGATCTTGATCAAATTGGCAGACCGCCTGCACAATATGCGCACCCTAGATTCAATGCGCAGAGATAAGCAACTTAAGATTGCCTCAGAGACCTTATACCTCTTCTCACCTCTTGCACATCGTTTGGGACTTTACGCCTTAAAGACTGAATTAGAAGACCTTTCACTAAAATACACTGAACCTGAAGTGTATGATGAAATCACAACTAAACTCAAAAAGACCAAAGCTGTTAGAACACGTTTTGTTAACCAGTTTAGTGTACCGATTGTAAGGGAACTCAAAAAGCAAAAAATCAAGTTTGAGCTTAAAGGAAGAACCAAGTCTGTCTATTCTATCTTCCAAAAGATGAAGAAAAAAAACGTCAACTTCGAAGAGATCTATGACGTTTTTGCTATTCGCATTATCCTTGAAACACAGCCTCAAAATGAAAAGGCCCTCTGTTGGAACACCTACTCAGTAGTAACCGATTTCTATCAGCCAAATCCTGATCGATTAAGGGACTGGATTTCTACGCCTAAGGCAAATGGTTATGAATCTTTGCATACAACAGTTATGAGCCCCGGAGGTAAATGGGTAGAAGTGCAAATAAGAAGTAGCCGCATGGACGAAATTGCAGAAAAAGGCTATGCTGCACATTGGAAATACAAAGAGGGTGCTAATGAATCCAGTTTTGACCTATGGATCAATAAGATTCGAGAACTTTTAGAAAACCCGGAGAAAGATGCCATTGAGTTTATCGATGATTTCAAACTGAATCTATTTGCAGAAGAAATATTCATCTTTACACCTAAAGGAGAAATTAGAAACCTACCAAAAAGAGCTTCTGCTCTAGACTTTGCTTTTGAAATTCATTCTGAAGTTGGCTACCACTGCATGGGCGCGAAGGTAAACCACAAATTAGTACCCCTAAGCACTCAATTAAAAAGCGGTGATCAAGTTGAGATCATTACCTCTAAGAAACAAAAACCGAATGAAAGTTGGTTGGACTATGTAATTACCGGCAAAGCAAAGTCAAAAATTAAATCAGCCTTAAGAGAAGATAAAAAACGCTTAGCGGAAGAAGGGAAACCGAAAGTTCAAAAATGGTTAAAGAAAAGCGGCATTAAACTAAATGAAGCCAATATGAAAGAAATATTGAAGCTTTACCGCTTACCTAATGATCATGAACTTTTTTACCGTTTCTCGATTGATCGCATCAACATTAAACGCCTGGATAGCCTAATCGTTGAAAAAGGGCAAATTGTAGGTAAAGAAAGTGCCCCAGTAAAACAAAGCGAGTTTGAAAAACAGCTTATACAAAAGGGTAAGACTGAAGAGATGCTGGTTATTGGGGAGGAAATGGACCACTTCGACTATAAAATTGCTCCTTGCTGCAACCCTATACCGGGAGATGAAGTCTTCGGTTTCATCTCGATCAATGAAGGCATCAAGATCCATAAAACGAATTGCCCTAATGCAGTGCAACTTATGTCTAATTATGCTTACCGCATAGTAAAAGCCCGGTGGACTAGTCAACAACAAATTGCCTTTTTAGCAGGTATAAAAGTTACAGGGATTGACGACTTAGGTCTAGTTAATAAGATTACCCAACTTATCTCAGAGCAGCTCAATGTAAATATGCGCTCTATAAGTTTTGACTCTAATGACGGAATTTTTGAAGGCACCATTATGCTTTATGTTCACGATACTAAACACTTGCATAAATTAGCCAACCAAATTAAAGGCATAGAAGGGGTGATTAACGTATCTAGAATAGACGCTTAGTAAACTCTCAAAATGCTGAATTGTGCTTACTTTTGACCTTTAAGCTTTACTATGTCATCTAAGCCTGAACATCTTGAGAAAGTAAACTCTATCTTTTCTGCCTATTTAGAAAAAAATGGGCATCGAAAAACTCCGGAACGATTCGCTATACTAAACGAAATTTACGATCAGGAAGGGCACTTTGACATTGAAAAGCTTTACCTTTCAATGAAAGAAAAGAATTATCGGGTTAGCAGGGCTACACTTTACAATACCATTGACTTGCTATTAGCCTGCAACCTTGTAAGAAAGCACCAGTTTGGTAACAACATCGCTCAATATGAGCGCTCTTACGCATACAAGCAACATGACCATTTGGTATGTACCAATTGCAATAAAGTCATTGAGTTTTGTGACCCTAGAATTCAACACATCAAATCAACTGTTGGTGAACTGTTAGACTTTCAAATTCTTCACCACTCTTTAAATTTATATGGCATTTGTAATTCTTGCCAAGGAAGGGAAGACACCGCACCTGACAAAAAAGTAGAAAAATGAGGTTTTCTTACGATGTAGAAAAAATTGACAAAACGGTTATTTTTAGTTTTGAAGGCAGAATCTTAGACCGCAGTGAAGCTGATCCGTTGATGGACGAATACGAAGCTTTGATTAAAGCAGGTTCTCAGAACTTTATTATTGACTTAAGTAAAATAGATTACATGAACAGTTCAGGTTTAAACGTTCTCATTAGCTTATTAAACATGAACCGAGATCATTATGGAAAACTCATCATCTTTGGGGTACCAAACACTGTTGAATCCATATTGAAAACCAGTAAATTATTTAACCTTTTTACCATTTGCGCAACTAAAGAAGAAGCGATTAATAAATTAGCAGAATAAATGAAAGTAGATGTATTATTGGGCCTACAGTGGGGCGATGAAGGCAAAGGTAAAGTTGTAGACGTACTCACACCCAAATATGATGTAATTGCTCGTTTTCAAGGAGGGCCTAATGCAGGGCACACCTTAGAGTTTGACGGTATAAAACATGTTTTACATACCATCCCCTCAGGTATTTTTCATGGGGATAAAAGTAATGTGGTGGGCAATGGAGTTGTAATTGATCCAATCATTTTTGTAAAAGAAATAGAAGCCTTAAAACAGTATGACCTTCCCATAAACAAACGCTTGTCTATTTCAAGAAAGGCGCATTTGATCTTACCAACACATCGCTTACTAGACGCAGCATCTGAGAAGGCAAAGGGTAAAGAAAAAATCGGATCCACCCTCAAGGGAATAGGCCCTACCTACATGGATAAGACAGGAAGAAATGGATTGCGAATAGGTGATTTTGAAAGTCCAAACTTTAACGAGAAGTATGAGGCTTTGAAAAACAAACACCTTCAAATTTTAGCTCAATATGATTTTGAGTATGAGCTTGAAGAATTGGAAGCCTTGTGGTTTGAAGCCATGAACGAATTTAAAAACTACAAACTAGTTGATAGCGAGCACACCATAAACGATTACCGCAAAGAAGGGAAAAAAGTACTTGCAGAAGGAGCACAAGGAACCCTGCTTGATATTGATTTTGGCTCCTACCCTTTTGTTACTTCCTCTAACACTATAACTGCAGGTGCTTGCACAGGGCTTGGTGTGGCCCCCAATCAGATTGGGTCAGTATATGGAATTTTTAAGGCTTATTGCACAAGAGTGGGTAGCGGCCCCTTCCCTACTGAATTAAACGACAGCACAGGTGAAAATATACGAAAGGCAGGAAACGAATTTGGTGCTACTACTGGTCGCCCAAGAAGATGCGGCTGGATAGATCTTCCTGCGTTGAAATATGCCATCATGATTAACGGTGTAACCGAATTGATCATGACCAAAGCAGATGTGTTGAGTTACTTTGAGAAAATAAAAGTCTGCACAGCTTATGTCTACAGGGGAGAAACCATTGACTATTTACCTTTTGATGTAGTTGGAGAGGAATTGACGCCTGTTTATGAAGAACTAAACGGATGGTCAGAAGATTTGACGGATCTAAAGGATATCTCCAATATTCCAAAAAACTTAAATGACTACATCGAATACCTAGAGAAAGTGCTAGAGACCCCTATAAGCATAGTCTCTGTTGGCCCTGATCGAAGTCAAACCTTAGTTCGCAAAAGCAAATGGACAGTAGCTTAAAAAGCGGTTTACTGCTGCTACTTTCTTTGCTTTTCTCAGCATTATGGGCTCAAAAAAAAGAGCAGATCGAGATCATTGATGCTAGTGAGCTAATTGGATTAACTGTAGACGGAAAAAAAGCTCAAAAGTTAAGAGGCAACGTTAAGTTTAGACACCAAAAAGCCTTAATGTACTGCGACAGCGCCCTTTTTTACCGAGATGAAAATCTAATTGATGCCTACGGCAATATAAGGATCAATCAAGGCGACACGCTGAACTTATACGGCGATGTTCTACATTACAATGGTAACAGCCGTTTGGCAGAAGTTGAAGGTAAAG
This sequence comes from uncultured Flavobacteriales bacterium, assembly GCA_913056345.1. Classification (GTDB taxonomy): domain Bacteria; phylum Bacteroidota; class Bacteroidia; order Flavobacteriales_E; family Vicingaceae; genus CAJXMH01. The sequence goes on along the minus strand of CAJXMH010000022.1, from coordinate 36,039 downwards.
TAGTTAAACTAGAAAATAGCGACTTTACCTTAATTACTGATGCAATTCTTTACAATCGACTAACAAATGTGGCTCAGTATAATACTGGTGGTGTAATTGAAAGTAAGAATGACAGTAACCTGCTTGTTAGCGAAATTGGATATTTCCTAGCCAACCAGTCCTTGTTCTTTTTCAAAGATTCTGTTACCCTTAGTAATCCTGACTTTATCATGCGGTCGGACACTTTGAAGTATTTCAGTAAAAATGAAATGGTCAACTTTTTAGGACCTACAATCATTGAAGGAGATAGTAACCTTATTTATTGTGAAACAGGTTGGTATGATACACCAAAGGACATTTCGCAATACTACGAAAATGCTTACTTGATCTCTGATGGCCGAAAGTTGGAAGGAGACACCCTTTACTACGACCGAAATATTGGCTATGGTAGAGCTATTGGCTCAATTCAAATTACGGATACTGCTGAGCAGGTTCTTGTAAATGGTCTATACGGTGAAATATTTGAAAAAAAAGATAGTGCAATTGTTCATGGGCAAGCCTTGCTTACTCAAATATTTGACTCAGACTCTTTATTTATGCATGCCGACACTTTCAAAGTCTTCACCAATAAGGAGAATGAACGTTCTTTATTGGCCTATTATGGCGTTAAAATATACAAGCAAGACCTGCAAGGAAAATGTGATTCAATTTCATACGCTTTGAGCGACAGCACCATTGAGCTGCATGGCTCACCTGTATTATGGTCAGAACAAAATCAACTTACAGCTGAGCGGATTGACATTAGAACAGCAAACAGCAAAATTCATTCACTCTTTCTACAAACCAACGCTTTCATCATTTCAGAAGTTGATAGCATTCGTTTCAACCAAATAAAAGGCAAGGAAATGACAGGTTATTTTAAGGAGGGCAAACTAAACCTGATTCAAGTGCGTGGTAATGGCGAAACAACTTATTGGGGGCAGGACGAAGAGGACAAATTCATTGGCGTTAATGTAGCAGAGAGCAGTGACATTGATATTAAGTTGGCAAATGAGGCGATTCAATCCATCTCCTTTATTAACCAGCCTGATGCAACTATGCATCCTATGGGAGAGCTTGATCCAGTTAAGGATTTACGTTACCGTGGTTTTAAATGGCTAATTGAAGAAAGACCATTGAGCAAAGAAGCTGTTTTTTACTAAAGAAGAGTTGACCTAATCATCTTACATTAAACCAAATCCTTAAGGTATTATTACTGATTACTTTGTTCCAATTAAATCCCGTCAATTAGAATATCCTTGTTGTTGTAGAGTAATATGAATAAGCGCGTTCGCAGTATTTCTCCCATATTCTCACATTCTAAAAAACTGACGTCTTCAAAGTGATCTGCAAGCTCTTTTTTTAAGTGCTCAACCTTGTCTGGTTGACTTAAGGTCTCTTCTTCCATGCAGTCTGAAAGGTCTTTTAAGCGATAACGTGAAACTTTTATCCGATTAGCAATTAATGCCCGTTCTTCTTTTTGGTACTGTCTGATGGTCTCGGGATTCAACAATTCCATGCAAAACTCTACAATGGGATTGTTGTCTTTAAAGAATTGAGGAAGGTACATGCTTTTCATCCCTTCATAACATTGTTGATCAAAGTCAATGGCTCTAATTCGATATTGAATATCATCAAAGTCAGGAGTGATGTCCACAACATAGTTATAAGACCTCATATCGCCTAGCAGGCGAACAAAACAGCGCTCATTAAATTTCACAAACTCTTTAGCTAAGCGGGTCCTATTTAATTGCGGATCATCTAACCAATTTTTTATAAAAACATCGCCGGGAATCCCTGCAATGTGGTCTTCAATGATTGTATTACCATCTACAATGTAACTAATCCTATTAGGAGAAAGTATGTGCTCTAACTCCAAACCATAAATCCTTGAAGCATCTGCTTTCTTTACATAGAAGTAATCGTAGTTATCATTGAAGCGATTGGTAATCCGAACCCTAAATGGCTTGGAATTTCCAAAAGGGCAATAATCAATGCGGTCAACAAAAAGGTGTTCCATTACAGTTGTATCACCTTCGGTTTTGAGCTGTGAGTATACCTTGCATAATTTTTGGTTAACCTCCTCCATCTCAGACGGACTGTAATAGACCGTTTCCCAAAGGGTATCTTTACCTGCCTTATCGTAAAGCGAAACAGCATGTTGATAATGATCTAGATCATTATAACCGATAGGTAATTTATGCTCCCTCGAATACTTCTTCAAATATTTTCGCAGAGGCAACTTTACCGGAAAATGCTCTTTCTTCTTAGAAATAGTATTCATAAAGTTAAGGTAGCCAAAATTTTGGCAAGAGCTCTTCGAAATTGGCAGCCTTTTTAAAGTTTCGGTCGTTATATACATTAACCATTACCTTAACCAAATTGGTTTTATCCTCTACTAAACGGTGTTCAATCTCAACGTTCCCATACAGTTGCTCGTAAGGTACTTCCCTTCTGTACTTAAGCTTTGGTTTTAAATAAAAGTGCTCAACTGTTTTTAATTGCTTTTCTTCCTCAACTACTTCTCTTTTAGCATTATTCAAATAGTACTCTTCCTTTTTCAATACATCAATAAAGTGATGAATCAAATAAGAGTAATCCTCTGCTGTCCAAGGAGCTTCGCCGTGAAAATAAAATCCATTTGACTGCACATCTCGATAGTGAAAGAAATTTACCTCAGCATCAGGGTTGGAATATTTAATTTCAGAAGCTTCTTTAAGATGTGCCAATACACCCATTTGCATTTCAGCAGCTTTCCACGCTTCATAACCATCCAAGAAAACTTGATTACGCTTGATCATTTCCTTTACCAAAACCTCCTTTATAGGAGAAGTCTTGGTGGTAGTTTCCCTGTCGGGAAAAAGGTCTTTTAATAAACGATCAATTAAACTCATGGTGTGGTTTTTAGTTATAACAGCTTATTGAAAAGGAAGTTTTTCATCTAAGCTTTGAACATATTCCATCTTTAATTTAACATTTCTTTGTTTGAACCAAATTTGAATTTTGACCTCACTAATCAAAAGAGAATAGATTAAAAAAGCAAAAGAAACAAAATTTGAATCTCAAAGGTTTAATTTCGACCTTGCTAGATTAAAATTAGCTGAAAACTATACAAACATACTCATGGGAAAAAAGAAATCACTGATTACAAAAAAGTCAGAACAGTTTTTATTCGACTATTTAAACCAAACTGCACCTACAGGCTATGAAAGCGAAGGGCAAAAAAAGTGGTTAAACTACCTAAAACCTTACATTGATGATCATTTTGTTGATACCTACGGAACTGTAGTAGGTGTTATTAATCCTGAAGCAAAGTATAAGGTTGTAATTGAAGCCCATGCAGATGAAATTTCTTGGTATGTGCACTACATTACAAAAGACGGATTCATTTACGTTCGTAGAAATGGTGGATCTGATCACATGATTGCCCCTTCTAAAAGGGTTAACATTCACACAAAAAAAGGAGTAGTAAAAGCCGTTTTTGGATGGCCTGCCATTCACACGCGCTTGGGTAGAGAAAAGGGTGAACAAACCCCTAAGATGAACAACATCTTTTTAGATTGTGGCTGCACCAGCAAAGAAGAGGTAGAAAAGCTTGGAGTACATGTAGGCTGTGTAATCACCTATGAAGATGAAGCAATTTTGCTAAACAAGAGTTACTACGTCGGAAGGGCACTTGATAACCGCATGGGTGGTTTTATGATTGCAGAAGTAGCACGTTTGTTAAAGGAGAATAAGAAAAAACTCCCTTTTGGCCTTTATATTACAAATGCAGTGCAAGAAGAAGTTGGCTTACGCGGCGCACAAATGGTTGTTGAACGTATTAAACCTGACGTAGCCATAATCACCGACGTTTGCCATGATACCCAAACCCCGATGATCAATAAGATTGAACAAGGAGACTTTAAAAGTGGCGATGGCCCTGTTGTAACTTATGCTCCTGCAGTCCAAAATAATTTGAGAGAACTAATCATTGAAACCGCTGAAGAGAAAAAAATCCCTTTTCAACGGCTAGCAGCCTCTCGCATCACCGGAACTGATACTGATGCTTTTGCTTATGCAACAGGTGGAGTGGCATCGGCTTTGATCTCATTGCCCCTGCGCTACATGCATACCACGGTAGAAATGGTACATAAGGATGATGTAGAAAACGTTATTCGCTTGATCTACGAAAGTATCTTAAAACTTAAGAGCGGCGAGGATTTTAATTACTTAAAATAGCAGACTGAAACTGCAAATACTGGAAGCTCCTACTCCGGCTTTTGGGGCAAACCAACGTAATAAATAAAATCAGTCCTCGGTGGAGCTGAGAGTCCGGCTTGACGCCCCATGGTAATTAGTTGCCCTCTATGGTAAGTGCTGTGATTCATGCAATGCTGAATCATATCCACCATTCGCATCATACCATTAGTTGATGAGCGAGGAATTTTATCTTGAAACTGCTCTGCAGACATGCCACTGACGTATTCACTGAACTTTTCTGATTCTACCAACCAGGCTTTTAAAAATTCCTCTTTGCTTCCCTCGAAATCTTTGGCAGGAGAGTTTTCCACTTCCTCACCTTTCATTATTTGCAACCAGAGGTATTCAGCATTCCATATATGACTAAGGGTGGTTTTCAAACTTTTAAAACTTGATTCTATTTCTTTATCAAAAGCCTCTTCGGTAGCCTTTTCTAACCATTCAGCCATTTGTTGATTCGCCCAAAGGTTGTAAGCAGCATAACGCTTCATTAGCTTAGGTAAATCATCCTGCCCATGCTCCGTAGAGTCTATTTGGATTTGCTGTTGATTCGCTTTAAAATGCACAGCTAAAGCATCGTATTGTCCTATAATAGTGCAAAGCTGCATGCTTAAAAATAACTTCAGTAACATCTTTGTATGATTTAATTGAACTTTATTTTATTAAAGAGTAAATTACATTTTTTTGAAAGGCCATAGCTGAAAGATCGGATGGGTTAATTTAATTTTAGTTAAGCCAATCCTTCCCATTCCAGCTTCCAGAAGATTTGTAGACCATAAAACGAGAAAACAACTCTTCGCTGTACCAATCCTTCTCTCGAGTTAATCGAATGGCTTCCTGATGCTCTTTGGATTTATAGGCAAACTCTTTTAGCGCTTCTACGTTTTTCCAAATGCTGAAAGTTGCCATTTGCACAATTGGTAACTCTCCAATTCCCTTGGTGTAAATCAAGCCATTTTGGCTGCTAAGCGGCTTTTGTGACTGAGGCACATAGCGCCAAAAAGAAATAAGATGTCGCATTTTTATTCGTGCTCTAGTAACAACTGCAACAGGTCCATCAGCTTCTATATCCGTGCTCTTTTCAAAGGGATTTTTGCCCAACCAACTGCCGTGTGCTGCAATTCCTTTCATGTAAAGTAAATGGTGCTCCTCACTTCGTTCTTTATAAGCATTGATCAAAGAAGATTCTGTGAAAAATTGCTCTGCCTTTTGTTCGTTATCCCATACCTGCAGTAAACAATATACCGACCAATCAGGAAAAGGGTTAAAACCTTTACCCTTTCCACTGCCCATTAAACGGTAAAATTGCTGCCCCTCAACTGCTTGTAGATCCTGATGAGCCAACTGCATCATCTTAAGCGCCCAATATTTAGAGCTTAAGCTTTGAAAACGAAAAAAAATAATAGTGGTGATTTGTTTGGTCATAGCTTCTACTGATAAAAGTAAGCCGCTTCTCTCAGATTTGTTTTAGTCAAACTGCATTATTAATCCCCAATCATGTTTAATAATTTCGTTTACCTTTAACTTCTAAATCTTAGCTCATGAAGACAAATGCAGCCATTTCACTTGGTTTAAGCCTGATTATTTCAGTGGGGATTCTTGCAAGTTCCTACCTTAATCGGAATCAGGCCACTGAGCTGATTAAAGTAACAGGTTTGGGTAAAAAAGATTTTACTTCGGACCTTATTGTTTGGGAAGGTACCTTTTCTGCAATAAACCTCGACTTACAAAAGGCCTATGAAAAGGTAAAAAACGACAAGGCTTTGATTCAGGAATACCTTAAAGAAGCAGGCATTGTGGAAAGTGAAATTTTATTTTCGGCTATCAACATTAATAAAGAGTATAATTACAGCTATGATCAAAGTGGAAGACAGACAAGGACCTTCATTGGGCATCGCTTAACCCAAAGGATCGAAATTGAATCGAAAGAGGTAAACAAGGTAGAAAAAACATCCAGAAGAATTACGGAATTGATCAACCAAGGAGTGGAGTTATATTCAGAATCACCACGCTACTACTACACCCAGCTTACCGATCTTAAAATTGAAATGATTGCCGCAGCTACACAAGATGCCACTTTGCGAGCAGAGCAAATTGCAGAAAACGCTAAAGCCGAAATAGGTGAATTGAAACAAGCTCGCATGGGAATTTTCCAGATCATAGGTCAAAATTCAAACGAGGACTATTCTTGGGGAGGCACTTTCAATACGTCTTCCAAAATGAAGACTGCAACCATTACCATGAAACTAGAGTTTGAAGTCGATTAAAGACTTGATCCACCTCTAAATTAAAAAAGGCATAATTCAATTTTATTAGGTTGACTCCTGCCCTTTCATTTGCTAGTACCTTCCTTCTAAAAGTTAATCGAAATTTTACAGGGGGAATTATTTGTCTATATTTGCACCGAATGAATATTCGGTCGGTGTGACAAAAAGAGAACAAATTTTAAATAAGAGCCTCCACCTTTTTGCTGAAAGAGGTATCCAAGCTACACCCATGTCATTAATCGTGGCAGAAAGTGGAGTTGCTACCGGGACCATTTACCATCACTTTAAAAGCAAACAAGAAATCATAGAAGCACTTTATCTTGAATTTAAAAAAGAATTAGGCAAGGCCTTTCACCATTCTTTCAAGCAGGATCAAAGCTTTTATCAACAATTTGAGAGCATTTGGAGAGGTGTTTTTGAATTTTACCTGAGAGAGCCACTTAAATTCCGTTTTTCACAACAAGTAACGCACTCACACTATATTGATGAGGAATTGAAACAAGAAGGTCTTAGCCATTATCAAGTTTTCTTCGATTTTTTTGAGGCAGGCATGAAAAAAGGAGAATTTGTCCAAATAGACCTGCATTTAGCCTTAGAATTAGTTCATGGAGGAGTAGTAAGCTTAGCAAACCTTCACCTAAAGGAAAAGATCAATAATCTAGAATTAAATATAAAAGAAGCCATGCAATTTGCTTGGCGCGGAATCACAAAAACAAAATCAGATCAGCATGAGTAAAACAGTTTTAGTTACAGGAGCCACCGGATACGTTGCCGGTTGGTTAGTTAAAAAATTAGTTGAAGAAGGACACACGGTGCACGCTGCGGTTAGAAATCCTGAAAACAAGAAAAAAACACAACACCTTGATACAATGGCAGAAAATGCCAAAGGATCGATCAAATATTTTAAATCTGACTTATTGGAGGAAGGTTCTTACAAAGAAGCTATGCAAGGCTGTGAAATAGTTTTTCATACTGCCTCCCCGTTCAGCACAGATGTAAAAAACCCTCAAAAAGACCTGATTGAGCCTGCAGAGCAAGGAACTGCCAATGTGTTAAATTCTGCGAAGGAAACCTCTTCGGTTAAAAGAGTAGTGTTAACTAGCAGTTGTGCAGCAATATATACCGATGCCATTGACTGTCAAGAGGCTCCAAATAGGATGCTTACTGAAGACCTTTGGAATACTACTGCTTCGCTTGACTATCAACCCTACTCATACTCTAAAACCCTTGCAGAGAAAAAAGCATGGGAAATAGCCAACAGTCAAGATCGTTGGGATTTAGTTACCATCAATCCCTCCTTGGTGATGGGCCCACCCTTAAACCCTAAAGCTACAACCTCAGAAAGTTTCAACATTTTGAAGCAAATTGGGGATGGCACTTTTAAAATGGGAGCACCAAAAATGGGAATTGGCTTAGTAGATGTAAGAGAAGTTGCAGATGCCCATTACAAAGCAGCTTTTGTTGAGGAAGCGCAAGGACGCTATATTACTTCAGCACATAATACCAATATGCTTGAAATGGCAAAGACCTTATTGCCCAAATATGGGGAGCAATATCCCATCCCAAAATCAGCCATAAAAAAATGGGTATTAATCCTTTTCGGACCTCTGCTAAACAAACTATTGAGCAGAAACTTCATTAAGAAGAATGTGAACATAGAATGGAAGGCGGACAACTCTAAAATAAAAAAAGAGCTTGGCATTAAATTCAGACCGATGCAAGAAACGATGGAAGACAGCTTTCAAGCACTTATTGATGCAGGAATATTCAAAAAATAGCATTTCTGAAATTTTGCTATCTTGCTGCTTTTAGCAGTAAGTATGTCTGAACTTGATTTTAGGCCAAGATTTAAATTTGAAGTAGGTTGTGGTAAGGAAGCCTTTGCTGAGCGCATAAAAGTTCAATTAAGGCTCAACAACCCTCATGGTTTTAGAGGAAAAACCCGGCATGAACATTTTTTGATTCGTGTTGATCCTAAGCAGAAACATTTTTGGTCGCCAACACTGGATGTTAGTTGGGAAATAAACGAAAATCAGAAAGTAGAAGTACGTTGTTTGGTTGCACCTGAAGCCTCTATTTGGACCATGTTCATGTTTTTTTACGTGGTAGCAGGTTTTGGCACCTTGATTGGCTTAATGATTGGAAGCTCACAACTCACTTTAGATACCAATCCATGGGGCTTTTGGCTAGCTGCTGCTAGCTTTCTACTTGGGATAATACTTTTTTTCGTAGCTCAATTTGGTAAAAGCCTTGCAAAAGAAGAAATGCTCGAACTTAAAAGTTTTATCATGGGTGTATGTGATCAATAGGCCTAATTAATTACGCTGCTGATCAGGAAAACGTAGCTTACCCATTTTCATTTCATTGTATTGAAAAGCGAGCCTTGCCATTACTTTCGAAATAGTAGCCATTGCCTCTTCTGTGCCGGCCGCAATTTTTTCTTTTTTCAACCTTAACACCAACAAGCCATAAAGGCCATTTAAAGCAACAGCCACTTCATTTCCCCTTAAGACTAGGTCAGATTTTTTTCTCAGATCGTCTAGAGCCGGCTTGGCTTCTTGATAGAGTTCTTTATAGGCTTTATCTTGAAAAGCAGTGATTAAACTTTTGTGCAACACTTGTAGCCCGGTAACAATCTCATCTAAACTTTCCAAGTGGCCTGACTGCTGGATTCCCTGCTCTTTCATTTGTTTAATCAAATCAGCATACCAAGCCTTGATTTCTGCCTTAACATCATCGGGCTGATCGTACTGTGAAACGATTGATCGTTCAATGGCTTTTAAATCAAATTGAAAAGATCGAATAATGTCCTCAATCTGATACATGTAAAGCACATACTCTACAATATTGGTTTCCTTCTTTACTCTAGCAACAAGCATATTGTCTAATTTTTCTTCTCCAAATCAGCATTGAGTTGCTGAATGAATTCTTGGGTAATATCTAATGAATCTTCGATCATTAATAAAGAGCTATTCGCCGAAAAGTCTAATACCATATCTACTTTATCGTCTTGATATTTGCGTAACCCCTTTAGAATACGATTCCTTACATCTCGTTTCATTTGGTCTTCCATATCCATCAGCCTCATAGAAAGTTCTTCCTGCTTTTTGGCTAGCTCTTGTTCCTTTTGCATCAGGCTCTTTTGCTTTTGTTCTCCCTCAAATCGACTCATTTTAGGTGCAGCCTCTTGAAAGTCCATCACTTCCTTTTCAAATGATCGCAAGCTTTTTTCTAAGTCGGCTTCATACTCATCTTTTCTCCTTTCAAGATTCTTTCTCATCTCCTCAACCAATTCATACTGAGCCCAAACGGTATCAGTATTGATGTAACGCACCTCAAAATCCTGCTCCATTTCAGCAGACTCCTCCTGCTTAAGTGGTTCTATATTTGTTTTACTTTCTTCTTGCTGATTATTGCCCTGCATCCAAAGCCCGATCAAGGCAATTGCAAACACTCCATTTAAAATCCACTGTATACTCTTCTGCATCATCTTTGGTTTAATTATCCTTATCTTTCGCAAAAGTCGATTTATTCATGAAATACGACAAGCTAAACCGCGAGATCGTAGAAGAAATTACTCAATTGGGAAATAGCTTCTTCCAAGACCTTGCCTTTCTTGCCTTATCGACACCTTTAGATCATACAGCACTGAAGCAAAATCAAAAGTTTGACCTCAAAGCAAAACTAGAAACAATCAGGCTTCTTCTTGAGCGAGCCACTGATATTCCGGATAAAGGCGAGTATGAAAGGCAACCTTTGGGTAAGTATGCGGAATCACTTTTGCACTTTTATTTTCTCCACCACCCAGATTGGGAACTTTTAGCTGAAAACATGCAACTCAACCAAGAGGGCATCAGCAAAGGGGAAATTGATTTTTTGCTCTACCATAGAAAGGAAAAAACATACATTCACTTAGAATTAGCCTTGAAATACTACCTAAAAACAAAACTAAACCGTAAAGTGATTTTTCTAGGCCCAAGCACAAAGGATTGGTTTTCGAGAAAAATCAAGAAGCTGCAAGAGCATCAATTGCAATTGCTCAGCACTTATCCCGAACTGATGAAAAGTTCTTGGGCTCATCTGGAATTTAAGCCGAAACACCTTATCAAAGGTTCATTATTCTATCCGTGGAGAGAATTGCTTAGCAAAATGGATCATAAATCATTCTCTTCAGCATGGTGGTGCTCATTCGAGGAATTTGAAAAACTACCCTTGAGTGCTTACGGTAAACTTATTACGGATAAAAAGGATTGGATATTTCCCTTTAAAGCAGATAAATTACTTCCCCATCAATCAGTTATGGAGCAATTGAAATCACTTTTTGCAGAAGGAAGAAACGAGCTAATGTTGGTAAGGTATGACGAAAATGGGAAAGTAATGGATCACGGCTTTGTTGTTCGCAACCATTGGCCTAATTAGGCTGATGCAAGCCACTCTCTAGAATGGAGCTTTTCGTAACCAACAAAATCAATGGGAAAGGAAAACATTTGAGCTAGATCTTTCCCTAACTCAACGGTTTCTCTATCATTGTTAAGGTGGCGCCAAATAACCTTAACCTCAACACCATTTTCTTTTAATTTTTGAAGCTTATAAAAGCAAAACAACAAGCGTTTAGTGGAAGCTAGATTAACATATTCGAGATCAAAAATAAACTCGGTAGCATTTTGATTTCTCTTCTCAATGTATTCATCTAACCAGTTTAAGAGCGGATTGTAAAACTCTTCCACTTTTTCCAATACTGAGCGCCCCTCAATGATCAACTTGCCTTCGGCAGGATTGAAAACTACTCTTGGAGACTTATAGGTCGGTTCTATTTCTAAGTATTGCATAGTTTAAATTTATACTCAAATGTAATCCTTAGAGGTTTTCATTTAATATATTTTATACTGACAGTCGTATACTAAAGACCAAAAGCAGCTGGGTTTCGATTAAGGTTTATAGACTCATCATTTCTTTAAATTTAGAAGCTTGACGTCTTGAAACTTCAATTTGTTTCCCATCTCGCAAACTAAGTCTAAAGCCACCATTAAACCATTCCTCTATACCCTCAACCCACGCAAGATTTACAATAAACTTTCGATTTGCTCTAAAGAAGGTTCGTTCGTCTAGACGCTCTTCTAGATTATTTAGCGACCTCAATATGAGTGGTTTGTTTTGTTCAAAAAAGACCTTTACATAATTCCCTTCCGACTCAAAAACACTTACCTCACTTAATTTTACAAACCAACATCGATTTCCGTCTTTCAGAAAAACGCGATCTTCAGCTGTCAATTTACCATTGCCAAGCTTAGGCTCTGAGGAAGTTTCGCCCTCTTCCTGATCCTCCTTGATTTCTTCTTCCAATTTAGCAACTGTCTCTTTCAGTCTTTCGGTTTCAATCGGTTTTAAGAGGTAATCAAAGGCACTTACTTCAAAAGCCTTCAGCGCATATTCGTCGTATGCTGTAGTAAATACAACACGTGGTATCACCTCGAGATCTTCTAAAAGTTCGAACCCATTTTTACCGGGCATTTGAATGTCTAAAAAAACAAGATCAGGTTTCAAAACCTCTATTTTTTTTTTGGCACTTTCAGCATTGTTGCATTCTGCCACAATTTGTAACTGAGGGTATTCAGCCAACAAATTCTTGAGTTCTTGGCGAGCTAGGCGTTCATCATCTACTATGATTGCTTTCATTATGTTTTAAGTTTAGTTATTCTAAGCGAATTAGGAATCCATACTTCAGCTTGGACTCTACTAGCATCTAGATTTTTGAGATCAAAAAAAGCCTGTTTACCATAAAGTAGATTCAAGCGTTCTATGGTATTGGCAACTCCAAAGCCTTCGCTAGTATCCATTTGTTCCTGATTAAGTTGACCGGTATTGAAAACCTTTATTTTTAGAAAGTCTCCATCTTTTTTTGCCACAACCTTCACCTCTCCTCCTTCAGGTAATTTGCTAATACCATGCTTAATCCCATTTTCTACGAGCGTCTGCAAAAGCATGGGTGGCACCAAATGGTCCTCGGTTCCTTGTTCTATTTCAAAATGCAGACTTAACCTTTCTTCAAAGCGATTCTTTTCTAAACTCAAATAATCGTTTACCAAATTGAGTTCTTCTTTCAAACTAATGACCTTTTTCCTTCCCATTAACAAGGAGGTTCTTAAAATATTTGCCAACTGCGTGATCGATGCTTTCGACTTCTTAGGATCTTCATCAACTAAAGCTCGTATAGTGTTCATGCTATTGAAAATAAAGTGCGGGTTTAGCTGAGATTTTAACTTATTGAGCTCAATCTCATTTTGTAAAGCTTGCCACTTTAAGTTCTTGATTTCTTCCTTTCTGTAGTTTCTGATAAAGTGATATAAAAAATACAGTAAAGACCATAAAATAAAGATGACTGCTAAATTCAGCGTGAGTAGCAACAATTCCCTTAGATCAAATTGAAACTTTGTAGAAGAAATAAGCGTTTCAGAAATGAAAGTATGGGTAAGAATAAATATTGCTCCGAAGACAATTGAAGCCCCAATAACCCTTGGTATGAGTTCTGCAATTTTCAAGCGCAACCAATCCAAACTTAAGATCAGTTTTCGATAAAGGTGCGAGCTTAAAACACCAATAAAAAAGGTTAAAAAGAGTTTTAAAAGAACCGCTCGATCAAAAGAAACGCCATCAAGCTTGTTTAATAATCCCATTAAAAGCACATAGATAAACCATCCACTTAGTTGGGAAAGCCAATATAATTTTGTTTTAGAGCTTGTCATCTGCTTACTAAAGTGATATGAAACTGCTTTCTTATCTTAGAGGCTTTAAATCAAAGAAAGGAGGCATAACCTCCTTTCTTTACTGTTTAACATAAAACAACTAATGCTACTATAGTTATTCCCTACTAAATTACAAACTAAAGTGCTTATTACCATAAAGATTACATCAATGGAGAAAATTCATTACAATCGGGCTCTACAGCAGTTGAATCATGTAGGGACTTGGCTGCTGTTTTCTTTCGCCGTTCTGTTTACTACTGAGATAAGTGCCCAGGCCCGAGAATTTGAAGCAGTAAAACAAAGTAGAGAAAAGCCAAGTCGTTCAGGAAAGTTCGATGCATCAAGGCTTCGCTATGGTGGTAGTTTCGGAGCAACTTTTGGCGATATTACCTTTGTTGAAATTTCCCCTACCGTGGGTTATCTGCTTACTGACCAATTCATGGTTGGTCTTGGTGGAAGGTATATGTACTTTGAAGAACGTTTTCGCTTCACAAGGTACACGACCAACATTTACGGAGCTAATACCTTCGCCCAGTATTTCTTTATGGAAAACTTTATTGCCCATACAGAGTTCGAAGTGCTGAACCTTGACGACCGATTTATTCCAGATGAGCGTGTGAACGTAAACAGCTTTTTTGTAGGTGGTGGCTACCGCTCAATGATCAGTGACCGTTCTTTTGCCAGTATCCTTGTATTGTTCAACTTAACAGAAGATGCTAACACGCCTTATACAAATCCTGTAGTTAGGGTAAATTTTGGATTCGGTATTTAATATTTTAATTGAAAGTAATTTTAAAACAACTGTTGAGAAAAGGTGTTATTTAAACAAAACAAAAACCATGAAAAAGATTAAACTCATTATTCCCATTGTTGCAGCCTTATTTTTAGTAGCCTGCGGTGGCGGAGAACAGAAAGCAAAAAAAGCAGATTCAGAAGCAAAAACAAGTCCTAAGAAAACTGAAAAAGTAGAAGAAGCAAAAACTGAAGCAGAAGAGCCTGCAGAAAAAGAATTAGTTGAAATCACGCTAGCTGCTACAGGTGAAACGATGACTGAGATTGCTTTTGAGCCTAAAACATTAACTATTCCTGCCAATTCTAGGGTTAAACTGACATTGAACAACAAAAGTAGCATGGAAGGTATGCTGCATAATTTTGTTTTAGTTGAGCTTGGATCAGGTCAAGAAATTGCCACTGCAGGAATTTCTGCAGGTAAAGACAATGCATTTGTACCAGATGATGATCGTGTAATTGCTTACACAGAAGTTTCAGACATTGGAGAAACTGTGGTAGTAGAATTTGATGCCCCTGCTAAAGGAAGTTATCATTACATCTGCACCTTTCCCGGACATTACCCAAATATGATTGGAAGATTGAATGTAGAATAATATCAATTAATGCAAAAAAAATCCCGCCAAGGCGGGATTTTTTTTGCATTAATTTTAGTTTGAACTTTTATTAACCCAGAATGGTGATCGGATTTTCTATAAAGGTTCTGAAGGTCTTTAAGAATTCAGATCCGGTCGCTCCATCTACTACGCGGTGATCGCATGAAAGTGTAACCTTCATCCGATTACCGATTTTAATTTCACCATTTTCTACAACAGGTTCTTGTCTAATTGCACCAACTGCCATTATACATGAATTGGGTGGATTTACGATTGCAGTAAACTCCTCTATTCCAAACATGCCTAGATTAGAAATCGAAAAAGTACTTCCTTCCCAATCCTCGGGCTGCAACTTCTTGTCACGTGCTCTCTGCGCATAGTCTTTCACCTCAGCTGAAATAGCACTTAGTTTCTTAGTATTTGCATGCCTTACCACCGGTACTAAAAGACCTTCATCAACGGCTACTGCCACACCAAGGTGCACGTGCTTGTTCTTTCTAATCGTATCACCCTGCCAAGAAGAGTTTACGGCAGGATGCTTTGTAAGTGCTTCAGCAGCTGCACGAATCACCATATCATTGTAAGAAACTTTGGTGTCAGGCATTGCATTTATCGCTTTACGTGCTTCAATCGCCTGATCCATATTCAAATCAATAGTGAGGTAGAAATGAGGTGCTGAAAACTTGCTTTCACCCAATCGTTTGGCAATGGTTTTTCGCATTTGACTTACGGGCACTTCCTCATAGCTTTCTTCGGCAGATACTGCACTAGCAGAAGAAGTGGCAGAACTAGCAGGCTCTTTGTAGTTCTCTATATCGCGTTTAATGATTCTTCCATCTGTTCCAGAACCTTCTATGTTACTTGGATCGATGCCTTTTTCCTCCGCCATCTTATTAGCTAAGGGAGAAATTTTTAATCTACCGTCTGAGTGGCTTGTAGA
The DNA here is from genome assembly GCA_913056345.1 of uncultured Flavobacteriales bacterium. Classification (GTDB taxonomy): domain Bacteria; phylum Bacteroidota; class Bacteroidia; order Flavobacteriales_E; family Vicingaceae; genus CAJXMH01. Next base: position 20,444 of record CAJXMH010000022.1, on the reverse strand, counting down.
GCGTGCTTTTGTCTGTGTCTCTTTTGACTCAGTTTCAATTTGCTGCTCATTAGTAGCTGATTTGGCCTCATCCCTAGCGGAATCTTTGTCGCTGCTACCTGACTCCGCATCACTCTCTTGCTCGTATGCCTTAATCAAACTTTCATAATCTGCACCTTTCTCTCCAACCACAGCAAGCACAGAATCAACTGGAGCTGAGCTTCCTTCTTCTACACCATGGTAAAGCAATTCCCCATCTTCAAATGATTCAAACTCCATGGTGGCCTTATCTGTTTCAATCTCCGCTAAGAGCTCACCTGATTCAACCTGATCGCCAACTTGTTTGGCCCAACTAGCTACCGTACCTTCTTTCATAGTATCGCTCAGCTTTGGCATCTTTATGATTTTCGCCTTGATAGCAGAAGTATCAATTTTCTCAGCTGAATCAGTCATTTCTTTTTTAGCATCGTCCTTTGAATCTTCTTTCTCATCAGATTCATCTTCTACTGCATCATCCTTACTTTCCAATAAAGAAGAAATATCTTCCCCCTCTTCTCCTACGATAGCCAAAATAGCATCTACTTTAGCAGAAGCACCTTCATCAACTCCATGGTGTAAGATGGTACCTGATTGAAAGGACTCAAACTCCATTGTTGCCTTATCCGTCTCAATGTCAGCTAGTAGCTCACCATCTTCAACTTTATCTCCCACCTGCTTATGCCATTTTGCTACCACACCTTCTTCCATGGTGTCACTTAGCTTTGGCATTTTAATAATTTCAGCCATAACTCTTTCTTATTCTTTTATAAAAGGATAATCTTCTTGTACGTAAACATCGTCGTATAACTCAGAAACATCAGGATAATCTGACTCTTCTGCAAAGTCTATAGATTCCTGAACTTTTTGTTTCACTCGATCTTGAATTTCACTAAGATCACTATCAGTCGCGTACTTCTTTTTCTTAATTGTCTGGAGCACATTATCGATTGGGTCCAATGATTTGTACTCTTCTAATTCTTCCTTAGTTCTATACTTAGCTGGATCTGACATTGAATGTCCTTTGTACCTGTAAGTTCTCATTTCTAACAAAGTCGGACCCTCTCCCTTTCTAGCTCTTTCGGCTGCTTTAGCAATAGCATCATATACAGGCTCACAAGCCATACCATCAATTTGCTCGTTTGGCATGTTATATCCATCTGCTAAATTGTGAAGCTCTGTTACATTAGAAACCCTTTCTACTGAAGTTCCCATTGCATAATTGTTATTTTCTATGATGAAAATAACAGGTAACTTCCAAGTCATAGCCATGTTCAAGGCTTCATGAAACGCTCCCTGACGAACTGCGCCATCACCCATGTAACAGAGTGTAACGCTATCATTTCCTTTATACTTATCTGCAAAAGCAATACCTGCTCCAAGCGGAATTTGACCACCAACAATTCCATGTCCTCCATAGAAGTTAAGTTCCTTGTCAAACATATGCATTGAGCCACCCTTTCCTTTACTGCAGCCGGTTTTCTTTCCGAAAAGTTCTGCCATTACGTACTTAGGGTCCATACCCAAACCAATTGGGTGTGCGTGGTCTCTATAAGCTGTGATCATGCGATCAGTTGGCTTAATAGCAGAAACTGCAGCAGCAACTAAAGCCTCTTGTCCAATGTACAAGTGACAAAACCCTCTAATTTTTTGCTGTATGTAAAGTTGACCTGCTTTTTCTTCGAACTTTCTCATTAAAAGCATTGACTCATACCACTCCAAATAGGTTTCTTTGCTATGCTTTGAATGGCTTGATTTAGCCTTTGTTGATGTTTTTTTCTTGGCCATATTGTCCCTTTTTTAGAAGTAAACAAATTTATAATAAACTAATGAGAAAGCGTTTCTCTATGATGATTTTTGGGGCTTAAAAATAAAAGCAAAAGGCAAAAGGGATGAAACACTTTCAAATTCCCATACCTTACCACTTGAACCCATTAACAAAACCCTCAACTTTCTCGCTTGCTTAAGTTCATATTCCATCATCACTTGACGACATGCACCGCAAGGAGAAACAGGCTCATCATACCCAAGATCCTTCTCCGCAAAAACTGCTATGGTGTGCATCTCCTCTTCTGGATGATTTGCAGAGGCGGAAAAAAGAGCAACTCTTTCAGCACAAAGACCTGATGGGTAGGCAGCATTTTCTTGGTTAGAACCGATCACAACAGATCCATTCATCATTTGAATAGCAGAACCTACTTTAAAATCTGAATATGGGGCGTAGGCATTCTTAGCGGCTTCTATTGCTTTGTAAAGTAATTTTTGATCAACCTTTAACAAGGAGTTTAATGAGGTATACTCATTGTATTGAAGCTTTATGCTTTGCTGCTTTTTCATTTTTCCTGTCTCTTTGGAAAAGTAATGAACATAGAGGGAAAATTAAAGTTTTTCAGGCTATTTAAGACTGGTAGATCAAAACGGTTGCGTACGCAGAAACCCCTTCTTCCCTTCCTTCAAAACCAAGCTTTTCAGATGTTGTAGCCTTGATCGAGATTTGATCTTCGTCAATACTCATGCATTCCGCTAGAACGTGAATCATTTTAGGAATAACAGGATTTACCTTTGGCTCCTGAAGAACCACCGTACAATCAATATTAGAAAGCTCGTACTTTTTACTTCTTACCAGTTGCATAACCTCTAGAAGCAGTTCCTTACTGTCTATACCTTTATACTGTGGGTCTGTTGGTGGAAAATGAAAACCAATATCTCTGAGGTTTGCCGCACCCAATATAGCGTCACATATGGTGTGAATAAGCACATCTGCATCGGAATGACCGGTTGCTCCTTTATGATGTTCTAGTTTAATTCCTCCTAAAAAGAAATCTTCACCCGCTTTAAGCTGATGTACATCGTAACCAAATCCAACCCGTATATTCAAAACTTATGGTTCTTCATTTTGTGCCCCGAAGTCATCAAAATTGAATTTTAAGGAAAAACGAACAGTATTAGCTAAGGGATTCTGCTGTACATTGCCAACTAGGTAAGAAACATCAAAGGCAAATACGGTAAGTTTCAGTCCCAAACCCATAGTAAAGTAGCGTCGATTACCTTTGGTTGGGTTTTCGTAAAAATAGCCCATTCTAACTGCGAACTGCTTATCATACCAGTACTCTAATCCGGCAGAAAGTGTTATTTCGTTCAATTCTTCGCGCATTACACTTCCAGGTTCGATAAGGGGATTACCAGAAGCATCAAATCCCTCAACTCTTCCCGGAGCATCACCAAAGGATTGAAAAATACCGCTTGTTACACTTGCATCAGGATCACTTCCTGCGAGTATTTGCGGCTCACCTGCATCATTGGTTACTATAGTTCCAGTTGAATCTCTTTCATAAATAGGAGGAGTTGGCACTAATAATTTACTCGCTTCTACTGTAAACATCAAACTATTATACTCATCGAGCTGAAGATCTAAAGACGGACCAATACGAAGATTGGTTGGTAAAAAATCACTTTGGTCATTATCCGTATATGACATCTTTGCTCCAATATTGCTAATGCTAATTCCTGCAGATAGAACCGCATCATAGTCTCCCACTTGAATATCTTCATTACGATAATAGGCCGAAACATCTGCTGCAACTGACCTACCGGGCCGAGTGTCTTGACCTTGAACGGTAATTCCATTGGTTAAATTAGAATGAATGTAACGAAGCGCCATTCCAAAAGAAAACTGTGAGTTAAGCTGCATTCCATATGCTACATCTAAGGCCCACTCATTAGGGGTAAAGTTTCCGATCGTGTTGCCTTGATCGTCTGTAAAGGTTATCTCACCTAAAGAAAAGTAACGCAAAGAACCACCAACAGTAGATATGCGGTTAATTCGTTTATAGCCAGAAAGGTAAGACAAGTTTATGTCACCAACTAAATTCCTCAACCAAGGACTGTAGGTTAAGGAAACACCTCCTTCGCCTTCAATAAAAGCAAGCTTAGATGGGTTCCAATGTATACTGTTAGCGTCAGGAGAAGTTGCAACCCCTACATCACCCATAGCACCAGACCTTGAATCAGGACTAATCATAAGAAAAGGCACCGCTGTAGTAATAGTATTCAACTGAAGTTCGTCAGGAACATTTCCTGGCGTAACGACATTTTGCGCTTCAGTGATTAAATGAAAAGAAGCAATACCAATTAATAAAAATGCTTTTTTGATGTGGTTGTGAATCACAATATTTTTTTAAGGTGTGCAAATATAGTAAACTTCGATGGCCGCTAATAGTTTGACTTACAGGATTACTAATTTTTCAAATTTCTCAGTTGAAGATCCGTTTCTCGAGCGTATTGACAATTTATAAACATAAACTCCTTTCCCGATTCGATCTCCATAATCATCTCGACCATCCCATCGAAGATCACGCGATAAATAACCTTGATTTACAATGGTTCGATTGATCGATTTTACGAGTTTACCTGATACGGTAAAAACTTCTAGTCTCACATCCATCGGCACTCCTGCCTGATTATGCTGAAAAATAAACTCTGTATTGGTTGTAAAAGGATTAGGATAATTGACCAGATTTTGAATTTCCACATCCTTTTCCTCAACTACCGTAAATTCGATGGTTTTCTCACTAGAATTATTAGCCACGTCCCATGCCTTTAAGGTTATAGTATGCTTTCCCGGACTAAGTTCTTCGAAAGGAAATCGAATCACTCCTCTTTGATAGTCATCTGTTTCAGCTTCGTAGTAATCATTTAAAATGAATGCTTCCTCAGTATTTCCGTCTAAAGTAGCTACTAGGTCATGACCTAAGCCACTGCCAACCGTGTTTACTCCTTGCTCATCAAATAGTTTAGCCAGAAAGGTTGGATTGGAATTTGTTATTCCACCATAAATAAACGACTCATCATTCATAAATAGGTCAATTTGAGGTCCTGTTTGATCAGCTAAGGCAGAGTCGTTACTTCCTCCAACTACTATTGATTGGGTATACCCATTACCGTCTTTTTGACCATTCTCGGTGTAATAATTGATTTTACCTTGTCCAAAAGAGTAATTAATGTCTTTAGGAACGATAAAAGAAAAAGTAAAGTCGCCTTGATTGACAGAAGCCCTACCCTTGAATATACGACTATCTCTTTGGGTAAATTCGAATACTCCTGCACCGTCATTATTTAAACTTTTTACTCTTCTACTTTTATCAAAAACAGTCGGGTAGATTGTTCCTGTGTAGTTGGTGAGTTTATTTCCATCAGGGTCAGCCACATAGCCTGAAATAGTCACCTTGGATAATGCCTTTAGTGTATCTCCTTGACTAAGCGGCTTGCCATTAATTGAAGTCGTCACTACTTGGTAATGAGGAATTGCAATTCTTAAAGCCGGATCACCTAGTAAAGAGAAGTTTCTTGAATTTGAACTTGCTGCATTTGCATTTTTAGTTTCTCTGAAAACATCACCAAGCCGTTTAAAGTTGCCTTCTGAATTACGCAAGAAAACAAAGTCATAAAAAGCCCTATTTAATGTAAAGTTTGGACTGGAATAAACTAAACGTGTGGTTGTAAGCAAGGCAACTCCTCCTCCTTTTGAATTTAACAAAACCAACTCTCCAGCAGAAGTCCTAAAAGGATCATCAAAACGACTGAACTCGCAGGTTGCTGTCATAAACACTGGCATATTCGACTTTGTATCCCACGAAGTAATATCTTCTATGGAAAGGATACGCTCTCCTGCCCAACCTGTTTCTCCACCATGCCCAGTGTAATTAACCAATAAAACCCCATCTTGCACTCCTCTGCTAATTGCCCGGTTAACTTCAGGATATCGATCACCTCCTGAGGTAGACTCTTGCTGAAAAGCGTCTAAGAAGACTTTTTCTACCTCCATATCGGGATGTCTAATCTCTATAGCTCGAGCAAGTTGATTGGCCTGTGACATGTGTGTCACGCCATCTTCATCATCTCCAACAAACATGATTTTATTACGCCAATCGGCTTGAGTGTTCGAGGTATTGTAAACTTTTATTTTCTCAACCACACCACTAGCTTCATCAACTGTTTTTACAGGCAACCTGCCAACAGCAATATCCAATTTTTCAGGATTAATAGAAGTATTAGGCCATGTACCTTCACTATCATCAAGCAAACCAAGAAAATCATCTGATATGTATGAGAAAACAGGCTGCAAGAAGTTTGGTGATTGATAGCTCACCACATAATTTGTATTGCCATTAAGTCTATTTTTTAAATCATAAGAAGCATCTCCAACCAATAGCAGATAGTCAGGCATTTCTTCATTATTAGTTGCCCTTTCATAAAACATCTTCATTAAGCTTCGAATGGCAATCGCATCCTGAGCGCCTGATGAAAATTCATTGTAAACCTGCTGGGTTGTAACCACATGAACAGTTAACCCTTCACTCCGATGGTGCACAGCTAACGCTTCAGCAGCAGCTAAAAACTTTGGGTTGCTCACAATAACCATATCTGTTTGCGCAAGGGCATGTAGGTTCTGATTTTGAACCCTTCCCAAAGGAATCAAATTTATCGAGTCAGTGGCGGTAAATGCTACATACTCTTTCAAGGAATTACTTTCGTCAACGAATCTGAAGCTATTTCCCGTCTGCTGCAAACTCATAGCAGCTATTTGATCTACTTTGGTAACGTCCCAAACAGTCGGTCTGCGATTACTCTGCAATACAAACTCACTTACCGCACCAGCAGCCACTGAATTTTTGTCACGGAAATTCATTTGATTGCCATACATCACCAAGCCACGACGCACATTAAAATTGACAAAATTCAACCAAGCTTTTGCAACAGCTTGTGGCTTGTTGTAAGATACTGTGATATTTACAAGACTATTGGTTGGCTGAAAGTCAAATATTCCTCTGCTTAGTTTACCAAAAGCAACTTCATAACGATTTAAGTTAGTTGAACTAGCTGAAGAAGAGAAAGTATTGCTTCCTGCATTAATTGTAAAGGTGCTCCCAACCCCTGCTCGAGCTACCGCATTAAATTCTAGACTACCTTGACTGTTTAAATCTATATTGGGTACATCCCAACTAAATGAATAAGACAAACGCGTATCAAAAATCTCCCCCATCCATTGTCTACCTGACTTTAGAAGATTAGTACGGTCAATTTCGTGATAAGCTCTAAAATCATAGCTATTGACCGTTTGATTGGGCACTAATGATGAAGTAGACTTAGTCTGAATTCTCTTACCTGCGCCAGGACTAATGGCTACAAAGTAGAAAGTAGTATCTGAGTAAATGTTTAAACGATGTCTGAAATGTTGACTAGTACTGTCATATATCCACTCAACTTGATCATCACCGTAGAATAAAAAGTAATCACCTGGATCAAAAGAGCCATCATCTTGACCCACAGCAACTATCGGATTTTCTAACATATCATCTGGTCTGCTTTCCGAATTCGCTTCAGGCAATCTAACACCTCCATAACCATAAACCTTTAAATTTCGAGGATCCAAAGACTCCAAGTCAAGCCCTAAGGAAGTAAGGAACTGGTAATTTAACTTAAACACTCCCTTTTGAGTGACCCCAATTTTGTACCATTCGCCATTAGCCATAAGCGAACTTGTAGCATACCTCGATGACTTGCTTCTTCTCAAAGGAGCTTTGCTATAAGTAGGTTGAAAATCAAACTGAGTGACTTTTAAAATTTCTCCATTCCCAGCTCTGTAAATGGGAATAACTTTCATATAAGCCTTTCTTTGCTTCCGCTCAACAGAGTTTTCTACTAGCGCTCTTAACGTCGTTGGAACCTCTTCACTATCAACTATTTTCCTTTCTTCCTCGCTAAGCGGCTCGGTCACAAGATTTAAAAACTCAACCTTGTCTAGCAAACTATTCGAATTAAGCTCTACGGGCAGGTAAATAAAGGGAAGATTGGAAACTGCAAAATCATACTGTGCCTCTTCAAAAAAGGGGGCATATTGATTGTAATTTCCTTCCAAACCGTAAGGAATAGGCTCACCCCAACTCAATTCAAAGGTTGAGTTTTGCTGTGCAAAAAGTGAGACATTTAATCCCAACAGACTAATTATTAAAGCTATTTTTCTATTCATTCTCATCTAAGTTCCTCAACAAACTATATTATTTCGAAATTATTGTTTTTCCAACAAACTTAACTACGAACATGCACTCATACACAACAAAGTAACAATTGCTAAGTTTATTTATATTTGCGACCGAGCTGAAGTTATGTGGTGTGTGTAGACAATCTTTTTTAATAATCATACTTATTTTTATTGCGCTCTCAGGATATGGTCAAGATCCCATGTTCTCGCAATTCTATGCAAATAAGCTATACCTTAATCCGGCTTTTGCGGGAACGGCCAACTGCCCTAGAGTTTCATTAAACTACCGCAATCAATGGCCAGGAATAGATAACAGTTTTGTAACCTATACTGCGAGTTATGACCAACAAGTAGACGCAATAAACGGCGGATTAGGTGTCTTGATCATGAGAGATCAAGCTGGAGAAGGTGTATTAAGTTCTACTTCCGCACATTTTCAATATTCTTATCAATTTTCTGTCAACCGAAAGTTTTCTATTCGTTCCGGCTTTCAAGCAAGTTTCGTGCAGAAGTCAATTGATGTCAGCAACCTCCGATTTGGTGATATGATCGACTCAAGAAGAGGGTTTGTTTATCAATCTCAAGAGCAGATAAACAATGATAGAGTTCTCTATCCTGATTTTTCTGCAGGTATTCTAGGCTTTAGCGAGAAACTCTATTTTGGATTTGCCGTTCACCACCTCACAGCTCCTGATGAAGGATTTATTGACCTTTCTGTTTTGCCAAGGCGTTTTACCGGTCATTTTGGAGCAAAACTTCCTTTTGGTCTAAAAAATGAAGACATGAGTTGGTCACCCAATGTAATCTATCAACAACAAGGAGAGTTCACTGAATTAAACCTTGGAGTTTACGTCTCCAAAGGTCCCATAGTATTAGGTTTATGGCACAGATTAGCGGATTCCTTTATCGCTCTTGTGGGAATAGAAAAAGACGATTTTAAGATTGGTTATAGTTATGATTTAACCACCTCTGTCTTATCAGATCGTACTGCAGGTTCTCATGAAATATCCTTTAGCTACATCTTACCATGTAGACCTAAAAAAGTGAAATTCGAAACAATAAGCTGTCCCTCTTTTTAGTTAATAAGTTAATTTCCCTATTTTTGGAAGTCGTTTAAACATCTAATGTGATGAAAAATAAAACTATTTTCCCGCTTTTAGCGGTATTTACAAGCCTTTTAATTCTTGCTTCATGCAGTGGAGAAAGATCAAGTACTACAGGATGGGCTTACAATGATTCAAACAACGGAGGTTTTGAAAACTTACCCTACATCGAACAAGAAACAGGTCCAGGCTTGATACTAATCGAAGGTGGACGTTTTACTATGGGTAGAACTGAACAAGACATCTTTTATGACTGGAATAATGTGCAACGTACTGTTACGGTTTCATCTTTTTATATGGATGAAACGGAGGTTAAGAACGTTGATTACAGAGAGTATTTATATTGGTTAAAACGAGTATTTGGGGCTGACTACCCAGAAGTATACAAAAAAGCCCTGCCGGACACATTAGGATGGAGAAGCAGACTTGCTTTCAATGAGCCTTATGTAGAATATTACTTAAGACACCCCGCATATAACGACTATCCTGTGGTAAATGTTAGTTGGCTTCAAGCAACTGACTATGCTGCTTGGAGAACAGATCGTGTAAATGAATTAATTTTGATTAGAGAAGGCCTTTTTGAGCACAACCCCAATCAATTTAATGAAGACAACTTCAACACTAGGGCTTATTTAAGCGGCCAGTATGAAAGTGGTAAAAGAGTTGATGGATTAATTGATCTTGATCCGAACAAAGAGACAAGAAATGTTAGAATAGAAGACGGTATTTTGCTTCCTGAGTATAGATTACCTACTGAAGCAGAATGGGAATACGCTGCACTTGGACTGATTGGAAATACTTATGGCGAATTAATTGTTGAGCGTAAATTCTATCCATGGAACGGACATGGAGTTAGAAATGCAGATGACAATTACTTAGGTCAAATGCTTGCTAACTTTAGAAGAGGAAGAGGAGATATGATGGGAGTAGCAGGACAGCTGAACGACAATGCAGAAATTACAGCACCTGTTTATTCTTATTGGCCTAATGATTATGGGCTTTACAATATGGCTGGAAATGTTAGTGAGTGGGTAATGGATGTATACCGTCCAATGACTGGACAAGATGCTGACGACTTCAGACCTTTTAGAGGTAATGTGTTTAAAACCCTTGTTAGAGATGAGGAAGGTTACCTTGCTGAAAAAGACAGTCTAGGTAAAATGAAATACCGAGAGGTAAATCCAGAAGATGATAACCTTTCGGAAAGAAGAAATTACAAAAAAGCAGACGTAATCAATTATGAAGATGGGGATTTAGAGTCTTCTAAATATTTTAACAATTCACAGCAGTTTCAAGAATTAGGTGATGCTTCAATGTATGAGTTTGGAAAAACCACATTAATCAGCGACAGAGCAAGAGTATACAAAGGTGGGTCATGGAATGATCGTGCTTACTGGATGACACCGGGTACAAGAAGATTTTTAACAGAAGATAAGTCTTCACCTCAGATCGGTTTCAGATGTGCCATGATTCGAGTTGGTAGTCCAACGGGTCTAGTTTACTAGTATTGAATTGTTGAAAGAAAAACATTAAAAAAGCCCCTTAATTAAGGGGCTTTTTTATTTTAGCTCCCATGATGAAACCCATTTCTATTGAAAGGCTTTATGATGTTTTCCTTTCACACCCTAAAATATCAAAAGACAGCAGAGAAATTGACGAAGGTTGTATTTACTTTGCTCTTAAAGGTGCTAACTTTAATGGCAACCAATATGCTGGTCAAGCTTTAGAAAAAGGAGCAGCCTACGCAGTAGTTGATGAAGCAAACCAAGTAAAAAGCGAGCGTTACCTCTATGTAGAAAATGCGTTAGAAAGCCTTCAGCAACTAGCACGTTTTCATAGATCTAAGCTTAAAATCCCAATAATTGGCATAACAGGTAGTAATGGCAAAACCACTACCAAGGAACTTGTCACTACCGTACTTTCTAAACAACATAATTGCTATGCAACTAAAGGCAATTACAATAACCACATTGGCGTCCCATTAAGCCTTTTAGAAATAGGCAAAGACCACGAAATCGCAGTAATTGAAATGGGAGCAAATCATCAAGGAGAGATTGCATTTCTTTCTGCCATTTGTGATCCCGATTACGGTTTGATCACTAATGTAGGGAAAGCACATTTAGAGGGCTTTGGAGGAGTAGAAGGAGTTAAGAAAGGAAAGTCAGAATTATACCAACACCTTAAAGCTAAAGAAGGAAAAGTTTTCTTGAATGGAGACGATAAAACCTTGATTGAGCTTGCCAAAAGCATACCGTCTCTCACCTACGGAACTGACTCAAAGCAATACTGCATTGGGAAGATACTTGAGGAACAGCCTTATCTTAAAGGTAGTTGGAAGTGTGAAAAAGCAAATGGTCAGTTCGAAGCTGGGATTTACGGTACATATAATTTCTACAACATCATGGCTGCTGTTTGCATTGGTCACTACTTTGGAGTCAGCGGTACTAAAATCGACCAAGCAATTGGCGAGTACAAATCTGACAATAATCGTTCGCAATTAATTGAGAAAGAAAATTACACTGTACTGCTTGACGCTTATAATGCTAATCCTTCTAGCATGCAAGTCTCAATAGCAAACTTTGCCAATAGATTGGGGGACAAAAAAATAGTGATTCTTGGCGACATGTTCGAACTGGGTGAAAGCAGTGAAAAGGAACACCTGCAAATTGCTCAGCTTGCTTTAAATCAAAAATTTGAAAAAGTGATATTGGTTGGAAAGCACTTTTCGCAATTAAAAGTTCAAGATCCTGACCTGATCGATTTCGAAACCACAGAGGAAGCTGCCGATTGGCTAAGTAGCTATCCTAAACGCAACCTAGAAATACTGATCAAAGGTTCAAGGGGAATGGTACTGGAAAAGATCTTAGATCGTCTATAAAAAAAGGCCTCAAATGAATTTGAAGCCTTTTCTATGATTATTGACGAAGTTACCTACTCATTCAAAATTGCTCTTGAGATTACAATTTTTTGTACTTCCGTAGTACCTTCATAAATCTGGGTGATTTTTGCATCACGCATCAAACGTTCTACGTGGTACTCTTTAACGAATCCGTAACCTCCATGAACTTGAACTGCTTCAACTGTGGTTTCCATTGCAACTCGAGAGGCAAATACCTTAGCCATTGCTGATTCCTTATCGAAATTTTTACCCTGATCTTTCAAGCTTGCCGCCTTCAAACAAAGAAGTCTGGCAGCTTCAACCTCAGTAGCCATATCAGCCAATTTAAATGCAATTGCCTGATGCTTGTGAATTTCTTTACCAAATGCTTTTCTTTCTTTCGAATAAGCAATGGAAAGCTCCATTGCTCCTGAAGCAATCCCAAGAGCTTGAGCAGCAATACCGATTCTTCCGCCAGAAAGAACTTTCATGGCAAATTTGAAACCAAAACCATCTTCACCAATTCGATTTTCTTTTGGCACTTTCACATCCGTGAACATCAAAGTATGCGTGTCTGAACCTCTAATGCCCAACTTATTCTCTTTCGCTCCAACTGTAAAGCCTTCCCACTCTTTATCTACAATAAAGGCATTTATTCCTCTATGCCCTTTTTCAATATCTGTCTGAGCGATAACAATGTAGTAGCTAGCTGAGTTTCCATTAGTGATCCAATTTTTTGTACCATTCAGTAAATAATGATCACCTTTATCTATGGCAGTAGTCTTTTGAGAAGTGGCATCTGATCCTGCTTCAGGTTCTGACAGACAAAAAGCACCTATCGCTTCGCCTGTTGCAGCAGGACGCAAATATTTTTCTTTCTGCTCTTCAGAACCAAACTTTTCAATTCCCCAGCAATAAAGCGAATTGTTAACTGACATAGCAACAGAGGCAGAAGCATCTACCTTAGAAATCTCTTCCATTGCCAATACGTAAGACACGGTATCCATGCCGCCACCGCCATATTTTGGATCAACCATCATTCCCATGAAACCAAGTTCACCGAGTTGCTTCATTTCCTCTTTTGGGAAACGCTGCTCTTCATCTCGATCTATAACTCCTGGTTTAAGTACATTCTGTGCAAAATCCCTTGCAGCATCTCTCACTGCAATCTGCTCTTCTGTTAATTCTATATTCATATCTTAAATTTACCTTTCTTAAAAGATTGCAAAAATAAATCTTTAATTAGTTTGAAACAACATTATAAAGTACTCGGCATCATGTCAGGTACTTCCTTAGATGGATTGGATTTATGTTTGGTTGAGTTTAATCAGAAGGGCAAACAGTGGAAATATGAAATTGTTGCCTGTGAAACGATCAGCTACACCAAAAAATGGACTGCCCGTCTAACAAAGGCAACCAAATTTTCTTCAGCAAAGCTCTGTCAACTTGATCATGAATATGGCAAATTAATCGGAAGAGAAGTTAAAGCGTTTTTAAAAAAAAATCATCAGGAGGTAGATTTAATCGCCTCGCATGGTCACACGGTTCATCATCAACCAAAAAAAGGCTTCACTTTACAGATCGGAAATGGAGCAGCAATTGCAGCTGAAACAAATTGTTTAATTGTATCAGATTTCAGAAGCCAAGACGTAGCATTAGGTGGACAAGGAGCACCGCTGGTACCGCTTGGTGATCGGGATTTGTTCATGCAACATGAAGCTTGTTTAAATATTGGAGGAATAACAAATGTTTCATTTCAAAGCAATGGAAAACGCATTGCCTTAGATATTGCACCTTCTAATTTGGTTCTAAATAAGTTAAGCGAAACCTTTTTTTCCTTGACCTATGACAAAGATGGAGAATTGAGCCGAAAAGGAGTTCTACACCAAAAGCTTATGGAACAACTTGATTCCTGGCCTTATTACAGGCAGCAGCATCCTAAATCCTTAGGCCAAGAAGATATTTTCCCTGCTTTCTTCAATCTTCTTAACAGTGATCAATATTCTCCCATTGATCTAATGCACACCTTTTGTAAACATTGGGGTAAGCAAGTCTCCAGACTTCTGCTCAAAGAAGGAGTTAGTGACAATGTGCTCATAACCGGAGGTGGTGCTAAAAATAAATTTTTGCTTGAATGCCTAGACCAAAAAATAAACTATCATCTTCCAGAAGAAAACCTGATTGATTTTAAAGAAGCCTTAATCTTTGCCTACTTAGGGCTAAAGAGAAGTTTGAATGAGATAAACGTGCTAAGTAGTGTAACAGGCGCTACTCAAGACCATTCAGCGGGAGCGATTTATATGGGCTAAAATCAATCTTAGGCGAAAGGTATTAAACGATAGTTTTTGATACTTTTGAAACAAATTTTTCGCATGCTAGATTTACTCGAGAAGTACGAAAATAAAAAAGCTGAAATTGTCTTTGAGTGGAAAGACTCTGAGACAGAAGCTGAAGGCTGGGTAGTAATAAACTCCTTAAGGGGTGGAGCTGCAGGTGGTGGAACAAGAATGAGAAAAGGTCTTGATAAACATGAAGTTACTTCTCTTGCTAAAACCATGGAAGTGAAGTTTACCGTTTCAGGTCCGCCTATTGGAGGAGCGAAATCTGGCATTAATTTCGACCCTCAAGATCCACGTAAAGAGGGTGTTTTAAGAAGGTGGTATAAAGCAGTTGCCCCTTTACTCAAAAGCTATTATGGCACAGGAGGCGATCTTAATGTGGATGAAATACATGAGGTTATCCCCATTACGGAAGACTGTGGGGTATGGCATCCACAGGAAGGTGTTTTCAATGGTCACTTTCAGCCAACTGAAGCAGATAAAATCAAGCGAATCGGACAATTACGCCATGGTGTATTAAAAGTTATCGAAGATCCTCAATACAGCCCTGATGTAAGCAGAAAATATGTAGTTGCAGATATGATTACCGGATTTGGCGTAGCCGAATCCATTCGCCACTTTTATGCTATTTACGGTGGAGACTTGGCAGGTAAAAAGGTAATCGTTCAAGGTTGGGGCAATGTTGGTTCAGCTGCAGCATATTACCTTGCTCAAAATGGAGCCAAGATAGTAGGTATAATAGACCGCAATGGCGGATTGGTTAACGAAGCAGGATTTAGCTTTGAAGCAATCAAGGAGCTCTTTTTAAACAAAAAAGGCAATCAGCTTGCATCCGATCAATTGATGAGCTTTGATGAGGTCAATGCTAAAATATGGCAAACAGAAGCCGAAGTATTTATTCCCTGCGCAGCCTCTCGCCTGATTACGAAAGAGCAAGTAGAGCAAATGATAAATTCAGGTTTAGAAGTGGTCTCAGCAGGAGCCAATGTCCCTTTTGCAGACCAAGAGATTTTCTTTGGTCCAATTGCTGATTATACTGACAAAGCTGTAAGTGTGATCCCCGACTTCATTTCAAACTGCGGAATGGCAAGGGTATTTGCTTATTTAATGTCAAAGGACATCAGCATGGATGATGCAGGTATTTTTGAAGATACTTCTCAAACGATTAGCAAAGCGCTACAAGAGGTTCACACTACTTCAACTTCTAAAACCGGAATTTCTCGAACTGCTTTTGAAATTGCACTTAATAAATTGATTTAACCCTAAGCCCCTCAGCATGTATACTTTAATGGTGGTAATTTTTATTCTAGGCTACGTGATGATAGCCTTTGAACACCCTTTAAGAATTGACAAAGCAGCACCTGCTCTTTTAATCGCTGTTTTGGGCTGGACCGCCTACGTAATTGGGATGGATGAAATCCTTGCGCAAAGCGGTGCATTTTTAAACTATGTTGACAACAATTATGGCTTAGCTGACGACTATGACCTTAAAGCCTTGATTGCAGAGCATGGGAATCATTACATCGTTCATGAGCTATCCCATCACCTTACCCACCACTCAGAAATCATCTTCTTCCTGATTGGAGCAATGACCATAGTAGAATTAATTGATGCCCATGAAGGCTTTGCTGTAATTACCGACAGGATCAAAACAACCAATAAGGTCAAGCTACTTTGGATCATCAATGTGCTTACATTCTTCTTTTCTGCCGCTTTAGATAATTTAACGACCTCCATCGTGATGATTTCACTGCTGCGCAAGCTTATTGGTGATAAGAAAGAACGATGGTTCTTTGCCGGTCTTGTGATTATTTCAGCCAATGCAGGAGGTGCATGGTCTCCAATAGGTGACGTTACAACCACTATGCTTTGGATTGGCAAACAAATTTCCGCAGCAAATATTATCGTAGAATTGATTGTACCTAGTTTGGTTTGTATGCTTGTACCCTTGATTATCTTAACGTTTACTCAGAAAGGAGAAGTCGCAAGACCCAAAGTAAATAAGGAATCAGAGCACATGATGAATAAAACTACAGACTTTGAAAGAAACCTGGTATTCTTTCTAGGGGTAGCCTTGTTGCTGTTTGTTCCGGTTTTTAAAACACTTACTCACCTACCTCCCTACATGGGAATGATGTTTGGCTTAGGTGTTCTTTGGGTAGTAACGGAGATCATTCACCGCTCTAAGAATCATGAGATCAAGTCTGAACTATCTGTTATTGGCGTTTTAAGGAAGATCGACATTGTCAGTGTACTTTTCTTCTTGGGTATTTTAATCGCCATTTCAAGCTTACAGTCTGCAGGGCACTTGACTGCCGTTGCGAAATTCTTGGATGAACAAATAGGAAATATTTATTTAGTAAACGTTGTGATCGGTTTGCTTTCTGCTATTGTCGACAATGTGCCACTGGTTGCTGCCTCTATGGGTATGTATCCTGTAGTATCACCTGAATTGCTTGAAACATTTTCAGCTGAAAACGCTGCCTACTATCAACACTTTGTTCAAGACGGCAATTTTTGGGAATTTTTAGCTTATTGCGCCGGTACTGGTGGTAGCGCTTTGATCATTGGATCTGCTGCTGGAGTAGCTGTAATGGGAATGGAAAGAATCGACTTTATTTGGTACTTGAAAAAAATGAGTTTACTGGCTATTTTGGGCTATGCGGCAGGGGCAATATGTTATGTTCTTTTAATAGCCTGACCAACTAACACACTACTGTTTACAAATTGACGTTTACTTAATCTATTAAGCTTAGGCTAGAACCTAATTTAGTGGAATTAAACTCTAAACGTCAAAAATGATAGTCAATTTCATAAGTCAAATAAAGTTAGCAGAAGGTAGCACTGCTGCAGCCGACTCTCTAGCTAATGCAGAAATAGAAAGGACCGAAGAAACACTTTCTATTTTAGAACTCATCACCTCAGGTGGTGTAGGTGGAATCATTGTAATGATTACACTGTTCGTACTTTCTGTTATTGCTGTTTATATTTTTATTGAGCGCTATTTGACCATTAAAAAAGCAGCTGAAGAAGATCAAAACTTCATGAATGAAATCAAGGACTTCATTCATGATGGAAAATTAGAAGCAGCTCGATCTCTGTGCAAAAACACCCCGACTCCTATTTCCCGTATGATCGAGAAAGGAGTCAATCGAATCGGAAAACCCCTTGGGGATATAGCAGCAGCAATTGAAAACACCGGCAAACTAGAGCTTTATAAATTAGAAAAAAACCTCGCTACGCTTGCAACCATTTCAGGAGCAGCGCCAATGATCGGCTTCCTCGGCACAGTAATTGGTATGATCCTCGCCTTTCACCAAATGGCATCAGCAGGTGGCAACATTGATGTGGAAATGCTTTCAGAAGGAATTTACACGGCTATGGTAACTACTGTTGCGGGCTTGATCGTTGGTATTGTAGCTTATATTGGCTACAACCTACTAGTAGCAAAAGTGGAAAAAGTGGTTTTTAAAATGGAAGCTAGAACCACTGAATTCCTTGATATTTTAAACGAACCTGCGAAATAATGGCCATTAGATCAAGAAACAAAGTAAGCCCGAATTTTAATATGTCGTCGATGACTGACATAGTTTTCTTGTTACTCATCTTTTTCATGCTTACTTCCACCCTTGTGAGCCCTAACGCTTTAAAGCTTTTACTTCCAAGTAGCTCAAGTAAGACCCTTGCACCGCAAACAGTTTCAGTTTCTATTACGAAAGAGCTTAATTACTATGTAGATGAGCAACAGGTGGAATTTGATTTTCTTGAAGCAATATTGATTGAAAAAATGGCAGGTAATCCTGAAAACTCGATCATCTTGCACGTTGACAAGACCATTCCTGTAGAAGAAGCGGTGAAAGTAATGGACCTTGCAAGCAGAAATAAATTTAAAATGGTTCTTGCCACAAAGCCCTCTTAGTGATAGAAGCTGTTCAACATAAAAACAATCGGAAAGGACTTATAGCAAGTGTATTAATCCACCTATTACTCTTGCTCGTCTTTGCGTTCTATGGTTTGAATTACATGGTTCCACCTCCTGAAGAAGAAGGAATCACCATTAATTTTGGTACAGTAGATGAGGGAATGATGAATCCAAATACAACCACTACCCAAACTAAAAGTCAGGAAGTAATTAGTGAGCAAGCCACCGAACAACCAAATCCCGAAGAGGTGGTAGAGGAAGATTTGATCACCCAAGATATTGAAGAGGCACCTTCGATAGATCAGCAAGAAGAAGAAAAACCAAAAGTAGAACAACCTAAAGAGGAAATCGAAGAAGAACCCGAACCAGACAAGACCTTAAGCTCCGCAATTGACAAATGGAAAAAGAATAAAGATGCCGAACAAAGTGGTGATGGAACAAGCAACAAAAACGGAGACCAAGGTGATTTAAATGGTGACCCTGAAAGCAAGCGCTACATTGGTGGAGGCGCAGGAGACGGCGTTAGCTTTTCTTTAGCAGGAAGAACAAGGATTAGTAGCCCACCCATCAAGGATAATTCGCAAGAAGAAGGTACCGTTGTGGTAGACATTATTGTTGACCAATATGGAAAGGTTATAAGAGCAAATCCGGGAGCAAGGGGCTCTACAACCACTGATGCCGGCTTGTATAAGAAAGCTAAAGAAGCAGCACTTAAAACCCGTTTTAATGCAAACCCAAATGCAGCGGAGCAGCAGAAAGGCACGATGACCTTTATTTTCATCTTGAATTAATGAACTACCAAGAAGTCCTCTCTTTCTTATTTGGGCAACTTCCAATGTACCAAAGGGAAGGTAAAACTGCATTCAAAAAAGACCTTGGAAATATTGAAAAGTTATGCAGTAAACTCGCTGAGCCAGAAAAACAATTTGAAAGCATACACATAGCAGGTACCAATGGAAAAGGATCAGTTGCGCATTTATTAGCGAGTGTTTTTCAAGCTGCAGGTTACAAAACCGGATTATACACCTCTCCACACCTAGTAGACTTTAGAGAAAGAGTCAAAATTGATGGGGAGTTGATTCCCGAAATTGCAGTTACTCAGTTTGTAAAAGATAACTATGAATCGTTTCAGCAGATCAAACCTTCATTTTTTGAATGGACAGTCGCACTAGCTTTTGATTACTTCGCTAAAGAAAAAGTTGACATTGCCATCATAGAAACAGGTCTTGGAGGTAGATTAGATTCAACCAACATTATAACGCCTCAACTAAGCATTATCACTAATATTGGACTTGACCACACGGAATTCTTGGGAGAAACAAAAGCAGAGATTGCAACTGAAAAAGCGGGCATAATCAAAAAAGAAGTTCCGGTAGTGATCGGCAATTCCTCAGGGCAAAGAACTCTTTTTGAAAAGATCAGCCAGAGTAGAGGTACAGCCATTTCTTTCGCTGAAGACCTTGACTTGAACTTTACTTTGAGCTCTGCTTTAGAGGGTAGCTACCAGAAAGAAAATCTAAAAACCGCTTACGCTGCTTGGTTGCAAATACGTAAACTAAATTGGCACATTAGTTTTCCCCATCTCATATTAGGTTTTAAAACAGTTTTAGAAAAGACCAAGCTTCAAGGCAGATGGCAAGTAATCAGTCACAATCCCAAAATTATTGCAGACACGGCTCATAATGCGGAAGGCCTAACCCATACGATGAAGCAGCTTAAGAAAGAGAATAAAGGAAGCCTTCACATGGTTTTTGGAGTCGTTAAAGAAAAGAAGCTGGACCAAATATTAAACCTACTACCCAAAACCGCAAAATATTATTTCTGCGCTGCTGAAGTTCCTCGTGCCATGAATGAAGAAAAGCTGAAAGAGACAGCTGCAAAATTTGAGTTAAAAGGTACAGTCTACAATTCTGTTAAAGCAGCCTTTAATGCTGCTAAAAAATCAGCTAAAGTCGATGATACCATTTACGTCGGTGGTAGCACCTTTGTGGTGGCTGAAATACTGTAATTATTTTTAAAAAAAAGTTGTTCAACTAAACTTTTGATGTATATTTGCCAACCCAAATTTTAGGGCTCTTAGCTCAGTTGGTTCAGAGCACCTGCCTTACAAGCAGGGGGTCACTGGTTCGAATCCAGTAGGGCCCAC
>CAJXMH010000021.1 GCA_913056345.1 uncultured Flavobacteriales bacterium | reverse complement strand
TCCTCCTGAAATGGTTAGGTTAATTGCTCCAGTGGCATTGCCTCGACAATCAACATCTATCACTGTGTCAACCACTATAGTGATAGGACTAGGTTCGTTGATTGTGGCAGATGCTGTGGCTGTACAACCATTGTCATCACTCACAGTTACCGTATAAGTTCCGTCGCTTAAATTAGAGGCAGTTGCTGTGGTTTGGTTTGCAGGATCATTCCAGCTATATGAATAATTACCTGAAGCTGAAGTGCCACCTGAGGCTGTAACTGTAATCGTTCCATCGTTAGCTCCATTACAACTTGGATTTGAAGTTGCTGTTATAGAAGCATTTAAAAGAGGTGGATCGGTTAAAGTTACTGTTGCGCTTTCAGTACATCCGTTAAGGTCTGTTACGGTAACGTTATAGGTTCCTGCTAACAGGTTTGTCGCAGTAGCGGTAGCTTGCGAGTTTGGATCGTCCCAATTGAAACTGTATGGGTTCGTACCACCTGACACTGTTACAGTAGCGGTTCCACTGTTTTCTCCTGCACATAAAGGATTGGTAAAACTTGTACCCAAGCTCAAGGCTGAAGGTTGGGTAACTACAACACTATCTATTTTAACACAGCTACTATCATCGGTTACTGTAACACGATATGTGCCTATGCTCAAGTCGATTATAGTGGGGGTGGTTTGACCGTTTGACCATAAATAATTGTATGGCGCAGTGCCTCCATTTGCTGTTACAGTTGCGCTTCCATCATCAACTCCTTGGCAAGATGCACCTACAGCAGTTACATTTGTTGCTATCGCTGCCGGTTCAATAATATTAATGGATGCTGTTGCGGTACAACCGTTATCATCCGTTGCTGTTACAGTATATGTGCCGCCTGATAGATTATCGTTAGCTCTTGGGTCGTTGGTTGCAGGTAAGTTATCCCAGTCGTAAGTAATGGTTCCTGTTCCACCAACTGCTAAAGCTCTTGCATATCCATTTCCTTCACCATTGCAACGCACATTTCTACTCGAATCTATACTAACGCTGAGCAAAGCCGGGTCGGTTAAAGTTGTTGAATAGGAGACTGTGCAGCCATTGTTATCAGTGACCACAACCGAGTAAGTACCAGCACTAAGTCCTGTAAGGTCTTCAGAAGTCGCACTTCCAGGACTCCAAAGGAAAGTATAACCAGCTGTGCCCCCGGTTACAGAAAGGTCAATCGAGCCCGTTGAAGCTCCATTACAATCTGGGTTAACATCAATTGAGCTAATGGAAATAGCTGGTGGTTCATTGACTACTATAGAATCTATCTTTTCGCAATTGAAAATGTCGTTTACTGTGATCCGGTAAGTTCCTGCAGTAAGGGTACTAATGGAAAAAGTTGTACCTGCACCGGTTGAGCCCCCTGTATTATTAGACCAAACATAAGTATATCCGGGTGTTCCTCCGCTAATGGATGCCGTTACACTACCATCGTTCCCACCATTACAGCTTACATCTACACTGTCAAGAGCAATGCTGATTTCGGAGGGACTCGAGATGATTACAGAGTCAAGGGTTGTACAGCCATTTTGATCACTTACGGTGACCCGGTAAGTCCCCTGACTTAAATTAAACACCGATGGGGTAGTGGTTGCTGCCGGGTCGTCCCACTGATAGAGGTAAGGCGGATTACCTCCTGCTCCCTGAACAGTTGCAAAACCATTAGTTCCTCCAAAGCAAAAAGCATCACTTTGATTGGTAATACTTGAGCTTACTGCTGTAGCAGGTTCAGTTACTGTAAAGGTTTCCGTACCTGTGCAGCCATCACTATCTGTAACGGTTACTGTGTAAGTTCCAGCACTTAAATTAAGTTCGAATGCTGTGTTGTTGGAGCTGCTTGTCCACTGATAATTCACATAGTTGTTTGAACCACCTGAGGGAGAGGCTATAGCAGCACCAGTGCTTTCTCCATTACATAAAACATCCGTTACCGTTACATTTGGAAGAATCGGTGCGGGGTCATTTAAAGTATCGGTAAAGGTAGCGGTACAATTGTTTCCATCTGTTACAGTAAGGTTATAAATCCCTGCTGTCAAGCCTGTTCGATCTTGGGTAGTTACCCCATTGTCTCCCCAAGCAAATGTTAGAGATGGGGTGCCACCTGCAACAGTTAGGGTTATAGAACCATCATTACCTCCCACGCAAGTAGGGTCTGTGCTAACTGAGCTTATTGAAATAGCCGGAGGTTCGCTCACCACAGCAGAGTCTTCTACGGTGCACCCAAAAGGGTTTGTAACTGTGTAGAAATAAGTTCCTGCGCTAAGGTTGGTAACGGGATTGCCGCTAAGGCTTGCAGACCAAGCAATAGTATTTGAACCTCCTACGCCTCCACTTATGCTTAGGCTGATTTGTCCATCGTTCCCTCCGTTGCAACTAACATCAACTACAGTTGAATCTACTGTGAGTGGTGGATTAGGTTCGCTAACCGTTCTTGTAAAAGAAGCGGTGCATCCATTGGCATCAGTAACAGTAAGCGAATAAGTGCCTGCAGATAAATTGAAAAGATCTTCACTGGTTGCGTTATTATTCCATAAATAGGAATAGCCAGGGGTTCCTCCGCTTGTGGTTGCTGTAATACTTCCATTTGCTTGACCGGCACAAAATGCATCACTAACAGAAGGGGTTAAGACTAAGGTTGGTGGCTCACCAATGGTAAAGGTTTCTACTCCGGTGCATCCATCTGCATCTGTAACGGTTACGTTATAGGTTCCCGGGGCATAGTTAAAAGCGGTATCTATGGTACTTGCGTTTGATTGCCATTGGAAACTGGTATAAGTCCCAGCGTTGCCACCTGAGGGTGTTACCCAAGCTTTACCATTAACATCTCCATTACAGAGAACATCTTCAGCTGTAACATTGGGAAGAATTGGGCTTGGGTCATTGATCGTAACTGAATCAACCTCGGTACAGAGATTTGCATCAGTAATGGTTACTCTGTAGGTTCCTGCGCAGAGTCCACCAACTACTTGCAAAGTCGAATTGCCCGGATCATCCCATTGAAATGTATAGGGCGCAGTCCCACCAATAGGAGAAGCTGCGGCTTGACCGTCGCAATCGCCAAAGCATGTTGGGGAAATACCAAAAGGGTTTGGAAGCAATTCGAATGGAGCTATTATTGAAAATTGCCTTAATCGTGGCGGACTGAATGGATCGCCTAAATCTCTTACCCTAATTGTGTATACATTATTTCCGAGAAAAATAGTATCTCCAACATTAAATGATATAGGAGGAGTTAGGAGTTGGATATCGTAAGGACCGGTTGGGGCTATTGTTGTCAAGGAGTCTATAGTCACATATCCATTACCTCCAAAGCAATCAGGGTTTTTAGTACTGATGTGAATTGTGAGCACCCCAGCATGAGCTGTGCAAAGCGACAGCAAAAAGGTGGTCAGTAAAATTAGTTTCTTAAAGATTCTCATTTACAAGTGTTGAATAGGCTTTCTTTTAAATTCCATTTAGCTTCTTCTAAATGAAAGAAGTAACAAACAAACAAATATAAAGATTTCAATCGTTGAATCTAGATATCTGTGTGATACTCAAGTCTAGACGTTGATAAGCGCATAAGGTTGCTTTTTATTGATAAGCTGGGCAGAAAAATTTAGGGGTCCTATCTCGTCTGTAACACTTACTGAAACTAAGAACTAATTCATTTGTGCTTGGATTCGTTCGGTTAATTTCATTAAGTGCGTACTCATAGGCATAGCCCAAGGTTAATTTTTTACCAACATTTAGATTCAGACATACATAGGCGGAGTTGAGGTATTTACTTCCGAGAATGAGCCCAACTTTTTGATCATATTCGATTAAAAGTGAAAAATCTACAGTAGGTGGCGCAAAAGGGGTAAAACTCATCAGGAATGATGGCAGATAGTCTATTTTTTGACCCCTGAATCGATAACCACTCATAAGAAAGTAATGAGCTGCTAGCCGCTGCTGGTTTGTGCCAATTCTATACATGCGAGTTGGAAAGATTTGAAAGGAACTTAATCCAATAAAATAGTTTTTGCCATAGAAGAACATTCCGGGGCTTACCTCAGGTGCGATTAAACTCCTATTGGTTTCATTTCCAATTGCAGGATCAATGTTTTTATCCGGTAAATTGACTTCTTGCAGATTAAAGCTGTAGTCCTGAAGGCCAGCATAAATGCCAAAGCTAAGGCGGTAGTTTTTCAATACCTTTAGATGATAAGCGTAGGCAAATCTTACAAAAGTTCTCGACTCAAAACCAATTTGATCGGCTGCCAAACCAATCCCATAACCGTGAATAGCATCAGGGTATTTGTCTTTTTTATTCCATCTATTGTGATAGTTTGCATAGGCTGTAGTGGGTGCCCCGTTCATTCCTGCCCATTGCTGTTTATTGCCTAGCGTGAACTCAGAACAGGGTTTTATTCCTGCAAAAGCAGGATTAAAGGCAAAGCGATTAAGTAAATAGTGGGTGCTTGTTGGCAATTGTTGACAGAAAAGCTGCACCGAAACAATTGCTAAATAGAGTAAGATTAAAGCGCGCATCATTTCATCAGCGTTACAAAGCCAGATAGGCTAGATTCTATACAATTGCTAAAAGCTGTAATGATGTAAAAGTAAGTGCCTGATGAAAGCTTAGCCCCGTTATTGGTGCCATCCCACCCATCTGAGTTGGAGTAAAGTGAATTGACATATACTTGCTGACCCCATCGGTTAAAAACCCTTACTTCTGCATTTTTGTATCTTTCAATACCAGGTATTTGCCAACGGTCATTCATCCCATCCTCATTTGGTGTAAAGGCATTAAAAGGTTTAATGGATTCTGAAAGATCTTCATAAAGCAGTTCAACTATAATGGTGTCTTTACAGCCCCTTGCATCGGTAACTTGAATAGGGTAAAGCCCTGTGTCGAGTTCAAAAAAAGCTCCAGTTTGGGTAGGTAATCCATTAAGTTCATATTGATAGGGTGGCACCCCACCAAAAGTGTTCGTGATCATGATTTCCCCATCTCCATTGTTGCACTGTGGGAAAACTTTTTCGACTACTGAATTGGCCTCAAATTCGCTGCAGCTTTGGGAAAACAATTGTTCTTGAAAGAAAACAAAAAGTACAATGCACCCTAGTTTAAGCTTAACATTCATAAGGTAATGTTAGTGATTTAACTTTGCTCTTGCAATAGCGTGAAGTGGGCACTTTGAGCCTCTTTTTAACTTACGTTACTACCAGGTTCAAAGGAATCTTCTGTATTAATTAAATTTAATTCTCCTTCCGAGTTTTCAGCCATTAAAACCATGCCTTGTGATTCAACACCCATCATTTTTCTTGGAGCAAGATTAGCAACAACCACAACTTGTTTTCCAACCATTTCCTCAGCTGTGTAGTGTTTGGCAATACCCGACAGTATGGTTCGCTTCTCAAAACCCAGATCAATATCTAGTTGGAGAAGTTTATTGCTTTTCTTAACTGCTTCGGCTGTTGTAACAGTGCCTAATCTAAGGTCTAGTTTTGAAAAGTCATCAAATTGGATCATTTCCTTTAAGGGCAGGTATTTTTTCTCTTCCATTCTAGTCTGTTTTTCGGTTGCTTTTAGCTTTTGTACTTGTAAGCTTATCTGCTCGTCTTCTATTTTTTGGAACAAATGTTCTGCTTTATTAATAATGTTGCCTGACTGAAGAATTTCAAGAGAACCTAATGATTCCCAGTTAGCGCTTTTGAGGTTCAACAGGTTTTTTAGTTTTTTGCTGCTATCAGGAAGGAACGGTTCAAAAGCTACAGCACAGTTGGCTGCAATTTGCAGGCTAATAAACAAGATGTCCTTTACTTTAGCTTCATCTGTTTTAATAAGTTTCCAAGGTTCGGTGTCAGCTAGGAATTTATTGCCTAAACGCGCAATTGCCATTGCTTCAACCAATGCATCTCTAAAGCGATAAGCTTGTAGGTATTGGTTGCAATTTTGAGCATACTGCTTAAGGGAGTCAACTATGGATTGGTATTCAGAAAGATCAGCCTTTGCTTGTGGTATTTCTCCGTCAAAATACTTATGCGTTAGCACCAATGCACGATTGACGAAGTTTCCATAGATGCCGACTAGTTCAGAGTTGTTTCTTGTTTGAAAGTCTTCCCAAGTAAATTCACTGTCTTTTGTTTCTGGGGCAATAGAGCAAAGCACATAGCGCAGCACATCTTGTTTTTCAGGAAAGTCTGCAAGGTACTCGTGTAACCAAACTGCCCAATTTCTAGAGGTAGAGAGTTTTTGCCCCTCTAGATTTAAAAATTCATTGGCAGGTACGTTAACTGGAAGGTTATAGTTACCATGCGCTTTGAGAATGATGGGGAAAATAATACAATGGAAAACGATATTATCTTTTCCAATGAAGTGAACCATGTCAGTTTCGCTGCTTTGCCAATACGCTTTCCAATCTTTGTTTTCTTTTTTAGCCCAAGCTTTGGTGGCCGAAATGTAGCCAATTGGGGCATCTAGCCATACATACAGCACTTTATTGCTAGCATCTTTTAGCGGAACTTTTACACCCCAGTCTAGGTCTCTAGTCATGGCTCTTGCTTGCAATCCGCCATCAATCCATGACTTGCACTGACCAATCACATGCTTTCGCCAACTTTTTGGATCATGCTGTTTTTTGCTATCTACTACCCCTTCTTCGATCCATTCTTTTAGCCATGTTTCATGTTCCTGCATAGGCAAAAACCAATGGGTTGTTTTTTTCAAAATAGGTTTGTTTCCACTTAAAGTCGAAACAGGGTCAATTAATTCTTGCGGGTTTAAAGATGAGCCGCATTTTTCGCATTGATCACCATAGGCGCCGGGATTGTGGCATTTGGGGCAAGTTCCCGTTATGTAGCGATCGGCTAAAAATTGTTGAAATTCTTCGTCGTAAAACTGTTCTTTTTCTTCTTTTTCAAAAACCCCTTTTTCATTCAGAGCTAAGAAGAAGTCTTGCGCTGTTTCATGATGCAAAGGGTCTGATGTACGGTGAAATATATCGAATGATATACCGAAGTCTTCGAATGCCTTTTTATTCAGCTCGTGATATTGGTCAACAATCTCCTGTGGTTTTTTGCCCTCCTTTTTTGCTCGCAAAGTAATGGCTGCTCCATGCTCATCAGAACCACATACAAAAAGGGTGTCTTCTCCTTTAAGCCGCAAGTATCGCGCATAAATATCAGCAGGTAAATAAGCCCCTGCTAAATGTCCAATGTGAATGGGTCCGTTAGCATAAGGCAGGGCCGCTGTAATAAGTTTTTTAGAAGGGCTGTTCATGGATTGTTTTTTGAAGAGTGCAAATATACAAAGAGCCCTTTTCAGCTCAAGCAAAAGCAACTGCTTGATTAATGAAGCTCAGCCTTTTTTCTCATTCGCTTCTTTAAATAACTGTTTAAAAAGAGTGAACCAATGATAAATGCGGTTCCAAGGTAGAATTCAAAAGACATTTGCTCATCTTCTCCAAAGATGAAAAAGGCTAAAATAATGCCATAAACAGGTTCTAAGTTGATGCTTAAACTTACAGTAAAAGGGCTTAATTCTTTCATTACTTCAACGGAAACAACAAATGCAAAAGCGGTGGCAAATACTGCTAGTAAAATAATCCAAAACCAATCACTTTGGCTCAAGCTAAAGTCAGGCAGGGCTTGATATCGTAAAAGGCTGTAGATAGATAAACCAATAACACCTCCGCTTAATTCATAAAAAGAAATTCTGCTTGAGTCGTACTGCTTGATCAGTTTGCCATTAATAACAGTAAAAAGTGAGGCAAACAAAGCTGAAACCAATCCAATGAGAATTCCAACCTTATTTTCGGTTTCGAATTGGAAAATAAAATACAAGCCAACAATAACAAGAGCGCCTAATAAGAATTCATAAGCTTGAATTTTTCTTTTAAAGAATAAAGGTTCCAAAATAGCAGTAAACATAGAGGTTGAGGCCAATGCAGCTAAGGTGATGGAAACATTCGACTGCTTAATGGCTTCAAAAAAAGTAACCCAGTGGGCTGCAATTACAAGGCCCGTAGCCAAGGTGAATAGCAAGCCCTTTTTGCTCATTTTAAGCGATTTGCCCTTTAAGATCAAAAAGCCTCCCAAGCTAAGAGAGGCAAATAACATACGGTACCAAACCAAGGCATCAGAAGGTACCGTTATCAATTTGCCTAAAATTCCTGTAAAACCAAAGATCACCACTATAAAGTGGAGCATAATCAGGGATTTGACTTGCGTAGAAATATTCAAGCTAAAGACTTAAAAAGTGGAATAGAGGATGGGCTTAGATGGACTTGCGTCATTTTCAAAAGGAGCAAATTGTAAATTCAACAAGTACAAGCCATCGGGCACTTCGCTGGGGACGTAAATCATTTCAGTAATGCTCTTATGCAGCATCATTTTTTCAGGAAATTCCCAAAAAGTATGATGGGCGGCTAGTTTACCTCCGTCTACCTCTCGATCAACAGATGGAAGATCGAGCAATAAGTGCTCAATACCTGCATCCACAATCAGTTGCATAGCTTCTTGGCTTAAATAGGGGGGATTGCTATCGGAATATTGTCTACTTAACTTATCATTACCGTTAGGGAGGGTTCTAATAAGCAAGGCTTTAAGTTCTGGGTTGTTATGTTGTATGGCTTTCTCAACTTGTGCCGCGGAAATGATTTGGTCTTTGTTTTCTAGGCGCTCAGGTCTTATGGATACCAATTCCGACCAAAAGAAAAACTGTTTAAGGTGTTGATTGATCGAGTAAACTTCAGGTGCAATGTGTCCTACACATTCAGTATGAGTTCCATGTCCGTGTGGATTAAAATAAATATCACGAAAGTTGACGCTTCCACCTTCTGCCACTGACCCTGTAAAAGCTTCTGTTCTAACCGCTTCTATTCTTGGGGGATCAACATACCATGCCTTGGGGTTGTGACGATCAGCCCTTAACGGAATAGATACATCAATTGGTTTGCTAAGGTCAACTTTTAGTGTTTTGCCCTCATATGAAATGCTTGAAATCATCTGGGAAAAATAATCATTAATGCGATGATAATCATGGTATTTTACATCACAAAATGGCATGGACTTCCAATATATTAATTGCCTGCTTCAAAGCTCTTTAGGAATACTTAGCTTTGTAAAAGGCGATAAGCCCAATTCTTGGAATAAGCATAAGTCCTAAATCGTACATGAGTAAAAAGAAAAACCCCTCAAATTCCTTACACCAAAGTATATTAGAGGTATTTAGAAAAGACCCTACCCAAACTTTTAATTATAAGCAAGTTGCCCGTCGGCTGAATGTAAAGCAAACTTCAAAAAAGAAACTACTCAATAAAATACTTTACGACTTGGTTGATCAAGAAAAACTAGTTGAAGAGCACCATGGCAAATTTAAGTTAGAACCTTCTAGTGCTAATTTAAAACAGTTGATAGGTCATGTAGATATGACACAGAGCGGAAGTGCTTACATAAGGGTTGAGGGAATGCCTGAAGATATTTACGTAGGCGAAAGAGATCTGGATAATGCTTTGCACGGAGATTTGGTAGAGGTGGTTCTAATAAAGGTAAAGCGAAACGGTAAACCGATCGGGAAGATTGAAAAGGTGATAGAACGAGCTAAAACGGAATTTGTAGGAACCATCGAAAAGTCGTTGAAATATGCTTTTCTAGTGCCTGATAGTAAGCGCATGCCTGTAGACCTTTTTATTTCGCTTGATAAAATGAACGGTGCTCAGCATGGTGATAAAGCGATTGTTAAAATGTTGGACTGGCCCTCAGATGTTGATTCTCCTTTTGGCGAGGTAATCAAGGTATTGGGTAAACCTGGAGAAAATGAAACAGAAATGCACGCTATTTTGGCTGAGTATGGTTTGCCTGCAGATTTCCCTAGTCATATTCAGAAAGAGGCTGAAAATATAGACGTCAGCATTAAAGAGACAGAAATAAAAAAGCGAAAGGATTATCGAAAGGTCACTACTTTTACCATCGATCCTGATGATGCTAAAGATTTTGACGATGCTTTATCCCTTCAGCGGCTTAAAAATGGAAATTGGGAGATTGGGGTACACATTGCAGATGTAAGCCATTACTTAAAACCAAACAGTCAGTTAGATCAGGAGGCTTATGACCGGGCTACCTCGGTTTATTTGGTTGATCGTGTTGTGCCCATGCTACCCGAAGTGCTTTCAAATGTTGCTTGCTCTCTGCGGCCAAATGAAGATAAATATTGCTTTTCA
Organism: uncultured Flavobacteriales bacterium; assembly: GCA_913056345.1. Taxonomy (GTDB): domain Bacteria; phylum Bacteroidota; class Bacteroidia; order Flavobacteriales_E; family Vicingaceae; genus CAJXMH01. The sequence goes on along the minus strand of CAJXMH010000021.1, from coordinate 42,625 downwards.
GCCATTTTTGAATTGGACGAGAGCACCAAGATCATTAACCAATGGTTTGGTAGAACTGTAATCCATTCAGACCGCAGGTTTACCTATGATGAAGCCCAAAAGTTGATTGAAGGCGGAGAAGGTGAATTAAAAGAAGAAGTGTTAACCTTAGATCGCTTAGCAAAACAGCTAAGAAAAGACCGGTTCAAAAAAGGAGCAATTGACTTTCACTCCTTAGAAGTGAAATTTAAGCTTGATCAAAAGGGCGAGCCACTCGGCGTATTTGTAAAAGAACAAAAAGACGCCAATAAGTTGATCGAAGAGTTTATGTTGCTGGCAAATAAGCAAGTGGCCACCTTCATTGGAGCAAAGCAGAAAGCCAAACCATTTGTTTACCGAATTCACGACAATCCTGACCCTGAGAAACTCCAAACCTTTAGTCAGTTCATTAAAAAATTTGGCTACCGAATAGACACTACTTCTCCCAAAGGAATTAGCAAAACCATGAACAGGTTAATGGCAGATGTGGAGGGTAAAGCTGAAGAGCAATTGATTTCTCAGCTGGCGATTAGAACTATGGCTAAGGCCGAATACTCCACTGAAAATGTAGGTCATTATGGACTGGGTTTTCGTTTCTACTCTCATTTTACTTCACCCATTAGGCGCTATCCAGATGTAATGGTACACCGCTTGTTGCAGCATTATCTTGATCAAGGCAAAGCCGTAAACCAAGAGGAGTTAGAAGAGCAATGCAAACATTGTTCGCAAAGAGAAAAGTTAGCCACAGAAGCTGAAAGGGCAAGCATCAAGTTTATGCAAGTTAAATTCATGCAAGACAAAGAAGGGGAAATATACGGAGGCGTAGTTTCAGGTGTTAGTGAATTTGGGTTGTTTGTAGAACTAGATGGGGTGCATTGTGAAGGCTTGATCCGCATGCGAAACCTAGGAGACGACTTTTATCAATTTAACAAGGATAATTTTGCCCTTGAAGGAAAGCGAAGTGGCAAGATCTATCGGATTGGAGATGAACTAACGGTGAAAGTGTTAAAGGCAGACCTTTCTAAAAAACAGCTCGATTTTGAACTATTAGAAGATTATTAATTGAAGTTAAGCATTTCTTTTTCCTTCTTTATTCTGCTCAACATTATCTGCTTTTATCGACTAAGCGCTCAATCAGATACCGCTTTTTCTATCCGAGCTTTTGCAGGACTTAATACATCAAGCTTTCAGTATAAAAACTTGAACTATCGGTCTGCAACTGGCCATGAAGTAGGACTTAACACGCTTTTTAATCCTCAAAGAAAACTTTCTTACCAAATTGGTTTAGGGGCATTCAACAACCGTGCTCGACTAGATCAACTTACCCAACTTAACCGAGGGGTCTCGGTTTCGCTTTCGGCTCATTATTCAATAGATGATTTCAGCGTATTTGGAGGAGCTCAGTATCAGATGATCTCCAATCAGCGCTTTCAAAATTCAGTGAATGAAGCCGTTCCGTCTGTTTTACTTGATGATCTTCCAAATTCAAACCTGGCTGCCTACCTTGGGGTAGAATTAAAGTTAGATTATCGGCTTAGAATGCAGCTCAGTTCTGCGATATCACTGCAAAATAATGGGCCCAGAATCGCTCAGTTGGGCTTTTTGTATGCGATCAACAAGGGCAGGGAAAACCCCTCTTACCGGAGAGTTAAGAGACAAGCCTCAAAGTCACAGATTCAGCAGCTTAAAGATGGAGTTTTACTAGTGAGACTCAAAACGCTCAATAAAAGTATTGAAGCCCTCAAAAAAGCCGGAAGAGAGGCAAAAGCGGCAAGACTTGAATCAAGGCAAGCAAAAGAAAATGATGCCATTATGCAGGCCTTTAAAATGAAGTATGATTTTAGTGACTTGTATTTTTTCTACAGTCACCATTCAAAAAAAGTGAAAGAAGGAAATTGGGGGCAATATTTCTTGGACGAAAAATTTGAGGAAACAGTAAGTTTTGCGCCATCAAAGGGGCAGAAAGTATTTACAGCTGAATTGACAAACTTGAAAGCTGATACGATTAAATACTTTAGGCATTATAGAAGTAGAGTTGCAGCCTCTGATAGTTTAGCTCCGCTCTTTTACGGTTCACCGGATCTTAATTTCGAAGCCTTTGTGATCAAGGATCAAAACTTTGTTCAGCTTAACAAACCATTCCCTAACTACCAGCGGATGATCATGCCTTCGCTTAAAAAACACCCTGAGCAGTTTTTATTTTTAGGTCCTATTCCTTTGTTACTTTCAAAAACCACTTTTTTAAGTGCAATTAAAAAGCTCAACCGAAGATTGTATAGATTCTATTAAGCAGTAGCTTAGAAAAAGGGCAAACATTTATTAGTTTGCAACAAATTGCTACCTTAATGCATCTTATATGGTGTATTAGGATTGATAGAGATGATGCTAAGGCGAATTTTTACTTTCTCTTGTTGTTTGTTTGCAGCCGTTTGTTTGCAAGCTCAAGAACCTCTTTGGGAAGAAGGAAAATTCTTGATTGGGGTCAATTTAGGCGCTAACTATAGCAAGCTCGATATCAGAGATAACCGATTGAGCTCAGGTGCACGACCATTTTCAGGGGTAGATGCTACTTATGTGCTTAACCGTAGGCTTGGTCTTAAAGGTGCAGGTTTTTTTTCTATGAAGTCCTCTGTTTTTAGTTCAACGGTTAGTTTGCAACAAACAGGTATTGACCTTCAATTGTATCCGCAATATAAAATAGACGACTTGTTTTTAAATGCGGGCTTGGCAGTTGACTTTCCCATCAACAGAAACCTGCAATACAGAGGTAGCGGAGGTTCTGAAGGAACCAGAATAGATGATGCAATTGCAGAAGAACGTAGCAGGCAGCTCAATCTCCTTATGGGATTCGAATTAAAGTTAATGCCCTCATGGCGCATGACCGCCAATTTTATATTACCTGCTTTTAACAGTCAAAGCAGAAATTTTCAGCTAGGTTTATCTTACCGAATTAATCAACCTCGAACCAATAAAGAGAGCCCACGAAAAATTAGAAAGCGGATTACTGCGAGACAGATCAAATCATTGAAAGATGGTGCGCTTTTGGTGCGTTTAAAAACCGCTAAACCAACTATCGAGGCTTTAAAGCGAAAAGGCTTATTCTATAAAGCAAGAGAAAAAGAACGCCAGCAGCGTATTGAGAATATCTCTTTGATCAAGGCTTTTAAAAGCAGGTATCGTTTTAGTGAAGTGCGCTTTTTTACTAGCGATAAATCATGGAAAGTAAGACAAGGTAACTATGAAGGAATTTTTGTGGATGACAGCATACAAGTTGACAGTAATATTATCCTGAGAAACAAAAAGCACATTTACACGGCTGAGTTTGATCTGATCGAGCCTGATACGTCAACTTTTTTCTCACACTATCGCTGGGTGCCTACCGGCAATTTTTCTGCAGTACAAGTGCCAGTTTTTTATGGTGGGGGAGGCAATACTTTCATGTCCTTGGTTATTAAGGATCAACAGTTCCGTCAGTTATATCGCCCTTTCCCTTATTATTCAAGGGCCTTGTTCAAGGCTATGGAAGACCACCCAGATCATGGCATTTTTTACTTTCCTTTAAAACTTTTTTCGCCTATGAACTACCTTGATTGTGTAGGCAACTTAGATCGGAAACTATGGCGTTTTCACGAAAAGGTAAACCGAAGGGATTGGGGTAAAAAACCTTAACATTTGTTTACCAAAAAAGATACGTTTCTAACCCTTTTTTCTCACTACTTTTGCGCGCTCAAAAAATCAGGGTGCTTTAGTTATGACATTAAACTTCAGAGAAATATTTACCGCAGGGATGGTTCTGTTTGCGGTGATCGATATCATTGGTTCTGTGCCAATTATCATTGACCTAAGACAAAAAGTAGGACATATTAAATCAGAAAAAGCCTCAATAGTAGCGCTTGTTTTAATGATCTTATTCTTGTTTGTCGGGGAGTCGATCTTAACCTTGATCGGAATCGATGTAAATAGTTTTGCGATTGCAGGTTCATTTGTCTTGTTTTTCTTAGCGATTGAAATGATCCTAGGGGTGAAACTTTACAAAGACGATATACCAGAAACGGCGAGCATAGTGCCGATTGCCTTTCCTTTAATTGCGGGTGCAGGCACAATGACTTCTTTGCTTGCTATGAGAGCTGAATATGAAGTGCAAAATATAATTGTTGCCATCGTAGCGAATATTATTGTGGTGTATGCGGTACTTAAATCCTCCAAAAGAATTGAGAAGGTGCTTGGCCAAGGCGGAATAGCCGTTCTAAGAAAAGTCTTTGGAATAATCCTGTTGGCTATTGCTGTTAAACTCTTCAGAACAAACCTCGGAATCTAGTTTCTGGGCAACCTTTCTTACTTACTTTTGTTTGGAAATAAAAAGGAGAAAGCGTGCCCAATTTATTTAAAAACAAAGAAGATCAGGAAGTACGAATCGGGAAGCCTGAATGGTTAAAAACCAAAATTGCTTCAGGTAAAGAGTACCGCGAGACTAAAAAAGTGGTGAAAGAGCATAAGCTTCACACCATTTGTGAAAGCGGTAAATGTCCTAACCAGTCAGAATGTTGGGGAGCTGGTACCGCAACTTTTATGATCTTAGGTAATACCTGTACACGCTCTTGTCAATTTTGCAATGTAAATACAGGAAAGCCCGAAGAGCTCGATCCTTTTGAAGCTTTGCGAGTTGCAAAGTCGATTAAACTGATGGGTTTAAAACATGCGGTAATCACTTCAGTAGACCGCGACGATTTACCTGATGGAGGAGCTGACGCTTGGAAACGAACCGTTGAGCTAGCAAGAAAGCACAATCCCGAACTGACTATTGAAACGCTTATTCCAGATTTTAAGGGAGAGTGGGAAAATCTACAACCGATCATAGATGTCAAGCCGGAAATTGTTTCGCATAACATGGAAACAGTAAGAAGGATTACCAAAAAAGTTAGGGTTCAGGCAAAATATGACCGAAGCCTCGAAGTCTTGAAACGTTTGAAAGAAGGTGGCATTAACAAAACCAAATCAGGCATTATGTTGGGCTTGGGTGAGTTTGATGAAGAGGTGCTTGAAACCATGGATGACCTGCGCTCGGTTGGGGTTACCATTATGACGCTCGGCCAATACATGCAACCTTCTAAAAAGCATTTGCCAGTAGCTGAATTTGTGCATCCTGATAAATTTGCTTTTTTCAAGGAAGAAGGCTTAAAAAGAGGGTTTGATTATGTTGAAAGTGGACCTCTAGTTCGTTCTTCTTATCACGCAGAGCGGCATCTTTAAAGAGAAGGATTAAAATGTTTTCTGAATTGGCGATGTAGCTTTTCACTAACACTCTTAAAATCACAGGCACTCCCCAATTCATAAGTGAGTGAAGTAACTCCTTTATCCTCTAACCCACAAGGCACAATATTTTCAAAATAACTTAAGTCGGTATTGACGTTAAAAGCTAAGCCGTGCATGGTAATTCCGCGACTTACTTTAATACCAACAGCACAAATTTTTCGGGCTTTTGTGCTTTGGGCATCTAACCAAACTCCGCTAGCCCCTTCTAATCGCTCCCCTTTTAGGCCATATTCGGCAATGCAATCAATGACACATTGCTCTAAGGTTTCGACATATTCTCTAACTCCCATCTCAAAATGATTGAGGTTAAAAATGGGGTAAACGGTTAACTGCCCGGGGCCGTGGTAGGTGATGTCGCCACCGCGACTGGTTTGATAAAAGGTGGCATCGGTTTCTTCAATAGCAACTTTCAAATTGCTTTCATCTCCTGATTTACCAAGGGTGTAAACAGGATCATGCTGTAAAAAAATAAGGGTGTTTTCAGTTGGCTCTTCGCTTTTTAGTTTCGCTAGCTGAGCCTCATAAAGCTGCTCTTGCAGCCTTAAAGCCAAGCCATAATCAGTTTGATTAAGCAGAAGTAAATTAAATGCGTTTTTTCCCATCTTACTCATACAAAGCTACAGAGAAGAGGGCTTATCTTTTTGCTTCTGCTTATTTTCGTTCTTTAAAACTAGACTTTGTCAGCAATCACAATATTCACAGATGGAGCAGCTAAGGGTAATCCCGGTCCGGGTGGCTATGGGGTAGTGTTGCTTTCAGGCAAGCACCAAAAAGAGCTCTCTCAAGGCTACCGAAAAACCACCAACAACCGCATGGAGCTGCTTGCCGTTATTGCAGGGCTCGAAGCTTTAAAAAAAGAAGACTCCGAAGTGTTAGTAATTTCTGACTCGAAGTATGTGGTTGATTCAGTTGAAAAGGGCTGGGTGTTTAACTGGGAAAAAAAGGGTTTTGCTAAGAAAAAGAACATCGACTTGTGGCAGCGTTTTCTTAAGATCTATCGGAAGCATCAAGTGCGCTTCGATTGGGTAAAAGGGCACTCTGGCAACCAGTGGAACGAACGCTGCGATCAACTGGCAGTGAAAGCGGCAGAGTCTTCCCAGCTGTTAGTAGACGAAGGTTTTGAGGGAAAGGATAAAGTTGAAGGGACTTTGTTCTAATTCAAAGCCCCATCAAGAATACGCTTTAGGTTTTCGTTTTCCTCTTGCTCTCGGATCTTGGTTAAGTTTTCCTTCAACATTTCTTGCATTTTTGTTGAGCTTTCTAATTTTGCCTTGATCGCACTTGGATCAGCTAAATTCGCCTCATTTTCAAGACTTTCAGCTGCTTCTTCAGCATTATTCTTGTAGTTTGTGAATAAGCTAGCCAAGCTATTGATCGCATTCATTCTTACAAACCAAGCTTCTTCACCCATTGCGATAGCGGTTAAACTAGGCAAGGCTTCAGTTACAACCTCAGCATCTTGCTCTTTCAAATATTGACCATAACTCGCTAGTAAAGGGTATAGGCTAAAACCGTTCAATTCATTTAAAGCTGTTTTGAAAAATGGTAGGTGTTCTGCTGCTCCATCATCAGCATACATATTGGCAATAGCTAATTTAATACCATTGTTGTCTTCTTTTTCAAGCTCCTTTGCTGCTTTGATTCCTTCTGCATTGTCTATTTCATAAAGTGCATCAAGGCAGCTAGCAACCACACGATATGATCGATCTTCTAATCCGCTTTGAAAGAAATCTGCTCCTAGTTCATCTTCATAATACTTACTAAGGGCGCCATACGCTGCTGACCTAACTGCCGACTTTTCATCGTTCTTAGCCATGTCTTTAATTTGATCTAAAACCTGATCTTTTCGTTCTCTGATCAAATACTTGGCATTTGATAAAGCGGTTTCTCTAATTTTCCAGAAGTCATCTTTTAAAGCACTTTCAATTGCGTCAAGGTATTTGGCTTCTTTCTCTCTTTTCAATTCGCGAATACCTTGATAGCGGTCTAGGAAGTTGCCTCCATGCTCATACAAAGCCTTAGCCGCCTCCTCATCAAAGTCTTGATCGATCTTGGCAAGTAAACTTTTATCAGCATCAAGATTTACCAAAATGGGTTCCTCTTCTAAATTGAAAGTAAAGGTCTTTTCTCTTTGCTTGAGGTGGATCGGATAGATGGTTTTCTCTCCTTTGGCATTCACGATCTCAACATCGGTGCGCAATTCAAAAACCTCAGGAATGTTTTCCCCTTCTTGTGTTTGTGTAAGTTGGATGTTGAGTGTTTTAGTAGAGTCAATGTATTCCTGTTCAACTTCAATTTCGGGGTGGCCGGCACTCAGAAACCACTGGTTGAAAAACCAATTGAGGTCTTCTCCGGTGATTTCTTCAAAAGCTAATCGTAGGTGGTGGATTTCTGCTGGTTGGTACTCATTGTCCTTAAGGTAAAGCTCCAGTGCAGCAAAGAAAGCTTCGTCTCCAACTTCTTTTCTCAACATGTGTAAAACACGACCACCCTTTTGGTAAGAGTGAGCATCAAACATTTCCATGCGGTAATCATAGTAATAGCGAATCAATTGCTTTTTGGCAGTTCGTGCACTTTGCATGTAAACGCGGTAATCATTGTATCCATGGTAGTCTGCCTGATCTAAACCATATTTGTATTCATTCCATAAGTATTCTCCATAGGTTGCAAACGCCTCGTTAAGCGGCAGGTTTGCCCAAGATTCGCAGGTTACCAAATCTCCAAACCAATGGTGAAACATTTCGTGCGCCACAATATCTTCTCCAGAATTGTCAATTAAAAAGCGGTCGTCGCCCTGAACAAACTCTCCAAAGATTACCGCACCAGTGTTTTCCATGGCCCCTGAAACGTAGTCTCTAACTACAATTTGGTGGTATTTGTCCCAAGGGTAGTCGTAGCCTAGGCGCTTCGAAAAGAACTCTAACATTTCTGGCGTATGCGGATAAATGTCCTTGGCATAAGCTTCATATTTAGGCTCCACATAATAGTTTACGGGAATCTCTCTCCATTCGTCTTCTACTACTGCAAAATCGCCAACCGCCATCATAAACAGATAGGGAGCGTGAGGAAGTTTTTGTTTCCAATAATCGGTGCGTGTTCCATCACCATTTTCTGTTTGAAACATCAATGCACCGTTTGATAAGGTTACATAAGCAGTATCTACTGTCATGTAGATTTCTTGGCTGGTTTTCTCATTTGGAGCGTCAATGGTAGGGAACCAACATGAGCTTGCCTCTGTTTCTCCTTGTGTCCAAATTTGTTGGGGCTTATCAGCTTCACTTCCGTCAGGATTTATAAAATACAAGCCTTTGTCAGAAGTAATGGCTGCGCTGCCGCCCGCATCTAACTTGTTAGGCATAGCCGTGTAGTCAATAAAAACACGGTAGGTATCTTCTTTTTGATAGGTCTTGTCAAGCGCAATATGGATAAAGCTACTGTCGTAAGTGTAGGTAAGGGCTTGCTTTTCATCAAGCTCATTCAATAAAGCCACTTCATGTAATTGAAATCCTTTGGCATCAAGAGTCAAGCTGTCAACAGGATAGAAATAGGGACTAAAAGTAAGGTAAGCCTTTCCGTAAAGAAAAGTGCTATCCCAATCAAAAGATACTTCTAGCTTCGTGTGAATCAAGTCATTAACTCTCGTTTCGGCTGCTTGGTAAACCTTTGGTTCTTCAGGTGTTATATCAATCGTGTCAAGCATAACCTCCTCGTCTGCCACAACCACATCGGCAGTGGGTTTACAGGCATTTAAAAGGCTTACAGAAATCAGTAAAGTGGCTAAAAAGTGTTGAATTTTCATATTGATTATTTTGGAACCTCAAAACTCAGATAAAAAGCCTTGATTCGCAAACCGTTTATCCTTTGTATAAACCTTGATTAATGTATATTTGCGCCTCTATGTCTAAGCTTAAGGTAAATATAGATCAAGAAGAATCGAAAGAGTTGGAAAGCTTGGCGGATGGAAGTTTTTCAATCGATGGAGACATTCATGAATTTGACTTCCAGCCATTGGGTGAGAATCGATTCCATATTTTGCATGAGAACCGCTCATATAATGCAGAGGTCTTAGAATTTGATGCAGCAGCAAAAAGCATGGCAATTCGGATCAATAACCATATTTACCAATTAGAGGTTGAAGATCGATATGATCTGTTACTGCAAAAACTTGGCATGGAAGACCTTGCTTCGGCGGGAGTGACCGAATTAAAAGCCCCCATGCCGGGACTTGTACTTTCCACTTCAGTTGAAGTTGGACAAGAAGTGGCTAAAGACGAACCTTTGATAGTGCTTGAAGCCATGAAAATGGAAAATGTGTTAAAAGCACCTTCTGATGTCGTTGTTAAAAGCATAGCAGTTGAGCAGGGTCAAGCAGTTGAAAAAAATCAATTATTAATCGAATTTGAATCTTAAAAGATAAATCATGAAAAAAAGAGTATTACAAATTAGCCTACTATTTGGATTAGCCGTTATGGTAGCATGCGGGCAAGCACCTAAAAATGAGGAAAGTCAATCGGAAGAGAAAACCGAGATGAAAGAAGAGCATGCCGACCATGATCACGAGAAGATGATGGAAAAAAAGAAAGACGAAGGCCAAGCTGACTTGCTGCCAGTTCCTGATTCTGCAAAAGTTTTCTTTGCCGGTTTGGACAAAGATGTTGTAATTGATCCTGAAACTGGCGAAGAGACCACAACTGTAAGGGTAAAATTTGGCGTTGAAGGCATGGAAGTTGAGCCTGCCGGAGAATTGAATGAAGGTAAAGGACACCACCACTTGATCATTAATGGCGGTCCATTAGAAGCTGGAATGGTTGTTCCTGCTGATTCTGTTAATATTCATTACGGAAAAGGGCAAACTGAAACAGAATTGGTTCTTCCTGCAGGAGAGCATACTTTAACCATGCAGTTTGCTGATGGCTATCACCGCAGTTATGGAGAGCAGTTGAGTGTGACAGAAACCATCGTTATCGATTAGCTTAGCACACTTCATTAAGATAATTTTTGAAAAGCCGTTTCGAAAGAAGCGGCTTTTTTTATACTTTAAGCTTAACTAAAAAACTAAGACCATGAAAAATTTGAATGTACTGCTCCTCTCGGGATTCTTAATGTTGGCTGCTGCTGCTTGTCAAAATGAATCTAGAAAAGATGCTAATGAACAAACAGTAAAACAAACAGAACGGCCTACTCTAAAGCAAGGAGAATCTGAAAATAGTCAGAAAGTTATGGAGTCCGGGGGGCTCAAAGTCTATCCGGCCGAAATAGCTGAATCATTTCCCAATGCAAAACTCAGTTTGAAAAGCCCTGCAGCATCAGAAGTTACAGAAGCCAAGGAATACGAATTTTCTTTTGCAGTTGATAATTATGAGTTAATGGAACAGACTCCCATGGCTGAAGAACGTCATTGCGCTAACTCGCAGAAAGGTCAACACATTCATTTTATTTTAAATAATGCTCCTTATGAGGCTCACTATGAGCCAAGCTTCAAAGCTGAATTAATGGAAGGAAACAATGTGGTACTAGCCTTTCTATCTCGCTCTTATCATGAGAGCATTAAACAAGAAGATGCGTTTATTTTGCAAAATTTCCCGATTGGTGAAAACGTGGCTTCTTTTGACCAAACAGCCAAGCATTTATTTTACAGCCGGCCTAAAGGAAGTTATACAGGTGAGGATACCAAAAGAATCTTATTGGATTTCTTTTTGGTTAACACTGAACTTAGCGAAGAGGGCTATCAAGTAAAAGCAATTATTGATGATAACCAATTTATGTTAAGTCATTGGCAACCCTATTTTGTAGAAGGCTTAAGTATGGGCGAGCATACTTTCAGGCTTCAGCTTATTGATGCAGACGGCAAGCTGGTTGAGGGTCCTTTTAATGATTCTGGGGAAAGGGTGATAAAACTGCAGGAGTGAAAAGGTTGAAGTGGATTTGTTTATTATCTTTTTATCTGCAATCTTTCGTTTCTACTTCTCAAACTATCCAGCTACTTGATTCAAATGAGAAAGGAATAGAAGGAGTGCTTGCTCTTTACAATAATTCCTTTTTGTTAGGAATCTCTGACTCTAACGGAAAACTTGATTTTCAAAATAAGCAAATAGGAAAATCGGTTCTCTTGCACAGATTGGGTTATCAGGATACTACGATTAGTTTGAAGTCCAATATTACTATAGAATTGAAACAAAAGTCTTATCAACTTAAAGCTGTAAATGTGTTTGAAGAGTCAATCAGTCCATTTGAGAAACTACTCAAGTTTGTCTCATTTAATGTAAAACGAATGGGAACCGAAAAAGTAGATATTCCATTTGGCTTTATAACGAAAACAACAGTTCCTGATAGTAATTGGAATGAAGTTCGGAAAGGAGAACTGAGCCTCAACTATAATTCATATGATAAGAAGGGTACAAAAGTTTGGAACTCTACTTATTGTGATTTTATGGTGGAGGTAGACTCAGCATATTGGTTTTATCCCAAGAGAAAGGAGTTGGTATTAGGAACTCTGATAGGGATGTTTGAAAAAGATGGCTTTAGAAAGAATCGGCTGTTGAGAAATCTAAAATTTGAAAAGGAATTTAATGTAGATCAAAAAAAATCTTCCGAAGGCTATGTGTTTGAATTAACAACTAAAGGTAAGAGTAAGATGAAACAGCATGCGAAAGTTATTTTTAGTTTAGATAGTGCAGTAGTTTCTTATGAATATCGTTGGTTGAATGAATTGGACGAACCCATCAATGCTGGCTTAAAAAAGGCTAAGCATCTGCAACATTATTCATTTTGGGAATACACTAAGCAAGCTCCTGTAAGCATTGATTCTGTTCACTCTAAAGTTAGTTTTATTAGCAAAAGTGGGCTTGGCCATGAAGTTGATTTTCGAGCCAAGCGAAGCGATGAGGTTAAGCCTAAAAAGTGTCTAAACCTGTCTATATTTTTAGAGTTTAATCCTGAGCAGTTTCGGAAAAGGGGTTTGTTGGAGCGAGTAAGTTATAAATAGCGAACACAAACAATTCTCTCGGTAAAAGCAAAACCTCGTCAAGCTTTTATAAGCTATCTTCCAAAACAATATCAAATTGAACCAAATCAATAAACTGCTGTAAACGTCCTTCTATTTCTTCTTGTCGTAGATTTACCAAGCGCTCAGTGCCAAACTTCTCTACGCAAAAAGAGGCGAGTACACTACCGTGAATTAGGGCTCTTTTCATATTGCCAAAAGAAATATCATCAGTAGCAGCTAGGTAACCAATAAAGCCACCGGCAAAAGTGTCGCCTGCCCCTGTTGGATCAAATACCTCTTCTAAGGGCAATGCGGGAGCGAAGAAAACTTCGCTCTCATGAAACAACAAAGCCCCGTGTTCTCCTTTTTTGATCACCAAATAATCGGGGCCCATCTTCATGATCTTTTGAGCTGCCTTTACCAAAGAATATTCTCCTGATAGTTGGCGTGCCTCTTCATCATTAACCGAAAGCACATTCACTAACTTCAATGTTTCCTTGAGTTCATCAGGCATCATGTCCATCCAAAAGTTCATGGTATCCATTACAATCAACTTTGGTTTTTTTCGCATACGCTGAATAACCTTTCTTTGAAGCTTTGGAGATAGATTAGCGAGCATTAAGTAGTTACAGTCTTGGTATTGATCTGGAATGATCGGATCGAATTTTTCCAACACATTCAACTGTGTATCTAGGGTGTCCCTTGTGTTCATATCGTGGTGGTACTTACCACTCCAAGAGAATGTTTTTTCTCCATGCTTGATTTGCAGTGCTGAGGTGTTTATGCCATGTTCTTGCAGCATTTGGATGTAAGCTTCAGGAAAATCTTCTCCCACCACAGACACCAGTTCGATACGATCGATATAATTAGAAGCTGCTAAACTGCTATAAGTGGCAGAACCTCCTAAAATTTTGTCCGTTTTCCCAAAGGGTGTTTCAAGGGCGTCGAAGGCTACGGTTCCAACTGCAAGTAAACTCATGGATATATTTTTTGCAAAGATAAAAAAAGGCGATTCGTATGAATCGCCTTAGCATTGATAATTACATTCAACTTATACTTTTTGCAAGATATCTTTCGCTTGGTGCCATTCTAGTCTCGGGCCAAATTGGGTCACTACTTTTGAAGAAGCTAAAGAGGCGAGTTTACCTGAGTCAGCATAGCTTCGACCATTGGTGATGCCTGCCAAAAATGCTCCTGCAAATAGATCGCCAGCTCCATTGGTGTCTATGGCCTTTACCGGGTAGGGTTCTATATCAACGAAAGTGACTCCATCGTAGATCATAGCTCCATTTTCACCTTGGGTAATTACAAAACGCTTAGCATCTTTTTTCAATTCTTCTCGGGCCTCTTGTAAGTTGTCTTTTCCAGTGTATAGCATGGCTTCTTCCTCATTACAGAAAAGAAGATCTACACTTGCTCCCACTACTTCTTGCATGGGTTCCTTAAAGTACTTCACCATAGATGGATCAGAAAAAGTAAGCGCTACTTTAACTCCGTTTTCTTCAGCCATTTGCTTGGCATACTTCATAGCATCTTGACCATTTTCTGAAGTCACTAAATAACCTTCTATATAAAGGTATTCACTATCTTTTAAAGCATGCTCTGTAATCTGTTCTCGTGAGTAGTCTGCTGTAATGCCTAAGTAAGTATTCATGGTTCTTGAGGCATCTGAGGTGGTCATAACCAAACATTTTCCGGTAATGCCCTCTTCAAGTTCATGTTCATCCAGACTCGTGTCAACTCCATTAGCTTTTAAGTCTTTACGGTAAAAATCACCTAATTCATCCTTTGCCACTTTGCAAGAATAATAGGAAGTACCACCAAATTGGGCAACGGCAATAACAGAGTTAGCAACAGAACCGCCACATTGCTTATTACTCTTGCTCATGTTAATGGCGTTAGAAATTCGGGTTTGACTTTCCTCGTCAACCAAAGTCATCAGACCTTTTTCAATTTTATGGTCAATTAAGAATTGGTCGTCTACTTCCGTTACAATATCAACCAGGGCATTTCCGATACCGTAAACATTATACTTTTTACTCATAGCTTTTGTGCTTGTTTGGGCGCCAATTAATTGGCACGTTTCTTAGATTATAATTCTATCACAGCGTGATTTTGAAAGAATTAATTTTGCGCAAAGATATTGTTTAATTAAAAACTTTGAGGTAATATTGCACCCCTATTCTTTTGAATAGAAGATTCCTCTTTAGCTCAGCTGGTTAGAGCATCTGACTGTTAATCAGAGGGTCCTTGGTTCGAGTCCAAGAAGAGGAGCAAAAGCAGTGTGAAAGCACTGCTTTTTTTATGGAATAGATCCAAGAAAAGTATCTAAAGAAGTTAAAATGTTGATGCTTTAAAGATAATCAGTGGGTCCTTGTTTCTCCGTCCGGCTGAGCGGCATCAGCTGCTTGGACTTAGAGCTCAAAGCCTGTACTTAGATTTGAGGACTTGCCATGAGCATTTGGGAAGGGCAACAAAAAGTAAGCGGCTCCATTTTTGTATCTTTTATTTTACGTTACTAACGTTATTATCAAAAAAGAAAATAGCTATCTCTTCTTCGAGGATAGTCTTGAAGTGGTAAGGCTAAGAATTTGCAAGCACAACTATCAATTATTCAGATACAAATTTGATTATCAAGACAGAATTAGCAGAGTTTTAGATTAATGGCGCTAATCAAGTAATAGATTTTATTTCTGCTATCTCTAAAAAGATATCACTTTCACAAAGTTTCTAAGCTGGAAAGCAATTAATCAGTCTAAAACTTTATTTTCGCACCACTGATTATACATTATTCAACCTAAGTTAAAACACTTACTATGAAAACTACAGCATCATTTATTGCAATCTTTATTTTTACTATTTCAATTTTATCAACTGAACTGAATGCCCAGAAATTGGATGTTTCATGGGGAACGGAAAGTGATCTAGGGGATAAGAACAGTACGCACTTTCCCATAGGATGGGTAGACGGTTATTACTATAACGTAAGGCTTGAATACAATAAAATGGGAAACAACTACGATGCGATGCTTGAGAAGATGTCGAAAGCGATGAAAGTAGTTTCGGTAGTGCCCCTCAAATACGAATCTTCATACAATGTAAATTTTGAGTATTTCCACTATACAGATGGCACCATTTTCTTATTTAGTTCAACCTATGAGCGAAGCGAAGACGCTCAAAAGGTTTATTGCGAGACTTTCGATCTGATCGGCAAAAAAATTAAAACTCATCAGATTGCTAAGATCCGCTTGGATAAAAAAGGGAATTATAGTCCTTTACAGTTTTCATCTAGTAGAGATCAGAGCAAATTAGTGGCGATGCATGGGGTGGGTCGCAAAAAGGACGAACCATTCCGGCACCAAATCATCACTATTACTTTAGATAATCCATCAAACAGCCAGCTGTTCGAACATTCTATTGACTTTTCAGGAGATGAAATTGGGATAGAAGATTTGCAGGTTGACAATCAAGGACGCTTGGTTTACGTGATCAAAGAGGTGGTTGACAAAAAAGAACCCTCAAACAGCTATTTGGTCGTTTATAAAAACAATTCGGTTAGTGATAAGATTGCCTTAGAATATGAAGACAAAGTATTGGACAATTTTAGTATCGTAAGCGATCTAGATGATAACCTTAAACTATCGGGCTTATACCTCGAAAAAGAAAAAAGAAAATCATTCTATAAAGGGTTTTTTCTAACCTCATTTTCATTTGAAGAGAACACTTTAAAAGGGTTTCATGCCAAGCCATTTAGCTCAAAGCTGATCGCAAAATTTGGCAAGAGAGCAGCCAAAAAAGGAGAAGCCAATATTCGAGGAGAATACCAAGTGGAGATGTATCCTAACGAAAAAGGGGGAGGATTTTTAGTAGCTGAGAATTTGAATATATATGCTAAAAGTGGGAATGTTTATCATAACTACAAAGAGATTTTAGTAGTGGGCTATAGTAGCACCGGCGAATTGACCCACATGAACTTATTACCTAAGTATCAAGTTAATTCTTACACCCAACCTCAAACCAGCATAGGTTTTGTTTCTTTCACTTTTGCCGTACCCTATGGATTTCTAAAATTGATGGAACTCTATACCTCATACAGCGCCTTTGTGGAGCAAGGACAGCTCTATTTGATCTTTAACGATGAGGAGAAGAATAACGGAGTAAGAACACAAGACGATGTTAAGGCTATGAATTTTCCAAACAAGGAAATTACCAGATTATATACCGTAGATTCTGAAGGGAAGCTTAAGAGTAAAGTGTTTTTCGATAATAAGGAAGAAGGTGGTTTCTTTGTAACCTCCAAAACGTATACGGAAGAAAAGCCTTACGTAATTGGTTTGATGAAGAGAAAAACAGTTCGTTACGGTAAGTTAGAATTTAATTAGAACTAAGCATCAAGTAAGCAGAGTTTAGTGCGAATCACCTTCAAACGGAAAATAAGTTTCTGAACCCCTTCTTTGAATTTTCTGATTATTCTCTATATTTGAACAACTTAACCACAAAAAGCTATACAATGGAGGAAACTTACAAAGTTCTAGTGCCACATGATTTTACAGAAGAAGCGGAAGCGGCTGTTAGCCATGCTGCTTATGTTGCAAAAAGCTTCGATGGAGAGCTGCTATTGTTGCATGTTGTTTCATCTGAGAAAGCACGTAGCGATGCAGAAAATAAGTTAAATGCTATAGCTGAGAGTGCAAAAGCTTCTCATGGAATTGAAGCAGCCGTGGTGATAGAAAAAGGGAGCATTTTTGATGCTATTCCAAAAATAGCGGAACAAAAAAATGCCATGTTAATTGTCATGGGAACCCATGGTGTAAAAGGAATCCAACACATTACGGGAAGTTATGCTTTAAAAGTGATCGGTCATTCAAAAGTTCCATTTATTGTTTGCCAAAGCAAGCCTTCTACAGGAAAGATTAAGGATTTGGTATTACCCATTAAGTTTTCTCAAGAAACTAAATCAAAACTCTCTATTACCTCAACTATTGCGAAGCACTTCGGCGCTGTGGTGCACATCTTTACCTCTAATGAGTCTGATGAGTTTATTCGCACTAAAGTAAGCAGAGAACTTACTTTTGCTAAGCATTATTTTGATGAGCGTGGAGTAAAATATGAAGTAGAAATGGCACCAGAGACAGGTAACTTTGTTCCGCAAATGATCCAGTACTCGAATGATATTGAAGCTGACATGATTGCTATTGTTAACTCTTCAGGTGATGGTGGATTCTTACCAGACGTTTTCAAAGGTAGCGGTGAGATTGATGTATTAAACAATAAGTTCAAGATACCAACTATAGTGCTGAATCCAACTCAGGTCTTTGTACCAGAGCATTTCGGCTAATGGATTATAGATATAAAAAAGTCCCGCAATTAGCGGGACTTTTTTATTTTAAACTTTTTCTCTTTTAAGAAACTGCCTGAGAGCTAAATGATTGAGCCGACTTTAGCATTGATTCTACAGCCGCCTTGCTGTAGGCATTATCTGTAATGCTTTTGATCTCGTAAATTTCTCCATCAAGTTCAACGTTCATAAAGAAGTGATATTCTGGTTCTACATCACTCTCTTTTATGCTTTTCTCGAACATCATGTAGTTTTCATCTTCTTCAATCACATTAAGCTCATAAACGAGGTCGTTTGAAAGCTCTGCTTTTTTCTCTTCCAGGCTTTGACCAAAAGGAACGATCTCTAAACCAAAACGGTCTCCTACTACTATTTGAACACTTCCGTAAGCTGTTTCGTTAATTTTAGCTTTGCCTTTATTCTCATTAGGAATATATAGGCTTCCTGCTATAGCATAATCGCTAAGGTCAAGCTTTTGCATTCCTGAGTAATCCGCTGCTTCATCTGCCGTAACCTCTTCAGTTTCTACGGTTGTTTCTTCTTTATCAGATTTAGTGCTTTCACAAGCTGCAAAACTCATTAGTGAAGCGGTAAAAAGGATCAGGTAGGAATTTTTCATTTTGAATTATTTGACATTAGGAAGTCAAATATATCATAAGAAATTGATTTACTGACTTTGTGGTTTGATATTAAGTCTACCGCTTTTGCTATGTGCTCCAAATTCAGGAGCATATTGAGAGCTGATCTTACTAATGCCACCTTGAAATTCTCCACTTTGGCTGAGCCTAAGCTGGTATTCAAAAACGTATTTGCCACGGGGCAAGCGCTCAAAAAATAAATTGTTCGAAGTATTTTGAACATGCCGGTAGTAAGCTAATCCCTCAATTCGTGAGTAGCCGGAAAGCTGCTCAACGGGTTCAGTACAAGCAGCAAATTCATCTTTTAAGTGCACAAACTCTAGATCAAAAGCATTATTTACTTCTAGGCGAATGGTAAGTAGGTCACCTACTTTTAGTTCAGCCTCTTCCATGGGTTTTAAGTGCACCCCTTTAGTGTCTTTTACTAGTTTGTAAATACTTTTTTTCACTGACATGGTGGCTTGATTACTAGCCTCTACTTTGTCCAATTCTTCAAAATATTGCCAGTATATAGCGCCCCAGGAGCTTTGCTTATCACTTTTATCAATCTTAATAGTTGCCAAACTAGGCTTCACTTCGCTTCTTTTCCATGTTTTTTTAATGTATGCAGCAGGAGATTTAGGCGTTTGTGTATTTATTATTTCCTTACCTATTTTTATAAAAACTGGGCTTGCTGCTTGGTCGTTTTCCTCATAGCTTTTTAGGAGAGCATGACAGGCATAGGCAGTCGCTTTTGAACTTTCCCAGTGTTGTACCCTTTTCTGAGAGATCAACCATGTTTTCATTTGAGCTAAATCAGCGCTATTATGAGGCATGATCTGTGAAAAGGCTTCAATTAATAGCGCATGCGATTCTATTGGGGCTTCTTGCCAATAATTGGACTTTCTAATTTGTTTCCAATACAAACCACCTCTACCATCTTTAATAGCTTGCTCTTTTAAGGAAGCTAAAATTTCATTAGCAGTGTTTGAATAAGGTTTAAGCTTATTCAATGCTAACGCTTGCATTGCTTGCAGCATTATGGGTCGATTTAACCAATAAAGCTCTGCTTGATTCAGGTAATACTGATACCCTTTTGATTTTCCAAAGTCGTAAAAAGGACTTAAAAGACTTCTTAGGTATAGGTATTGAATTTGGTTTCGGCTAAGGTGATTATCATTTATGGATGATTTTCTCTTGATTAAATTTTGGTAATCTAGCTCGATTTGATTTGTGAGATAAGGAAGAGCTCGCTCAAGCATGCGCTTAATGATTTGATCTTCAATGCTGACAGCTCCTATTTGCATTAACTGTCCTATACCAAGCACTATTTCTTGGGTGATGTAACGGTTTCCCCGCATTCCTTTGATCCATGGCCAAGCGCCATTTTCCTTTTGTAATGCAGCCAATTTTTCTAAGCTATTATTCAAGGCATACGCTTGCTGATTAGACTCAATTAAAGTCAATAAACTGTTTGCCTGCTGACTATTCTGTTTGGCTAAACTTTCCCAAGGAGTTGACTCGATCAGGGCTTCTTTAAGTTCTGGGTTCTTTAAGAGTGGATTAGAAACTTCTGTTTCTGCTTGGCTCCATTGCCTGATGGTTGCCTTAAGGCTTGGATTTTGTTCAACTAGTTTCTTTGCTACTGCTGTGGCAAAAACTTTATAAAACAACTTTTCAGTTCTTAAAGCTCTGGGCTCGGCTAGGTAAGGCAAGGCTTGTAAAACATACCATCGGGGATTAGCGCTGTATTCGAAAGTGAGAGTCTGAGACGCTTTATCTGCACTCCATTTTTCAGCTAAGGGTTGAAATGTGAACTGGCTAATTCCATTTTGATTTAAAGTGAAGGACTCTCGTTCTGTAACAAGTGTTTTATTGTTTAATACAACTGCCGTTTTGCGTTCCCGATCTCCATACTTGTCTGATCGGGCCGTTAACTCATAGCTTAACAACTGCAAATTAGTTGGGATTTCTATTGCCCAACTTACACCTTTTGATTTCATCGGTTCAACTACTACAGTTTGATCTTGGTAGGCGTTACCAAAAATTGAAAGGGGCCTACCTGTTAAACCATCAAAGAAGCTTAGCCTTAGCCGCACCTCCTGCAGGCTGTCGGTATTGTTTTGCACACTTGTTTTAAAACTTTGTTTGTCTGCGGTTCTAAAAAAGCGGGGAGCATTGCTAACAAGCATCAAGGGTTTTTGGCTGATCACAAGGGTATCAATTTGAGCAAATTTAAAATCCTTCTTGTGGGCAAAAGCCTGAAACCTCCAAGTTGTCAAAGCATCAGGCATGGTAAATTCAAATGAAAGTTCACCCTTGCTAGTAGTTTTAAGTTGGGGAAAAAAGAATGCGGTTTCAGCAAAATCCGATCGAAGCTTGGGCTTCTTTTCTTGCTCAAGTTTTGCAGAAACTGATTCTTGCTCATTTATAGAGCCATCAAGCTCCGCACTTGCTTCAGACAACATGATGTTAGATGATTCATTACCGAAGCTTTTTGCTGCCATTGGTAAGGCATTTCTTCCATAAAATGAATTTCCCAAACGCAAGCCAAACCAGTTTATTCTAGGAAAAATCTCTTGTGGAAAAGCATTGTGTAACCTCCTTCTAATTATGTTTTGTCCATTCTGTTGATGGAAAGTAAAACTCCTCACACTCACACTCGATTGCTTTGCTGTTGACTTGCTTATTCTCCATTTATTAGGGGCAAAAACATCTAATGATTGGTCATACATACTTAAAAGCACTTCAGCTTCAACTGCTTCTCCTTCTTGATTCCGCAATTTCAAAGCCCAATTTTCAGTTTTACCAGGTTCAGTTTTCGACTGAAATTGAATGAGCTCAAGGCTTAACTTTTCCATTACCTTCTTTACCCTTACGCTTTCTTTTTGCTGTAAAAACCGGTTGTGGCGTATGGTTTGAAAATAGACGTAATATGGTTCTTTAGACGCCTGCAGCTCAAGCTTCAAGAGTTTTTGCTCTTTGTTTAACCAAACTAAGCCGCTTTTGATAAGGGCTCCCTCTTGTTCTACCTGATAATGAACCGCTAAGCTATCAAAAGCAGTGCTCAGGCTAAAGCTTGTTTGTTCACCAGCATTCACTTCATCTTGAAGGGGAGTTATTTTCAAAAAACTTGGGAAGGCCGCTGTTTTAGAGGCAGGGTCATAGAGCACAAAACGCTGCGTATAGCTGATCTCTTTCCCAAACCTATCTGTTGTTTTAAGGCTTAACTCATAGGCTCCAACTTTTATTTGGTTGAAGAGCTTAACCTTTTGGTTACTGTTGATTTGTCCGCTCAGTAAGGGTTCTCCACGTTTCAATTCATTTAATTCGAGTTCTGCTTTTCGCTCATACTGTGGAAAATATTTTTGATACTCTTTCTTGCTAATACTACTAAATTCAGGGTCTGCCCAATAGCGCTTAATGCCTCCATCATGCTTGTTTTGAAGTTGATAAAGTGTCAGTTCTAAGTCACTTTTTATTGCCTTACCGTTAATGTTTTTAGTGGTAACTACTAATTCTTGCAGTTGCTGTTGCGAAATCCACTCACCTAAGTTGGTACTCATAAAGAGCGCTTGATCACTCAAGCGGATCAATTCTTCTGTTTGTTGTGTTTCCCCTGCTTGATTTACAGCCTCTACTGCTACAGTATACTGTTTGACGCTACTCCAGTTCCTAGCTGCGTCTTTTTTACTGCTAGTCTTAAAGGAGACTTCAAAATCACCTCCTTCACCGCTTAGAACAACTCCCTGTGCAATTATGGTTTCTTTTTGCTCAGGCATATAGCTTCTAAAAAAAGGCCAATAAGGATAAGTGATTTTTTCCACTATTCGGTATCGGACTTTAATTTCTGGCAGACCAAAGCCTGAATAGCTCTTCACACTTCCATTAATTGAAATGCTATCGCCAAGTTTTACTTCTTTAGCCGGTGGGTTTAATTTAAGCTGAAAAGTTGGCCTTTTGTAGGCTGCAACCTCAATGGACTTTTGACCAAAGTTATCGACCACCTTGAAAGTGCCATTTAATTTCCCTTTAGGAATGACAAACTGGGTATAGTAAGAGCCATAATCGTTAGTTGTAAGCGCTTTTTTACCAAGCTCCTTATTGTTGGCATCAAGCAGTTTTACTTCGACTTTCTCATTTGCCACTACATCATTTTGGTTCATCACAATGCCTTTCAATTTTACGATTTGGCCTGCTTTGTAGACTGCGCGATCGGTAAAGATTTGACTTTGTTTGCGTACTTTCTCTTTCGGTTGATGTGAAGATAGGTAGAGTCCTCGGTTAATCGTAAGGCTGTCATTTCCCAGGCTTAAGCGAAATTGGTAGTGATCAGCTTCTATTTGATTTAGAGTAAGCTCACCCTTTGAGTTGGTAAAGTAGTTTGAAACCACTTGACGTTTATAGTGTCTTGTTGATGCTTGATAAACACGTTTGATCAATGCTACTTTCACTTTCTTTAGTGGCTTTCCACTTATGCGGTTAAGCACTCGTAAATAGGTTTGTCCTTTCTTTGTGAGTGAAATGCTATGCAAGCTCAAATTGCTAACATTGAATAGGACAGCTGCTAAATCATCTACTTCCTCTGCATTATTTACTTGAGAAGAGGCCAACAATAAATAACGGCCTGCTTCTAGGCCCTTCGTATAAAATTCTGTGTTGTGGTAACGATAATCCTTTGGGTTTTTCAATTCAACAGACCAATTTCTCAAAGGGTTTTTGCGCCAAAGGGCAAGGGCCATTTCTCTTTCTTGCCTGTGATTAAGCTCTAAATCTTGAGGGATGCGGTAAAGTTTTAAGTTTAGGCTATCTAAATTTCGATAGTTCATAAAAAACAAGGCAGCTTGTCCTTTGGGATAGGTGTTTTCAGAGGTAATGCTGAAGTCAGTTTGCAAAATATTTGCCTGCAATTGCTTTAGCCTTTGACCGGCATAGGTGCTGTCGTTTTGAAACTCTTGTGTAATTGCTAGCGCTTGGCTGAGGTAATTGGACTCGCGGTCTTCTTTCGTTCTAGACTTGAACAGACTTGAACTACTCTGATAGCTTTCAGCTAAGGCCAACTTGATCAGGCTAACTTGCTCTGAACTCCAATCTCTGCTCTTTTCTAGCTGTCCTAATGCTTCTCGAAATAATTCTTGCTTTTTGTCTTTTTCACTTTCTTGTTTTGCCCATTCCAGTCGGTCAAGCTCAAAATGTAGGAGTGCATCAAGCCGTTTATTTTGATCAAGCTGTTGTAAGACTTTTTGATAGAGCTTCAAAGTTTGAAAATCAATTGCTTTTTGATCTTGCTGACTAAGCTCTTTTTTTAGAAAATGATCAAGCGGGCTAAATAAAATTGAATCTGCTACTTTTTGAAAACCAATAGGTCTGGTTTTTCTACTACAGTGGTATTTAAAAAAGGCTAAGCTCCTCTTCGCCAACAGCTCATATAAAGTTGGCAATGCCTTTTTATTGTAAAATAGGTAGGTGGTTTGCTCTGGCGCTTCCTGCAGTATGGTCTCAAAGCGCTGGGTAGGGTAACTTTCAATTAACTCAGCTTGTTCTATGGCTTTTAGGTGATGCTTGGCAGCAAACTGCATAATTTTTTCAAGACTCCAATAAGCTAGTGAAGCACTAATGTCTGCCGATACATCAGAACGATTATTCCGTTTCCATTGGTTGCGATCATGATATTGCCGGTACAGTTCTCCGCAAGCAGAGTGTAATAATGCTTTAGCAGGCTGTTCAGCAGTTTTGATTTGCGCTTCAAAATCACCGATGATCTTTTCTTCAGCATCTTCTTCTATAAGATGGATGTACTTTGATCGGTGTGCTAGAGCCTTGAAAAGCTGATTAGGGTTCTTGTTGCTTATGGCCTGCTGTAAAATACTGTCACAAACAACTTGTGCACTTTTAAAAGCTCCTTTCTGCTCTAAGCGTTTGACATTCTTCCATTGGTCTTGGTAAGTTGTTTCCTCAAAAGAGGGACTTGATATACTCTCGGCTTTGCTGTTTTGTGCGCTTTTGCAAGTCCAAAGTGTGAGGGTAATGATAAGAAGCAGAGCACTATTTTTCATGAAGCTTTTTCATATTCAAAGCAAACTTAATACCAAGAGTCAAGACTTTTTGAAGGGAAACTTTTTCCCCTCATCTATTCCGCTTAGTCCAATCTTAAATCTAATGGCAATGATTCTAATCAAGATAATGGTAAAAACCGTGGCAAGTGCATTGGCTTCGAAGCTGATCTGGTAATTCTGAAGAAAGATAAAAAGCGCTCCTCCGGCAATGCAGGCTAGGGCATAAAGCTCTTTTCTAAAAATAAGCGGTATCTCATTAATCAGGGTATCTCGAATTACGCCTCCGAGGGTTGCCGAAAACATGCCCATCATAATAGCTACTGCAGGTTCTACCCCAAAGATCAAAGCTTTTTTAAGCCCTAGGGTGGTAAATACCCCAATTCCAATGGTATCGAACAGGAATAAGGTTTTGCGCAGTTTTCTTACATAGCGTTGAAAAAGAAAAGTAATCCCAACACCCGCTAAAATGATGAAAATGTAATCTACATTTTGCATCCAACCGACCGGCGTGTCACCAATTAGAAGGTCTCGAATGGTACCACCGCCCACTGCCGTTACAAAACCAATAAAGGCCGCACCAAAGAGGTCTAGTTTTTTAGAAGAGGCTGCCATGGCCCCACTAATCGCAAATACTAAGGTTCCAATAAGGTCTAAGAGGTGCAGAATATCATTTACATCAGCAGGGATCCTTACTTCCATGCATACGAAATTAGTGTTTCTAGATAGATTCTAGGAAGCATTCGCTTTGCTTGATTTTATAGCTTTAATTTAATTGTGATATTTGCAGATTGATCAATTAAAGGGCATTAAGCTTAGCTTGGCTACAGCTATCTAATTATGTGGGGAGTTTTTTCCAGCTTTATTTTACGGAAGCGTTACTTTATTTTACTTGTTCTTGCCTTGGCCACGATTTATTTTGGCTATCGCGCTAAGGATATAAAGATGAGCTATGAAATGGCTCAAGTTTTGCCCAAGACCGACTCCACTCTACTCACTTTTGAGCGCTTCAAAGAAAAGTTTGGACAAGAGGGTAGCATCATGGTGATCGGTATTAAGGATCAAAAACTCTATGAACTTGAGAACTTTAATGCTTGGCTAACCCTTTCAGCTCAACTCAAGCAAATTGAAGGAGTAGATGAGGTAGTTTCATTAGGAAGCATTTATCAGTTAGAAAGAAATCGCGAAGAACGAAAGTTTGAAGCGGTTCCCTTATTTGAAAAGCCACCTCAAAGCCAAGCTGAACTTGACTCTCTTATTGATAAAGTATATCAATTACCCTTTTATCAGGGTTTTGTCTACAGCAGTGATAGTTCAACCACTTTAATGGCGCTTACGCTAGATCGACAATTATTAGATTCAAAAGATCGAGGAGTGCTGATGGGTGAATTGTTGCCCATGATTAAGGATTTTGAAACCGAAACCAACTTAAAGGTCCGTTATTCAGGCTTGCCCTACATCAGAGCCAATAATACGTCTAAGGTCAGCGAAGAGATCAAGCTCTTTATCTTACTTGCCATCTTGATTACTGCCACTATTTTGCTTTTGTTTTTCCGTTCGTTCAAAGCGATGGTAGTTTCTATGATCGTTGTATTGATAGGGGTTGTGTGGTCAGTGGGAATACAAGTAATGTATGGCTATCCAGTTACCATTCTTACATCACTCATTCCGCCTTTGATCATTGTGATCGGGATTCCCAATTGTATTTTTATCCTGAATAAATATCACCAAGAGTATAAGCGTCATGGAAATCAAATTTTGGCGCTTAGCCGCGTGATCCAAAAAATAGGCAACGCTATTTTTCTAACCAATACCACTACCTCCCTTGGATTTGGAACTTTCATATTTACCAATAGCCAAATCTTAATTGAATTTGGAATAGTTGCCACCTTTGGAATTGCTTCGGTTTTTCTTGTATCCATCACTTTGCTTCCTATTATTTTAAGTTTTCAGAAACCACCAAAAGAAAGACATACCAAGCATCTTGAGCGCAAATGGGTTCATTTGGTGGTAGAGCAGTTGGTCAAAATTGTAACCAATAACCGCCCTGCAGTTTTTGTGGTTTCGCTAATCATTATTGTTGCCAGCATTTATGGTTCAACCTTAATTAAGACCACCGGCAACATAGCTGACGACCTTCCGCGTAACGATCCGGTTTATCTTGATTTGAAGTTCTTTGAAAAGAATTTCAAGGGAGTTTTGCCTTTTGAAGTTACCATTGATACAAGAAAAAAAGGTGGAGCAAGTCGACTGTCAACCTTAAAACGAATAGAAAAGCTGCAAGAAGTAATTGAGAGTTACCCCGAATTTTCAAAGCCACTTTCTATTGTGGAGGGATTAAAATTCGCAAAACAGTCATACTATGGAGGTAGGGTTTCAAAGTACGCCTTATTGAATCGGCAAGAGCAGAGTTTTATTTTGCCTTATCTAAGCGGTTCAGAAGGAAATGGTGAAGAAATGCTGCAATCTTACCTAGATTCTAATCGACAGATTACCCGTATAACTGCTCAAGTAGCAGATGTTGGTTCAAACCGCATGGAAGAGCTGCTAGGAAGTTTAGAAAGCAGGATCGATTCAATTTTTCCTGCTGACAAGTATGATGTAGAATACACAGGAACCTCTGTGGTTTGGCTTAAAGGTACCGACTATTTGGTCAAGAACCTCTTTTTAAGTTTAGGTATCGCCATTGTATTGATTGCGATTATTATGGCCTTTTTGTTTTCATCTGCCAGAATGGTCTTGGTTAGCTTGGTTCCTAACCTACTTCCTTTGCTTTTTACAGCCGGTGTAATGGGTTATTTTGACATTTCTATAAAACCATCTACGATCTTAATTTTTAGCATTGCTTTTGGTATTTCTGTAGATGACACCATCCATTATTTAGCCAAATACCGTCAAGAGTTAAGCAAGCATTCGCTTAATTTAAGAGAGGCTTGTCTGTTGGCTTTAAAAGAAACCGGCGTTAGTATGATCTATACTTCTATTGTGCTCTTTTTTGGTTTTGGGGTATTCACAGCCTCTGAGTTTGGGGGAACTGTTGCTCTTGGTTTGCTTGTATCCATTACCTTACTGATCGCGATGGCTTCCAACCTGATCTTACTGCCTTCTTTAATTCTATTCTTCGACAATTGGTTGACAACCAAAGCTTTTAAAACTGAAATGCTAGTAGAGCTTGTTGATGAAGAGGGAGACATTGAACTAGAAGAATTAGCCGTAAAAAAAGAGACAAAGCCTGAAGATTAGTTAATTTGGCAGCAAACTAACTACCATGAAAGGAATTGTACTTGCAGGAGGATCAGGAACTCGACTGCATCCCTTAACCTTAGCAGTAAGTAAACAACTCATGCCGGTTTACGATAAACCCATGATCTACTACCCTTTATCAACTTTGATGATGGCAGGGATTCGTGAGATACTGATTATCACTACTCCTCATGATAATGCAAGTTTCAAGAAATTGTTGGGAGATGGTTCTCAGTTTGGTTGTGATTTTCAATATGCTATACAAGAAGAGCCCAATGGATTAGCGCAAGCTTTTGTGATTGGAGAAGAGTTTATCGGCAACGATAAGGTAGCCCTGATACTTGGAGATAATATCTTTTACGGAGCAGGCTTAGGCAAGCTTTTGGAAGCCAATAACAACCCTGATGGAGGCATCGTTTATGCTTATCACGTATCAGATCCTGAGCGTTATGGGGTAGTTGAGTTTGATGAAGATCAAGTCGCAGTTTCTATAGAAGAAAAGCCACAGCAACCCAAGTCCAATTATGCGGTACCGGGTTTATACTTTTATGATAATGAAGTAATTGATATTGCCAAAAACTTGAAGCCAAGTGCTAGAGGAGAGTACGAAATTACAGATGTAAATAAGGAATACCTGAAAAGAGGCAACCTTCAAGTAGCTATTTTAGATCGGGGAACCGCTTGGTTAGACACCGGAACTTTTGCTTCTTTAATGCAAGCCTCGCAATTTGTTGAGGTTATTGAGGAACGCCAAGGGTTGAAGATTGGTTGCCTAGAAGAAATTGCATACCGTCAGGGATTCATTAGTAAAGATCAATTAAAGTCCTTAGCGCAGCCACTCTTAAAAAGTGGATATGGAAATTACCTTTTAAATTTAGTTTAAGTGGCAAAGAGAAACATATTAGTTACAGGCGGTGCAGGTTTTATAGGCAGCGCACTTGTAAGAGAGTTGGCAAACGACCCAAAGAATCAAATTATAGCGGTAGACAACTTACTTACAGGTGATAAAAAAAGGTTGCCCAAAGCGAAAAACGTGCACTTTATCAAAGCAGACGTAAACCGTTTAAGTGATATTTCAAGCATCTTTTTTCGTTTCAGATTCGATTATGTTTTTCATTACGCTGCTGTAGTCGGCGTAAAGCGCACTTTAGAACAACCAGTACTGGTGCTTGAGGATGTGACAGGGATCAAAAACATTCTGGACCTTTCGAAAAATACCAATGTAAAAAGGGTGTTCTTTTCTTCTTCTTCAGAAGTTTACGGTGAGCCAGTTGAATTGCCACAAAATGAGCACACCACACCACTAAACTCTAGATTACCTTACGCCATTGTAAAAAACTTGGGCGAAGCCTTTTTGAAGTCATATTGGCAAGAGTTTGGTTTGGAGTATACCATTTTTAGGTTTTTCAATACTTATGGGCCTATGCAAAGCAAAGACTTTGTGGTGAGCAAGTTTATTGCCCAAGCTATAAAAGAACAAGACTTAACCATTTACGGAGATGGTTCTCAAACAAGAACCTTCTGTTATGTAGATGATAATGTAAAGGCTTGCGTAAATGCCTTTACTGAAGACCGTTGCATAAACGATGTAGTTAACATTGGATCAGACAAAGAGATTACAGTTTTGGAATTGGCAGAAGCTATTCAGAAAGTAAGCGGAACCAAATCAAAGATCGTTCATTTGCCTGCCCTAGAGGAAGGGGATATGAAAAGAAGGTTACCCGATACCACCAAAATGTTGCAACTGCTTGAGCAAGATCCCATCAGTCTGGAAAATGGCTTAAAGAAGATCATCGACAATCCTGAATTTATACTTTAAGATGCAACATAACTGGCAAGATCTAGCAAAAATTGTTGCAGATAAGCTTGAAGCTGAACCAATTAAAGGCGAGCCTAAGGAGCTATATGAGCCTATTGTGTATACCCTTTCTATGGGAGGCAAGCGAATTAGGCCAGTACTGGTTTTAATGGCTGCTGAACTCTTTGGTCAAGCTTCAGAATCATCACTTTCAATCGCAAAAGCAGTAGAAATCTTCCACAACTTTACCTTGGTGCATGATGATATCATGGACGAAGCACCTATAAGAAGGGGAAAACAAACAGTGCATGAAAAGTGGAATCGGGACATTGCCATACTCTCAGGCGATGTAATGTTTGTAAAAGCCTATCAAGAGCTTTGCTTAACAAAACCTGAGCACTTGGTTCGTCTACTTTCTCTTTTTAACCAAACAGCCATAGAAGTTTGTGAAGGCCAACAAATGGACATGAACTTTGAGCAAGAAGAGGAGCTTGAGCTGGCCGACTACTTGCACATGATCAAACTCAAAACAGCGGTCTTACTTGCAGCTAGCTTAAAATTAGGGGCTATTTCAGCAGATGCTGATACGGTGCAGGCAGACTTACTTTATGACTTTGGCTTGAACTTAGGACTTGCCTTTCAAATTCAAGACGATTATTTAGACGCTTTTGCAGATCCCGATCAGTTTGGGAAAAAAGTGGGAGGCGATATTGTGGCCAACAAGAAAACCTACCTGTTTTTAGCTGCCTTAGAAAGTGGTGATGAAACAGGGAAAGTGGCTTTGAAAAAGGCCATGCAGATTGAAGAAGAGCCAGCAAAGATCAAAGAAGTAAAAGCCCTTTTTGAATCACTTGGAGCCAAACAAAAGGCCAAGGAAGCCATTAAACATTATTCAGACAAGGCCATGAATGCCTTAGCCCAAATAGAGCGCCCTGAAGAGACTAAAAAGCCTTTGCAAGAACTTGCCGCTTTCTTGATGCAGCGCGGGGTTTGATTTACAGTGAAATAACTAATATTAAAAACTGATAAATAGTCCGTAGCCTACTTTCAGAACAGCCAGGCTGTCTATAAGCAATCAGGGAATTTTGTTTTTTAAGGTCAAATAAAAGATTAACTTTTAATGGTGTTATTTTTATAATTTGAAATCCAATATCTATGAAACCCCACTTGCTCTTTGTTGCCACATTAACTTGTTTTTCTGTTCATAATCATGCCTACAGCCAACTTAATCAAATAAAGTTGGCGCAGGTATCAGGGAATAATATTAATGCCAGAATACATAATACCGGAGTGCTTTTTTCAGATATGTCATTTAGTGATGGAGCTGCTTTTGAGGTTCCAATTGGCTCCAATTCGCATGCTTTTTGTAGTGCAGCTTTAACTATGGGGGGGCTTGATTCTAATCAGCAACTAAGGGCAGCTAGTGCTTATAGAGAATTAACAGATTATGCGAAAGGCCCATTAACCGTAGGTGGGGCCTCGAGGAGCGATTCTGTTGAATTGAAATACAATCGAATTTGGCAGGTAAATAGAAATCAAGTAACCCAGCATCGGAATAGTTTTTCAGATCCTACATACGCTATACCTATAGATATATTAGAATGGCCTGCACACGGAGACACTACTGCCGGTTACGACTTTTATCTTGCTCCTTTTGTTGATGTCAATCAAAATGGCGTTTATGAACCTAGGACTGGAGATTATCCTGATGTGAAAGGTGACTTTTCATTTTATTTCATTAACAATGATGGCTCTGTCAAAAATTATACATCTTCAGTTTCAATGGGAGTTGAAATTCATTGTATGGTTTACGGTTATTCAACTTCTAACCCCCTCAATGAGGCACTTTTTGTTGACTACAAAGTAATAAATCGTTCAAGGACCACTTACACTGATTTTTACATTGGTCAGTTCGTAGATCCTGACTTAGGAAATTATACAGATGATTATATAGAAGCTGATGTAAGTCGTGGTATGGTATTCGTTAAAAATGGAGATAGCTTAGATGATAATCCACCTAATGGCCAAGCTGGTTATGGAATTCGACCCGGTGCAGCTGGCGTATTGGTATTGAAAGGTCCTTATTTAGATAGTAATAGACTAGATGACTCTTGTTTGGTTTCTCCCTTTTATACTCCTAATGGATGGGGTTTTAAGGATGATGTAATAGATAACGAACGATTGGGGTTAACTTATTTTATGCCTATAAACAATACAAGTTTTAACAACGGTATGCCTGATTTAGCCGTTCACCATTACAATTACATGCGTGGGATATGGCAAAATGGACTGCTACTAAATTTTGGTGGGAATGGCTTCTTTCCAATAACAGGACCTACTTGCCGTATTGCCTATTTTGGAGATACTGATCCTACTTACTATAGTACTTTTGGAGATACGGTTGCAAATGACTGGACGGAAGATGGGAATAATCCTCCCGGTGATCGATTAGCAATGCTAAGTTCGGGGCCGATTACATTCACGCCACAAGAAGAACTTGATTTAACATACGCCTTTATTTTTGCAAGGGATACATCGCAAATTGGAGTAAATGCCAGTGTAGATACATTAAAAAGTAGTGCAGATTTCGTTCGTGAGTTTTATTTTACTTTAAACCGCCTATCTAACTGCTTTAATAGTGTAGGAATCGAAGAAAGAAGTTCTCAAAATATTACTGTTTACCCTGTTCCCACAAGTAATTATATTCGCATAAATAATCTGACCCAAAGGAGTAATTATCAACTATTTTCATTGAATGGTAAATTGATGAAAGAGGGGGACTTGTCTGGAAGCGGGGAGCAGATAGATTTATCTGGTTTCAAAAACGGGGTTTATATTTTCCACTTACAAAATACCGAT
The DNA here is from genome assembly GCA_913056345.1 of uncultured Flavobacteriales bacterium. Taxonomy (GTDB): domain Bacteria; phylum Bacteroidota; class Bacteroidia; order Flavobacteriales_E; family Vicingaceae; genus CAJXMH01. The sequence continues at coordinate 10,401 of CAJXMH010000021.1, read as the reverse complement.
GGTTTACAACAAATAAAGGTAATTGTTTCCAAATGAAACACTCATGATTCAAGCCCTTAAAAAAGCAAGCTTAAAAGACCTGCCTTAAATAGCTGGTATTCTACCATCATTCAATTATTTTTGTTGTTCATCAAACAAAGAGCCATGTCCAACATTCTTCAAGAGACAAAAAACAACATTCTGTATTTAACTGTAAACCGCCCAGATAAGCTGAATGCCCTGAATCGGGAGACCATTGCTGAGCTTGGTGAGGCCATTAAAAAGGGAGATCAAGATCCTGAAGTTAAGGTTATGATCTTGACCGGAGCGGGCGACAAAGCCTTTGTGGCAGGAGCGGATATTTCTGAGTTTTACCAGTATTCAGTTGATGAAGGCAAGGACTTGGCAAAAAGTGGGCAAGAAAAGCTGTTCAATGTTGCAGAAAAAAGCAGTACACCAATTATTGCCGCTATTAATGGGTTTGCATTAGGAGGAGGTTTAGAGTTGGCTATGGCGTGCCACATTCGCATCGCCTCTGAAAATGCTCGTATGGGCTTACCAGAAGTTAGTTTGGGCGTAATACCCGGTTATGGTGGAACACAGCGTTTGGCTCAAATTGCAGGAAAGGGAAAAGCCTTCGAAATGATCTTTACTGCAGGAATGGTTAGCGCTGAGCAGGCGCTTGAAATAGGCTTAGTTAATCAGCTTACTACCCAAGTAGAACTCATTAGCACTTGCGAAAGCTTGGCTATGAAGATTATGAAAAACTCTTCTGTAGCTGTTGGAGCAGCCATTAAAGCAATAAATGCAGGATACGAGGATGGTAAAAATGGTTTTGAAGCTGAAATAGAGGCTTTTGGGGAAAGTTTTGGTAGCGAAGACTTTAAAGAAGGAACCACTGCTTTCGTTGAAAAGCGTAAGCCAGATTTTCCGGGGAAATAATTTAACTTGCTTAACGTTCAGTTTTGTTAGCTTTGAATGGAAGTAAAACAACTCTTTGACCCCACTTAAAAAATTAGCCGGACAAACTGCAATCTACGGTTTGCCAAGTATTGTAGGCAGGTTATTGAACTACCTATTAGTTCCCTTGCATACGGGAGTTTTTCAGCCTGAGCGCTTTGGAGTGATCACTGAAATGTATGCCTATGTGGCGTTTTTGGTAGTCATACTAACTTATGGAATGGAAACTTCCTTTTTTCGCTTTCACTCTAGAAGCGGACAAAATCAACAGCAGGTTTACAGCACCACGCTTATTTCTTTGATTTTTTCTACTGTTGCCTTTTGGCTTCTTACTACCTTTTTTGCGCAGCCAATTGCAAGCCTGATCAATTATCCCAATAACAGTGAATTTGTGGTGTGGTTTGCCTTTATCGTAGGCATGGATGCTATTTCCTCTATCCCCATGGCTAGGCTCAGAGTAGAGGGAAAGGCAAGTCGATTTGCGTTGATCAATTTTGCCAATATATTGGTCAATATCGGGCTGAATCTTTTTTGGCTTGGCTACTGCATTCCTGCACATCGGGCAGGAGAGACAAACTTTTTGCTTGAATATTTCTATTCAGATGAGATTCAGGTTGGCTATGTCTTCATTGCCAACTTAATTGCTAGCGGAGTGAAGTTGCTTTTATTAAGTCCTTACTTTTTCAAGATCAAGGCGAAGTTTAAATCTTCACTTTTAAAGCAGATGCTGATTTATGGTAGTCCTTTGCTTATTTCGAGTATTGCCATTATTGTAAATGAAAGTGCAGATAAGATCATGCTCAAATGGCTTTTGTTAGAAGAAGTTGGAACAGAAGCTGCCACTCGGCAAGTTGGAATTTACGGAGCCTGTTACAAACTGTCTATTGTCATCAGCCTGTTTATACAAGCTTTTCGCTATGCAGCTGAACCCTTTTTCTTTAAAAGCGAGCAAGAAACCAATGCAAAAGCGGTATACGCCAAAGTGATGAACTATTTTGTAATTGTTTGTGCAACTATCTTTTTAGGCGTGATGTTTTTCATAGACCTTTTAAAATACTTTATAGCAGACGAGGCCTATTGGGTTGGTTTAGATGTAGTGCCTGTCTTACTTTTTGCTAACATCTTTCTAGGTATTTTTTACAACCTTTCAGTTTGGTATAAGCTTTCCGGTAAAACCCAATTTGGAGCTTATATTGCATCCTTCGGAGCACTTATAACAATAGTTTTAAACTACCTGCTAATCCCAAAAATTGGTTATATGGGCTCAGCCTGGGCAACGCTTATTTGCTACGGAAGTATGGTGTTTCTTTCCTTTGCAATCGGTCGTAGATATTACAAAGTACCATATCAGTGGCCGAAACTTATACTGTATCTTTTCGTCGCATTATTGCTCTATCAAGCCAGCACTCTTTTAAACATTGACTCTGTTGGGCTTCAATACTTTATTTACAGCATGGTATTACTCGCTTTTTTTAGCTTGGCCATCGTTTCAGAAAAACCTAAAAAAGCGATAATTTCGTGAATTCTAGAAAGTAAGCCCTATGAAGATAAAGCTCATTAATAAATCCAAACACGCTTCACCACAATATGCCACCGTTGCTTCAGCGGGGCTTGATCTTAGGGCTAACCTTGAAGAGCCAATTAAATTGGGTTCTTTGGAGAAAGAGATCGTCCCAACTGGACTTTTTATGGAACTGCCCGTAGGTTACGAAGCACAGGTAAGGCCAAGAAGTGGTTTGGCTTTTAAACATGGCATTACTGTCCTGAATTCTCCAGGTACTATCGATGCTGATTACCGTGGCGAGATCAAGGTGATTTTGGTCAATTTGTCAAAAGAAGCTTTTGTTATAGAAGACGGTGAGCGCATTGCGCAAATGGTCATTGCAGCGCATGAGCAAGCTGAATGGGAAGAGGTAGAAGAATTGGGTTCCACCGAAAGGGGAGCAGGCGGATTTGGCAGTACCGGAAAAAAATAAAAAACAACTAGACACCGCATAGATCGGTGAAAACTCAATCACAATTAGTAACGAGAAAAAGAAAAAAGGATGAAGATTATTGTACCCATGGCCGGAAGGGGAAAAAGAATGCGGCCGCATACGTTAACTATACCAAAACCATTATTACCCATAGCAGGTAAGCCCATTGTTCAGCGTTTGGTAGAAGACATTGCCAAGGTATGTGATGAAAAGATCGAAGAGATCGCATTTGTAATTGGTGATTTTGGTCAGGAAGTAGAGGATAACTTGATGAAAGTAGCTGAAAATCTTGGTGCTAAAGGGTACGTATTTCAGCAAACAGAAGCCTTAGGTACTGCGCATGCCATTATGTGCGCTAAAGAGGTATTAGACGGCAAGACCATCGTTGCTTTTGCAGATACATTGTTTAGAGCTGATTTTACTTTAGATGAAAATCAAGACGGCATTATTTGGGTCCAAAAAGTAGAAGATCCTTCGGCCTTTGGCGTAGTGCAACTGGATGATGAAGGGGTGATTACTGAGTTTGTAGAAAAGCCGGAACAGTTTGTTTCAGACTTGGCCATCATCGGGATCTATTACTTCAAAGATGGAGCCTATTTAAAAGAGAACCTGCAGTATTTGTTGGACAACAAGATTATGGATAAAGGGGAGTACCAAATTACTGATGCCTTAGAGCGCATGAAGCAAGATGGCACAAAGTTCACACCCGGAGCGGTAGAAGAATGGCTAGATTGTGGTAAAAAAGATGCTACGGTATATACTAACCAAAGGGTACTAGAATTCATTAAAAACGATGACATTGTAGCAAGCAGTGCCACGGTAGAAGACTCAGTTATCATTCCTCCTTGTTACATTGGGGAAGGTGTTGAATTAAAAAATTCAGTTATTGGGCCCCATGCTTCCATCGGTGATCACACTAAGGTGAAAGATTCTATTATTCGCAATACCATCGTGCAAACCAATAGTGAACTAGAGGGTTTAAATTGTGAAAACTCTATGATCGGCAATCACACTAGTATTGAATTTGATGCAAAAGAGTTAAGTGTGGGAGATTACAATGAGTTGAGCGACTAATAATTATGTATAAAGGGCTTTATTCCATTCTTATTTTCTCCTTTTTGATTGCTTGCAGTTCGTCAAAGCAAACGGTGCAAAAGCAGTCAGCTAATTTAAAAGAGCTGACTGAAAAAGATAAGGTTGCTTTTGGCGAAGCCTTTATGGATGGAGTAAAAGCCAAGATCTTGGGCAATTATGCTGAGGCTAAAACTCACTTTGATGCCGCTTTGAAGCTGCAGCCGCTTCATCCTGCCGCAAATTATGAGTTAGGTTTGGTATTGTTACAGTTGGAGCAACAACAACTTGCAGCCCAGCAATTTAAATTGGCAGCTGAATTAGATCCTGAGAATTATTGGTATAAATTATCTTATGCTTCTTTTTTAGACAATAAAGCCGATAAAACGGAAGCCATTAAGATCTACAAAGAACTGATTGACTTAAAGCCAAATCAGGTTGAATTGAAGTACCAGCTTTCACGGTTTTTATTTGATGAAGGCAAGCCAATGGAAAGCATTCAATATTTGAATGAAATTGAAGAAGAAATTGGGGTAAGTGAAGAGATCATCAAGTTGAAACAAAGCATTTACCTTTCGGAGAATGATGTTGAAGGGGCAGCCGGAGAAGTTAAAAAACTAATCGAGGCAAATCCCGGCGAGCTAAAGTACCATGGGCAGTTAGCCGATATTTATATATCCAATGGGAAGCGGGATAAAGCTTTGAAAGTCTATCAAGAAATGGCAGAAAGAGCCCCAAATGATTACCGCGTGCAGTTTTCAATGGCTGAGTTTTACCGCACTGAAGGCGAACAATCAAAGTACCTAGAAGCAATTACAAAAGCCTTTAATAATCCTGAAATGGAAATTGATAGTAAGGTAAAATACCTGCTTAGTTTCTACCAAGTAAACAGCAAGAACCAAGCAAAGAAAGCAGAAGGTATTGCGCTTTGCGAAGCTATTGTTAAAGCACATCCCAATAACGCTAAATCACATGCTTTATTAGCAGACTTTCTCTATTTTGATGAACAAACTGAGCGAGCTAAGGAAGAATATATGACTACTATCTCCCTTGATAGTAGTCGCTTCCCGGTTTGGAACCAACTACTAGTTATCCTATCTGAATCTGGTGATATTCCTGCTTTACTAAACTACGGCGAAAGGGCAGTTAATTTGTTTCCCAACCAGCCTACGGTTTACTTGCTTTATGGCCTAGGTCTATCGCAAGACAAACAATATGGGAAAGCAATAGAATACCTCGATCTTGGTCAAGATCTAGTGATAGACAATCAACTATTGAAAGGACAGATCTATTCTTCCATGGGAGATGCCTATCATGCCATGGAAAAGCACACGGAATCAGATGCCTATTATGAGAAGGCACTCAAACTAGATCCAAATAGTGTCTACGTGCTTAACAATTACAGTTACTACCTATCCTTGCGGAAAGAAAATTTAGAGAAGGCCAAGCAAATGTCCTTGAAGTCAAATCAATTGGCTCCGGGTCAAGCCTCTTTTCAAGATACGTATGCGTGGATATTATATCAAACAGGAGAATATAAAGATGCTTTGGATTGGATCAACAAAGCATTGAGAAGCGATGGGAATAAAAGTGCAGTGCTATTAGAGCATAAAGGAGATATTTTATTTGCTTTAGACCGCAAAGAGGAAGCCCTTGAATATTGGCAAAAAGCAAGTGAAGCTGAAGGGGAGGCTTCTGAGGAATTACTTCAAAAGATCAATAAGTACAGTTTGCCATGAGAAAGTTCGTTTTTTTAGTAGGACTTAGCTTGCTTTTTTTTGTGAGTTGCGGAAAAAAAGAACGTGCAAGCAGAAAACCCCTCGAGGGAAAGAAGGCGCTTTATCTCATTGAGCAGATGAAAGCCAATGAATTTGATTTTGATACATTTTCTGCTAAAGCTGAATTTACCTTCCATCAAAAATCCAAAAAGAATAGTTTCAAGGCCAATATTCGCATAAAAAAAGACAGCATTATTTGGATTTCCATTACACCTTTATTGGGGATTGAGCTAGGCCGAATTATGGTCACACCTGATACAGTAAAGGTGATCAATCGCATTAGTAAAGAATACTTTGTGGGTGACAACCGTTACATCAAAAATCGTTTCAATGTTGATTTAGATTATGATCTTATGCAAGCCATTCTGCTTGGTAACACCATAGAATTTGAACCTGATGACAAACTTAAGTTTGGGATAGATAAAGAGCATTACTACCTTGGAAACTTAAAGAAAAGAAAAGCCAAAAAAGCAGATGACAAGCCTGAGAAGATTGAGCGTCAAGATGATGAGGTAGTTAGTTTGTGGCTTGATCAAAATAGCTTTAAGGTTCGCGAATTTTTGCTTTCTGACAATACCGCTGATCGCTTTTTAATGGGCACTTTCAGTGAATACCAAGAGATTGAAGGTCAGTTACTACCTAGGGCATTGCATTTTGAATTGCAAAGTGAACAGCCCGCGCTTGTGGATATTGATTATTCACGAGTATATTTGAACAAACCAATCAAGTTCGCTTTTAACATTTCATCTAAGTATGAGCAAGTTTTTTATTAGGCAAATAGCACTGATTGGGCTTCTCATATCGGTAGGGTTTAACCCTGCTTATTCACAATCGAAAAAAGACCTTCAGGCCAAAAAGAAAAAGCTTCAAAAAGAGATCCGTTACACCAATGAACTGCTGAAGCAAACTGAGAAAACCAAAAAAACGTCATTAAATCAACTGCGCAAGTTGAGTAAAAAGATCTCAAGTCGAGAGGCTTTGATTAGGGCCATGGAAGAAGAAATCGTTTACCTGAACGACAGCATCTCTGGTCAACAATTGAAGGTAGACAGTTTAGAAAGTGACTTAAGCAAATTGAAAGAGGAATATGCTGAAATGATTCGAAACGCCTATCAAAATAGGAGTTCTTATGATCGTTTGATGTTCGTTTTTTCGGCAGAGAATTTCAACCAAGCGTTTAAACGCCTCAAGTATTTTCAGCAATACGCGCAATACAGGCAGGCACAGGCGGAAAACATTCAGCAAACCCAGCAAAAGATAGACGCCCAGATCAAGATGTTAGAAGCCATTAAAAAAAGTAAAGAAGGACTGTTGAAAGCAAAGCTGAATGAACGCAATCTTTTAGCAAAAGAGAAAGGAGAAAAAGAAGCGGTGGTGAGCAATTTGAAGGGCAAGGAGAGTGAATTGCGAAAGGAGCTGAAGCAAAAAGAGGCTGCTGCCAGAAAGATCAATGCAGCAATAGAAAAGATTATTGCTGAAGAAATAAGAAGAGCAAGGGAGGCTGCTAAGAAAGCCGGTGATTCAGAGGCGGGCTTCCCCATGACCCCTGAAGCAAGAGAGCTCGCAAAATCTTTTGCTTCTAACAAAGGAAAACTTCCATGGCCAGTTGCAGAGGGTGTAATTACCGCGCAGTTTGGGGAGCATCCTCATCCCACACTTAAAGGGGTGAAAATTCAAAACAACGGGGTTGATATCTCAACTAAAAAAGGCAATATTGGCAGAGCCATCTTTGAAGGTGAGGTAAGCCGAGTGATCATTATACCTGGAGAAGGGAAAGTGGTAATGATACGCCACGGAGACTATTTTAGTGTTTACCACTACTTTAAAGAAGTTTTTGTTTCAGCAGGCGATAAGGTTGACACGAAGCAGAACCTTGGCGTACTCATTGACGATGATGGTGGTAGCTCTTCTACCATGCATTTAGAACTTTGGAAGGTTCGTTCCAAATTAAACCCGGAATACTGGATATACAAAAAGTAAGGTTCGTTTGAAAAATCATTAGTTTCAACGATTTAAAGCCAAAGTTCATCTAAAAATAGATGGACTTTTTTTGTATTTTTGATACCCTCAGATTAACTTTTATTAACCAATTATAATTACCTGATGAAGCTAATTAGAAAATTTAGCCCTGCTGCCTTTATTCTCTTTTTCTTGATGTCAATAGTATGGTCTGAAAAGGCCTATGCTCAAGCACCTGAAGGAGTAAATTATCAAGCCATAGCTCGAGATAACAATGGGAATGCTTTGGTCAATCGGATGGTATCCGTGCGCTTTGGTATCATTCAAAACAGTGCAAATGGCACACTTCTTTATGAAGAGCAGTACGACATGATTACCACCAATGACTTTGGTTTGTTCAATCTAATTATTGGGCAAGGAGGAAATACCGGCAGTGGAAGTCTCACTGCTTTTTCGGGGATTGACTGGAGCAGTGGCAGTCATTTTCTTAAGGTTGAAGTTGACGCAGGTAATGGATTTGAAGACCTAGGCACTACTCAATTACTCTCAGTGCCTTATGCGCTTTACGCGAAATCAGCCGGTAATCAGTTGAAAGCCGGTGATGGGATTAACATTCGAAACGACTCGATCTTTAATGCAGGCGACACTTCCAATACGAACGAAGCTATCAGCCGTTTTGAGTTGGTAAACGATTCAATTTTGATCTTAAATGAAGGAAGTCGAGTGGATACGCTCGACTTTTCTGTTTTTACAGATGAGTTAGTTAACCAAGATTTGAGTTTAACGGAAAATGGAAATCTTCGGATTATCTCTATTACAGGAGGGAACTCAGTTCAGTTTTCAGTAGCTGATGCAGATTCTTCAAGTACCAACGAGATTCAGAATTTAAGCATTAGCTCAGCAGGAGATTCTCTTTTATTATCAAATGGAACAGGTGTTTTGTTAGCTGATTTTGGCTTTGCAGACGATCAACAATTGAGTCTCACTGGAAAAAACCTAGACTTAACTGGTCTCAATCCTTCCTCGGTTGATTTAACCACTATTTTAGGAATAGATTCTTTACGTAGCATTAACGATACAACCCTTAGGGTTTTTAATGCCAATGGCTCTACAGAGGATGTAATAGTTAGAGGTTTAGTCTCAGATACTTCTGCTACCAATGAACTGATAGATAGTCTTCGTTTAAGCGGGAAAATCCTTGAAGCTTATCAACAAGGAGCAGTGCAAGGGAGTGTCGATCTGACCACTGTTTTAGGTATCGATTCGATCCGCTCAGTCGATGATACTACTTTGCGGATTTTTAATGCTAACGGTAGTCTAGAAGACATTGTATTGAGAGGCTTGGGAGTAGATACAAGTAATACAAATGAATTACTTGACTCTGCGCGACTTTTAGTCAATGAGTTGCAGCTTTTTCAAGGCTTAGACACCTTGCGAATAGACCTTAGTCAGTTTGATAATACCAACACTGATGATCAACAGCTAAGCCGCTCAAACGATACGCTCTTCTTAAGCGGTGATAATCCATCTTTTGTAGACATGGCTCCGCTTTTGGGAGTTGATTCGGTGAAAGAGCAAAACGACAGTGTTTTCGTCTATAACCACGGCGGAAGCATTGATACCTTGGCTTTGGCCGGGAATGTGAGCGATACTAGTGCCACCAATGAGCTGGTGGATAGTATGCGCTTGAATAATGGCGTGTTGGAGTTGTACGAGCAAGGCAATGTATTCACGGTCAATTTTGACACTTTGGGTGCAGTGAGAAGAGCATTTTTATTAAGCAGAATCAATCAGAACCGCAACAACATTGACTCACTTCAAAAATATTTCAGTCTTGATTCAGCTTTGACTCAGGCCAATGCAGCTGCGATTGCCTTGGATAATGATACAAGTGCAACAAACGAATTAATTAGCAGCTTCCGCTTAGACGGTGATACTCTAGAGCTAGTCGATGCTGGTGGCATTAGAAGAATAGGTTTAGATCGGTTCAATACAGGTGGATCTGACACCAATGTAGTATCGGGACAAATCGTGGGAGACAGTATCCAGTTAAACCGCGATCAAGGAGCTCCGGTCTTTGTAAACATATCGAGCATCAATAGTGCGATCGCTGCGAACCAATCTAACATTGCAGCCAATGCTACAGGCATTATCGATTCGACTAACAATTTAAACAGCCGATTGCTTGCAAGAATCAATGCGGATAGTTTATCACGCTTCATCAACGATACTACTTTAAGTGGCCAGTTGCGTGATACCTCTGCCGTACTCCGAAGTTTGATCGTGGCAGCCGGCACAGATGACCAAACCTTGAGTTTTAATGCCACTCAGGATACGATCTTATTAGAAGATGGAGGTTTTATAAGCATTAAAGATATCCGCGATTCTATTGCTAATTATGATACAAGAATTGCAGCTAACCAAAGTGCATTGAACACTCACATTGGATTAGATGGCGACCTTTCTGCTTTGAATGAGCGAGTAGACTCGGTTGATCTAACGGCCAATGATTTTCTAAGGATTTTTGAGAATGGGACTTTAAGCGACAGTGTAGATTTAAGTCGATATACTGCTTTAGGTTCAGACACCAATGTGGTGTCCGGACAAATCGTGGGAGACAGTATCCAGTTAAACCGCGATCAAGGAGCTCCGGTCTTTGTAAACATATCGAGCATCAA
>CAJXMH010000020.1 GCA_913056345.1 uncultured Flavobacteriales bacterium | reverse complement strand
GTAGTTTGTGCCATGGTGAGATGGCTGATCATGATTGATAATAAGAGACTGTAGAATGTTTTCATCTTGATTGTTAGATTTTTACTTTTATGAATCCAAAAGTAGAACAACCATTTCCACTGGACAAATCTTTGTTGTTACCAAAAGGTTAAAAAGGACTTAGAGAGTATCGAGCCTTTCTAAATACTGTTCCGCTTGCTCCAACACCTTAGATTTCTTTTCCGGGTCTTGCTTTTTCCAGTTTGCTACCATCATACCCATCCTATGGTTATTACTCCACGTATCAAGATGCTGATCAATAAAGTTCCAATATAAGCTATTGAATGGACAAGCTTTATCACCTGTCTTTTTTGTTTTACTGTAATGGCAATTGCCGCAATAATTGCTCATTTTATCAATGTAGTTGGCTGAAGAAACGTAAGGTTTAGTGGCAATAAGGCCGCCATCTGCAAACTGGCTCATGCCTCGGGTATTGGGAAGCTCTACCCATTGAATGGCATCAATGTAAATACCAAGGTACCATGCGTCTACCTCCTCAGGCTTTACCCCTGCTAGGAGAGCAAAGTTTCCGGTTACCATGAGTCGCTGAATGTGATGTGCATAAGCATACTCCAAAGATTGGTCAATAGATTGTTTTAAGCAATTCATTTTGGTTTTTCCTGTCCAATAGAATTCAGGAAGCTTACGCTTGTGATCCAATTGATTTTCATTTTCATATTCAGGCATTTTAGCCCAATAGATTCCGCGCATGTACTCTCTCCAGCCAAGAATTTGCCTTACAAAGCCCTCTACCTGAGAGATATCAATGTTTTTTTCATGCGCTCGCCAATAATCGATCGTTTTATTAATAACTTCTTTTGGGCTTAGCATTTTACTATTCATGGCAAAAGAGATGCGAGAGTGGTAGATACTCCATTCATCTTCTGCCATAGCATCTTGAAAGTCGCCAAATAGTGGCAAACATTCTTCTAGAAAATAATCAAAGAGCTCAAGACTCTCAGTTCTATTAATGGGCCAAGGAAAATTTTTTGCATCTAGCTTACCAATCGTTTTGACCTCTTCCTCATCGAGCATTTCTTTAAGTTCTTTGACCTGATGTTGAAATAATTTTGGAGGTATGGGCTTGTGATTTTTAGGTAGCTTTTTTCGATTACTTTGGTCATAATTCCACTTGCCACCTTCTGCCTTATTGTCCTCAGTCACCATAATTTGATGCTTCTTACGCATCATGCGGTAAAAGCTTTCCATCAGCCATTGCTTGGATTTCTTTTTTTCAAAATAATCCTTCATTTCATCTCTGCTCGTGTAGAAATGTTCTGTGTCTGCATGGCTTGTTTCAATCGAAAGTCCTTCTGACAAACTTTTAAGCTGCTGGTCTAAACGATACTCATCAGCTAAGAGATACTCAAAACGCTTGAAGTTTTCACTTTCAATTAGTTGGCTTATGTTTTTTTCTAAATTTCCTGAATTATTTTTATCATTTAGCTTTAAGTAGATCACTTTATGCCCGGCATCATCCAACTCTTTAGCGAAAGCGCGCATAGCAGCAAAAAAAGCAACTACTTTTTGTATATGATGTGCCACGTAGTCTGTTTCTTGGCGCATTTCCATCATCAGATAGGTGTTTTCATCATTGACTTTTTTGAACCAACTGTGCTCAGAATTGAGTTGGTCACCTAAAATAAGTCGAAGGGTTTTGGCCATACTGGTAAGTTTTGGTTTAGTACTTAATCTTGAAACAAAAAAAACCCAGTGCTGTTTCTATTTAACTAAATCACACACTATGATTATCGGAATAGACTATGGAGCCAAAATGGCGGGAACTACCGTTATAGCGAGCCTAAAAGACAGCAAATTGAGTTTGCAGGCGTCAAAAAAAAACCAAGACGCGGATGCTTTTATACTTGATTTTATTAAGCAACACAACGATATTTGGCTTGCCTACATTGATGCGCCTCTCTCACTGCCTATCGCCTATAAAAGGTTAAATGGTAATAATGATTACTTCTATCGCCAGGCTGACCGAATGACAGGTGCAATGTCTCCTATGTTTCTTGGCGGCCTAACCGCAAGAGCTATTCAGCTGAAAGAGGCTGCTCAAAATTGTGGGGTTGAACTGGTTGAAACCTACCCATCTAAATTGGCTGAGGTGCTTTCCCTAAAAAGTGATGGTTACAAAAAGGAAAAAGCAAACCTTCCAACTTTAGTTGAAAAACTAAAATCGGCAAGTGGATTAGAAATCGATGTAAATGAAGTTAAGACTTGGCATCATTTTGACGCTATACTTTGCCTTTATTCGGCAAGAAGATTTGAGATGCAAGCTGCTATGGTTTTCGGCAATCCTGATGAAGGAATCATAACTGTTTAATTTACCTGTTTGATTTAGCTGCTTCCTTAAAATATTTCATAGGAACTAAAAGCATACCAAAACATTCTCCCTCTTCTTTTCCTAAATGCTTATGGTGCACTTTGTGGGCTTTACGAATTGCTCTAAAATAAATGTTGTCAGTTCGTTTGAACCAATTCAACCGTTGATGAATAAAAACATCGTGTACTGCAAAATAAGCGATTCCATAAAGTAGAATACCCAATCCAATTGCAAAACCGTAGTCAAAGAAACCTTCAGACCAAAGCATGATTAAGCCTGTACTGATTACAGCATAAAAAACGAAAAAAGCATCATTACGCTCAAACCAACCTTTCTCTGGCTGGTGATGGTCTTTGTGCAAAACCCAAAGAAATCCATGCATGATATATTTGTGCATGAACCAAGCCATGAACTCCATGCCTAAAAAAGTACCAATTACTAATGCTATGTTGATGATCAATTCCACGTTTCAAAATTAACTTATAATCGCTAACAATGAAGCGCTAATATTGTTAAAGAGCTATGCAGAATTTAAAGCGAATCTTCTACTTTTGGATACTTGGCATGATTGCATTGATCGGCCTATATGCTGCATTTGGTCCCGAGGGCAAGAAAATTAAGCTGAAAACAGTTGAGTTTACCACCACAGAATCAGCTAGTATTTATTTCAAAAACATTCGGTCTTATTTCTACGATCAAGAAAGCTACAAGGACGGAAACTATGTATTATACCGAATCGATAGTCGTGAGTTAGACTCCTCGAAAAATAAGTTGAGTGCAGTAATTGTAAGAAACCGTCTGCAAAATCAATGTTTTATCCGATTTGAATCAGGATTAGTAAAACTCGATCAGGACCTCCTTCAACTTGAATGGAAACATGCCGATAGTAGCGGAATTATTCAATTGAAATCTACAGACAGTTTTGGTCATTATATGCTTGCTGCAGATCTGTTTGAAAAGTTAGACCTTGAAGCAGAAATTAGTCTGATAGTGGCAGAAAAGCAAATGCCTTTTAAAGAGAGAGAAAAGAAGTCATTACGTAAAAGCTTGTATGATTACTTCCGCTTGGTGGGTAAGTTGCGGTAAAAAACTTTACTAGGCTACTCAAACCTTTACCCGTTATTTCCTTCACGCTGCGGCTGTAAACTGTATACACAAGTTAACGAATAGTATTAATTTTGCCCGCTATGAAAAAGATAATCAATGCATTTTCAATCGTGGTGGTCAGCCTATTTGCACTTGCGGTTTTTGGCTGGATGAGCGTGCATATCTCAAAAGGGGATAAGGACTTTGGCTTCGCTAATGAGCCTATTAAATTCATGTATTCTTTTCTTGACCAATTTAAAGAAACCGTGAAGGAAGTTGAAAAAATGTCACCCACCTTCCTGAAAACAGCTCCAAATCACAATTCAGTTAATAAGTTAAAAAACGACCTCAGAATCTTATCTACTTATTCGAGTTCTGACAATCAGCGTACGGTGGCAATCCGAAATTTAAAGAACGATTCAATTGAGTATGAGTGGGAGTTAGCGGACAAAGTTAAGCCTCATGATCGAGTGCTTAACCCTATTTTCTACCCTAATATGGATCTGGTGTATTCTATCCATCATGTCACCGGATTAAGAAGAATAGATGCTGAAGGAAATATACTATGGAAGCAAGATAGCGTGCTTTCGCACCACTCTACTAATCTAGATGCTGAAGGCAACATTTGGATCTGTGCTTCTATGGCTCCTCTTTGGGAAGCCAATGGCAAGTATAAATTAAATGGCCGGGAAGTTTACTTTCAAGATGACTACATTACTCAAATTGATGCTAACAATGGTCAAATTCTTTTTCACAAGTCGGTGGCTGAGATTTTGAAAGAAAACCAGATGGCAAGTTACCTGCTGCACACCCAAAGTGGCACTGACCCCATGCATATCAACGACATTCAACCTGCTTTTAAAACCACCCAATATTACAATATAGGAGACTTGTTTATCAGCCTAAAGCAAATTTCCTTGATCTTTCAATACCGACCTTCCACCAATGAAGTGATTAGAGCGCTTAAAGGACCGTTTTCTGCTCAGCATGATGTTGATTTTTTAAATGACAGCACCCTTACTTGGTTTAATAACAACTATTACGCCCTTTGGACAGAGGACTCTAAACCGAAGCCAAAAAATGCCGATCAAATACCATTAACAGGAGACTTCTTCTCAAATATTACTCAATACAACCTTAGTACCGGTGAGTATTCTGTAATTGACGAAGACTTGTTTCGAAAAAGATGGATCTTTTCAGGAAATGAAGGCTTGCATGAGTTTATCAACGATTCTACATACTTTGTAGAGCAGCAGAATTCGGGTTACCTTTGGGTCATTCAAAATGGGGAAGTTGTTTACAAGAATGTTTTCCCCTCACAACATGAGGGATACCACCATCTACCAAATTGGAATCGAATAATTAAAGAATAAAATATGGAGCTTTTATACATTGGCCCAGGGATGGGCGTAGGTACTATGGTTCTGGTTTTCGTAATAGCCGGAATAGTACTTTTTGCCTTTGGGTACATCATTTGGCATAAGGTCAAGAAGTTTTTCAAAAAGAAAAAGTAAGGAGGCTTGTTGCTCTATTTAAGTATTGTTTTTGTAGGGTTTTTAATCTTAGTCTACAGTATAAAATTATTCAGTGCTCCCTTTTTTGCTTTAGCAGAGAATAGTATTGCATTGGTTAATACCCTGCTGCTTAAAATAGACGAAGATGAAAAGGTTGCTTTAGTTCAAAAGCAAAATACCAAGCTTATCTTCTCGCTTTTCAAAATGTTTGCTGTCTTGTTTTTAGCAATTGTTTTAGGGAGCATTCCCTTTGTCATCTATTGCTTAATTGAAGATCAGTCGTACCAGGAGTTAGATTTTAGCTCATGGCAATCAATTCTAGCATTATCGGCGGGTTCTACCGTAGGGTTTTTAATACCTGTAAAAAAGAAAATTACTGAAGGTTATTCGGAACTTTCTCAGCTTCTTCACCGAATGGCCTTGAATAACTATGCTGTTGCTTACAAGTTATTCAAATTAGAAGCGAAAAAATTGCCCCAAAAAGGCATTCAAA
The DNA here is from genome assembly GCA_913056345.1 of uncultured Flavobacteriales bacterium. Classification (GTDB taxonomy): domain Bacteria; phylum Bacteroidota; class Bacteroidia; order Flavobacteriales_E; family Vicingaceae; genus CAJXMH01. The sequence goes on along the minus strand of CAJXMH010000020.1, from coordinate 48,394 downwards.
CTAAAAGCAAATTCGTGATCGTTACCGGTTTAGCCCGATCTGGAACTACTAGTTTAATGAATCGCCTACTGGAGAATAATGTTTTTGCATCTTTAGATTACTCAAATATGCCTTTTCTAACCGCCCCTAACCTTTGGAAGAGATTCTACGATCCAAAAGGCAGTGAAAAGAAAGAACGCAGTCACAAAGATGGCATAATGATTGGCCTGGAATCGAACGAGGCTCTAGAAGAGTACTTTTTTAAAGTGCTGGGTCATGATCATTACATAGGAGATGATTCACTCAAAAAGTATGCGCTTGCAGAAGCACAGTATGAGGACTATTTGCGTTACCAAGCGGTTGTTAGAAATAAGGAACAAGCAACCTATTTGGCCAAGAACAACAACTTTATCTTACGCTACGAATCGATCAGAAAACTAAATCCTGACTTTCTAGCCATTTTTATGTTTCGAGACCCACTAAGCCATGCAGCTTCGCTTCTAGAGAAACATAAAGATTATACGGCTATGCAAGCAGAAGACCCTTTCGTGTTAGAGTATATGAATTGGCTGGGTCATCATGAGTTTGGACAGCATCAAAAGCCTTTTCAATTTACTGCAGAAAGCAATCAGTTTTCAGACGATAAATTAAGCCTTGATTATTGGTTGGAGATTTGGATCAATTACTACTGCTACTTATTGACTTTAGAGCGAAAGAATGTCATTTTCGTGGATTATGAGCTGTATTGTAATGAACCTAAGCTAATCCTTGAACGGATATATAAACAGCTTCAAGTTGATGTAAAGGTCCAGGATGTAGTTCCCTTCAATAACAAGCGAAAGCTTGACTACAGTTACAGTGAAGAGCTCAAGCGGAAGGCCGACTCCATATACAATCAGTTAAAAAGTATAGCCTAACTATTTAATGGAGGGACTTATTCAAATAATATAATGCTTTAGATAAAGTAGACTTATTTACTTTTGAACCACATGAAAAAGTTCATTTCAACATTATCCGTTATCATTTTATCTCTTTTTGTGCTTGCTGTTTTCGGCTGGATGAGTGTGCAGTTATCCAAAAAGAAAAAAGACTTTGGTGTTTTAAATGAGCCAATAAGGTTTATGTATTCTTTTTTAGATCAATTTGGGAAATCTGTTGAAGAAGCTAAAAAAGTTTCACCCACTTTTTTAGATTATTGGGCGAAAGTTGAGCCAATCAACAAACTAGATTTTGATTTTAAGATATTGACCTCTTACTCCTTAAATAATCAAACAAGAGAGGTTGCGATTAAAAACCTTAAAACAGGTCAAGTTGAGTATAAATGGGATATAAAAGAAAAAGGTAGTCGCTGGGATCGAATCGTGAATCCTTACATGCTGCCAAATAAAGACTTGATTTATTTTTACACCGATAAAACAGGTTTAAGAAGAATTGACTCTTTAGGGAATGTGAAGTGGAAGCAAGATAAATTCTTGGCGCATCATGCATTAAACGTAGATAGTGCGGGTAATTTTTGGGTGTGTTCAAAAAATCCGCCTAAGAGAAGCCCTTGGGGAACGTATAAAATAAATGGAAGATCAGTTTACTACGACGATGATTACATTACAAAAGTAGATGCTGAAAATGGAGAGGTATTATTTCACAAGTCGGTTACTGAAATATTGAAAGAGAATAAATTAGAGGGCTATTTGCTGCAAGCCTCTACCGCTGTTGACCCTATTCACTTAAATGATGTACAACCGGCCCTAAAAACCACAAAATATTATAACGAAGGGGATGTTTTTCTAAGCGTTAAACAGTCCTCAATCTTGGTTCACTATCGCCCTGAAACAAATCAGATCATCAAGATTATAGAAGGTCCTTTTTCAGCTCAGCATGATATTGATTTTTACAATGATTCAGTATTGACCATTTTCAATAACAATTCTTACATAAAATGGACTACAGCTAGTAAGCCAAAACCAAAACATGAATTGAATAAGGCAGGGAACTTTTATTCGAATATTGCACGTTATAGTTTCAAGACAGGAAAAATCAGTTTCATAGGCGATTCAACCTTTAGAGTAAACCAAATTTTTACTTCTACTGAAGGTTTGCATGAGTTTATCAATGATTCTACCTATTTTATTGAGGAACAAAACATTGGGTTTTATTGGGTGATTCAAAACGATAAGGTCCTTTTTAAAAAACAGCTTGAATCTGTGAAGGAAGGTTATTGTGACCTGCCGAATTGGGCAAGAGTTGTTTCTAATTAATAATTGCTTTGAAAAACTCTGGTTTTGCATTCGATATACTACGTAAACGGCTTAGCAGTTTTATTTACAGGAGCTTCACTGTTTTACTTTTGGCTTCTGTTTTATTTGCTTGTAAAACGGAAGTAAAGCAAGTAGAAGAAAAGAAACAAAAACCGCCTGAAGGCTTTGTTTACCTTGAAAATGATTCGTTTAGATTAGCAGAATCTACTTTCTTTCCTAAATTGATGAACTATATAATTTGTCCCAGGGAGATAGATGGAAGGATCATATTGTCCCCCTCTCTAGAGTATGATGATCCTGCAGTCTTCGACAGTAATACGGAAATTGAATCTGAAGAAAGACTTCGAACTCACTTTAAGGTAATCAAGAAAATGGGCTTTAATTCATTGAGGTTGGTTGGACTAAACCAGTTAGATCTTATTGAAGCAGATTTTGAGACATCAATAGAAGTCTTTCAAAATAGAGATAGGGGGAATCGGCAATTAAATGAAAAACTAACAGATGACTTGGTTGCCGCTCTTAGAAAAGTGGTGGAAATTGCAAGAGAGGAGGAACTTAGGATCATGCTTCTTCTACCTAAACCAATGAAGAACTTAAATTATTCTTTTAAGAAAAAGAAATACGTAGAAAAGATTCTTAAAACATTTTCTGAAACACCGACTATTTTCGCATATGATTTCTTTAACGAACCAATCTACTTCGACAATGAAGAACAAGAGAATAGCAAAGATAGATTTAGAGAAAAGTCAAATGCTAAGGCACTTGTAGAGAAGTGGCTAAAACAAATGAAATCATATGCTCCAAATCAATTGTTGACTATTAGCTTCGCTGAGCCAATAGAGGTTTTTGAATGGGATCCTTCTATCTTGCCGGTCGACTTCGTTTCTATCCATACTTATCATCCTTTAAGGGTGCCTAATGAAATCTATTGGTTTTCAAAATACATCAAGAAGCCTTGGATTATTACTGAAACTTCTTTGCCTGCTGATAATGATTCAATTGCTTATGCTGACCAAGTACTTTTTCTAAAAGAAGCACTTCAAAGAACTATCAATTGTGGAGGCATAGGGTTTGGATGGTGGCAATACCAAGACGTTAAATGGGGTCCTTTTGAGCACAATTACACCCCTTTGATCAGTATAGGTGAGCGAACTGAATTAGACAGCAATACTTATATCAAAGGTCAGTTTAAAGATGCAGCCTTTTCACTGCCGAAACTGCCCATGTCAAAAAATGGAGATTGTGACTGCCATGTAAATTATTATAACATGATGGGCTATAATAATTATAAGATTAAGGGTACTGTTGTTGATGAGCAAGGTAGAGGGATCGAAGGGGCTGTTATTAGGGGTTGGAATGAGTATTGGACTATCGGGATGAATACCTTTACAAATCAAAAGGGGGAGTTTAATTTATACTCGAATGATGAAAACGTTCACTTCGAAATTTCAGCACCCGGTTATTCGAGAGTTAGTTTTTATAAAGAGCTTGAATACACTCCTGACCCGAGAACAATTAAACTAGAGGATGTAGGTCTAGAATATCATGGGAATCATTTTCAATGGTACTTAGACTCCACTTATGCAGGAAGATCGGTTTTTACCTTTGACGAAAGTTTATTTTCCAACTATAAAACAACAGCTTCCTTAGGAAAAATACAACTTGATAAGTTAGATTTATAAGTTGTATTTTAAAATGCAGTAAATGGCGCGGAAACCATCTTTCCAGCCTATTTTTTTCCCTTCTTCATAAGTTCTGCCATAGTAAGATATCCCGACTTCATAAATTCTAATTTTAGGAACCCGTGCTAGTTTAGCAGTTAACTCAGGTTCAAACCCAAATCGCTTCTCTTTTAGTTTAAGTGATTTGGCAATTTTGGCATCCATTAATTTATAACAGGTTTCCATGTCTGTTAAGTTAAGGTTGGTAAACATGTTAGAAAGGAAGGTTAAAAATTTATTGCCGATAGAATGCCAAAAGAATAAAATTCTATGCGGATTCCCACCTAAAAAACGCGAACCGTAAACTACATCTGCATTACCTTCTATGATTGGTTTTAATAAGTCGTTATACTCTCTAGGATCATACTCCAAGTCGGCATCTTGTACAATTAAATAATCTCCTGTTGCTAGCTCTATTGCTTTGTGTATGGCTGCTCCTTTTCCTTGATTTACCTTTTGTGAGTAATAGTGAATATCTAAATCGGGATTGTCTTTTATGTATTGATTAATTGCTTCTTCAGTATTGTCTGTGGATGAGTCGTTCACGATGACCAACTCTTTAACAACTTCGTTTTTAAGTTGAACCGCTTTGATTCTGTCAAGTATCAAATGGATAGTTTTTTCTTCGTTGAATGCCGGAATTAAGATGGATAGTTTTTTCAATGTGTTGAGGTTATTCAGTAGTTTAAAAATAGAGCTATAATTCACTTCATGTTGAAGTTGCTAGATTAATTGTTTTCTAGACAAAATTTCTGTGGAAAAGCTAAAGAATCAATTAGCAAAGATATTATTCAAAGTTTATAAAAAGTTTCAATTTCGCAGATATTCTGCAAGCTTTATAAGTAGTTGGCTAAAAAAAGAAGACTTAAAAAAGGAAATGATTAATGCCAAGCAAACTATCGACACTATTCTTCCTTGAAAGTGTGGAGATGCGCTTTCAAAGAAAGTCACTGCAAGTGCATTTATAAAAAGGACACCAAAAATTGTAAAGAAATAAGGTAAATATTTTTTGGGCTTAATAAAACTTTGAACTAAAAAGAATAAAAAAGAACCAACGACTAAGATAGCCTCTATCAAATTGTCCAAAGTAAACTGAATTTCGCCTTTCATTTGCAATGAACTCTGATATGGACCATCATCTATTGGATAGTGTTTCTTGATTGTTCTGTGAAAATTAAAATTAGGTAATGGCTTCACTTCGTAATAAAATAGCTGCTTAATGGCTGAAGATAGCCAAGCCAATCTAAGTCTATTTTTATATTTTCCTGATTCTTTCAAGCCTTCAATTAAAAAAATAAATTGATTTCGCTTTTCTTGCCAGCAAGTTTTTCTTGATTTGCTCAAACACTCCCCCATGAAGAGCGGACTCTTCTTGTTGTAAATGAATTTTTGTTCAGAAATATAGGATAGGTGTTTTTTGGATTTGCAAACATTAATAGAGCCAAGATAGTAGGAACCTTCCTTGCATTTTTCTTGTAAAAAATCGATTGCTATTTGACGATCAAATGCTCTAGCTGTTTCATAAATACTGGCGTTTTTTAAGTAGTAATAACTTCCTTCATATTTTTTATTGAGTATGCTTACTAAACAGGCAGAGATTAAGGAGGTGGCAATTAAAAGAGTTGTATTGGTGTCGCGGAGATTCCAATTTTTAACACGCTTTATCAATAAGAGAATAATTCCCACTATCAATATGATGGAAGATTGAATAGGAACAGCAAGCATGCTAATTATCACGACTGCTAAATTAAGAGCAATACTTCCCTTCTTCTTGAATATTAAATACCCATATAACAAGGATAGCAAAGCAAATATATGGGGAGATATAGAAGCTACAAAGTAGTCAACATTAGATAAAAACACTAAGAAGATTAAACATACAAACTTGACAACTTTATTTTCTTTTAAATGAATTTTATAAATTTCATTGAGGGCATAAATTAGCAAAGCCGCCTGAAAGATTACAGTAAACCATAGTGACAAACCTAAACTACTATATTTAACAAAAAAGGGATAAAACCCTTCTAGATCGTTTAGGACTTTGCTTGTTGAAGCTGCGATCATAATTCTAGCAGACTTAGCCTGTAAAAGTGGAAAGCCATTAATAACAGCTTTGTTTAAGAGCACAGTTACCGCCAGAATGAATTGAATAATCGGATTTTTAAAAATCTTATAGAACATCATTTACCTAAGGCCTTTCATTGCCTTATTAGGCATTGGGGGGATTAATGTATTGTTATAGCCCTCAGGCTTTTCTGTCTTCAGGAATATCATTTTATAAGATGACTTTGACATTGCATTATGATGTATTAAGCCTACTTGGTATTGATAGTTTTGGAATAGGCTTAGTGCACAAAAAGAGCTTATTATTGATAAGCTAAAAGCCTTTAATACCTTGTTTCTTTGAAACATTTTTTCCAAAATAGCTACTAAAGGAAGTGCCAAAATTGGATAGAAGTCAATCATGGGCCTTTGACCAAACGACCCCCCGTACCACCAGCACCACCAAGAAAAAGTTATGTATACGTTTATGAGAAGGAATAGAAGAATTACGATCCTATTATTTTTAATGATTTGATTATTTACGAATATTCCAGTTAAAGACAAAAGCATGAGAGGACTGTATACTAGCCAGCCTTTTCGAAAGCTAAACAACCCTTCTAACACTTTAGGATCATTCCAAAAGAATTTTTCTTCACCGTAAGTATAAAACAGCAAATTTCCGGTATGTAATTTCCAATATACCATTTGAGGTATTAAAGGGAGAATCATAAAGATTATACCGGCTGCATAAAACTTGAATTTTCTTTTTATAAGTTGGAAATTCTCTTTTATTGACCTGAAGCTAAAAAACAAAAGAAAAAAACCAAAACTTGCATTTGTTGGACGGAGTAGGATAAGAAGGCCTAAAAAAAAGCAACTTAGATATAGATATTTGGTTTTTTCTACAGATTGCCACTTGTCAATGGAATATAAATAGATACATGCGCAGAAGAAGCTATATCCATGACTCATTCCGGGAACGTAAGTTACATAAGTAAAAAGGTTGGTTCCAAGCACAATTACAATGACGCTTATTTCTACTGCATACTTGCTGAAGTACTTTAAAAGCACCTTGCGTAAGAAATAGATTCCTATTATTAAATAGAAATTACAAGCAATTAGTATAGCTAATCGATAAGGACTTGAAAAGCTGTTCGATTTATAGTTTTTAAACTTAGCAAATTGGTCTGCAATGGTGTAAAAGGGCAATTCAAAAAGTGCTACACCATAAGTTGCTTTGGGGACTTTTATGCCGTTGGGGCTCTCTTTAACTAAATATTTTCTGCTAATATTTTTTTCGGTATTAGCTAAAAATTCAAATGAGGCATCTTCATGTTCTAGTATTCCTGGTATATAGGAATAGTAGAAAAGGGCATCATAAACCAATATTTTATTTTCCTCTTGCCAATATCTTTGAAATAAAGAGAACAGAACTATTGAGATGCCAATTACTAAAATGCTATTCAACTTCAAATCTGTAGTCCCACTTTTTAATTTGATACAAGCCATTTAGTCTTTTCGATTGACCAATTTTTAGCAATTACATTTGAAGAGTTTGTTTTAAACAAAACTATTCGGTGATTATTTACTGTGCTTCATCTTCCTCGATATTCTAAAGTGAGGCGGCTATCTGAAATCCTTATCCCCATATTGAATAATTCTAGTCCAATTAGGCAAATGATGAAAACCCACGTGTTGAGATTTTAGAACATTCTTGTACAGAACTTTTTCATCTTTGATAACCCAAAGAACACCTGAGTTTTGTTCCTCAACAAAATAAGTTTTTGGCTCTATAAACTCCATTAAGCCTTCATTAACAGTATGGATTCTATTTTTTGCAAAAACCGAATTACCGATAAAAGAAAAACTTTTACTGCTAAGATTGTAACTTACTATATTAGAGAAGTGTGCACCAGCATCTTCCAATTCTGACTTATCCTTTATTTTTTTAGCCATATTAATTTTCATGCCCTCATAGGTTTTGTAAGTGTTGTTGTTAAACAAAACCAAAACACTGTCATTTAAAATATCTACATCGTGTTGATGTGCAAAGGGCCCCTCAATGAGATCAATTAGCTTATTGTTGGCAGGCCTGTAATGCATAATCAGGTTTATATTTCTCAGGCTAATAAAAACATCGTCTTCTTGGTAAAACGGGGAAGTTTTAAGGGCTGGTTGCACATCGTTTAAATGTATAGGCTCCTCTGTGATGGTTGATTTAAAAAGGTAATTTACCAGATTGTTTTCTTTAAGGATTTTGGTTATTGACTTATCGAAGAGAATTTCACCTGTTTCATGGTCATACTTGGTGATCTTGTAATCGTTATAGAAGACACGTTCTCCGCCTAGAGCATATACCCCACCTGACTTACCTTTGCGAATAGTACAAGCCCATATATCGCCTTCATGATTTACATTCATACCATGATGAACTACAAGTTCTTGATTTTGCCAGATTACTTTTCCATTGGAGTCTAATTTGGTTAAGCCTGGCTTAGCCCAGTAGTAATAATTATAGATCAATGAACCATCGGGATGAATCAAAGGGTTCACAATTCTGCCGGTCTCTCCCCAAGGATTGTCTACTGTCCATTCTTTTAGAATAGAATCGTTTTTTAGGTTCATTAAGACGATAGAGCGCTCATCAGCCGTTTTGGTGCAAGTTGCTAAAACTATAAGATCTTTTTTCAGTTGGTTGATCGGTTTAAAATTAGAAGGGGTTTTCAGAAAAGTGGGAGGGAGTGATTTCGCTTCTTCTACCGATTCTTCAAAAAGATCAGGAAAAGAATACATGAATTTAATTGGCTCAGTTAGAACACCGAATTTTTTACTACCCTTTCCAATTTGATTGACCATCCATCCGTAAACGGCAAGAATGAAAAGGAATACAACAATAAAAGAAAATATATTTAGAATCTTTTTTACCATCAGGATTCAATATTTTACTTCTCTACCAAAGGTTAAATGAAAGAATTTCAGACGCCCAACTTTACTTAAAAAGGACTTAATAGTGATTTATAGTTACTGCGGGTTTATCAACTTGATAAACCTGATTGCCATTACAACCAACATATCGTAGTTCAGGCGAGATTAAATAGACTTTACCATCTGCTTTTTCTTTCGAAAAAATATCTGCTTCTTCTTCACCTACTCTTAAAAAGTAGTTCTTATAATAGACATTTAAGCCTTCTTTGGTTTTAAGTGTGAAGGTTTTATCATCAATTTCATTGTAAACTAAGGGCAGTTTTTCTTTGGTAGAACACTTGAAAAAATTGTCCTCTTTCAATGAAAAGTGTTTGTCCTCTCTCAAAGACAAATAAACCAAGTCCCCATTTTCAATTGGGCTTTCGCAGGCTGCAAAGCCTAGTAGTACAAATGCAATTAAAATTAAATTCTTCATTGTTGTTTATTTAAACATTCATTTCAGGAATCTCACCCTTCACAATTAGTTCTCCTTCAGTAGCAGCCTTGATTTCTTCTACACTCACCCCGGGAGCTCTTTCTTTTAAAACAAAGGCTCCATTTTCAACCTCCAAAACGGCGAGATTAGTCACAATTTTTGTAATGCAGTTTACACCGGTAAGTGGGAGGGTACACTTTTTCAAAAGTTTAGAATCCCCACGCTTGTTGGTATGCATCATGGCAACAATGATGTTTTCAGCAGAAGCTACTAGATCCATAGCTCCTCCCATACCTTTTACCATTTTACCCGGTATCTTCCAATTGGCAATGTCTCCGTTTTGATCAACCTCCATTGCACCAAGGACAGTTAGCTGCACCTTACCACCACGAATCATGGCAAAGCTATCAGCTGAGTGAAAGAATACTGAACCCGGTCTGGTGGTGATGGTTTGCTTACCTGCGTTGATCAAATCAGCATCTACTTCTGCTTCTGTAGGAAAGGGACCCATGCCGAGCAGTCCGTTTTCAGATTGCAAGGTTACATCAATACCGTCAGGAATGTAATTGGCCACCAAGGTTGGAATGCCAATTCCAAGGTTTACATACCAACCGTCTTCGAGTTCTTGCGCTATTCGTTTTGCTATACCGTTTTTGTCAATCATATTTTTTAATTTATCAATCACTCAATGAACTAATTTACCAATGAACTAATGGATCAATGGAACAATGAATCAATGAACTAATTTACCAATGAATCAATGAAACAATGAACTAATGGATCAATTAGTCAATGGATTGTTCTTTTGTTGTTTGTTCACTTCTTACTTTTTATTGAGGTGCTTAGTATCTTGTAAATGATTAGGTTAATTTCTTGAATGGTGTGTTTTAGTTTTTCGTCAAAAGGGTATGAATCCGATTTTTCGCATAAGGTTAACCAGTACTTTGTTTCTTCTGCTTCTTTTGCTGCAATCTTGATTTTATGAATGAAGTCTGCTTTGCTTTCACAGTTTTGAGCTTCATGCACATTTGCCCCTACAGAAGTAGCAGATCTCAACAATTGTCTAGCAATTACGTATTTTTTCTTTGCTTCTAATTGATCACAATACTGGATAATCTCAAGTGAAAAGTCTATTGTCTTCTCTAATATGATATTCTGCTTATTCAAATACTAAAAACCATTAATAAATTAGTTCATTGCTGCATTACTTCATTATAGCATTGCTACATTAAGACCTTACCGTTCGCTGTTCAATCCTTTTTTCATAGTCTTTTCCTTCAAAAATCCGGTGTACATAAATGCCCGGGGTATGAATTTCATTGGGGTCTAATTCGCCTGGTTCAACCAAATGCTCTACTTCTGCAATGGTTATTTTCCCTGCCATAGCCATTATCGGATTAAAGTTCCTTGCGGTAGCTTTAAAGATCAAATTTCCTTTAGTATCGCCTTTCCAAGCCTTCACGATCGAAAAGTCGGAGGTTAAACTTTCTTCCAAGATGTATTTTTTTCCGTTGTACTCGCGTACTTCTTTTCCTTCCGCAATTTCGGTTCCGTAACCGGTAGGGGTGAAAAAGGCCGGAATTCCCGCACCGCCTGCTCTGCACTTTTCTGCTAAGGTTCCTTGAGGAGTTAACTCTACTTCAAGTTCGCCGCTTAGCATTTGGCGTTCAAACTCATCGTTTTCGCCCACGTAGGAAGAGATCATTTTTTTGATCTGGTGATTTTGCAGCAAAAAGCCTAAACCAAAATCGTCTACTCCTGCATTGTTAGAAATACAGGTGAGGTCTTTAATTTCGGGTTTATTGGCTAGGGCGGCAATGCATTTTTCAGGAATGCCGCAAAGGCCAAAGCCTCCTAACATTAAGGTCATGCCACTTTGAATGCCTCGAATGGCTTCTTCTGCATCTTTAACTACTTTATTCATAAGCTATCTATTGAAAATTTTCTTCTTCTCCTGTACCAAAGGTATTTTGTTTTTTAAACTTCTCACAATCCAATTCTATACTAATCGGTTCTTCAGGCTTTTCAAACTCTTCGGTAGAAATAGTTAAGGTTGAATCAGCATAAACCTTTTTCATGTAATAAGCCCAAATTGGCAGACCTGTATTTGCACCCTGCCCATCTGAGGTTCTTGAAAAGCGTACACTGCGGTCTTCTGCCCCAACCCAAACACCAGTAACAAGGTCAGGAGTAGCGCCTAAAAACCAGCCATCTGAATTGTTTTGGGTGGTGCCGGTCTTACCTGCTACCGGATGTTCAATTCCTGCATAAGGACGTTTATCGGTTGGCGAGAACCTTATTCTTATGCCTGTCCCCGCAGTATTCTCATCCAAATCTTCGTTGTAATTGTAGGACGTTACCCCCTCCAATAAGTTTAGCATTACGTAAGCTTTCTCCTCACTTAAGGCTTCTCGTGTTTCCGGCACGTATTGCTTAATAATGTTACCGTCCTTGTCTTCTATCCGCGTTAAGAAAATAGGTTCTGTATACACTCCTTTGTTGGCAAAAGTGGAAAAAGCACCGGTCATTTCGTAAACCGAGGCATCTGCTACACCTAAAGCTAAAGAAGGCACCGTATCAAGCGGGGCTGTTATGCCCATGCTTCTTGCCATTTCAATCACTCTTTCAGGTCCAAATTGCTTCATTACCCATGCAGTTACTGTATTCATAGAGTTGGCTAAACCGTACTTTAAAGAGACATTGTAGCCGTATTCGTCACCGTCATTGGTTGGAGTCCAGTCTTTTAACAAGCCAAACTCTCCTTTTTTGAAGGTGTATGGTACATTGGGCACCTCGTAGCATGGTGAATAACCTTCGTCAATCGCAACTGCATAAACGAAGGGTTTAAAGGTAGAGCCCACTTGTCTTCTTCCTTGTCTAACGTGGTCGTAGGCAAAGTAATTGTAGTCAATTCCCCCTACCCACGCTTTGATGTAGCCTGTTTGTGGATCCATTGACATTAAGCCTGCTTGCAGAAAGCTTTTGTAATATTTAATGCTATCCATAGGACTCATTAGGGTGTCAATCTCTCCTTTCCATGAGAAAACCTTCATTTTTACAGGACGCTCGAAGGCTGCCTCAATACTGTCTTTTGGATATACTTTGGTATCATGTTCACAGTCAGAAGCCTTACAATGCACATAGGGCTCTCCTTCTAGGCTTGTTTCTTCTAAGAATCTACCTCTTCTACCACAATTTGCGCATTGCTTTCCACTCATGATCAAATAGCGCTCACTGCGTCTTTTGGAAGCGTTTAATATGCGATTGATTTCAGTAGACGAAACTCTCCAATCGAAGGGGGCGTTTTTCTTTCTTTTAAGATCTCTGAAAAACTGATCTTGGAGTTGGTAACTTAAGTGCTCTTTAACAGCCCATTCAGCATACTCTTGCATTTTATAATTGATGGTAGTGTAAATTTTTAAACCATCGCTATAAATATCATAAGGCTCTCCGTTTTCTTTGGCTAAAATGTAATTACCATCCTCGTCTTTTTCCGTAAATATTTTTTTCAGCTCAGCACGAAGAACTTCTCTAAAGTATGGCGCTATACCTTCTTTGTGGTCTACCCTTGAATAATTTAATCCCAAAGGCAATTGTTTTAGACTATCGAACTCAGGCTCAGAGAGCAGTTGGTTTCTCTTCATTTGGAAAAGCACTACATTTCTGCGGTGCAAGGTTGTATCCTCAAAGCGAAGTGGATTAAATAGGGAAGGATTTTTGAGCATACCCACCAACATAGCAGCTTGCTCTATGCGCAAACTATCAGGCTGGCTATTAAAATAAACGCTAGCTGCCGACTTTATGCCAACAGCATTGTTAATGAAGTCGAAACGGTTAAAGTACATGGCGATAATTTCATCTTTGGTGTACCTCCTTTCCAATTGTGCAGCAATGATCCACTCTTGCAGTTTTTGTTTAATTCGCTCTAAGGTGTTGCCCGGTTCGTCAGAGAATAGCATTTTGGCCAATTGCTGTGTTATGGTACTTGCCCCTCCGCTTTTACCCAGGTTAATAATGGCTCTAGCCAAGCCCCGTAGGTCTATGCCAGAATGTTCGTAATACCGCTCATCTTCTGTGGCAACTAGCGCATTTACTATGTCTTTGTCAAGCTTTTCATAACTGACGTTCACTCTGTTTTGGTAGAAGTATTTACCCAAGATTTGCCTGTCAGAAGTGTAGACCTCGGTAGCTAAGTTACTCTTTGGGTTTTCTAATTGCTTGAAAGTTGGCAAGGGTGGAAACCCAAGCATTTCATTCGCTGAAGCGTACAACAAAAAAACAAAGCTGCCTAGACCCGTAAAAAACACCAGCCAAAACAGCAGCACAAATTTGGTATAGTTTCTTTTTACCTTTTTCTTATTGCTCATTTTCAACTTTTTCAACACGCACGCCAATGTCAGTTACATAAGGCAATGAAGCCTGTCTCATGGCTTGTTCAATTTCAATGGTATATTTCCCTGTATCTGGTAAGATAACCCTTTCTTTGAATTTGAATTGATAATCGTATAAATCTCCAATGCCTTTGCCCAACCACTTTCCCTTTTGATCGGCTAGTAACATTTGCACAGTATCTTGAGCAATTTGGTTTCCCGGCTTAAGGGTTCTGATGAAAAGATATAAATTGCTAAAGGGGTATTTGGGAGAGTGCCGAAAGTTCAAGTAAATGTCATAGGCCCTCTGGTTTTCATTGATCATGAAAGAAAATTGAGCGGCTTGCTTTCTTTCCCAGCTTGCGTCTTCAATTTTGATGTTTTCCTCATAAACCAGATTCTCATTGCAGGCAGATAAAAAGAATACTGCTAAAACTAATGTAACTGCAGGTATGAGTTGCCTTGACCTCACTTTTTTTGTTGCTTTTTCTGTGAAGGGTTTTTCCTTCTGTTCTTTCTTCTTTTCCCTTTCCCTTTCCCTTTTCGGTCAAAGCGCGTTAAGCTATCTTGACCCACAACATTAGCGTATTCAGGTTGATCAATTGGAGCAATGTTAGCAAAGTCTTTCAAGTCTTCTACGGCTTGCCCCTTCTTGTTTACTTCAAGCACTTCTGTTACTCGGTCTAAGCTTAATTCAATAAACTCTGAAGGGTTTTCTTTATAAGAATACCAGAGTTTATTGCTGAAAATGTCCATTTTTTGGAAGAATGCCTCGCCTTTTTTGGTTTTCAAGTTCTTCTTGGTGTCAGGAAACTTTTTCAACTCATCAAGGTAAACGTCCAACTCATAATTCAAGCAACACTTTAATTTCCCGCATTGTCCTGCCAATTTGCTTGGGTTAAGTGAGAGTTGCTGATAACGCGCTGCTGAAGTTGAAACGGAACGAAAGTCAGTAAGCCAAGTAGAGCAACATAGCTCTCTTCCACAGGAGCCTATGCCACCTATTCTACCCGCTTCTTGGCGCATACCAATTTGCTTCATTTCAATACGAACCTTAAATGCATCGGCAAGCTTTCTGATCAAGGCCCTAAAGTCAACTCTTTCATCAGCGGTATAGTAGAATGTAGCCTTGCTTAAGTCGGCTTGGTATTCTACATCTGAAATTTTCATTTTTAGGTCAAGTTCATTAGCAATAGCTCTTGAACGTAGCATAACCTCGGGCTCTTTTGCTCGACCGCTTTGCCAATCTTCAATGTCTTTTTCATTGGCCTTGCGGTAAACTTTTAAAAGCTCTTTGCTTTGGTGAAAAACACCCTTTTTCTGCATTTGCAGTTTTACTAATTCGCCTGAAAGGCAAACTACCCCAACATCGTGGCCATTTTCGGCTTGAACAGCAATTACATCGCCATCATACAGTTCAAGATCAGTGTCGTTGAGGTAAAAATTTTTTCTGCCGTTTTTAAAACGAACTTCTACGTAAGTAGTTTGATCGGCTTTAGATGGCATTTGCATGTTAGCAAGCCAATTAAAAACCGTTAGTTTATTGCAGCCCCCATTGCCACAACTACCATTGCTGCGGCATCCGGCTGGGCTCCCGTTCGTTTTGTTCGTGCAAGTCGAACAGCCCATAAGTGATATATCTTAGACGGCAACAAGTGCCGATATGATTAAAAAATAGTGTTAAGCTTAATCAACAAATGTACGTTTTTTGACGCGCAATAAGTTGGCAAACTTCATCGACATATCCATGAAAGTGATTTTCGCATAAGCATTTCTGCTAATGTGCATATGTGCATCATTCAACACTTCCGTGATGGCTAGAATGTTATCTCCATGTATAAAGGGTGCAAACTTCCCAAGAAACTCTGATTCATCGCCAACAATGCGGCTTAAATGGTTTTCGGTGTAGTTCTTCAGAATACTTTCTCGCATTAATTTCAAGGCATATTCTAAAAATCGTTTTCTGCCTTCTCTGCCGTAGCTGCTTTTTGATATTTCTTCCACCCAACGGTTCATCTCTACCAAATCAGCTTTGTAGCATGCTCGCATCCAATCTTTAAAGAGGTTGAAAAACTGCTCCTCCTCTTCTTTTTTTTCAAGCTGGGAGATGGCGAGACCAAGATTCCCATCAGACAGAGCAGCTATTCTGTTTGCCTCCCCTTGCTCTAGATCATGTTGATTTACTAAATAAGTGCCTAGCTCTGTTTCGCCTAGAGGCGGAATGGTTAAAATTTGTGTTCTAGAGGTAATGGTTACTAAAAGCTGCTCTTGATCTTCAGCAACTAATAGGATTAGGGTGTTTGGCGTAGGCTCTTCGATCAGCTTTAATAATTTATTAGCTGCTTCAGGGTTCATCCGTTCCGGCATCCACATGATCAAAAACTTGTATTGGGATTCGTAGGGCTTTAAGTTCAACTTTTTAATGATAGACTGACTCTCGTCCACATTAATTAAACTTTGCTTGTTTTCTAGGTTAATCTGTTGATGCCAATCGTTTAAATTACCGTAGGGTTTTTCAAGTAAAAAGGTTCTGAACTCCTCTACAAAATCATCGGAGGTGTAATGCTTATGGGTAACGTTTTCGTTTTTATTGGATGGGAAAGAAAAGTGCAGATCAGGATGGGCTAGTTTTTGAATTTTTACACAAGAAGGGCAAGTCCCACATGAGTCGTTTTCGCTTTTATTGGCACAACTAATAAATTGCACATAAGCTAACGCCAAAGGCAATCCACCAAAGCCATTTTTGCCTACAAATAATTGAGCATGGCTCACTCTGCCCGATTTGTAGCCTTCTATCAGTTTCTGTTTAGCCTTTGCTTGTCCGCAAACATCTTTGAATTGCATACCTCAAAGGTAGTTGAAAACATTACTTTCTACACTTTTATTATTCTCTTTAGAGTATCTATTTTTGCGATCCTTACCTCATTTTTAAAGCATGAAAAAAATCAATCAGTATAACTTTAAAGGAAAGCGTGTTTTAGTTCGTTTAGACTTAAACGTGCCTTTAAACGAGCAGTTTGAAGTAACAGACACCACGCGCATAGATGCTGCGATTCCTACCATTAAAAAAATTGTGAATGATGGAGGTGCAGCCATTCTCATGTCACATTTAGGTAGACCAAAAGGGGAGCCTAACGGTAAGTTTTCCCTTAAACATGTGGTGAATGTATTGAGTCAGAAGTTAGGTCAAGAGGTTAAGTTTGTGAACGACTGCATTGGTGAGGAAGTCAGTCAAGTTGCAGGTCAACTGGATGCAGGAGAGGTATTATTATTAGAAAACCTGCGTTTTCACAAAGCCGAAACTGAAGGAGATGCGGGTTTTGCAAAAAAATTGGCCAACCTAGCAGAGGTTTATGTGAATGATGCTTTTGGAACAGCCCATCGCGCGCATGCTTCAACTGCAATAGTTGCTTCATTTTTTGAGGAAGAAAAATTATTCGGATTTGTGATCGAGCAAGAGCTAGCAGCGGTTGATAAGGTGGTTCAAAATAATGAACGTCCTTTTACTGCAATTATGGGAGGAGCCAAGATCTCAGATAAGATCATGTTGATCGAAAAAATGCTCGATAAAGTAGATAACTTGATCATTGGTGGAGGGATGAGTTATACCTTTTTCAAAGCAATGGGTGGCAAGGTTGGAAAGTCGTTAGTAGAAGATGATAAGCTCAATTTAGCGAGGACTATTTTAGACCTTGCCAAAGAGAAAGAAGTGAATTTGTCCTTGCCAATTGATTCTGTAGTGGCTGACGACTTTAACAATGAAGCACAAACACAATTGGCAGACAATATGGAAATTCCCAATGGCTTTATGGGTTTAGATATCGGACCTAAAGCGATTGAGGACTTTTCAGAACTGATCAAGCGCTCCAAAACTATTCTTTGGAATGGGCCTGTTGGGGTATTTGAAATGTCCAACTTCGAAGATGGTACAAAAAAAATAGCTGAAGCAATAGCTGCCGCTACAGCTGAAGGAGCTTATTCATTGATTGGGGGTGGTGATTCTGCTGCTGCTGTAAATAAATTCGATTTGCAAAATCAGGTGAGTTATATCTCAACTGGAGGAGGCGCTTTGTTAGAATACCTCGAAGGCAAGACCTTACCAGGTATTGCTGCCATTGAGGATCAATAATTACAAAGTTTCAAAAAAGGCTACAATTTTAGGAAAGAGGATTGCGGCAAAGCCATTGATTGGCTCGTAGAGTAAAGACTCTTGCAAAACACTGTTTTCAACCAGTTGGAAACGGCCGTTTATAAAGCTAAAAAGCAGCAACATTAAGCTGACTACAAGTGCGTATTTCAGTAAGCCAAAAAGTAGTCCAAGCAAGCGGTTTACTAAACCTAAGGCTACAGCTTTCAACATTTTATCAAGCATTTTAGCTAATAAGTGTACAAGCACAATTATTCCAATGAAGGTTAGTAAAAAGCTAGCCAAACCAAGCCACTTGGGTTCTATGCTAACATATTGGCTCAAGTAAACTGCTGTGATGTCTGAGAATCTAAAAGCGCCATAGGTGCCTAAAAAAAGGGCAACTAAGGAAGCTAATTCCAAGATCAAGCCTTGCTTAAAGCCACGATAACAGCCCCAGGCAAGCGGTAAGCAAATAAAAAGGTCTAGATAACTTAAGCTCATTGAGCTGCTAATCTATCATTAATTTTGTCATTATGGAGATAGAATTTCAGAAAAAATGGGACGAAATGATTCGGCTCTTTAACAAACGATTCGAGCAAGATATGGACACACAAGCCATTTTGTTTTTAATCGGTTTACAGGAGCTTGGGCTAAACGTGGAGAAGTTGTCTAAAGATCAAAAATTAGACGTTATGCACATTGCGGTTTGTACCTTACTTGAGCCTTATGGGTTCTATGAATATGAAGGTAGAGACCGAGATGATTGGCCGCATTGGAAAACCATGAAAAAATTACCACGATTGAATCAACAAGAACAGGAAACGCTGATTAAGAAAAGTATTCTAGAGTATTTTGAAGAAAGAGGAGTGGAGGCGATTTAAGGTAAGCTTCTAACTACAAGCTTTTTCTCAATCAAGTTGTCGTCGTCAATACTTCGAGCTGTTTCTAGTAAAACACTAGTGGAGTCTTCCTTTACGTCCGTGCTGCGGTTTTCATAAATAGCAACATCAACTAAAACAGTATTGTCAAAAGGAAACCTTGCAACCCCAAACTCATCTGTAAAAGTTGAGTCGATCACCTTTGGATTTAAAACTCCATTATTTGCCCCATCAACAGAAACTTCAACCCAAACATTGGGTAAGCGGTTGTTAAAATCATCAACAACTGTTACCAACAAAGTTGGAGGAACATCTTTTTTACAAGCTACCAAGGACGATAGAAAGCATGCTAGGAGCAATACCTGCCTCAATTTTTTCATACTTTTGCTCAATTTCAGCTACAAGAATACAAACATAATTATATTTTGAACATTAGAGTTTTCTTACTCATCAGTGGCTTGTGCCTATGCTCGCTTATTTATGGGCAAACACGCTTATTGTTAAGCACTTCAAAAGGGGATATGGTGGTTGAACTTTATGATGAAACACCTAAGCACCGCGATAATTTTATCAAATTAGCTAAGAAAGGATTTTATGACAGCACTTTATTTCATCGCGTGATCAAAGATTTTATGATTCAAGCGGGTGATCCTAATTCTAAAGGTGCCACAGCAGGAAAGCGTTTGGGCAATGGGGGACCAGGCTATACATTGAGTTCTGAAATAGATAATCAATTCATTCATAAGAAAGGCGTTCTTGCAGCTGCTCGACAACCAGACAACACCAATCCCAATAGGCGAAGCTCAGGTTCTCAATTTTACATTGTGCAAGGCAGACGCTATCCCAAACAATATTTGAGTCGTTTTGAGGAAGCCCGGGGAGAACCCTATACAGAAAGCCAAAAAGAGACTTATCAAAAAATTGGAGGCACTCCACACTTAGACGGACAGTATACCATTTTTGGAGAGGTATTAAGTGGCTTAGAGGTTTTAGACCAAATTGCTGCAATGCCAACAGGAACTGCAGACCGTCCTCAACAGAATGTTTACATTGTAGAAATAAAGCCAATCGACTAATGTTAGATACAGTAAAGCAACTATTAAAAGAAACGGCCAATTTTGAAGCCAAAAACTTGGAAGAAGTAGAAGCTTTCAGAATTCGGATCCTTGGTAGTAAGGGAGAATTAAAGAAGTTGTTTGCTGAGTTCAAAAATGTTGCAGCAGAGGACAAGAAAGAATACGGTGCTTTACTCAATCAGCTAAAAAATGAGGCTCAAGCCAAGGTAGACGAG
Source organism: uncultured Flavobacteriales bacterium (assembly GCA_913056345.1). Taxonomy (GTDB): domain Bacteria; phylum Bacteroidota; class Bacteroidia; order Flavobacteriales_E; family Vicingaceae; genus CAJXMH01. The sequence goes on along the minus strand of CAJXMH010000020.1, from coordinate 28,328 downwards.
CTGAAGAAAAGTCTCCAATCAAAAGAAAAAGCTGCAAAGTTTGAGGACATTGACCTAAGTAGACCAGCTTCTTACCGCAGTATTGGAACGAGACACCCGATTTCCATTACGAAAAGTCAGATTATTGAAATTTTTTCGCGCATTGGATTCGATGTTTCTGAGGGACCTGAAATTGAGGATGATTGGCACAATTTTACGGCACTTAATTTTCCCCCTGAGCACCCTGCCCGAGACATGCAAGACACATTCTTTGTAGAAAAAGACCCTGATCTTGCTTTGCGCACGCACACTTCATCAGTGCAGGTTAGGGTGATGGAAAACAATAAGCCACCAATTCGAACCATTTCCCCGGGGAGAGTCTACAGAAACGAAGCAATCTCTGCTCGTGCGCACTGTTTTTTCCATCAAGTAGAAGGTTTGTACATTGATAAAAATGTCTCATTTGCTGATCTAAAGCAGACACTTCTCTATTTTGCTAGAGAAGTATTTGGGGAAGAAACTAAAATTAGGTTAAGGCCATCATATTTTCCTTTTACTGAGCCCAGCGCTGAAATGGACGTTTCATGTAGCATATGTAGCGGTAAGGGTTGTAACGTTTGCAAATACACAGGCTATTTAGAAATACTAGGTTGTGGAATGGTTGATCCAAATGTGCTTGAAAATTGTGGAATAGACAGTGAAGAATATACTGGTTTTGCCTTTGGAATGGGGGTAGAAAGAATTGCTCAGCTTAAATATAACATTAATGACTTAAGGCTCTACTCAGAAAATGACAAGGCCTTTCTAGATCAGTTTAAGTCTGCACTTTAGCGGTTTTAAGAAAGCCAGCGCGGTAAAGCTTTTCCACTGAAAGAAGCCAAGCAAAGAACAGAATAAGAAAGCAAATGGCGCTGTATTTAGGATCGAGGTCAAACCACCAAGTAAATAAGTTATTGGAATTATAGTTTCCTGCTTTTATAGCTTCTACCACTACTTCTGTAAAGGGAAAACTTGCTTCACCTTGCTTGGAAAGTCGATCTGGAATAAGAAACAAAACGGTAGACTTTGCAGAAAAATGAAGCAGAAAGCTTACGCTTAAAACAATCAGCCCAATACTTCTAAAAACTCTGTTTCTCCACACAGCCGCACTTTGCAAAGCAAGGATACAAGCCATTGGAATCAAATAACGCGGCCCCCAACTGTAGCCTCCCCACCAAATAAAATAAGCACTGATCAAGGCAAACAAAGCCAAGCTGTTGATCAATACAGGATTAGTTAGGTGGGCTTTAATTCCGCTTTTAACCCAATAAGCTATGAAAAAAGCGAAAGGAGTAAAAAACCATAAAATTCCCATGTATGGGCTTAGCAGAAGGCCGTAAACTGATTCAAGGCTTGGAAAACCAAAACCATAGTTTTGTTTAATTCCCTTGCTGAATGTTTCATAATCGGTGTAATAAAAAACAAAGGTTAAGGGGTTCCCACTTAGGCTGTAATTATACCAAGCATAAATGATCAGTGCAGGTAAGAAGCCTAATCCAAAAGAGAAGATTAGTTTCCACTTCTCCTCTTTTCTCAGCAAGAAGAGCGGTAAGAGTGCAGCGAATAAACCCAAGGTATATTCAGATAGGAAGGCGAAAGCGCAAAATAGACCGCTTAACCAAACCTTTTTTGGCTGTTTTATAAAATAAGTAGCAAAAGCTAAAAAAAGGCCTGAAATTAAGTGATTAAAGTAGGTCCCCGCATAAATAAAGAGGTAAGTTCCAAATACACTTAAAGTGATTAGAGTGGGTTTCCAATTAAAATTTTGCTTGCCAATTTGAAAAGCAAAGAAGGCTAGCAAAGCAAAAGGCATAGAAGAGCATAAGACACTTCCAAGAAAGATGATATAGCTCAACCGTTTATACCAAGTGGGTGCTCCACTAAATGGTTTTTTGTCGTAATCCCACTTATCCTGACCTAAGGCAGCTGAAAGTTGGTAAAAAGGGATAGTGATCAAGCTAGGTAATGGTGCTTTGTCTGAATAATACCGTTCGCCAATTTTACTTTTATCTAAGCTTATTTCTTGATAACGGCTTATTTCAAGTGTATTGGTTTCATGGTAGGTAAGTACAGGGAGAGCTCTAGATATAGGATTTGGAGTGTGCCAAATGTCTATGTAAAAAATAGAAAAAAACAGCAACCCTAAGCTGAAGAGCCAGTAAAAGCTATTTTTTGATTGTTGGAGTTTGGCAGCTTTTGCTTTCAAATTTTTAATAGCTCCAGTCGTATTCATTTATTTCTAGCACACACTTTTCTAGCAGTTCTATGGAGGCTAGAATATCTTTTTTGTGCGCCATTTCTATTACCTGATGCAAATGTCGCGTCGGAATAGAAATAGCCCCTGCAATAGAGCCTCCATCATTCATTCGTTGAATTCCCGCGGTGTCGGTTCCTCCTGCCGGTAAAATTTCAGCTTGCCACGCTATGTTAAATTTGGCTGCTTGCTTTTTCATGAAGTCTACCATCCTGTAATCGCAAATAGTAGAAGCATCCATAATTTTTATGGCCGTTCCCTTGCCCAATTTAGTGATTTGCTCATGAGCCTGAGCTCCTGGTAGATCATAGGCTATGGTGGTGTCTAAGCCAATTCCAAAGTCAGGTTGAATGTCCATTGCAGAAACATTGGCTCCTCTTATACCCACCTCTTCCTGCACTGTAAAAACTCCATAAAGGTCGTAGGGGATTTCTTGCTCCTTTAAAGCTCTAAGGGTTTCAATTAGAATAAAAACAGACACCCGATTGTCAATAGATTTGCAGTTAACACAGTCACCCATCTCAATTAGTTCACTGAAACGGGTTATAGGATCACCCACTGAAACAATCTTTTCTACCTCTTCTTTCGGTCTGCCTAAATCAATAAAGTAGTCGGTTGTTTTAGGGTTTTTCTGCTTTTCTTCTGCACTCATTACGTGTATGGGCTTACTACCCATAACTCCAATAATGTCTTCTTTACCGTGAATAATTACTCTTTGTGCAGTAAGCGTCTTGGGGTCAAAACCGCCCAAGGTGTGAAAACGAACAAAACCTTGGTCGTCAATATGGGTTACTATAAATCCAATTTCGTCCATATGGGCTCCTACCATAACTTTCTTGGTGGAATCTTTGCCTTTTTTAATGGCATAGACATTACCCATGTTATTTACTTTTACCTCGTCAACCAAGGGACTTACCTCTTTGATTACAAGTTCTCTAATTCTTTGCTCATAACCGGGTGCACCGGCTATTTCGCAAATTTCTTTTAAAAGGCGTGTTTTGAATTCCATATTTGATTTAATTCTGCGACTAAAATAAGTAAAAAGAGGAGGTTAGTTGTTTAAACTCTAACCCCTAGTAGGCAAACATCATCAATTTGTTCTTCTTTGCCCTTCCAGCTTAAAAAGCGCTGTTTTAAAATAGCTTTTTGCTCTGACTCTTCAAGTGGATGAATGTCAATGAGTAATTGTTTTAACCTTTTGGTCATAAACTTTTTATTACGCTTACCTCCGAATTGATCAGCAAAACCGTCAGAGCTCAAATAAATCATATCACCCTTCTTGACTTTTATGGACTGACAAGTAAATTGAGAAGGAGAAGATCCGCTATTTTTTACAGTACCTAAAGTAAGCTTGCTTGGGTTTATTTGAAACAGCATGTACTCTTCTGTTTCAGTTTTACTGTAGGTATCTACATTTAAATCAGGGATTTCAATTTGATTAGTCTCTTTTTTTCGAACGAGGTATAAAGGACGGTTAGCTGCTGAAAATAGTAGTTCTTTCTGCTCTCTATTTAAACTGCAAAAACCAAGTTCCATTCCATCTTTTGAGAGATTTTCATGCCCTTCATTATTGTAATACTTTAATGAGGAAAAGACAAAATCGTTAGCCGATTGCAGGATTTCAGCTGGGCTACGTAGCTTTTTATTTAAGACCGCATCTTCTATTGCATTTAAAGCCAAGATGCTCATAAACGCTCCCGGAACCCCATGCCCTGTGCAGTCTATGACGGAAAAGATACTTGAGCTACCCTTTTTTGATTTGATTTTATGTGTCCAATATACGTCGCCGCTCACAACATCTTTTGGCATAAACAGTAAGAAGCCTTGCTCTATTTGTTTTTGTACACGACTTTCTTTTGGCAATAAGGCTTGCTGAATTCGCCAGCCATATTTTATGCCGTCCGTTAGTTCTTTGTTTTTGACCTCAGCAAGGGCTTTTTGTTTTTCTAGAGCAGTTTTTTGCTTTTCTATTTTTTCAGTTTTTTCTAAAAGCTCAAATGTTTTTTCATCAACTTTCTCTTTGAATAGTTCAATATAGTCTACTATTTCAGCTTCCATTTTCTTGAAGTTATTCCAAAGCACTCCAATCTCATCTTTATTTTGGCTAAACTCTTCTGCAAGTTTGATAGTAAAATTGGAGTTTACGAAATAGTTGATCTGAGAGCTCAGTTTAGTTAATCTTTTGGTGAAACGGTCTGATATCTTTAGGCTTAACCAAGTAGCGCTTAATAAATAAGCCAGCCAAAAAAAGATAAATGAAAACTCCAATTTTTCGAAGGTAGCTTTTTGGTAAACAGCATGCTTTAATTTGATCTGTTTAGCTTGTTGAATTAATTGATTGGTTTTCTGATTTAATTTATGCTTGTATCCAGAATTTGCCTTCAGCCCAATAATACGCTCATACATGGCAAGTTGAGAAAAAGAATGAGCATAGTTCTGCAAGCTTTCAACTATGTAGGTTTTTCTTTCAGCAGAGGTAAATTGTTTTATTTCTAGTTCTTCAAGAATTTGGTAGATTAATTTTTTATGCTTTTCCAAATAGATTTCTTTCTGACGAAGAATATAGTCTTTCTCATGTCGCCTTAGCATTAAAATATCTTCGAGCGGTATTTCAGGAATGTCTTCTAATAAGTGAATCGTAGTCCTCATTTCACCCTCTATTCCGTAATCCCTAAATCCGCGTTTTAGGATGCTTGATTGCATCTGTTCAAAGAGGAAATTGAAGTCAACTAAGAGTTTTTCTAGCTTGTGAAGCTCTTCTTCAACTTCTTTTTCTTCAATTTCAGTTTCAACTTGGGCAATTTTCTCTTGAAGATTTTGAAAACTTAGCTGATAAGCTTTTAAATATTCACTCTTGCCTGTTTCGAAATAGCTATCTTGACTTAATTCAAAATTGAAATAATTTTCTTGTTCTTTAAAGCACCTAAGTAGTTCTATTTCGGCTTCGTCTATTAACTCGCTTACTGCGAAGGAGGCTTCTTTTTGATTGTAGTGAAATGCAGTATATAAAGCACTAATAATGCTTAATACTATAAAAGCAAGTAAAACCAGAAGAAGCTTACCCTTTATGCTATTCACCATACTAGATCAAAAGTCAAATCTAGTTTAGCAAGGTCAAGCAGTTGCTAGCCCAGTATTAAAATAAAGTGAACTTATACGAAGAGCAAAAAATCACCGATAAATAGCGAAAATGTCAAGCCTAATCGACGTAGCTTAACTTAATCATGTTCGATTGTCCTTTCTCATTTATAGGCATGCTTGCAATGTTAATGATGAGGTCTTTCCCTTCTACATATTTCCCTTTTTTCAGCAGGTATTTAATGTCAGCTATGGTGTGGTCGGTGCTCACGTATTTATCATAGTAATAACCTCTTACACCCCATACTAGGCTGAGTTTATTAAGTAGAGAATGATTTCCTGTAAAGGCAAAGATTCCTGCTTTAGGTCTAAAACTTGAGATTTTGGCCGCAGTATAACCTGAATGGGTCATGGTAACAATTGCAGAAGCACTAGTTCTCTGAGATAATCTACAGGCATTATAGCAAATTGAGTCTGAAATGAAACGCTCCTCGTTTAATTCAGGCGGAAACTCATGGTGGTAGATCTCTTCGGTTTCTTCAATTTGCATGATGATCTTAGTCATTGCTTTTATTACCTCAACTGGATACTTTCCTACTGAGGTTTCAGCACTGAGCATTACCGCATCTGCTCCGTCTAGCACAGCGTTAGCTACATCATTTACTTCGGCTCTTGTTGGGCTAATACTCTGAATCATGCTCTCCATCATCTGAGTAGCAATGATTACAGGTTTTGCTCTTTTTAGACACTTACGCACGATCTTTTTCTGTAAAAGCGGAACTCTTTCCATGGGTATTTCAACCCCAAGATCACCTCTTGCAACCATAATCGCATCGGCCTCTTCAATAATGTCTTCAATATCGTCCACTGCTTCAGGTTTTTCAATCTTAGCAATCACCCTCGAACTTTTATGCTGACTGTTTACAAGGTGTTTGAGCTCAATTATATCTCTGGCTGAGCGAACGAAGGATAAGCCGATCCATTCCAAATTGTGCTCTAATGCAAATTCTAAGTCTTCTTGGTCTTTTTCGGTGAGGCTAGGCAGTGAAATCTTAGTATTGGGTAGGTTTACTCCTTTATTTGAGGAAAGTTTACCTCCATTTAAAAACTTAGCTTTTACTTCACTTTTCTTGTCTGTTGACACTATTTCAAGCGCAAGTTTGCCATCGTCGATCAAAATTCTTTCTCCCTTTTTTACATCCCGGGCAAAGCGCTGGTAACTCATGTATACTTTCTCAGCTGTTCCTTCAATGGGCGTATTGGTAAGAATTATTTCGTCGCCCTCTTTGATGCTGATCGTTCCGCCCTTTAGCTCACCTATTCTAATCTTAGGTCCTTGAAGGTCGCCTAAAATGGCAGTATGAATGCCTTGTTCTTTATTGATTTCCCTCACATATTTAATGATCGGCACAAGATCTTCATGGTTGCCATGAGAAAAGTTGATACGGATCACATTAACCCCTTCAGCAATGATTTGCTTTAAGGTCTTTTTGTCAGAAGTTGCAGGACCGACAGTGGCTACTATTTTGGTTTTCTTTTCGTTCATCATCTTTAAAAAACTAAGTTTTGTTTTGATTTTAGAGCTTCTACTTCTATTGCGAAGCTGGTAAGAACAGTTTTTAAACCGCCTATTTTTTGGGCTAAATGCTTTACTTCTGTTTCAGAAAAAAATCCCTTTAACATCAAAAAATAGTCAACTTCTGCTTCTTCTGGTATTAAGTTAACCCCCTTGCTTCTATTCCCAATAAGGTAAAACTCTTTTAATTCTTCCTCTTTAATATAACTGAAAAAGGGGAAAGGTAACACTTCTTTTTGGAGAAAAAGCTTATAGTCTTCATCTCTCACAAGGCCTAACCCTAGCAATTTGTTGATCTCCCAACTGATTCTGTAGTCTTTAACATGACTGCAAATACCAATAAGGTGAAAATCGTAATCTGCTTCAAATTCTAAAACGAGTTTGGCCATTTTTAAGCACTTCCTTAATGCGCTTTCAAAGGTAGTGAATGCTTAATCAGCCTAATAATACGCATTGTTATATTTTTGCTAAATATTCTTCAAAGAACTGTTCCGCTGCTAGCTGTTGTGCCTTTTTTTTAGAATATGCTTCTCCTTTTCCCGCTTCCTTACCTTCAATCAGCAGGCTGCACTTAAAGTACTTGCGATCTCCGTTGTTTAGTTCATCTAGGCGGTAGTCGAACTTCTTATTGTGTTTTTGGCTCCACTCAACTAACTTACTTTTATAGTCAATCTCTTTTTCAATCAAACCGTCAATATCTATATAGTCACTAATGACGCGGTCAATTAAAAACCTTCTGCAGCTTTCATACCCTTTATCAAGATAAATAGCCCCAATTAAGGCTTCAAATGCATCCCCATAAATGGACTTTGAGCGCTTCAGATTTGCCGAGGTTTCTAGAAAAGTATCAAGTCCGAGTTCAACGCTAAGTTTATTGAGAAAACTTCTGCTTACCAGCTTCGCTCTAACTTTTGTAAGAAAACCTTCGTCTTCATAGGGAAAGCGGTTAAAAAAATACTCTGCTACTACCGCACTTAAAATGGCGTCACCCAAGTATTCTAAACGCTCATTAGACTGCGAACGATCTTCTTTTTCGTTTATAATGGACTTATGCGTAAATGCTTGCTCATACAGTTGCAAGTTAGCAGGGAAGAAGCCTAAAATAGTTTTCAGGGCTCTTTTTTTGTTCCGCTTGGGAAGCAAAAAATATCTAATCCCCTGAAATAAACTCAAAAATTAGAATTTTTTGAAAATAACAGAAGCATTATGACCACCAAAACCAAAGGTATTGCTGAGCGCTGCCTTTACTTCTCTTTTTTGCGCTTGGTTAAAGGTAAAGTTTAGTTTAGGGTCAAACGCATCATCATCTGTAAAGTGATTGATGGTCGGAGGGACGATACCCTCATTGATTGCCATCACCGAAGCAATGGCTTCAATTATTCCGGCAGCTCCTAGAAGATGACCTGTCATAGATTTTGTTGAACTGATGTTCAAATTGTAGGCATGTTCACCAAACACCTCTTTAATGGCTTTTGCTTCTGCAATGTCGCCAAGAGGAGTTGAAGTTCCATGTACATTTATATAATCAATGTCTTCTGCTTCAAGGCCTGCGTCCTCTAATGCAAGGCGCATAACATTTTTCGCTCCAAGTCCTTCAGGGTGTGGAGCTGTCATGTGGTGAGCATCAGCCGATAGTCCACTACCAACTAGCTCTGCATAAATCTTTGCTCCTCTTGCCTTTGCATGTTCGTATTCTTCGAGGATCAAAGTTCCTCCTCCCTCACCTAAAACAAAGCCATCTCTGTCTTTGTCAAACGGACGAGAAGCTTTTGCCGGCTCATCATTCCTTTTGGAGAGCGCATGCATCGCATTAAAGCCACCAATTCCTGCTTCGCTCACGGCAGCTTCTGATCCGCCACACACGCAGGCGTCCATTTTGCCCAAACGAATGTAGGTTAGGGCATCACTTATTGCATTAGTACTTGAAGCACATGCAGAAACGGTAGTAAAATTGGGACCTCTAAGTCCATATTTGATCGAAATATGCCCCGGAGCAATATCAGCGATCATTTTTGGAATGAAGAAAGGATTAAATCGTGGTGTACCATCTCCTTGACCAAAAGTGATGCACTCTTCTTGGAAGGTTCTTAAACCTCCAATTCCTGCGCCCCAAATAACACCAACTCGATCTTTATTAATTTGATCTAGGTCTAAACCCGAATGTTGAATAGCTTCGTCAGACGAGATTAAGGCGTACTGAGCAAACAAGTCTAGCTTGCGCGCTTCCTTTCGGTCAAAATAATCTGTAGGGTCGTAGTTTTTAACCTCGCAAGCAAATTGCGTTTTAAATTTTGATGCATCAAAATGAGTGATCGGAGCTGCCCCGCTCACACCACCTTTTAAAGCACCCCAAAACTCCTTTAAATTATTACCTAAAGGAGTAATTGCGCCTATTCCGGTAACTACTACTCGCTTCATTTCCATCCGGAGAGAAGGATTTATTACTTGGTATTCTCTTCAATGTAACTAATTGCGTCGCCTACGCTAGCAATTTTTTCAGCTTGATCGTCAGGGATGGCAATGTTGAATTCTTTCTCGAATTCCATGATTAACTCAACTGTATCTAATGAATCAGCTCCTAAGTCATTAGTAAAGCTTGCTTCAGGAGTTACTTCACTTTCTTCTACTCCTAATTTATCTACGATAATTGCTTTTACTCTTGATGCTGTATCTGCCATTGTTTTTGATTTTGATTTAAGGTGCAAAGAAAATCGTTATTAACGCAATTTCAAAATTTATTTTCACTTCCTTTCAATTGCACTACTCATTCTGATTAGAAGTGATTTAGTAAAAGCTAACTCTTCTTAAATTGGATATTGAATAAAAACTAATTTTGAAAGCTAGTTGAAATTATGATCAATCTATCAATTTTTGCTTCAGGCAAAGGAAGCAACGCAGAAAAAATAATCAAGCATTTTAATAAAAATGTCACCAGGATTAAGGTTGTTTGCTTGATTTGCAATCAAGCCGATGCGGGTGTATTGAAAGTAGCGGAAGAATATGGTGTGCCGTTTAGGCTTTTTAGCAATCAAGAAATTCAGGATGGTACAAAACTATTGGACTTCCTGCTCTTGCAGAAGGTAGATTGGATTGTTTTAGCTGGCTTTTTGAGAAAAATACCCCTTCGCCTGATTCGTTCTTATCCTGAAAGGATTATCAATTTGCATCCTTCGCTTTTACCGAAATATGGGGGCAAAGGCATGTATGGATCAAGGGTACATGAGGCGGTTATAGAAAACAGAGATTCAGAAAGTGGAATTAGTATTCACTTGGTGAATGAAGAGTTTGACCAAGGTAAGTTAATAGCCCAATTTAGTTGTAATTTGGAAGAAAAGGAAGATGTATTTTCTTTAAGACAAAAAATACAAAAGCTAGAACATCATTATTACCCTAAAGTAATTGAACAACAAATAAATCAAGAAGCAATCTAATGAAGATTAGTTACGAAAGTAAAGCCAAACAACTTCGCTACGATAAAGCCTATTTGCGTATGGCCTTGCAGTGGGGTAGGTTATCTCATTGTAAGCGAAAACAGGTAGGAGCTTTAATCGTAAAGGATAGCATGATTATTTCTGACGGATACAATGGTACACCTACAGGATTTGACAATTGCTGTGAAGATGAAAATGAAAAAACCCTTTGGTACGTGCTTCATGCTGAGGCGAATGCCATTATGAAAGTTGCTAAATCAACGAACAATTCAAATGGAGCAACGCTTTACATTACATTATCTCCTTGTAAAGAGTGTAGTAAATTGGTCTTGCAATCAGGAATTAAAAGGGTAGTATACATAAAATCCTACAAGGATGATTCTGGAATAAAATTTTTGAAACAAGCCGGAGTTGAGGTTGAGCAAATAGCAGATTTAGATGAGAAAGAATAGAGGTGTAATAATTTTAATGCCCTTGGTAATAGCCTTGGTGCTTGCTGCAGGAATATTAATAGGGAAGTTCATGGCTGGTTCAGAAAAGCCAAGCAAGGTTATCTTTTCTAAAAATGCCTTCTCTGAAAATGATAAGCTCAATCAAGTAATCAGTTACATTAAATCTGATTATGTTGATACTATTAAAGAGCAAATTATAGTAGAAGAAACCATTAATGAGATTCTTCAGAACTTAGATCCTCATTCCTATTACATTCCGAAAAGCGAGTACAACCAAGTGAACGACCCTTTAGAAGGAAACTTTGAGGGCATTGGTATTGAATTTAGAATTCAAGAAGATACCGTAGTAGTGGTGCGTGCTTTGGCAGGTGGCCCCTCGGAAAAGCTTGGCATTCAGGCCGGCGATCGAATTGTCAAAGTTGAAGGGGAAGACATAACTGGTGAAACTATCAATAACACCAGAGTTGTCAAATTGCTTAAAGGGCCCAAAGGATCTAAGGTTAGGGTGAGTATCTATCGAGATCAGCAAACCGAACTACTCGATTTTAAGATAAAGCGTGACGAAATACCCTTACACTCTGTAGAAGCTTCCTACATGGTAAATGATGAGGTCGGTTATATAAAAGTTATTCGCTTTGCCAGAAATACACATGAAGAGTTTATGGAAGCGGCCAGTGATCTTAAAGATAGAGGAATGAGGGCCTTGATCTTAGATTTGAGGAACAATGGCGGAGGTTATTTGAATTCAGCTACTGATATTGCAGATGAGTTTTTGGAAGAAGGTGAATTGATTGTTTACACCAAAGGAAAATCTAGAGAAAGAAAAGAGTTTTTGGCAACAACTAAAGGGCAGCTTGAAGATACTGAAGTTGCTGTTTTGATCAATGAAGGTTCTGCATCAGCTAGTGAGATTGTTGCTGGCGCTTTGCAAGATAACGACCTTGGCTATATAGTTGGAAGAAGGTCTTTCGGAAAAGGTCTCGTGCAAGAAGGAGTACAGTGGCCTGATGGATCGGCCATGAGGCTCACCGTTGCACGTTATTATACCCCAACCGGCAGAAGTATCCAAAAACCCTATGATGATGGGCTTGATGCTTACAACAGTGAAGCATACCAGCGCTACTCAAATGGTGAACTATTGAGTTTGGACAGTATAGACTTTCCCGATTCTTTAAAGTTTTTCACCCCTCAAGGTAAAGTTGTTTATGGAGGTGGAGGAATTATGCCTGATTACTTTGTTCCAATTGATACTTCAAGCACATCAGTTTATTTCGGCAAGTTAAATTACCAGGGTATGTTTTACTATTTTGGTTTTGATTATGTTGATCGAAACCGTGAAAGCCTGATAGATCAATTTGTTGAGGAGAGTTTCTCAGATCAATTCACAGTTAGTCCCCAAATTTTAAAAGAATTCTATGCTTATGCTGAAGAAAAGGGAATCAATTATGATAAGGACGGAGCTAGAGTAGCAGAAGGCCTTATAATCAATAGATTAAAAGCTGCAATTGGGAGAAATCTTTTTGGAAGTAATACTTTCTTTGAGGTTATGAATGAGGAAGATGATATAGTGCAGAAAGCGGCGAATTTGTTGGATACAAAAAAAGCCCTTAACTAATAGTCAAGGGCTTTTCAATATCAAAGATTGGATTACATTGCTTCTTCAGCGTTTGACTTAAGCGTATCCGTAGCTTCTTCAACTGCGTCACCTGCTTCTTCAACAGCTTCTTCAGCTTCATCAGCTGCTTCTTCCATTTCATCAGCGGCCTCGTCTGCTGCTTCATCAGCAGCATCACTAACCTCTTCGGTTTTTTCATCCATTTCTTCCATCATTTCTTGCGCCTCCGCTTCGGTGTTGGTTTCTTTTTTTTCGGCTTGGTCACAAGCAGTAAAGGTGAACATTCCTGCCACTACCAATAGTGTAAATAGTTTTTTCATTTTTTTGTTGTTAAATTCATGCCAAAAGTAAAAAAGAATGTGCAATGCTGAAACAAGTGAGACTTTTAGTTGTATAATTTATTAACTGTAATGGAAATATTACTTTTGAATAAATCTATTTTAAACCTTTAAAACCAAACAAAATGGCGTTTGAATTACCTGAATTAAATTATGAGTACAATGCTTTAGAACCCCATATTGATGCAAGAACCATGGAGATTCACCATTCTAAACATCACAATGGGTATACTACAAAATTAAATGCTGCAGTTGAAGGAACTGAGCTTGAAAACGAAAGCATTGAATCTATCCTAAAAAACATTTCAAATCACTCAGCTGGAATCAGAAACAACGGTGGCGGATATTACAATCACCGTCTTTTTTGGGAAATAATGTCACCAAACGGTGGTGGATTACCATCAGGTGAGCTTGCTAGCATGATTGATGAAGCTTTTGGCTCTTTTGAAGCTTTTAAAGAAGAATTTGCCAAGGCTGCTGCTACTCAATTTGGATCTGGCTGGGCATGGTTGTGCTACACCAATGGTAAATTAGAAGTTTGTTCAACTCCAAACCAAGATAATCCGCTAATGGATGTTGCAGGATGTGACGGAACACCAATTTTAGGGATTGATGTGTGGGAACATGCTTATTACTTGAATTATCAAAATAGAAGACCTGATTACATCCAAGCTTTCTTTAATGTGATCGACTGGAATAAAGTATCAGAAAAGCTAAATGAAGCTAAAGCTTAATATTTTAGCATTAATAATAATTGGGCTTGTCTCGAATTGTGTTTACGCACAAGATCAGGCAAGCCCTTCTTTTTCTAGCACTATAGATGTAAAGCTAGGTGGAATAGAAGTCTCTTTTTCGCAAGATTCTGTTACCGAGAAACCGAAAAGAGTCAAGCTGAAGGCCGCTTTACTAAGCATTCTTCTAGGTCATTTTGGAGTACACCGAATTTACTTAGGCACCAGCCCCAACGTTCCTGTAATTTATTCTCTTACTCTTGGTGGAGGATTGGGGATCTTACCTTTAGCAGATTTTATTGCAATTGTCTCAAGTCCTGATGTAGAGCGGTATCGTAATTCTAACAGGGTATTTATGTGGCTGAAGTAGTCTACTCTACGGTTACAGATTTAGCTAAGTTACGTGGCTGATCTACATTACAGTCTCTCATAACAGCTACATGGTAAGAAAGAAGCTGCAGAGGAATAACAGTAATCAAAGGATCTAAGAACTCATCAGTTTCTGGAATTTCGATTACATGGTCTGCCATTTCTCTTACTGTGGTATCGCCCTCAGTTACAATAGCGATGATCTTACCGTCACGTGCCTTAACCTCTTGAATATTACTTACAACCTTTTCGTAGCTTCCTTTTCTTGTGGCTATTGCAACTACGGGCATTTCCTCATCAATTAAGGCGATTGGCCCATGTTTCATTTCTGCTGCAGGATAACCTTCAGCGTGGATATAGGAGATCTCTTTAAGCTTTAGAGCTCCTTCAAGAGCTACAGGGAAGTTGTACCCCCTTCCTAAGTACAAGAAGTTTTTAGCATTTTGATACAAGTCAGCAATATATTTTACTTGATCGTTAGTCTCTAAAGCTTTTTCAACTAATTCGGGAATTTGATTTAATTGACTAAGCAAATTGTGGTAGCGACTTTTGGCAATACTCCCTTTTTTATTAGCCAAAGAAAGAGCCATTAAGGCTAAGATAGTAATCTGAGCAGTAAACGCTTTAGTTGACGCAACTCCTATTTCAGGCCCAGCATGCGTGTAAGAGCCTGCATCTGTAGCCCGTGCTATACTGCTTCCCACTACATTGCAAATACCATAAATGGTAGCCCCCTTTTTCTTCGCTATTTCTAGGGCTGCCAATGTATCAGCAGTTTCTCCTGATTGACTAATCGCAATTACAATGTCTTTTTCGTTTATGATCGGGTTTCTGTAGCGGAATTCAGAAGCATATTCTACTTCAACTGGTATTCTGGCTACATCTTCTATCATATATTCACCTACTAGCGCTGAGTGCCATGAGGTACCGCAGGCTACAAAAATGATGCGGTTAGCGTTTAAGAATTTACTTTCAAATTCTTCAATCCCACCTAATGTGATCAGGCTATTCTTGAGGTTTAATCGTCCAAGAGTACTGTTTCTTATAGATTGAGGCTGTTCGTAGATCTCCTTCAACATAAAATGCTCGTATCCCCCCTTCTCTATAGCCTCTAGGTTCATCTCTAGCTCTTGGATGTAAGGAGTAACAGTCTGATTTTGAATGTTGCTTAATTTAATCTCTTCGCCTTTTTTCAGTACCGCAATTTGACCGTCCTCAAGGTAAACTACATTTTTGGTGTATTCAATAATTGGAGTAGCGTCTGATGCCAGGTAGAAATCCTCGTCGCCAACACCAATAACCAATGGGCTGCTATTTTTAGCTGCAATTAATTGATCGGGTGTCTCTCGATCCATTACCACTATTGCATAGGCACCAACCACTTCGTTTAAGGCTGTTCTAACTGCATCTTCTAGTGATAAGGATTCATTTTGGCAAATGTCCTCTATTAGGTGAACCAATACTTCAGTGTCGGTATCACTTTTAAATTCATGACCCCGATTGATCAATTCTTTTTTCAAGGAATCATAGTTTTCTATAATTCCATTGTGAATAATAACATAGCGACCATCTCCACTTAGATGTGGATGAGCATTTACATCATTAGGAGGCCCATGAGTGGCCCATCTTGTATGTCCAATTCCTATGGTAGACTGTTTCTCTTTATCAGCGGCATAGTCCTCAAGCTTGCTTACCTTACCTTTCTTTTTGTAAAGTAAGATCTCCTTTTGATTAAGGAGCGCTACACCTGCACTATCATAGCCTCGGTATTCAAGCCTTTTAAGGCCTTTCAATATGATTGGGTAGGCCTCTTTATTACCTACGTAAGCTACTATTCCACACATAATCTACTGAGTATTTGAGTAGTATAAATTTAGTTTAATTCTTCGGTTTGAATTACTAGCAGCGCCTAAAACTGCTCTTTCAGCCGAAACGGCGCTTCCTGAAACCAATACCGTCAACTCTTTTTTATCTTCAGTGCCGTTAATTAAACTTTGAACGTAACGATTAATGTTAAACTTATAAGTTTGGGTTAAGGCATCGTATTCCCCTCCGAAGTAGGAAGGCCCTTCAAAAAAATCAGGAATAAACTGCAATTCTCCATTTGCATCTTGAGCAGCTAGAACTAACTTCTCTGCTACTCCAAAATCTGCATAGCTAGCTCTGATCACAGGTAGTTCTAGTTCTGCTTTGTTGACAATTATGTTTCTTTGTTGCAAGGAGTCTAGGGTCGAGAAATTGATCACGGTTCTAGCTCCCGACATAGCTTGTACGTAAGAATGTAACGTATCAGAAGTATTGGATTGCAAACTTTGGTTGATCGCTCCACTCGAAAAATCGTGACTAAAGGTGTTAAACCTTACGCTTGAAGAGTTAATAGGAAAATCAACGGTCTTTTTTGTTGCATTGCCTTGAAGATCTGTTGCAGTGTAATATATTGTGAGTTTAGTGTCTCGGTCAGTCATGGCAAAATAAAGAATTGCCTTTTCATTATCGTTTAGGCTAGAAGTTTGAGGGCTAATTTTAAAACCCTTTAAGAAATTTACAAAGTCCTCATTGGTTGCTACAGCTGTTTGACCTGATTGGGCTAAGATCTCGTCTCCAAATGCATTGTCTAAGCGAATTCTTAATTGAGGCTGCAAACGCACCGAGTCAATGTTACCATTGGCGTCAGGACTTTTAATGAAGATGTCGTCTCTCGTATTTGGAACAAAAGTTCTACTTCCAAGTACATTTGGTAAAGTTGCTACTTGATAGTCTGAAGAATAGTTATTGTCAACGCTCAACAATTCATCGATACGAAAGACTTCAAAAGTTTGAGCTATGGTGTCGCCCCGAATACCATTGTACTTTAAGCTAAGCACCACAGAGTCTGTTTGCAGCATTTCATCATCTTCGCCAAAAACCAAGAAGTTTGAAGCCATCAGTGGCTGAAGGTGCATAGAGGCTATGCTGCTGCCAAAAACAGAATCTTTGTAGGCACCAACAAGGCCTGTAGAAACCTTATCAGCTAGAATAGAATCACTAAGCTCTGTTCTACTCTCCAAGCTTAATTGATCAGTATAGACAGAAGAATTTGTGTTCTGTGCAAAATCAGGCCTCACTTCACCGTCATCTTTGCAAGCTGTGAGAAAAGCCAAAAAAGATGCGGAAAGGATTAACGCTTTCCGCATTTTTATTCTGAGTGTATGTTGTTTCATCTATTTACTCTGCAAGCACTTCTTCTTCAACGAGAACTTCATCATAAAATTGATTGTAGGCATCTAAATAATCATCTCCCTGGAATTCAAGAACGGGAGTGCTGAGGTCTTTACCAATCCCTTCTGCTTCTTTTGAACCTATGATAACTCCGTCAGACCACGCCGCCGCTGCCTTGCATAAACTATCATGTGTAGGTGCCGCAAAGTCCTTAAGGTCTTCATCACTTACTCCATCCATTTTAGCTTTTTTAGCAAAGCTTTCATCTAAGCTACCCTTAAAGCAATCATTGTAAACTGAGGTCACAATTTTAGCGTTTTCAAATAGAGGCTCATTCTTGTATGAGGTTTTCAAATAGAGGGGAATCAAACTTGTCATCCATCCGTGGCAGTGAATGAGGTCAGGAGCCCAGCCCAATTTTTTTACTGTTTCTAAAACCCCTCTGCAAAAGAAGATCGCTCGTTCATCATTGTCTTCAAAAAACTTACCTTCTTTATCCGTTAAAACAGCTTTTCGCTGGAAAAAATCTTCATTATCAATAAAGTAGACTTGCATTCTGGCAGGCTGAATTGAAGCAACTTTAATAATTAAAGGATGATCATTGTCATCAATGATCAAATTCATACCTGATAAACGAATCACTTCATGCAATTGATTTCTCCTTTCGTTTATACAGCCAAATTTTGGCATAAACGTTCTGATCTCACGGCCCTTTTCTTGTATGCCTTGAGGAAGGTTTCTACCCATATTTGCTATTTCAGACTCAGGAAGGTAAGGAGTGATCTCTTGCGAGATATAAAGAATTCGTTTCTTATTCATAAAAAGGATGGATTTGTTAATAAAGCTTTACAAAATTACGTAAAATCTTAGCTAATATGCAAGTTACAGCTTTTATGAATCTCGAATTACAAGCATTCCTTAATGCAATAAACTTACTTTTACATTCTCTTTATGAAACAGTATAATACTTCAAAAGCGATTCGGTCTGAACTCGAGCAATTGCGCAAGAATTCAGCCACCGTGGGCTTTGTGCCAACCATGGGGGCATTGCATCAAGGGCACTTGGCTTTAATAAAAAGAGCTAAGGCAGAAAACAAGTTTGTAGTATGCTCCATATTCGTTAATCCGCTTCAATTTAATCGGCAGGAAGATCTCAAGAGCTATCCAAATCGAATGGAGCAAGATAAAAAGATGCTTGAATCAGTTAACTGTGACTATCTTTTTACGCCTAGCAGAGAAGATCTTTATGCTAAAGCGCCAAACTTAGATTTTGAGTTTGGATCTTTAGGTGTTGGCATGGAAGCGGAATACCGTCCAGGTCATTTTGAAGGAGTGGCTGCGGTGATCGATCGCTTTTTGGACGTTTTGCAGCCTGATCGGGCTTATTTTGGGGAAAAGGATTATCAACAACTTGCAATCGTAAAGTGGCTAGTGGAGCAGAAAGATTCCAACACAGAAATTGTAGGCTGTGAGACAGAACGCTTTCCCAATGGCCTTGCAATGAGTTCAAGAAACTATAATTTAAAGGAAGCGGAGTTTGAGCAAGCATCAGAAATTTACAAGCTCATGCAATATTGTAAAAGACAGCTTCACCAAAAAACACCTCAGGAACTTTCAACTTATGCTTTTGAAAAACTTAAAGAAGACTTTCAGCCTGAATATTTTACTATTGTTGATGAAGAAACATTAAAGCCCATTCAGTCCTGGAGCGATACAGCTAAACCAAGAGTATTTGTAGCAGCTTATCTTTCATCCGTTCGCTTGATAGACAATATGTCCTTAATTGACTAAATTCGAGAATTAATCTAAATAAATTGAAAAAGCTCCTATCTGCACTTAAAATTATTTTACCTCTAGCTTTCGGCGTCTTTTTGATTTGGTATGTCTTTAAGGATCTTACTTCACAGGAAAAAGAAGAGCTTTATACGGCTATGGCTCAAGCAAATTATTTCTACATATTCCTTTCAATTCTTCTCGGAATCTTAAGCCATATGAGCAGAGCAATCAGATGGAAATACACGATTCTGCCATTGGGCAAATCTCCCGGCTTTCTGAATAGCTTTTTTACAGTAATGATAGGCTACGTGGCTAATTTAGCGCTTCCAAGGCTAGGAGAGGTTACCAGGCCGGCTATGTTGGCAAAATATGAAGGCTTGTCTTTTAATAAGCTTTTTGGCACCATTGTAGCAGAGCGCGTGGCCGATCTATTGATTTTAGGGCTTATTATTCTTGGTGTTATTTTAGCCGAGCTTGATATGTTGCGTGAAATGTTACTTGATTTCCTAGCGCAAAGTTCAGGCAAGTTTTCAGTTGAAAAGTTACTTTATTTAGGGCTATTTGCTTTGATCGGAGGAGGCGTTTTCTTCTTCTTTTTGCTAGCCAAATCGACCAATCCGCTTTTTGTAAAGATAAGAGAGGTGCTCAGGGGAATCTTAGAGGGTGTTCAATCCATTTATAAAATGAAACACAAGGGCGCATTCTTATTGCACACTTTGTTTATTTGGGTTATGTACATTGGCATGTTTGCAGCATGTTTTTACAGTTTACCTGAAACTTCATCAGTTCCAGTTGCAGGAATAATGGCTGCTTTCGTTATGGGAAGTTTAGGTATTGTATTTGTTCAGGGTGGGCTTGGAGTTTTTCCAATCCTGATTATGGAGACTTTAATGCTCTACGGAATAGCCAAAACTTCTGCATTAGCAATGGGATGGATCATTTGGACTTCTCAAACGCTAATGGTGATTGTTTTAGGAGTGCTAAGTTTAGTTTTAATTAGATTGATCAATAAAAAAGGAGAAGTTGAAAACATTGCAGCTGATAAAGTCTAAAGTAAGGGATCGTTCGGAGATCAAAAATCTATTAAACGTTTGGCGATTTAAAGAAGAGTCTATCGTTTTTACTAATGGCTGTTTTGATTTATTGCATCAGGGGCATATTGACTACTTAGCAAAGGCTTCTGACCTAGGTAAGCACCTTGTGGTTGGGGTTAATTCAGATGACTCAGTCAGGCAATTGGGAAAAGGAGCCAATAGACCTTTGCAGGATCAAGAGAGCAGGGCGCTCATTATCGCTGCTTTGCATTTTGTAGACTTGGTATTGATCTTTGAAGAAGACACTCCTGAGCGCTTAATAAAAGAAGTAAAACCTCAGGTTCTTGTTAAGGGGAGCGATTATTCGATTGATCAAATAGTAGGAGCTGATTTTGTAATCAATAATGGAGGAGAGGTTAAGACGATTGATTTTTTAGAAGGTTACTCTACATCTAAGATTGTAAAAAAGGTATTAGCATGATTCGATTGATTCTTTGTTTACTTACTTGTAGTTTGTTTTCAGTAAACACTTACTCACAAGTTAATTTAGATCAAGCACAAAAACTATACGCTAATGAGCAGTATGAAGCTGCTTTCGAAGCCTACAGCGAGAAGCTGAAAGAAAACCCTTCAAATTATGCCACGGTTTTAGGCATGGCAGACAGCAGACATAAGCTAGGGCAGTTAAAGCAGGCAGTTGAACTTTATGATCGTGCAGAAAAGCTCAACGATGAAGACGCTGAACTCTACTATAATCGGGGAATAGCTTATGTTTTTTTAGAGGAATACGGGAGGGCGATCAAGGACTTCAATCAGTCTGAAAAACTACAGCCTGAGCATGCTCAATTGTATTACTACCGAGGCTACTCACAAGCGGCTTTAAGCCGATATCGCAATGCTGTAGAAGATTACAGCCGGGCCATAGATATAAAACCAGACTATGCCGAAGCATATTACAACCGTGGTGCTGCAAAAGCTGAATTAGACAATTATGCGGCAGGGATGGAAGACTTTGAGCTTGCCCTTGAAAAAAAGCCAGACCTTGAAAATGGTAGAATTAATATCGCTCTTAGTAAACTAGGAATGAAGCAATATAAAGCTGCTATAGAAGGATTAACTGAAATAATTGATGAAAGATCTGACAACCTAGCAAGAGCTTATTTTTATAGAGGTGAAGCCTATTACGAGTTGAAACAAAAAGACCAAGCCTGCTCAGATTGGCGAAGAGCAGCCAATTTGAAACATGAACAAGCAATAGAAAATACAAATAACTTTTGCGATGCCGAGACAGGTAAGAAAAAGCGCGATATAGAGATTGTATTTTGACCTAAAAGAGGATTAAACTTTGGCCAAATTAAAAAAAGCATATTTCTGCCAAAATTGCGGAGCACAAGCATCTAAATGGGTGGGCAAATGTCCTTCATGCGGAGAATGGAATACTTACGTAGAAGAAATAATTGAAAAAGGCAATAGCAACAGTACCGTAAAAAGTTCGCAATCAAAGAGTAAGCCGGTTGCTGTTCAAGATGTAGAAAATCAGCCACAATTGCGCTACAGAACGCCTAATCAGGAGTTGAACCGTGTATTAGGTGGTGGCATTGTTCCTGGCGCTCTTCACCTTTTTGGGGGTGAGCCAGGTATTGGGAAGTCCACTTTGCTTCTGCAATTGGGTTTAGCTTGGCAAGGTATAAAAGTGCTTTATGTTTCGGGTGAAGAAAGCCAGCAACAGATTAAAATGCGCGCTGAACGAATTGGGATTTCCAATAAACAGTGCTTTCTGCTTGCAGAAACCAATTTGCAATCAATTCTTCAGCACTTGGAAAAGGAAGCAGCTGATGTGATTGTAATTGATAGTATCCAAACTTTGCACAGTAGTTTAATTGAGTCTTCAGCCGGTAGTATTTCTCAAATAAGGGAATGTGCCGGAGAGTTAATGCGTTTTGCCAAGCAAAGTTCTACCCCTGTATTCTTAGTTGGTCATATTAATAAGGAAGGTAGTATAGCCGGACCAAAAGTACTTGAACACATGGTAGATGTAGTTCTGCAATTTGAAGGTGATCGAAATCACATGTATCGCATCCTCCGATCAGCTAAAAACAGGTTCGGCCCTACTAATGAGTTGGGCATTTTTGAAATGCAGGGTTCTGGGCTGAAAGAAGTGGCAAATCCGTCTGAAATTCTAATTTCTAATAGAAAAGAGCAATTGAGTGGTTCTGCTATCGCTTCAAGCTTAGAAGGTATGAGGCCAATTTTGATCGAGATACAAGCCTTGGTTAGTTCTGCTGCTTACGGCACGCCGCAGCGCTCTGCAACTGGATTTGATCTCAGAAGATTGAATATGCTATTAGCTGTGCTTGAAAAGCGGTGCGGTTTCAGGTTAGCAAGTAAAGATGTATTTTTAAACTTAGCAGGTGGTATTAAAGTAGAAGACCCCGCCTTGGATCTAGCAATAGTAAGTGCGATTTTATCCTCAACAGAAGATATCCCTATTGCTCCTAAAGTTTGCTTTGCCGCTGAAGTGGGCTTGTCGGGCGAAATTAGACCTGTCAATAAAGTTGACCAGCGAATTCAAGAAGCACAAAAGCTGGGCTTTGAAAAAATGTTTATTTCAAAATATAACCTAAAGTCCATTCAGACCACTGACTTCAAAATTGAGTTAATTTCTGTTGGTAAGGTAGAGGAGGTGTTTAACAAATTGTTTTCCTGATGCTTATTGAACAACCTCCTTCTTTTATCCGAAAATTGTATCCTTCATTAAATTGGATGGAGGAAACCAATAAAAATGAGGTTTTTATCACCTTTGACGATGGTCCAACCGCAGGGGTAACCGACAAAGTCTTATCCTTACTAAAGGACCATAATGCGAAAGCTACTTTTTTTTGTTTGGGAAAGAATGTGAACCAAAATCCTGACTTATATCAAAACATACTTGAAGCAGGCCATTCAGTTGGTAACCACACGCACTCTCACTTGAATGGTTGGAAAACGACCACAAAAGAGTATTTAAGTGATGCCTTGAAAGCAAAGGAATATATTCAAAGTAATTTATTTAGGCCTCCTTATGGTAAAATGAAACCTGCACAAATACAAGCTTTGAAAAATCACTTCAAAGTGGTAATGTGGAGCAACCTTAGCCGAGATTATGATTCATTTGTAAGTGTAGATCAAGTAACAGACTACGCTACAAAAAACTTAAATGCCGGTTCTATCATAGTGTTCCACGATAGCCTAAAAGCCCGAGAGAAAGTACTTCCTGTTTTAGAAAGGACACTCTTGTTTTTAGCCAAAAAAGGTTACAAGGCCTCTGCTATTAAGCCAAGCTCCTGATCTGTTGAATAATTTGTGCTGCTGGAACTACACCAGATTGACGCCAAGCCACCTTTCCTTCTTTAAAAATAACAAGGGTAGGAACCCCTTGAACTCGGTACGCCTGAGCAGCAGCTTGATTCTTATCTACATCAACTTTTAGAATCTTGATGTCTTCTTGCAATTCACTTTTAACTTCTTTCAAGATAGGGGGCATCATTTTGCAGGGGCCACACCACTCTGCAAAAAAATCAACGAGTACAGGAGTATCTCCTTTAATGATTTCAGAAAAGGTTGCCATTACTCTTCAGGTATTTGGTTTTCATCAGGGTTATTGAACTTGATAGACAACATTAGTTCGTGCGAACCGGTGCTGTAGTTTCTGATGTCAGACTGGATTATATCATAAGAATAGCCTACAGATAAGTTTCCTTGAAGTGTGTATCCGGCCATAAGCACATAAGCATCGTTTTGTCTATAAGATAGTGCCATCCAAGCTTTATCTTGGTATATTCCTCTAAGCGTAAACTCAAATTGCATCGGTATAGGACTAACGTATTTAAGTAGCAAGTTTGGTTCTATGTCAAATTGACTATTGAGAGCATGGGTGTAGCCACCTGTTATAAAATAGTGGTTTACAAGTCTCCCAGTTGGATCAGCAATAGATTCTTCAAAGTCAATCTCATTTTGGATCAACTGCGGTGCTGAAGCTCCAAAATAGTAATTGTCTGCATAAAGATAAAAACTGAAGCCCGCATCTGGAAAGAGGTTATTTTCTTGGATATTACTTCTCACTTGGTCTGATTCGTCTTGGAAAGTAATCTCTGAACCATCAATCGAATATTGCAACATCCCACCATTTACGGCAAGTGAAAGCTTTAAGCTTTCATTTAATTTCAAATGGTAGGCATAGGAAAGGCTAAATCCATTCCGCCGAGTAGGGCCTGTTATATCTGAAAATACATAACCTCCAATGCCCATTTTTTGGTTTTTAAGCGGTCCATTAACACTCATAATATATGTTCTTGGCGCATCCTTCACACCCTCCCATTGGGTTCGATAGTTCGTTTGCCCTAAAAAATAGTTTTCAGTACCTGCTGATGCGGGGTTTATCACGTATCGGTTAAGCAGGTATTGGCTATACTGAGGAAGCTGTTGTGCCATTAAAGAGCCGCAAACCAAGACAAAGAAAAATAGGGTAAATCGTTTCATATTACTTCAAGATGGTTATTGGTCCTGTAATAGGATCTACATTAGGAGCTTTTAGATCGATGATGTAATAATAGGTGCCAATCGGCAGTGCCTGACCTTCATATCTACCATCCCACGGTTGGACATAGCCATTTCTTTGCTCGTATAGAAGCTTACCCCATCTGTTATAGATCTGAACCCTAGCTTCAGGGAATTCTTCAAGTAGGTCGATATCCCAAACGTCATTCACACCATCTCCATTTGGTGAGAAACCTGAAGGAATATCAATTTCGGGGATGTATACTACCGCAATCGAATCAATGAAAATACAGCCGTTTGTATCTTGAACAGTCAAGGTGTACGTTCTATTTTCCCTTAAACTAGCTATAGGTTCGGCAATGGTGCTGTCTGATAGATCAGTTCCGGGACTCCAATTGTATAAGTAGCTCACATCTTGACCTATTACTTCTAGGCTTAAGACTTCATCATCGATAATGCGTGCGCTAGAGGGTATTGATAGCGATGGATTTGATACAACCTCAACTTGATAAAGCGAAGTATCTGCACAGCTGCCATCGGTTGCAATCAAGAAAAAGTCGTAAGTGCCAATTGCTCGGAAAATAGTGGTGTCTAAATTACTGGTGAAGCGGCTAGCCGGACTTCCTTCATACCATGCTACATCGATCACATTGCTTCCTAAAGAGCTGCCAACTAAACGAATACTATCACCATCACAGAAGATGGTTTGACTTGGGATTTGAGCAACTACTGTATCTGTAGCAGATATGAAAACTGTATCAGTTATACTGCAACCTGTAGCGTCTTCAACTCTAACTACGTTTGGCCCGAAGCATAGCGTAGTTGGATTACTTCCTAACTGTCCACCATTCCAGGTGTAGGTATAGGGAGCAGTTCCCCCTGAGGCATCTACAGCTGCTGTACCATTGCAATCTGAGCTGCACCCTACATTGGTGCTTGATAAGATGTTTATGTTTAAAGCAGGAGGATCATTTAGTGTAATCGAGCTAGTGGCTGCACATCCATTAGCATCTGTTGCGGTTACCGTGTAGGTGCCGGCACAAAGTCCTCTTGCAGGAAGCTCAGTTTGCTGTTGAGGGTCATCCCAACTGTAGTTAAAGAGCAATGAACCACCTGTGGTTGAAACAAATAAGGATGCATCACAAGCTCCTGCGCATGAAATGTTGTTCACTATTGATATTCCAACATTAATTGAATCAGGTTCTTCTACACTAACATTTACAAATGATTTACAGCCAGAAGGCAGTTCTGTTAACTCCAAGACATAATCGCCTGCGCAGACTCCACCGTTTACATCGCTGTTAATGTTTGCAATGGTATTGCCTTGGTCATCTAACCATTGGAAGTCAAGGTTTGAAGACGCAGTTAGATTGCTGAAGAGCGCTCCATCACAGCTTCCGAAGCAACTAACATCTCTAACAGTAGGAACTGTAGTGATGGTATTTCCGTCTGAAACGTTAAACGACCTGCTGATCGAGCAACCATTTTGATCCGATACAGTCACGTTGTATATACCGGCGCAAAGCCCCGCAATGAAGTTACTGTTCGGCTGTGAAGCACCCCAACTGTAGCTGTAAGGAGGTGTACCACCATTTACGTCTAATTGAATGGAGCCGTTACAAGGGAAAGTGTTACAGCCGCTTCCAACTACAGTTTGATTTAGACTAAGTGGATTAGGACTGCTGATCTCAACCGTTTCATTCCTTATACAACCGCTAGCGTCCGTAATTTGAACAATGTAGGATCCTTCACATAAGTTTGTCAGACTATTAGCGGTTGAACCATTATGCAGCCATAAATAAGTGTAAGGTGCTGAACCTCCAATAGCTTGGACGCTGGCTGTACCATCGCAACTGCTTGCGCAACTGGCGGCTGTGGCTGTTATTAAAGCATCTGTCGGGCCCCTATTTGCGTTTATACTAAAGTTGAAGGTTTTTGTGCAACCATTAGCATCACTAACTTGAACTGAATGAGATCCTGCACATAAGGAATCTGCATTGATTGATTGAGATCCATTACTCCAGAGATAAGTATAAGGTGCAGTTCCACCACTTACTGAAATATTAGCATCTCCATCACATAATCCACAATTTGCATCATTGCTTGCGATAGTCGCCAATAGTTCGCTTGGCCCATTTACAGTGAAGGTATCTGTGCTAACACAGCCCAAGCTATTGGTAACAAGTAGGGTGTATCGACCTGCATCTAGATTTCTAAGGTCTTCTGTTGTTTCGCCATTCGGCAGCCAATTGAAAGTGAATGGAGGATTGTTTCCACTTATCGTCACATCAATTGCTCCAATTTGTGCTCCAAAGCAGTCTACATTGCTTATCGAATCGAGGCTTATGGTTGGTCCATCAGTAGAACCTAAGGTTGTTCTAAACAATTCCTGACAATTATTATCATCTGTTACATCAAGGAAATATATTCCTGCAGCAACGTTGTTTAAAGTTGGACTAGTGGCACCTGCAATTGCGTTGCTTGCTCCATCGAACCATTGATAAGTGTAGTCAAAAGCTACTGTACCGCCATTAACACTTGCATTAATAATACCATCTGCCTGACCGCAACTTGCTCTTACTGTCGTGAAAGAAGCACTTAACTGACTTGGTTCACTTAGCGTGTATAATAAAACAGTGTCGCATGCATTAGCGTCTGTGATCGTTACGGAATAAGTTCCTGCACATAGACCACCAATGCTTGAAGTTCCTTGACCATTAAGTGGAGCAGGTGCCCAATTGTAAGAATACCCGCCACTTGCTCCAGTTACGGATAGGCTTATAGATCCTGAGCAATTTGCTGCACAAGTGGCATCTACAATACTTTCAGTTACGTTGAATTGACTAGGTCCACCAATGTTGATCTGTTCGAATGACTTACAGCCACTGTTATTTGTTACTTCAACAAAATAGCTTCCTGCACATAAATTGCTGATGTTAGTTGAGCTAACTCCGAGTGCATTGCCTGTAGAGGCATTAAACCACTCAACTGAGCATGCTGGATCTCCACAATTGAAGCTAACCGTAGCTGTTCCGTCACAGCTTCCGAAGCAGCTCTCATCTGTTGAAGTTGAACTCAATGTTTCAGACCCAATATCATTCACTGCAGTAGAGAACCTTTCGATACATCCATTAGCATCGGTAATTTCTAGAAAATAAATTCCCGCGCAAAGGTTTGAAATAGTTGCATTATCAGTTCCTACGGGATTCAACCCTTGGTCTAGCCATTGATAGCTAAATGGACTTATTGCTCCACTTACCGTTGCGCTTATTGAACCATCACAAATATTACAGGTCGAGCTTGTTGGTGTTAAGCTAGCTGTAATGGCTGTTGGTGCCTGAATGTTGAAAGTATCCACAAGGCTGCAACCATTAGCGTCTGTGATGGTCACAGTGTAATCATTTCCAGCGCACACATTCACAATACTATCGCCCTGTAGCCCAGTTACTGTTCCTGTAGACCATGCATAACTGTAAGGTGCTCTACCACCACTTGCCGATGCAAATGCAGTTCCATCACAAATCGCCGATGGACCACCACAGCTTTGGTCTGTAGTTACTATACTACCAGAAATAGAGCCCGCAGATTGAATGGTGATAGTAATCGAGGTATCACAACCTGAGACATCTGTTATTGTAATGTCGTAAGTGCCTCCGCATAAACTAGAGCTTGATGAAACACCCTGGCCTTCAGGAGGAGCAGGAGACCAGTTGAAAGTATAGGGTGCACCGGCACCACCTGTAGGATTCAATGAAACTGAACCATCACAGGCCCCTGCGCAACTTTCGTCTGCACTAAGCTCGTTTGGTAGGATAGGTGCATTTGGTAAAATTTCTACACTATCCTCTGCGACACAACCTCTATTACTTGTAATGGTAACAAAATATTTACCAGGGCATAGGTCTGAAATATTCGCGGTTCC
>CAJXMH010000019.1 GCA_913056345.1 uncultured Flavobacteriales bacterium | reverse complement strand
AATAGTAGCACAAATATCTCCTGTAGAACCTGCGTAGGCAGGATTAACCGATAAGCGGTTAAACATATTTTGGGTAAACTGAGGGTCTTGCTGTGCCGAAGCAGCAAAGACGCTCAACGTTCCGACAATAAGGGAAAGAAATCTTTTCATAGTAAGGGATTCAGTAGCTTTACTAGGATTTTAAATTGGTTTTAGTGGCCTAAAATACTCAAATTTTGAATTTCTGATTCAATTCTTACTCAAACTTCTTAGACAAATTTATGTTATTTGAGTTTCTGATACGTTTGAAACCAGCGGTCAGGAATCTCATTTTGTAAGGCAGTTTGATAGTCTTCGTAATTACAAGGAAGCATTAAATGTCGCTCGTATCGCTTTCTAAAATTAGCGTGGTAAGGAACTTCCATCCACCAACGATCACTCTTAGGGCTTTTATAAAAAACTAATTCCTGCTCTGCCTCGTCTATAGCGACTGTATACTTCACGTATTCTTTTTTATTACAAGCGGGAAAATCTTGCTTTCGTTGATTGAAGCCTTCTAAAAAATACCAAACCATTTGAGCAAGCAATTTTGCTGACAAATCAGATTGGTCTTTTGATGGGTTGTAGTCATAAAAACCAATGGCAGTTAGCTTGTCGTTAAAGCCTGCGTAGCGGGCCAACTGGCAAGCCTCTTCTCCGGTAAAGCCATTTGGTGAAACCTGAGAAGCGGCAGGTGAATAGGGCTGGGCTAGTGCATTCATGCTAAAACTGATGAAATCTGCATTTCGAATTAGTGGCTCAGCCAGTTTCATATCCGTTTTAAATTTTCCTAGTCGGTGAATGTCATAAAACAATTCATCTAAAAGCGAAAAGGAATTAGAGTCGACCAAATAAGTTTGATAACCCAAATTGCTATAATTGAAAAGCACATTAGGCTGTTGCAGCAATATTTTACTCAAAAAATTATTTTCCCTTATTTGATCATCTGCATCTCCGAGCCTAAAAGCAGAATCAATTGAAGTAAGATTAACCAGTTGTTCTTGCTTACCGTATGCGCGATAGGTCGCCAGAGCGAGATCTTGGCTCCCGCCAATCACAATAGGAAGTACTCCTTGTTTTAGAAAATAAGTTAAACACTCTTCAAGTGCAAAATAAGTATCGGTTAGCTGATCACCTGCAGCTAAAGTTCCTAGATCGGCGACCTTTAACTTTTTTTCATTCCAATAAAGTGAATAAAATGCTTTCCTAAAATGGTCTCCTGACTGAGCACTACCCTTTAAATATGCAGCTCGATCTTCTTCTACGTTAAAGATAACAATGTCATAGTCTTGGATTTCTTCAATACTATAATCAGTTAGTTGGCTTCCTACTTGTTGTTCATTTAGATCTTCTGAAGGGAAAAGCGATTTTAAATCTACCGCTTTGAAATAATCGGTCCAGACCATTATTTTTTCTTTGCTTTTGCTGTTTTTCTTCCTCTTCGTTTAGCAGGAGCCGCTTTGGCAATTTCTTTACACTCCTCTAAAGTAAGTTCTTCGGGCTTTTTATCTTTAGGTATTTTGAAATTTTTTCTACCAATTTTGATGTAAGGCCCGTAGCGACCATTCAAGACTTGTACATCCTTATCTTCTTCAAAAGTCTTGATATACTTGTTTTTCTCTTGTTCTTTCTTGATTTCAATCAGCTCAATGGCTCGATCAAGCTCTACTGTCAACGGCTCATCGCCTTCATCTTTTTTAAGTGAAACAAACAAATTATTCCACCTAATGTATGGTCCAAATCGACCAATTGCAGCAGTAACCTTTTTTCCTTCATATTCACCAACCTCACGAGGAAGCTTGAACAGCTCAAGTGCCTCTTCAAAGGAAATTGTTTCAATACTTTGTTCCTTCAGCAGTGAGGCAAACTTTGGTTTTTCTTCGTCTTCTACGCTTCCAATTTGAACCATTGGTCCATACCGGCCTATTCTAGCAATCACGGGCTTACCGCTTTTGGGATCTATCCCTAGTTCTCTTTCCCCTTTTGCACGATCTGCATTTTCAAGGGTTTCTTCAACATTAGAATGAAATGGATTGTAGAATTTCTCGATCATCTTACTCCACTTTAGCATACCGTCTGCAATGTCGTCAAACTGTTTTTCTACATCTGCAGTAAAGCTGTAATCCATGATGGTTTCGAAATGACCTGATAAAAAATCCGTCACAACCATTCCAATATCGGTAGGAAAGAGTTTATTTTTTTCAGCGCCTGTGCGCTCTGTTTTCTTTTCTTCACTTAGACCATCGTCGTTTAGGGTAAGTGAGAGGTATTGGCGTTGTTCCCCATCTCTGCTTTCTTTCACAACATAGCCACGTTTTTGTATGGTTGAAATTGTTGGGGCATAAGTAGAAGGCCGACCAATACCCAATTCTTCAAGCTTTCTAACTAAGCTAGCTTCTTGATAACGTGGAGGATGTTTGGTAAACCGCTGGGTAGCTGTTATGTGCTCTCGCAAGATAGCATCCCCTTCCTTCATTGCAGGCAACATGTCACTTTGCTCTTCTGAATCCTCATCATCTGTTGATTCTAAGTACACCTTTAAAAAACCCTCAAAAGTGATGATCTCTCCCTTCGCAGTAAAGTCAGTTTTAGATTCAGATACGTCTAAGGTAACAGTAGTTCGCTCAATTTTTGCGTTACTCATTTGAGAAGCAATGGTTCGCTTCCATATGAGCTCGTATAGACGACTTTCCTGAGAATCACCTTTTAAATTAGATACAGATAAATTGGTTGGCCTAATGGCTTCGTGAGCCTCTTGTGCTCCTTTTGATTTAGTGGCAAACTTTCGAGATTTCGAGTAATCTTCGCCAAACTCATTGCAAATGTATGCCTTAGCACCTTTAATCGCTTGGTCAGATAAATTAACCGAGTCTGTTCTCATGTAGGTTATCTTACCTGCTTCATAGAGTTTTTGAGCAACCACCATGGTTTGAGAAACTGAAAAGCCAAGCTTTCTACTCGCCTCTTGTTGTAAGGTTGATGTGGTAAAGGGAGCTGCAGGTGATTTGGTTGCTGGTTTCTTCTTTAAATCCTTTACGCTATATGATGAAGCCTTGCATTCTTCTAAGAAGCCTCTAGCTTCCTCATAGGTTTTGAACCTGCTGCTTACTTCAGCTTTAAAAGTGCGATCTCCTTCTTTGTAGAAATATCCAACTACTTTAAAATAGTCTGCACTCTTAAAATTCTTTATTTCTCTTTCTCTTTCTACTAATAACCTAACTGTAACAGATTGTACCCTTCCTGCAGAAAGAGAAGGTTTTACTTTTTTCCATAAGACGGGCGATAGTTCGTAACCTACCAGACGATCAAGAACTCGTCGGGCTTGCTGTGCATCTACCAAATTCTTATTTACTGTTCTTGGGTTTGAAATCGCTTTATGAATGGCATCTTTGGTGATCTCGTGAAAAACGATCCTTTTGGTTTCCTTCTCTTTAAGCTTTAATGCTTCAAGCAAATGCCAAGAGATAGCCTCCCCTTCGCGATCCTCATCCGTTGCTAACCATACTGTTTCAGCCTTTTTAGCAAGCTTCTTCAGTTCTGCTACAACTTTCTTTTTGTCATCACTGATTACGTATTCAGGCTCAAAATCATTTTCTATATCAATTGAAAGATTTTTTCCAGGTAGATCCCGAATGTGCCCGAAACTTGATTTGACGGTGTAGTCCTTTCCCAAAAAACCCTCTATAGTTTTGGCTTTTGCAGGAGACTCTACAATGACTAAATTCTTAGACATAAATTAGTTTTTGTGTTTGTGTGCTTCAAAAATGCAGCGCAAATAAAGTTAATATTTGGATGTACACAAACAAGCTTGATTAGATTTTCGTTCAGCTTGATTACTATATTATATTTATATAATATAAAAATTCAATCAATCCGACCAAAGGAAATTGAAGCGCTTCATTATGCCAATCTGTCACAGTTCAAACTACATTTCCTAATTTTGCCTTTCATTTCAAGCAAAGCAGCATGATCGAAACAGAGGAGAAATTATTAGACGAATCTCGTCAGGGAGAAGCAATAGAGCGTTACTCTCAAGGCCCAGGCTCTAACGGCAGGAAAGTTTATATAGAAAGCTATGGCTGTCAAATGAATTTTTCTGATAGTGAAATAGTAGCTTCTATCTTAGAGAAAGAAGGCTATGAAACGACCAAATTGATGCAGGAGGCTGATATCGTGTTTGTTAATACCTGCTCTATTCGCGAGAAAGCTGAGCAAACAGTGAGGAAGAGGCTCCAGAGCTTTCACCAAGTGAAAAAGAAAAAGCCTGAGATGATTATCGGTGTGCTAGGCTGCATGGCCGAAAGAATGAAAGCCAAATTATTGGACGAAGAGAAGCTGGTTGACCTTGTAGTAGGACCTGATGCCTATCGAAACCTTCCTGATCTTGTGAATGAAGTTGATGGAGGAAGAAAAGCGGTGAATGTAATTCTATCTAAAGAGGAAACCTATGGAGATATCAGTCCTGTAAGATTGGGTGGAAATGGAGTAACTGCTTTTGTTTCCATTACTAGAGGTTGCGATAACATGTGTACCTTCTGTGTGGTTCCTTTTACAAGAGGAAGGGAAAGAAGTAGAGATCCTGAAACGATTGTCGAAGAGGTGAAACAGCTTGCTGAAAATGGATATAAAGAAGTAACTCTCCTAGGCCAAAACGTTGACTCATATTTATGGTATGGGGGTGGTCCTAAAAAAGAATTCGATAAGCTTTCTGAAGAAGAACAAAAACGCAGTGTCAACTTTGCTCAGTTAATGGAATTAGTTGCTCAAGTGGATCGTAAGGTGAGAATTCGATTTTCTACTTCGCATCCCAAAGACATGACAGACGATGTGCTGCATGTTATGGCAAAGCACGATAACATTTGCAAATACATTCACCTGCCTTTTCAATCAGGAAACAGCAGGGTTTTAGAATTAATGAATCGCGGATATACCAGAGAATGGTATCTAAATCGAGTAGAAGCAATCAAAAGGATAATTCCCGATTGTGCAATCTCTGCTGATATTATTGCAGGCTTTTGCAGTGAAACAGAAGAAGAACACCAAGATACGCTTAGTTTAATGGAAGAAGTGAAATATCACTTTTCTTACATGTTCAAGTATTCTGAAAGGCCCAATACTCTAGCTCAAAGGAAGTTTGAAGATGATGTACCTGAAGCAGATAAACAGCGAAGGCTTTCAGAAATTATAGCGCTACAGCAAAAGCATTCGCATGAACAATTGAAGAAAGACATTGGCAAAACTTATGAAGTCTTGGTAGAAGGTGTTTCTAAAAAATCAGACCAGGAGCTCTACGGACGCAATACACACAATTCAGTAGTAGTTTTTCCTAGAAAAAACTACAAAGCAGGAGACTATGTGATGGTAAAGGTACATGATTGCACATCAGCTACCTTAATGGGAGAAGCAATAGCATGAAGCACGAGCAAGTTAAAAGAAGATTTGGCATAATTGGCCACTCAGAAGCCTTAAATCGTGCCATTGACATTGCTATACAGGTTGCACCGACAGATCTCTCTGTTCTAATAAGTGGTGAAAGTGGTTCTGGAAAAGAAGTAATGCCACAAATCATTCACTACCAAAGTGTGCGCAAGCACAATAAATACATTGCCGTGAACTGCGGGGCGATTCCTGAAGGAACGATTGATTCAGAACTTTTTGGCCATGAGAAAGGCTCATTTACTGGGGCACATGAAAGTCGTAAAGGATATTTTGAAGTAGCAGATGGAGGTACCATATTTTTAGATGAAGTTGCCGAACTGCCTTTACCCACTCAAGCAAGACTCTTAAGGGTTCTAGAATCAGGAGAGTTTATGAAAGTTGGTTCGTCTAAAGTTCAAAAAACTGACGTTAGGATAGTGGCTGCAACCAACGTAAACATCCCTGAGGCCATAAAAAAAGAGAAGTTTCGTGAAGACTTGTTTTACCGCCTTAACACTGTACCTATAGAAGTTTCTCCCCTCCGAGAACGTAAAGACGATATTTATCTCTTGTTTAGAAAATTTGCAGCTGACTTTGCCGATAAATACCACATGCCTGCCATTCGCCTTAGCGAAGGTGCTAAAGACAGACTTTTAAAATACCGATGGCCTGGAAATGTTAGACAGCTAAAAAATGTAACTGAGCAGATTTCAGTAATTGAAGAAGATAAGTTTATCACGGAAGAAAAATTGCTTCACTACTTACCTGAGAATAGTGGTGCTTCTTTACCGATTATTTACAATGGAAAAGAAGAAAACCTCAGTGAAAGAGAGATTCTTTATAAAGTATTGTTCGAGATGAAGAATGACATGAATGATTTGAAACAAGTTGTTCATGAGATGATGCAAAACCCTAAAAGAGATGATAGGGAAGAAATCAATGAACAAGCGTATCAGAGACTTTATGGAGATAGCGAAAGTGATAAATTTGAATTTCGCAAACTTCAATTAGCCGAATACAGTAGCAAGGAAGAAAATGATCATGAACACAGTCAGGTGAAACTGAATGATGAAACTGAAGAAGAGCATAGTGCAGAGTACTATCAGGAAATTGAAGAAGCAGAAGAAATTGAAGAAAGTTTAAGTATTTCTGATGCTGAGAAAAGGCTGATCATAAAAGCCTTAAGCAAACACAATGGCAAAAGAAAATACGCCGCAGAGGATCTAGGTATTTCTGAGCGAACTTTGTATCGAAAAATTAAAGAGTACGACATTGAATAAAAGTCTACGAAAGCTATTTTATGTTTTTATCGGGTTTGGTTTATTGCAACTTTCCTGCACTGCATCATACTCATTTACCGGAGCTTCCATCGCTCCTGAAGTTAAAACTGTTTCTATAGACTTCTTCCCGGTTTACGCTACCTTAGCTCCACCTAACTCCGGTCAACTTTTTACAGAAGCGCTAAAAGACATCTTTCTCTCACAAACGAATTTAGTCTTAGTAAAGTCAAATGGAGATTTAGAGTTTGAGGGAGCAATAACAGGCTACAATTCTGCACCTGTTGCCATACAGGGTAATGAAGCGGCTGCCCTTACCCGTGTTACCATGAGTGTAAAAGTCAAGTTCACTAACAACAATGACGAGAGCCAAAATTTTGAACAGAATTTTTCAAGATTTGAAGATTTTGAAACAGCTCTAGATTTGAGTTCAGTGGAAGAAGATATTTTGAATAGCATTAACGATCAATTAACTC
Organism: uncultured Flavobacteriales bacterium; assembly: GCA_913056345.1. Classification (GTDB taxonomy): domain Bacteria; phylum Bacteroidota; class Bacteroidia; order Flavobacteriales_E; family Vicingaceae; genus CAJXMH01. The sequence continues at coordinate 49,045 of CAJXMH010000019.1, read as the reverse complement.
AAGACATTTTCAATAAGTCGGTGACCAATTGGTAATGAAAAAAAGCGAACTCATAGCGCTATTAAAGCCTAACACTCAATACACTGTTGAGCAAACTAATGAAATGGAAAAATTACTTGAAGAGTTTCCATTTTTTAATACAGCTCAAATTATGTTGTCAGTTGCTTATCACCAGCATGAAAACTTAAAATTTGAAAAACAGCTAAGAAAAGCTGCTGCATATGCTAATGACCGAAAGAAGTTGCATGAACTCCATTTCGATCAATCGGAAAATGAAAATAAGGTAGATGAAAAACCTTCATTACACAGAAGCGAAATAAGTGAACAGCCAAAAATTGACGCAAGAGAGAATAAAGAAATAAAGCAGGCTGAAGAAGTTTCGGCACAAGAAGAGCTCCCTAAAGCTCCAGCTCCGGAAAAGAATCGCGAAGAACAACAAGACAAAACCAAGCCCAATGAGACTTTAGACGATGTTCTAGAGGAACAATTAATTACAGCTGCCATAAACAGTAGTATTTTGTTAGAGGTTGATGAAGAGTCTAAAAAACTGGAAGAGTCAGACAGTCAATTTAACGAAAGCTTAGGAGAAGAGAGTCAGCTTGAAGAAGACAATGATGTAGAGAAGTTTGTTGAAAACGAAAACCACAGCTTCTCGGATTGGTTGTCTCATTACAGTGATGAGCCGAAGAAAAAACCCATTTGGGATCAGGCTAGTCCTGAAGCTCAAAAGGGATTGAAAGCTTTTGATCAAACCGCTCGAAGAAGTAAGCAAGAGTTTTACTCTCCGGCTAAAATGGCACGCTTAAGTGTTCAAGAAGATGGCGATCTAATTACCGAAACATTGGCCAATGTGTATGCTCAACAAGGCAATTATGAAAAAGCGATCGAAGCATTTCAAAAACTTCAATTGAAATATCCAGAAAAAAAGATTTATTTTGCAGGCCAAATTCAGAGATTACAGGACGAACTAAATTCATAACCTAAGATGTTTATTTTCATATCAGTACTTATTTTTATTGTCGCTATACTTTTAATATTTGTCATATTAGTACAGAACCCAAAAGGTGGTTTAGCATCAAACTTTTCTTCATCTAACCAAGTAATGGGCGTTAGAAAAACAACCGATTTCTTAGAAAAAGCTACTTGGTCTCTTGGTATTGCGCTCATTATTTTAAGTGTAATCTCATCTTCTTTAATCGGTGGCAACGAAGTTGTAACGACTAATGAATCTGAAATTGCAGGTGAAGCTCAACAAGTAATTCCACAAAGCCAAGCTCCTGTAATCCAAGAGGGAGTTCCTTCAGGTCAGGCATCTGACAATGCAGCTTTACCGATGGGAGATGAGCAAACTGAAGAGGATAGCGAATAAACTTCCTAAATACGAAACTGTAAAATGTCAGTATGTCAGCACATGCTGACATTTTTTTTGCTCAAAAGTGAAATAATTACCGTTTTCATGAAAAAGATAGTACTGGCACAACTTTCGTTAGAAGCAGACATGTTCAATAACATTAAACTTTAAAATATGTCAGTAAATATTAAACCTTTAGCAGATAGAGTTCTAGTTGAACCTGCTGCAGCAGAAGAAAAAACAGCTGGTGGTATTATTATACCAGATACAGCAAAAGAAAAACCTCAAAGAGGTACAGTAATCGCTGTAGGAAACGGTAAGCCAGATGAGCCTATGACCGTTAAGGAAGGAGACTCAGTTCTTTACGGTAAGTATGCAGGAACTGAGATTACTGTAGAAGGCAATGAATATTTGATTATGCGAGAATCTGACATTTTCGCAATTATATAAATAGTAAACCAAAAAATTAGACTAAAATGGCTAAAGAAATAATTTTCGATACAGAAGCAAGAAATGCCCTAAAGAATGGCATGGACAAACTTGCTAATGCTGTAAAAGTGACCCTTGGACCAAAGGGTAGAAATGTTGTAATCGACAAAAAATTTGGAGCACCTAACGTAACTAAGGATGGTGTATCTGTTGCAAAAGAAATTGAGCTAAAAGATACAGTTGAAAACTTAGGCGCACAGATGCTAAAAGAGGTTGCATCAAAAACTGCTGACGATGCGGGTGATGGAACTACAACAGCGACTATACTTGCGCAAGCAATCGTAACTCAGGGGTTGAAAAATGTTGCCGCAGGTGCTAACCCAATGGACCTAAAAAGAGGAATCGACCAAGCAGTTAATGAAATTGTTGCTGAATTGAGAAACATTTCTCAAACCGTTGGCGAAGATTCTGAAAAGATAGAGCAAGTTGCAACAATTTCAGCTAACAATGATAGTTCTATTGGAAAGCTAATAGCTGAAGCTATGGCAAAAGTGAAGAAAGAAGGTGTAATTACCGTTGAAGAAGCAAAAGGAACTGAAACTACTGTTGAAGTAGTAGAAGGTATGCAATTCGATCGTGGTTACTTATCACCTTATTTCGTAACTGATACCGATAAGATGGAAGCTGAGCTTGAAAATCCATACATCCTGATCTTTGACAAAAAGATTTCTACTATGAAGGATCTACTTCCTGTATTGGAAAAGACTGCCCAAGGCGGAAGACCTTTATTGATTATTGCTGAGGATATTGAAGGAGAAGCTTTGGCAACATTGGTTGTAAATAAGATCAGAGGATCTTTAAAAGTAGCAGCAGTGAAAGCGCCAGGTTTTGGCGATCGTAGAAAAGCAATGCTAGAAGACATTGCAATTCTTACAGGAGGAACTGTAATTTCTGAAGAAAGAGGTTACAAGTTAGAAAATGCTGACCTTGCTGACCTTGGTGAATGTGAGAAAATCACCATTGATAAAGACAACACTACGGTTGTAAACGGAAGCGGAAATTCTGACGACATTAAAGCAAGAGTAAATCAGATCAAAGCACAAATCGAAAACACTACTTCTGACTACGACAAAGAGAAGCTACAAGAGCGTTTAGCGAAGTTAGCAGGTGGTGTTGCAGTGCTTTACGTAGGTGCAGCATCTGAGGTTGAAATGAAAGAGAAAAAAGACCGCGTAGACGATGCATTGCATGCCACAAGAGCAGCCGTTGAAGAAGGAATTGTTCCCGGTGGTGGTGTTGCCTTAATTAGAGCTTTATCAGCTCTAGACGGCAAGAATGGAGAAAATCAAGATCAAACTACTGGTATGGACATTGTAAGAAGAGCTTTACCAGAGCCTCTAAGACAAATTGTATTCAACAGCGGAGGTGAAGGTTCTGTTGTAGTACAAAAGGTTCAAGAAGGAAGCGGTAACTTTGGATTCAATGCCAGAACAGAAGAGTTTGAAGACTTATTGAAAGCTGGGGTAATTGACCCAACCAAAGTAGCTAGAGTAGCCCTTGAAAATGCTGCATCTATTGCAGGAATGTTCTTAACTACAGAGTGCGTAATCGCCGATGAAGAGGACGAGGATGCAGGTGGTGGAATGCCAGCCGGTGGCGGAATGCCTGGTGGAATGGGCGGAATGGGTGGCATGATGTAGTTCTTCCCATTAATTACCATTTATAAATTTAAAAAACCCGACTTCGTGTCGGGTTTTTTTATGGCTTAACTTTAATAATCTACTCAAAGTATAAAAGACCTTCTAGGTTTTAGAAACCTAGAAGGTCTTTTTGCTCGAATTCTTCAGCTTAATACTTCCTATAAAAAAGTTACTCTATGCGTAACCTAGCAATCTCAAAATAAGTAAGATCAAGAGAACGGCTATTAGGGCACCTACTAATCCACCTGCTAACTCAGCAATTAAACTAATCACGATTAAAACTAGCAATACCACTAAAATAACGTACAACAAATCTCCTAAACCAACGGAAGATTCGGCTGAAAGTGGTTCTACGGCATTTAGATAAGTATTAATTTCAGAAAGGTTTGGTGCATTCAGCTCATTCTCCCAAATGGATGGATTCTCAGCGAGTTGCTTTTTACTTTTGCTTTCTTTAAAATCCCATTCAGCAGGATTAATTTTCACTTTAGTTGCTTTTTGCGGTTGGGCGAGTTTACTATTAGAAGCCAAAAGTGACTTTTGCTGTCTTTTAGAAAGCGTTGCTAAACCCTCTTCTTCTAATTTATATTCCTCTATTCCTTTTTGAGTTTCAAAACTTTTTACTGTCTTAGGTAATTTATCAGCTTTTTGCTCCTTGGCAAGCTTCAAGTGAGAGTTGTATTTTACCCTTTGAAAGTTTGCCGACTGCGGGTTCTTCACCATAGAGCAGGAAGCAATCAACAGGGTTAAAATTGGAATTATTGAATAAGAAAAATACTTGTTCATGGTTTAATTGTTTTAAGTTAAAAAGTAAACCTTATAATATAAGATTTTACAATTAAAACCACTTATCGTTCAGCTAGTTACCTTAAGACCAGTATTCCAATAAGACATAGATCAAAAGCAAGAGCAAGATCAGCCCTAATAGACTACCTACTATGCCCCCAAGTAGAGAAATTAAAAGGTAAATGGCCAATACAATCAGTAAGAAAAGAATGAAAGCCAATACAATTTGCTGCCACGGCCAGTCTTCTGGATCATCCTCCCACCAGGGGTCACTCAAAACCACATTCGTTTTAGCAGGTATAGACTCACTTAAGTTAAGCGCCTTCTGCTTCAGTTCATTAATGTTAAGATGGTGAGTCCTCATTTCAGCTTTAAGACTAGCTCTAAGAGGAGTCTTGAGAGCAAAATGCTGCAAATCATTGAGTGAATGTAACGAACTTGGCCTCATCCATACTAAGCTATCTTTTGGGTTGACAGGGTTTTGAACGAACTCTTCTTGCTCGGTTTCAAAAGCAGTAATACTTGGCTTTGCTTGTGATTTAGAAAGATTCAAATGAGCACGGTACTTTACCCGCTTAAAGTTTTGGGTAGCAGCGGGGTTTTTCAGACTGTTGCATGCGCTGAGAAGCAGCCCTGCGAAAAGGGCCAAAAGGATGAGTTTGATTTTCATGAAGGCGAGTTTAAAGCTTAAACTTCGTTGTGATCTAGAGCCCGTTTTACCAATTGGGCAATGATTTTACCATCTGCCTTACCGGCCATTTTTTGATTCGCTGATCCCATTACTTTTCCCATATCTTTCATTCCATGTGCTCCGGTAGCTTTAATAATGGCGTCCACTTCCGACCGTATTTGGTCTTCAGTCATCTGTTCGGGCAGGTAGTTCTCAATAATTGTAACTTGCTCCAATTCAGCAGCTGCCAGATCATTTCGACCTTCATTGGTGTAGATGTCAGCCGAATCTCTTCTTTGCTTTACCAACTTCTGCAGCATCTTCATCTCTGCCGCTTCATCACTTTCGCCAGCCCCTTTTTCTGTGGCCGCTAATAGTATTTGCGACTTAATTGCCCGCAACGCCTCCAAAGTTGGCTTATCTTTCGCCTTCATGGCCGTTTTAATGTCTTCGTTTATTTGATCTGCTAAACTCATAACTATATATTTTTACACGAAATTAGTGAATACTCTTTGACTTATAGGTGTAAAAAAAGGCTCATTACTGAGCCTTTTCTCTATTATTCAAAAGGTAAAATCAATCAATCCACATTGTCGTGTAAGAAGGAATTGTTTTGTTTAAGGGAGGTTTTATTTTCTTCATCCTCACTTAAGGTATACCGAGATACATTGCTTTCAGAGGAATGAGGTGTATCATCTAATTTGATGTTTCTTCGCTTGTAAGCAGGTTCTTTCTCCAAGTCATTGATTCCGTTAGGACTTTTCATTTTCAAACTTAAAGCCTTAAGTTTCAAAATACGGTCTTGACTCTTTCGCATTTGTTCTTCTTCGTCTAGCTTCTTAGGCTCGCCGGTATCTTTAGCTTCTTTACTAGATTCCATTGAATTGGCGCGATTAAGGCTGATCTTCTCGTCACTTTCAGTTTCCTTAGGCTCATCTTGACTTGTTGCATCGTCATCTAAGCTATACCTTTTTACACTATCAGACTTTGTCTCAGGAGGAGGTGATTTTTCAGTTTTACGCAATTCAAATTCAAAGCTTTTTTGAGAGTCAGACTTCAGTTCTATCTCGTCATTTGTGCTAGAATCAATTTGCTCTTCTTTCTTATCCTCTTCAACCGCTTGAGTAATTTGGGTATTCACGTCTTCATCAAGGCTGATTACCCTTTTTTTAGGCTCTTGCTTGGTATGTGGAACTTGGCTAGCCCCAAAACCTGTGGCAATGATGGTAACACTGATCTTATTCGCTAAACTTTCATCTACCCCGGTACCCCAAATAATATCGGCGGTATTACCTGCTTCATTTTGAATGTAATCTGTAATCTCTTCAATTTCGTCCATGCTCACTTCGTCTTCACCTGAAGTAATATTGAGTAGGATATAATTGGCGCCTGTAATGTCGTTATCATTTAAAAGCGGTGAAGCTAAAGCATGACTTACGGCCTTAACCGCACGTTCGTCCCCTTCAGCCGATGCAGAGCCCATAATGGCTGTTCCACCGTCTTTCATTACAGTTTTCACATCTTCAAAATCAACATTAATATAGCCGGCAACGGTAATGATTTCGGCAATGCCCTTTGCCGCAACTGTGAGTATATCATCTGCTTTGGAAAAAGCCTCTGAAATTTTCAGATCAGCATGCATTTCCCGCAATTTATCATTGCATATAATCAGCAAGGTATCTACATTCTTTCTTAATTCAGCTAATCCCTCATCGGCTTGTATTTTTCTTCGTCTTCCTTCAAAAGTAAAAGGAACAGTCACGATCCCTACGGTTAGGATCCCCATTTCACGAGCCGTTTGAGCAATCACTGGGGCAGCTCCTGTACCAGTTCCTCCTCCCATTCCTGCAGTAATGAAAACCATTTGCGTGTTTTTCTCCAACAACTCTTTCAAGTCATCTACATTTTCAATGGCAGCGTTTTTACCAACCTCAGGTTTTGACCCTGCTCCCCTGCCTTCAGTGAGGGTTGCACCTAGTTGAATCTTATTTGGAATAGGACTTTGGTCCAGTGCTTGTTGATCCGTGTTGCAGATCACAAAGTCAACCCCCGTAATACCTTGGCGGAACATGTGGTTCACCGCATTACTGCCGCCTCCACCTACTCCGATTACTTTAATAATTGACGATTGATCTTTGGGCAAATCAAATTTCATAATAATGGATTTTATTTTTACTGCGCTTTAATTTCAATTAATGTGTTTCATCATCCTCAAAAAACTCTTTTCCTTTCTTGAGCATGGTTTGTAAAAAACCACCTTTGGTTTTCTCTCCCTGCCTTACCGGAATGCTCTCCGGATCTTCTTCAACTTTCGTTTGACTTTTCTGTCCCAGCTTTTCAAAGCCTTTCAAAATCAAACCTACACCAGTAGCATACATCGGTGAGGTTATTTCTTCTGGGTTTCCTTTAGCCAAATATTCATTAGGATAACCAATTCTGGTATCCATACCTGTAACGTATTCAAACAATTGACCGATATGCTTCATTTGAGAACCACCTCCGGTAATAACCATACCTGCAATAAGCTTACTTTCATAACCAGAGTTCTTGATCTCATAATAAATGTGCTCAATGATCTCTTCAAGTCTTGCTTGGATAATATGCGATAAATTCTTGATCGAAATTTCTTTTGGTTCTCTCCCTCTTAGTCCTGGAATGGAAACGATTTCGTTTTCTTGGCTTTCATCAGCTAAGGCAGAACCAAATTTCACTTTAAGTAATTCTGCTTGATTTTTAATGATGCTACACCCTTCTTTAATATCTTCTGTGATAACATTTCCACCAAAAGGAATTACTGCGGTGTGTCGGATTATACCATCTTGAAAAATGGCGACATCTGTTGTACCACCTCCGATATCAACCAGAACTACACCTGCTTCCTTTTCCTCTTCACTCAGCACTGAAGCCGAGGATGCGATTGGTTCTAGAATTAGGTCTTGAACCTCTAAATTGGCCTTATGCACACATTTATGAATGTTTTTAGCCGCAGCTACCTGTCCTGTAATAATGTGAAAATTGGCTTCTAAGCGAATGCCACTCATGCCGACGGGATCTTTGATGCCTTGTTCATTGTCTACAATAAACTCTTGGGGCAAAACATCGATAATTTCTTCCCCAGGAAGGGTAACCAACTTAAACATATCATTGATCAAAAGGTCAATATCCTCTTGAGAGATTTCATCATCAAGGCTATTTCGAACTCTAACACCTCTATGCTGCAGACTTTTAATATGCTGCCCTGCTATACCAACATTCACTACCCTGATGTCAACCCCTGATTTACTCTCCGCTTCGGTAACAGCATCTCGAATAGACTGAACGGTTTTTTCGATATTAGCAACTACCCCTCTGGTAACGCCAAGAGATTCCGAACGACCCATACCAAGAATATCGAGCTTTCCGTGCTCATTCTTTCGCCCAACCATGGCCACAATTTTTGTGGTTCCAATGTCTAAGCCGACTACAATCTCGTCTAATGAATCGTCCATTTTAGTTTTGTTTAGTGCAAACTATTTGGTTTGCATATTTTAGATTAATCACGCTATACTCGTTCCAGCCCGTTTTTGGCAAGCCCTTGAGATAAAATATTTTAAGCTTCTCAAACTTCTGCTCTAGCATAGAGTCATCTCCCATTACAATTCTATGATTTCCAACCCTTGGAATCAATTCAAGCTCTGAATCTTTATTAACATAGAGCTGTTCAATCTGAGCGCGCCAAAATGGCTCTTTACGAATGAATTGTGCAAAGTTGAAAAGCTGTTTTAAAATTGATGCATTAGCTGATGAATCTTTTAAGTGATTAACGTTTAAGTGAGCCAGATGAACAAAGTCCTGTCTAATATTTCCGTTAGCAATCAACACCCTAGCGGTATACTTCTTGGATGTTGGCATAAAATTACCTGTACTGTCAATGTAATAAGTATCTCCTGAGTTTGAGAAGATGCGCACAATGGGTGTCCGCTGCTCAACTTCAATGATGAGTTTACCGTTAATGGTTTTAAATACTTCGCTATTTGCAATAGAAGGGTGATTATCAATCTTGTGCTCCAAGGCTTCAGTATTTATAGCATCAAGAGGCCTACCAAGCACTGTATCAACATCATGATAAAGCATGGAGCTTATATCTTCTTCTTCAACAAAGAAATTACCATTACTGCGGTCGATCCTAATTTGAATGGCTTGACAAGCTTGAGCGGTTTGCTTTTGCTTTACGAAACCTAGCAAAGCAAAAACTCCCAACAGAAGCAAAAACCAACTCAATATGCCTAGGTACTTTTTCATGCGTCAAAGGCTTTTATTATTGGCTGAACTACAGTATCTATATCCCCTGCTCCAATAGTTAATAAAACTTCTAGTTCTATTTCCTGAAGGTGTTTTACTAATTGATTCTTCTGTAGCACATGCACGCTTTTTTGATCAATTTGCTTGGCTAACCATCGGGCATCAATACCTTCAATCGGTTCTTCGCGTGCAGGATAAAGCTCTAGTAGAATTACTTCATCGGCTTGCGCTAGCTCATGTGCAAACTCTGCCCCAAAATCTTTTGTTCTCGAGTATAAATGCGGCTGAAATACTGCTGTTATATGCCTTTCAGGATAAAGCTCCTTTACAGAGGAAAGCAATGCCTTGATCTCGAGTGGATGATGAGCATAATCATCAATGTAAACAAATTCATCGCGCTTAATGTGTACATCAAACCTTCTTTTTACCCCCCGAAATGAACTAATAGCTTGCTTGACCTTATGAGCATCTATCCCTAAAGAAAGCGCTACCGCAATGGCAACAGAGGCATTTTCTAAATTATGCCTACCGGCTAATCCACATTGTACTTTTCTTAGTTGGTGCGGACCATAGCTTAAGTCAAATTCATAGACTCCGTTTACTACTGCTACAGAGCTAAGTTTTACTTTTGCTGCTTCTCCTGTATATTCTACTACTTCATACTGCTTCTCCGAATCTAATTGATGCGAACAAGCTTTTGTAGTGAATAAGGTTCCGCCTTTTTTGATCTGTTTTACGAACTCTCGGTAAGTTTTAATCAGCTCTGCTTCATTTTCATATATATCTAAATGATCAGCATCCATAGCAGTAATTACTGCATAATGAGGGTGTAATTGCAAAAAGGAACGGTCATATTCATCTGCTTCTGTGAGCATAAATTCAGCATCAGGATCGATTAAAAGGTTGGTCCTGAAGTCGTGAGAAATACCCCCTAGAAAAGCGTTTAACTTGATTCCCGCTTGATCCAAAATAAAAGCAATCATTGAAGATACGGTGGTCTTGCCATGAGTTCCTGCAACTGCTATTGTAGTTAAGCCTTCACTCAACTTGCCTAATACTTCAGCTCGTTTTATGCACTGAAAACCTTCCGTTTCAAAGTAGGAAAGAATCTCGTTTTCAGAAGAAATGGCAGGCGTATACACAACTAATGTATTCTCTTTATCTCTGTGTGAAAATGGGATAGCATCAGCTTCTAGAATATAATTAACTGCAATACCTTCTGCTTGAAGTTGTTTACTCAAATCAGTTATTGCCCGATCGTATCCCGCTACTTCTTTTCCCATTTGGTGGAAATAACGCGCCAAAGCACTCATTCCAATACCACCGACACCCACGAAATAGATATTTTCTTGCTTTATATTCATCCGCGGTCCATGATTTTAATGGCTTGGTCAGCAATAAGGTCGGCTGCATCATGATAACCGAGAGATTCCATGCGTTCGCTCATTTTATTTAATTCTTCTGGCTTGGCAAGCAGATCACTTACAGTAGCTGCTAGACCATCTTTTACCTCCTGATCTTTAATTAGACTAGCCGCTTGTCTATTTACGAGCACCATCGCGTTCTTAGTCTGATGATCTTCAGCCGCAGAGGGCAAAGGCACGAAAATACTTGGCTTTTTGACCAAACATAATTCTGAGACAGCAATAGCACCCGCTCTGGAAACAACTAGATCAGCAGCAGCATAAGCTAGATCCATACGCTTAATGAATTGCTGAACCTTAACCCAATTTTCATATGGCTTGGCTTGTTCCATAGCGCGCTCATGGTAAAGTTTACCAGTTTGCCAGATTAACTGAACACCTTCTTTTTCCCAATGCTTAAGTGAATTGCCCACCCCCTCATTGATCGACCAAGCTCCTAAACTGCCACCAACAACTAAAATGACCTTTTTGTCATTTTCTAAATTGAAAAATTCAAGCGCTCTTTGCCTCTTACCGTCTAGTTTAACTACCTCAGAACGCACAGGGTTTCCCGTAATAAGGATGCGGTCTTTTGGAAAGAATTTATCCATCTCAGGATAAGCAACGCAAACCAATTTCGCTTTCTTAGCTAATAGCTTATTGGTTAAGCCAGCAAAAGAATTTTGTTCTTGCAGTAGGGTTGGAACGCCTGCATTATTTGCCGCTCGCAGCAAAGGTCCACTTGCATAACCCCCTACTCCTATGGCTATATGGGGTTTAAACTCCTTGATCAACTTTCTAGCCTTTAGCATACTCTTTAAGAGTTTAAAAGGCAACATCAAATTTTTTACTGTCAACCGGCGTTGAATACCCATGATTGGCAAGCCTTCAATTTTATAACCTGCCTCAGGAACTTTTTCCATTTCCATTCTCCCCAAAGCACCCACGAATAAAAATTCGGCATCAGGATGTTTCTTCTTAAGCGAGTTCGCAATAGCAATAGCGGGAAATATGTGGCCGCCGGTTCCGCCGCCACTGATCATGATTCGGTATTTAGCCATGCTCAACCTCCTTTGTTTGCAATTGGGTTTGCCTGCTCACACTAAGAATAATTCCAAGAGCCAAGCAAGTAAACCAGATAGATGTACCTCCCATACTTACCATAGGCAGGGGCTGACCGGTAACAGGAAATAAGTTAACCGCAACAGCCATGTTGATCAGCGCTTGGAAGACCAGACTAAAACAGAGTCCTATGGCCAATAGGGAGCCAAATGTCCGCGGCGCTTTTTTGGCAATTATTATTCCCCGGTAAAGGAGTATAAGGTAAAGTAGCAGAATCACGAAGCCGCCCATTACGCCATACTCTTCAATTACGGTGGCGAAAATAAAATCTGAATAGGGTTGCGGTAAAAAGTTTCGTTGCGTGCTTCTTCCCGGACCTTTCCCAACAATACCTCCTGTTGCGATAGCTATTTTGGATTGCTCAACTTGATAATTCCCTTGGGCATCACCTTCAACAAAGCTTTCTATTCGGGCTTTCCAAGTGCCAACACGACCGGTATAATCAGAGTTGATCACGATGGCGATGAAAATACCCAAGCAAACCACCCCTATACTAATCAGCGAAATGATATAAGCAAGGTTAATCCTGCCGATGAACATGAGTACCAAAGAGGTGGTGAAAAGCATGGCTGCCGTTGAAAAATTCGCAGGTAGAATAAGGCCGCAGATCAATAGAACTGGCACCATTATCGGCACGAATGCTTGGTTAAAGTCTTTGATGTTTTCCTGCCGCTTAGAGAGCATGCGTGCTAAGAACATGATCAGAGCAAGCTTAGCTAAATCTGAAGTCTGAAAAGATTGATTTATAATGGGAATTACCAACCAACGGCTTGCATTATTGATACTAGTTCCGGTTAAAAGGGTAAAGAGTAGTAAGGGTATGGCTAAATACAAAAAGATCTGAGCTATACGAGAATAGTAGCGGTAATTCAATTTATGGGCAAAATACATGATCCCAAAACCGACTCCTAAAATAATCGCATGCTTAATCAGGTAGTACTCCGTGTTACCTCCTTGGTACTTGTAAGCCAAAGTGACGATTGAACTGTAAACAACCAAAACAGAAAAAATCGCCAAGAATAAGGCTACTGCCCAAATTACCCGATCTCCTTTTAAATATTTATATATTCCCTGCATGCTTATAGCGCGCGAACTGCTCTTTTAAATTGATGACCGCGGTCTTCATAGTTCTCGAAAAGATCGAAGCTTGCGCAAGCAGGAGAAAGCAAGACGGCATCACCTTTTAGGCCGATTTCATAAGCCTTATTTACTGCCTCTTCTGCTGAACCGGCTTCTTCGATTAACTCTACTGTGTCCTTAAAAGCATCTATGATCTTTTTATTATCAGTACCAAGGCATATTATGGCCTTAACCTTATCTTGAACAAGCTCTAGCAATTCAGCGTAATCGTTTCCTTTATCAACCCCTCCGAGAATCCAAATGGTTGGTTTAGCCATACTTTCAAGCGCATACCAAGTGCTGTTTACATTAGTGGCTTTAGAGTCGTTGATAAATTCAATACCGTGAACACTAGCCACCTTCTCTAGGCGGTGCTCTACGTTTTGAAAATCTGATAAGGATTCTCTTATGAGTTCTTTCCTTAAATCTAAAATTCTACCTGCAATTCCTGATGCCATGGAATTATAAAGGTTGTGTTTGCCTTGCAAGGCTAGATCATGTATTGACATAATAAAATGGTTGTTATTTAGGTTAATTGTTAAGTTATCTTTATCTAAATATGCTCCTTCTAAGAGCTCTTGTTTGATACTGAATGGAATGAGTTTGGCTTGAGTAGAAAGCTTTTTAAATGCTTTCTCTATCGCTTGATCATCGGCATTGTAAAGCAGAAAATCTGACTGCTCTGAATTCATAGCTATTCTGCATTTTGCATTAGCATATTGATCGAAGTCATTTTCATAACGATCTAAATGATCAGGCGTTATATTCAGCAAAATGCTAATGAAAGCTTTAAACTTTCGGATGTCATCTAACTGAAAGCTACTTAGCTCCAAAACGTAGTAGTCATAACTTTCTGAAGCTACCGAATGCGCAAAGCTGTTTCCTACATTGCCTGCCAAACCCACTTTCAGCCCCGCTTTTTTAAGCATGTGATGGAGCAGATTTACGGTGGTTGTTTTACCGTTGCTACCGGTCACTGCAATCAATTTTGCATTGGTATATCGAGAAGCAAACTCAACCTCAGAAATAATTTTAACTCCTGCAGATTCGACTTGCTTGACAATCTTGGCCTCTTTTGGGATACCTGGACTTTTGACCAACTCAGTCGCTTGACTCAAACGCTCAAAAGAGTGAGCACCTTCCTCCCATTCAATTTCATACTTTTCAAGAACGTTCTTGTACTTCTCTTTGATGCTTCCTGCATCTGAAAGAAAGGGTACAAGTCCCTTTTTTTTTGCTAGTATAGCCGCTCCTACTCCACTTTCTCCTCCGCCAAGAACGGCTAAATGACCATGCTCCATAATCGTTTACCGCAGTTTGAGTGTTACAATTGAGAGTATGGCGAGCATTACGCCCACGATCCAAAACCGTGATACAATTTTTGATTCGTGGTAGCCTTTCTTTTGATAGTGGTGATGCAAAGGAGCCATTAAAAAGACCCGCTTGCCTTCACCGGTTTTTTTCTTGGTGTATTTGAAATAGGCCACCTGAATCATGACCGATAAATTCTCAACCAAAAAGACTCCGCAGAATACTGGTATGAGCAATTCTTTTCTGATGGCTAAGGCAAAAACAGCGATAATTCCACCAAGCGCTAAGCTCCCTGTATCACCCATAAAAACCTGTGCAGGATATGAGTTATACCAAAGAAAACCCACACATGCCCCTACAAAAGCACCTATAAAAACTACAAGCTCTCCCGACTGTGGGATGTACATGATATTAAGGTAGTCGGAGAAGATGGTATTACCAGAAACGTAGGCAAAGACCGCCAGAGTTACTCCAATAATGGCAGAGGTCCCCGTTGCTAGACCATCTAGGCCATCAGTCATATTGGCCCCATTTGAAACTGCAGTAATGATAAAGATCACGATTGGTATAAAGATCAGCCAAACCCAATCCATTGCATTATCACAACACCAATCAATCAACTCACCGTAGTTGAACTCATTGTTTTTTACAAATGGGATGGTTGTATCCATTGACTTATTTTCCACCCATTCAAAACTTCCTGCAATCTCTTGATCACTTAAATCAGCTCGCTTTTCTTGAAGCTCAATATCTGATAAAGGGACCTTATTTTGAACTGTAACGTCCTCGTGAAAAAATAGCACAGCGCCTACAAACAGGCCAACTAAGATTTGACCAATCACCTTGAATTTTCCTGCTAGACCTTCTTTGTTCTTTTTAAATACTTTAATGTAGTCGTCTATAAAACCGATCAAACCAAGTAGAACGGTTGAGACGAGCATCAGAAGGATATAAATGTTATCTAGCTTAGCGAATAGCAGTGTTGGAATCAGGATTGAAGCCAGAATAATCAGCCCGCCCATAGTTGGCGTTCCCTGCTTTGCTTTTTGACCTTCAAGTCCAAGATCACGTACGGTTTCCCCTACTTGCTGTCTATGTAAAAGGTCAATGATTCTTTTTCCGAATACCATTGAAATAAGTAAGGAAACAATCACAGAAGCAGCAGTACGAAAAGTGATATATTGAAATACCCCCGCTCCCGGGAAATCAAGTTCATTCAAATACTCAAATAGATAATACAGCATTAGCTTATGGTTTGGTGAAATTCATTTAAAGCAGCCTCTAACTCTTCCATATCATCGAAATGGTTTCTTTCGCCATTAATCTCTTGGTAAGTTTCATGCCCCTTTCCTGCAACCAGAATAATATCGTTTGCCTCTGCTAAGGAGGCTGCGGTCCTAATTGCCTCCCTTCTTTGCGTAATGGAGAGTACTTTTCGGCGTTCACTGGCATCCACCCCCGTTTTCATTTCTTCAATGATTTGATCAGGGTTCTCAGTTCTTGGATTATCTGAGGTTAAAATCACCCGATCACTGTAACTGCAAGCAATCTTAGCCATAAGGGGACGCTTAGTTCGATCACGGTCTCCACCACAGCCTACCACTGTAATCACTTGCTCATTCCCTGTGCGCGTCTTTTTTATGGTTCTTAAAACATTCTCTAAAGCGTCAGGACTGTGGGCATAATCTACTATACCGGCAATTTGATTTATACTAACATATTGAAAACGACCTGCTACTGCTCGCAGACTGCTTAAAGCTGTCAATACGTTTAAACTATCTTGACCCAACAAACGTGCAGTCGCATATACGGCAGTCAAGTTATAAGCGTTAAAATCTCCGATCAGGGGACTCCAAAACTCTTTCCCATCAATCAGCAGCTGAAGACCAGTGAAATTGCTTTCCTGAATTCGGCATTTATAATCTGCATCTGATTTCAATGCATAGCTATAACGCTTTGCTTTTGAATTTTGGATCATGACTGCACCGTTTTTATCATCTCCGTTGGTTAAGGCAAAAGTGCCTGAACCTAACCTATCAAAAAGCATCTGTTTAGCCTTCAAATAGGATTTAAAATCTTTATGAAAATCTAGGTGCTCATGTGTTATATTGGTAAAAACAGCGCCGGCAAACTCTAAGCCTGCAACCCTTTCTTGAGCTAAGCCATGAGAGCTTACTTCCATAAAAACATGACTACAACCTTCAATCACCATTTTACTTAAAAGAGCATTGATTGCAAGCGCATCAGGAGTGGTATGAGTAGCAGGAATTTCTTCCTCACCAATTTTGTTAACTACAGTTGAAATTAAACCCACTTGATAGCCCAAAGTCTTGAATAACTGATGAAGCAGAGTTGCACAGGTTGTTTTGCCATTGGTCCCTGTAATGCCAATCAGCTTAAGCTCTTTTGAAGGATTCTTGTAAAAATTACTTGCTAGAAAACCAAGCGCCTTGGAAGCATCATCTGTTCGCAAATAAGTTATCCCTGAAATAAGCTCTGCGGGTAAATCTTCACAAACCACAGCAATGGCTCCTAGCTCAATCGCCTTTTTAATGTAGTTATGCCCATCTTGCTGAACCCCTTTTTGTGCAATGAAACAAAAGCCTTTCGATACTTTGCGAGAATCAAAAGCAAGCCCCTGAACATTTATATCAGTTGAACCAATCACCTCTTTTAAAGAGACCCCAAATAATATGTCTTTTAAGTTCTGCATTTACGATAGCTGAATTTCAATTTCTTGTCCATCTCGAATTCGAAGACCTGCTTCTAAGGATTGATGCTTTACCATGCCCCTGCCTTTCACTCTTACTTTTAATCCTTGATTTTCAAGCAAATAAATAGCATCACGCAAACCCATTCCTACCACGTTAGGTACAAGGTTATCTGTTACCCTTCTGGCTTGAAGCACTACTGAAGTGTCACGAGTTTGGGTCACGATCCAGTCCGCATCCTTTGCTTGAATCTTTGTTTCTACACCTAGCTGCTGAAAAACCTTTGTGAGATCTGTTCGGTAGCCATGCTTTGAATAAGGTATTCGTGAAAATGCAAATTGATGCGCTTGCCATTCCAACTCGTCATGCATCTCTAAACTATTAGCATACACCTTATCGGCTACCTCTTTAAAAATTGGACCGGCAACCAAGTTTCCATAGTAAACATTCCGACTTGGTGCATTTACCACTACAATGCAAGAGTATTGTGGATCATCTGCAGGGAAGTAACCGACAAAAGATGCCTGGTGACTAACTTTCGACTGGTAGCTGTAGCCGTAATTTAAATTGGCTATTTGCGCTGTACCCGTTTTTCCGGCTATTTTGTAATTGGCATTTTTTAGGTTGGAAGCTGTTCCATTACTTACAACCCCCTCTAAAGCCTCTTTAACCTTTTCTATTGTTGCTTGCGAGCAGATCTTAGGATTGATCACCTCAGTAGGACGCTCCTCAACTACTTTTCTTCCTTTAGTGATCTTATCAACAAACTTTGGCTTAACCATTTTGCCATTATTGGCAACCGCATTATAGAAGGTCAATATTTGAAGAGGAGTCTGCTGCAACTCATAACCATGTGCCATCCAAGCCAACGATATTCCTGACCAAGTTTCATGATCAGAATTCTTGATAAAAGGTTTGCCTTCACCGGCAATTTCGATTCCGAGTGGCTGACGCAAGTTCATTTCAGCCAGACCATCAATAAACTCCTTGGGGTTTTCAGTATAGTTTCGGCTTATGATCTCAGCCATTCCAATATTAGAAGAAACCTCCAAAACCCGCTTAACACTTATCTTTCCCCATCCTCCATCGTCAAAGTTTGAATCATACATGGTTCGATCATAGTACCTTCTTGATCCATCGCCACAATCTATAATATCACCCATATCAACATAGCCATCTTCAATGGCAACCATAAGCGCAGGCAATTTGAAAGTTGAGCCAGGCTCGGTACTTTCACCTATAGCATAATTATACCCTTCGTAATAAGAGCCACTCTCTGTTCGTTTAAGGTTAGCTATAGCTTTTACAGCACCAGTCTCTACCTCCATCAATACCACGCATCCATGGTCGGCTCCATGCTTTTGCAATTGCTTCATCAAAGCGCTTTCGGCAACATCTTGAAGGTTGACATCAATAGTAGTGTAGATATCTCTGCCATCCTCTGGCTCTATCTCATTTTCATCCCCAACAGGCATCCAAACTCCACCTGATATCTTTTGCATTAGTCGCTGACCATCGACTCCACTTAAAACCTTGCTGTAAGCCCCTTCTAATCCTACTGGGGCAACCCCTTCTCTTTCATAACCAATCGTTCTTGCCGCTAAAAGCTTGAAAGGGCGCTCGCGCTTATTTCGCTGATGAATGATTAGGCCACCCTTGTATTTACCCCTTCTAAAAAGCGGAAACTTCTTAAGTCTTTTGAGTTCAGTAAATCGAACATTGCGTTTTATAAGATGATAACGCGCCCCGCTTTGCCTTGCCTGAACTAAACTTTGTCGATAAGCAGCCATCGAACGATCTTGAAAAAGCAGGCTCAGCTCTAACGAAAGACTATCTATTTTTTCATCAAATAATTCTTGAGTAATGGCATCTGCATTTGGATCAAATCGCACTTCGTAAATGGGAATAGAAGTTGCCATGAGACCGCCGTCAGAGGCATAAATATTACCCCTGACAGCCTCAATCTCCTTATCCACCCTGGTTAGCGTTTTAACCTTTTTCTGGAGGGCTTCACCTTCTAATACTTGAATAGCTACCGCCTTGCCAAGAATAGCAAGACCAAAAAGACAGACCACAAAATAGACCAAGTAAATCCTCCATGATATGTCTTTTCGAATATCAGTCATTGCCTAGCTTGTCTTTTTCCTCTTGATCAACGATAATTTTTTTTGGCGGAGCAGTTAACTCCCTCAAGCCCATCTTAGCCGTTGCTTTTGCCACCTCCGATTGCTTACTGACATACATTAATTCTGACTTAGTGGTAATATACTCCGAGCGCAACTCCTTCAATTCATTATTGGTCTTATACAGACTTCTGATCAACCTCTCTGCCTGGTAGCCATTTGCGATGTAGCAAATACCCAAAAAGGTTAAAAAGAAAAGATAAGGTAGTGCATTTACTACCTGCCCCCTAGACAAAAAACTACCTGACAAAAGACTCTTAACTCCTCTTGCAGGCTTTTCAACCTTCACTTCCTCTACTTCTGGCGACTCTTCTTTAAACCGGTTCATGCTGCCTTTTTTGCGATTCTTAGTTTAGCGCTTCTTGCACGCTTATTTTGCATTAACTCATCATCAGATGGCACAATCGGCTTCCGATTAATCGGCTCGAGTGGCCGAATCAAATTCCCGTAAAAGTCTTTCTCTTGTTTTGCCTGAAAATTTCCGGTCCGGATAAAGTTTTTAACCAATCGATCTTCTAGAGAATGGTAGGTGATTAGGACCAAACGGCCGTCTTTATTAAGCAAGTCAACAGATTGCTCCAAAAAGCGCTCTATTGCCACCAACTCCTCATTAACCTCGATCCGAAGCGCCTGAAACACCTGAGCCAAAAACTTATGCTCATGCTTAACGGGAACGAGATCAGCTAAAGCAGTTTTAAGGTCAGTAGTTGTGGTAAACTCCCCCTCTTTTCTGTAAGCCATCAAGCGCTTTACAATAGCAGAAAGGTTTTTAAGCTCTCCATATTTTTTCAATACAGCTTGCAGCTTTTCTTCTGAATAATCATTGAGAATTTTTGCTGCAGTCAATTCACGCTTTTGATCCATCCGCATATCTAAAGGACCATCAAAGCGAAAAGAAAAACCCCTCTCTGCTTGATCAAACTGGTGAAAAGAAACCCCAAAATCAGCGAGAATACCATCCACTGATTGAATCTGATTGACTTTAAGGAAGTTTTTGAGGTAGATAAAATTCTGAGGCACAAACAACAAGCGCTTATCCTCGACCAGATTAGCCCGTGCATCTGGATCCTGATCAAAAGCAAGCAACAATCCCTTTTCAGAAAGTTCATCTAAAATAGCACGAGCATGACCACCTCCTCCATAGGTAGCATCTACATAGCAACCATCAGGCTTTATAGCCAAACCCTGCAAAGTTTCTTCTAAAAGTGCCGGTTTGTGATAATCAGTCATCTTGCCCTCCCTTTGTTGAATTTTGAGCATTAACATTACCCATCACCTCTTCTGCTAGGTTAGCAAAATCTTCCGGCTCATCGGTCAACAGATTTTCATAAGTATCCTTATCCCAAACCTCTATTCGATCCGAATAAGCAAACAAGACCACCTCTTTTTCGATCTTACCATATTGCTGCAAGCGCTTAGGCAGCAAAACCCTACCATTACCGTCCAACGACAGCTCTGTTGCACCACGATAGAAATAACGCACAAACTCTCGATTCTTCCTCACATATTGATTAAGCTGATTCACCTCCGAGCTGATGCGTTCCCAATCATTTTTAGGATACAAAACCAAACAGGGCTCAAAACCACGATTCACCACAAAAGATTCATTGGCAGCAGGATCTAATTGCTTACGCAAACCGGCAGGCACCATCAGGCGCCCTTTCGCGTCAATTTTACAATCAAACTCACCAATAAAATTCGTCATAACCCTTATACAGCTTGGCTTTCAGCAATTTAAATGTAAAAGTAGAAAATTATTTACCACTTTTTACCACTTTCTACCACATTGTTAATAACTTCTAGGCTAAACAAAAGCATAAGCCTTATAAAACATTCATTTAATGTCACTTAGAAGGTGGTAATGCTTAGGGGCGATAGTTGCTCAGGTTATGAGCGCTGCTTTGTTAATTCAATCTCAAAAGGAGTTAAGATTTCGATTTGGATTTAACTATTTTTGAAGCTATGAGTTTGGAAAATGAGATTAAAAAGGAAGGAAAGTTTGAGTACTTAGAAAAAGGCTCAGGACACCCACTTGTTGTTTTGCATGGCTTATTTGGGGCACTGAGTAACTTTGCTGATGTAATCGATTTCTTTTCTCAAAAATACAGGGTGATTGTTCCCTTAATGCCGCTATACTCCTCTCCTTTAGTAAAGACCAGTGTGGGCAATATGGCAAAGCACATCAAAGAATTCATTGATTTTAAAGAACTTAAAGAGGTTACGCTTTTAGGAAATTCTCTTGGCGGACATGTTGCACTAGTTTGTGCTTTAGAGAGTCCTGAGCGAATTCACTCTATGGTTTTAACAGGAAGCAGCGGCCTTTATGAAAATGCCTTTGGAGGATCATATCCGAGAAAAGGCGACAAAGAATACTTGAGAAAAAAAATAGAAGTGACCTTTTACGACCCAGAAGTTGCAACTGATGAATTGGTTGACGAGGTGCACAAGATCATCAATGATCGGAATAGGTTAATTCGCATATTGGCTCTGGCGAAATCGGCGATCAGACACAATATGGGTAAGGACCTTGAAAAATTCAAATTACCTGCCTGCTTGATTTGGGGTAAGAATGACAACATTACCCCGCCTGAGGTAGCTGAAGAGTTTCACGAACACTTACCTGACTCTGAATTGCATTGGATCGACAAATGCGGTCATGCAGCCATGA
Source organism: uncultured Flavobacteriales bacterium (assembly GCA_913056345.1). Lineage (GTDB taxonomy): Bacteria > Bacteroidota > Bacteroidia > Flavobacteriales_E > Vicingaceae > CAJXMH01. Next base: position 27,311 of record CAJXMH010000019.1, on the reverse strand, counting down.
TGGAGCATCCGCACGAATTCAATCGTATTTTAGACGAGTGGTTGTCTCGCAAAGTATAAACCTCTAGCCTAGCTATGATTATAAAAACCGCAGAATTCGTCATAAGTAATACCAAGCCTGAGCTCTCTCCAGAACCCAACAGACCTGAATATGCTTTTATTGGTCGGTCAAATGTTGGAAAATCATCTTTGATCAACATGCTTTGTGAGCGTAAGAGCTTGGCCAAGACCTCATCAACTCCGGGTAAAACTCAACTAATCAACCACTTTAACATTAACGATGAATGGTATTTAGTTGACTTACCAGGCTACGGTTACGCAAGAGCTTCGAAAAAAGACCGCAACCAATGGGACAAATTCATAAAAAAATACCTGTTTAGTAGAAGCAATTTGCTTTACACTTTTGTGCTGATCGACGCACGGCATAAACCTCAGAAGGTCGATACTGACTTTATGGAAATGCTGGGTGTTAAAAGAGTGCCTTTTGTGATTGTATTTACCAAACTAGATAAACTGTCGTCTTCCGAATGGAATAAAAATTTAACGCATTATAAAAAAGAAATGCTTAAGAAATGGGAAGAGCTCCCACCTATGATCGCCACTTCTTCTACTTCTAAAATTGGGCGTGACGAAATTCTCGACTTGATCGAATCTACCAACCAATTCTTTCAAGCTTAGATCAACTCATTTTCAATAGCATACTTTACCAAACCTATAGAGTTTTTACAGCCTGCTTTACTCAAAATATTCCTTCGATGCGTCTCTGCTGTATGAACAGAAATGCATAATTCCTCAGCAATCTCTTGTGAATTCAATTCTTCACAAACCAACTTCAAAATGTCTAATTCTCTCGGTGTTAACTCAACATAAGTGGGGTCTTCTTTTTTTCGGTAAGATGCAATCAACTCATCCTGGGCTTCCTTTGCAAAGTAATCTTTGCCATTATTAATATCTCGGATAGCTTGAATCAATTCGGTGTCGCTTGCATTTTTCAATAAATAACCCTTAACCTTAGCAGCTACCGCCTCTTGTATCTTCATACCGCTTAAATGCATTGAAAGTATAGCGATTTTAGTATCCGGTTTGGCTTCTAGAATTTTAGGTGCTGCAGTTATCCCATCTAATTCAGGCATGTCAATATCCAACAGCAGAATTTCAAACTCCAAACCAGGTAATTGTTTTAAGAGTTCGACGGCACTTTCAAACTTGGCAACAACTTCTATATCTTCTTTGGCTGCAAGCATAACAGCTAAACCCTGGCGAAACAAGCGATGATCATCTACTATAACAACACGTATCATGTTCTGCGATTTAGTTCAACAATAACAATGGTTCCTCTCTCTTTTTCAGTATCAATGTGTAATTGACCTCTTAGTTTTTTAACTCTGGCTTTAATGTTTTCCAAGCCTATTCCCTGCTTCACTTGCTTTAGATCAAAACCTTTACCGTTATCCTCATAAATAAGATTAAAAGTAGAACCTTCAAAGTTTGTCTGCAAACTAACTTCAGATGCCTCAGCATGCTTGATGGTATTCGCCACTAATTCCTGCACGATGCGATAAAGCTCTAAAGAAGCTGCTTGCCCTAAAGAAGCAACATCTGGGTGGAGGTAAATGCTAAATTTAAGTCCGCCACTTCGCTCTAAGGAAGAAAACAATTGCTGAAGGGCTTGATTAAATCCATACTTCTGAATCGCACCCGATGAAAGGTTATGGGAAATACTCCTCACCTCCGCAACCGCTTGATCCAATATTTCAATATCCTCAGCACTTACTACATTTTCCTCTCGTCTGAGTGATAACTTCAGGGCTGCCAGCGTTCCCCCCAAACGGTCGTGAAGTTCTTGAGCCATCCGATCTCTTTCTTTTTCCTGCCCCTTCAACATGGCAGCATAAGCTTTAGATTCCTGTTGCGACATCAATTCGTCTAGCCTAGAATCTTTTATCTCAAGCTCCATGGCATTTATTTTTTGTTTGCTTAATGCATTTCTGTAGTAGAGTAAAAACACCACCAACAAGGCAGTTAAGGCAACTCCAATGATCCAAATAAGTAAGCGCTTGTTCTCATTTTCAATTTCGATCCTCTCTACTTTTTCATTAGCCAATTGCAGGGCAGCTTCCTTTCTTTCCACTTGAAACTGAGCTTCCATTCTTTGAATGTTTTCTTCAGTTTGTAATTGCACCAATGAGTCGTAGAGATAATTATACTCATCGTTGTATTTTAGAGCTGAGTCCTTTTTTCCCTTCAAAAGATAATACATAAAGTAGCCATACTTAACGTTCACCTTACTATCTAGTGTGGAAGAAAGCACCACCAAGGAATCAGCGATTTGCAGCTTGGCAAAAGCCCAATCAAGGGAATCGTAATTTAAACCTAGGTAAGCGAGCTTATAGTAAGACCAAGCCAAACTTGATACATCATGCAACTCCTGATCAATTGCTATAGCATCGTATAACAAAGCTATCGCTTGATCTATTTTACCCTTTTCCTCTAACAATGAAGAATAATTGCTATATACCACAGACTTGTGCTGATCATATTCTTTTGGTAAATCTTTAGCAAGCTCTATGGCAAGTTTAAAATACTTCTCTGCAGAATCAAGCTCTTCAATAAAATGATAATTCAAGGCAATTAAGTCATAGGTCACAGCTTTATCCCCTCTGCTCTCCTCTTGACCCCCCAACCACTTGACGCTCTTATTGGCATATTCAATAGACTTCTCAAATGAGTTTGAATAGTAAAAACAGTTCGCAATATTTCTGTAATTCTCCGCAATTGAAAATGAATCAGCTGTTAAAATTCTTAATTTGAGTGCGGCTAAATAATCCTTAAGAGCCTCTTCTATATTTCCCCTATCAAAAGCTATTCCTGCTCTTAAGTTCAAGAGATTGGAATAAACTACAGTATCAAGTGGTGGTGATACAAACTCAAAAAGTTCTTCTGAAAGAAGTTCTGCTGAATCTAAGTTTACATTTATCAATTCAAAAACCTCTTTCGACCTATGACCTAAACTATCCCATTGATTCTGACTAAGCTGAGCCCAAGAAGAAAGCGATGGCAAAAACAGTACTAAAACAAAGCATAACTTCGTTCTAGCCTGAAAAGTTAGAAGAATGTGCCTGTAAAGAAAGCGCATGGAACTAAAAATTACTTATACCCCTTCAATACTTTTCCTTTAATTTTTTTACCCTTTCGCACCTGATTGGTTTGAAGCTCCATATCTTCTATTACTAATACCACTCCATTGTCAATGCTTGCATTCACATCATCAAACTTCAAAGTAGAGTTTCCTGATTCTCCTTTGGTAATTTGAAAAGTATCTTGACTGCCGCCTTCACTAACTATAATGGCCATGATGTGCTCCACCTCTTCATACTGGCTGTCGTTTAATAAGTAGTTTTCAATGTAAGCCGGAGCATTTTCTCTGAGCAAATAATGCACTTTTTCGTTCTCAACGGTAAAGTTTACATCAGCAGTAATTTCGGCATCAACCAATTCATGGTTAGCATCTGGCGTTAAAAGTTCTATTTCAAAATTCATTTTACAAGTGTATTTAGGGTTAATAAATTCTTTTGGGTTAAACAAAGCAAAGTTTAGAAAGAAAGATCGCTCTTTACCATGAAAGTCATAGCTCGGTTTAGATTGGATTGCCACCTGCTCGGCTAGACAGGCATGTAATTGCCTAATTCCGGGCTTGATCTTCGATTCCAAGCCATACTTCACTGTCCAAAAGCAGAAGGGTGTTGGTTCATGGTAGCCATTCGGATAGGAAGTTTGAACGGCAGAAGAAAGTTGCAAAAACTCATATTCATAATGCAAATGTGTATCTACGGTGTGCAGTCGATCTAAGTAGTCCTTTTCTTCGAACACAAAATCCGAAAGCTGTTCAGAAAGAATTTTATTTTGTAGCATCCCCTCTGCCAAACAAGAGTCGACAATTAAAAAAAGTTTTGTTTCCTTCTTGAAGCCTGAAAGTGCCTTTCTCAGCTCCTGTGAAAATACCATTTTGTCATAAAAGGTGTACAAATTCAACTTACCCGCCTGCTCAAAATAAAACGAAAAGCCATGTCCAGTGAAGTAAACCAATAAATAAAAGTTGGGATCTTCCTTTCTTTTAAACTCTTCAAGAGAAGAAGTAAAATTCTCAAAACTAGCCCGTTCAGCATACAAGCAATTTTGCTCTGAAAGCTCAAAGTCTGACTCATTACGAAGAGCTGTTTGTAAAAGCTTGACATTCTCCCTTGCTGGCCCTAGCTTTAAGCGTTCAGGATGCTTATAATGCGCTTGATCTACTTGATCAACTCCAACTAATATGGCGTGAGCTTTCATGACCCTAAAGATTAAAATCTAATCTGAAATCCACAATACTTACTTTCTAGTATTTTAGTAATCACTGTTCTACTGTTCAAGCAAGCATTAGTCTGGGTTCTTGACGCAAAAGCTTGAATTCTTTGCTTGGAGCTTGTGCTTTTGCAGGAGGAATAAGTTGATCTAGGTCGATTTCTTTCCACAAGACATGAGCGTTTAGGGCTTGAATGATTTTAAGCTCTCGGTCTAGCTGTTTTCGTTTCAAACAATTGTCGTAGAAATTCACACAGTCTAAGTCACTGTTGTAAGATTCAAGCTGACCTTTAAATGCATTGCAGTAATGCAAATTGAGTTCAAACGCTTTAATATTTGCCAGCAATTGGTACTCTTCTAATCTTTCCAGTACATTGGGCCAAGTGCAATCCTCACCCATAAAGAAGTCCTCTCGGTTTATACCGGGATAGCACTTTTGAATATCGAAAAAAGAGAAACTTTCTGACAAACTTTGATCAGAAAATTGAAACTCTTGCATACTGCTTACAACTATCAACATATGATAGCGAGGTATTTTCTTAAGTACATTCATGATGCTTAATTTTTATACTTCAAAGTTGAAAAGACAAAACCAAATTTGGCTCACGGTAAAAGCGTAAATCCTTCTCATGGTTTTTCGGTATTTTATTCCTTACCATAGGACAATCATTTTAAATAGCATTAGCAATTTCTTTAGCATAGAATTACTTTTGCTGGCTATCATTTAAACGCTTTAAGCATGGATTACAACTTCCAGGAAATTGAACAGAAATGGCAAGAGTTTTGGCAAAAAGACCAAACCTTCGCAGCTAAAAATAATTCCGCGAAAGAGAAGTTTTATGTGCTTGATATGTTTCCTTACCCCTCGGGCGCAGGACTGCACGTAGGCCACCCCTTAGGCTACATTGCTTCCGACATCTATGCCCGTTACAAGCGTCACAAAAATTTCAATGTCCTTCACCCCATGGGTTATGATTCTTTTGGGCTTCCCGCAGAACAGTATGCCATACAGACAGGACAACACCCCAAGATCACCACTGAAGAAAACATTGCAACCTACAGACGGCAACTTGATCAGATAGGATTTTCTTTTGATTGGGAGAGAGAGGTTAGAACGAGCAATCCTGAATACTACAAATGGACCCAATGGATCTTTCTTCAGCTTTTTAACTCTTGGTATAATCAAGAAACTGATCGAGCAGAATCCATTGACGCGCTAATCAAACACTTTGAAAAAGAGGGTACAGATACGCTTAAAGCTAAAACTGATAGTGAACTTAGCTTTACTGCTGCTGAGTGGAAGCAAAAAGACGAATCACAACAAGCTGCCATTTTAATGGACTACCGCTTGGCTTATTTATCCGATTCATTTGTCAATTGGTGTCCGGCACTAGGAACTGTGCTCGCCAATGATGAGATCAAAGATGGTGTATCAGAACGGGGCGGTCACCCTGTTGAGCGTAAAAAAATGAAGCAATGGAGCATGCGCATTAGTGCCTATGCCGAGCGTTTGCTTCAAGGTTTGGAAAAACTGGAATGGTCAGAACCTATCAAGGAAATTCAACGAAACTGGATCGGCAAATCTAAAGGGGCCAGTATTCGCTTCAGTATTGTTGAGCATGAAGCTGAGATTGAAGTCTTCACCACCCGGCCGGACACCATTTTCGGTGTTTCCTTTATGGTTTTAGCTCCCGAACACGAACTAGTAGACACCATTACCACTACCGAGCAAAAAACTAAGATAGAAGCCTATAAAAAATACGCTGCCGCTAGATCTGAAAGAGAGCGGATGACCGAAGTAAAAAAGGTGAGTGGAGAGTTTACAGGAGCCTTTGTTAAACATCCCTTTACAGGAGAAAAACTGCCTGTTTGGATTGGAGATTATGTGCTAGCAGGATACGGAACAGGCGCCGTCATGGCGGTACCTTCAGGTGACCAAAGAGATTGGGACTTTGCTACGAAATTTGACTTAGCTATTCCTGCGGTAATTGAAGGACAAGATGTTTCTGAAGGAGCTGAAGACAAGAAAGATGGCACCATCACCAATTCAGATTTTCTAAATGGGCTGCGGGTAAAAGAAGCAATTAAAAAAGCAATTCATGCCATAGAAGAAAAAGGCATTGGCTCTGGAAAAGTAAATTACCGCATGCGCGATGCCGTATTTAGCAGGCAGCGATACTGGGGAGAACCTGTGCCGATTTATTTTGAGGATGGAATAGCCAAAGCCATTCCTGAGCAAGAATTACCCTTACAACTACCTGAAGTGGATAAATACCTACCAACGGAAGATGGAGAACCACCTTTAGCTAGAGCAAAGGATTGGACTTACAAAGGAAATCTCATAGAAACTTCAACCATGCCTGGTTGGGCCGGAAGCTCTTGGTATTTATTCCGTTACATGGACAGCCAAAACAAGAACGCTTTTGCAAGTGAAGCGGCACTCGATTACTGGAGAAACGTTGACCTTTACTTTGGCGGGGCAGAACACGCTACGGGACACCTTTTGTATGCTCGTTTCTGGACAAAGTTTTTGAAAGACCGAGAATACCTAAATGTTGATGAACCCTTTCAGAAGCTGATTAATCAGGGGATGATCCTAGCTGAAGATGGTCAAAAGATGAGTAAACGCTACGGCAACGTTGTCAACCCAGATGATGTAGTAGCAGAATACGGAGCCGACACCTTGCGTTTGTTCGAAATGTTTTTAGGGCCCTTAGAGCAATCCAAGCCATGGGATACTAGTAGCATTGAAGGAGTGCACCGCTTCTTGCGTAAGTTTTGGCGTTTGTACCACGACAATGAAAATAAGTTTACCCTTGCTACGGAAAAAGCCTCAGCAGAGGAGTTAAAGGCCCTTCACAAATGCATTAAAAAAGTAACAGAATACATTGAGCGTTTTTCTTTCAACACGGCAGTATCTGCTTTTATGATTTGTGTGAACGAACTCAATGACCTCAACTGCAATAAAAAAGAGATTTTAGAGCCCCTAGCGGTCTTGGTCTCGCCTTTTGCCCCACATCTGGCTGAAGAGCTATGGTCTAAACTCGGACATAAATTCAGCATTAGCCAAGTGGATTACCCAATTCATGAGGAGAAACATTTGATCGAAAGTGCACACAAGTATCCAGTCTCCTTTAATGGGAAGATGCGCTTTATGCTCGAGCTTCCCTTAGACATGAGCAAAGATGAGATCGAAAAAACGGTTTTAGCAGATGAGCAAGCGCAGAAATGGCTAGAAGGCAAAACGCCTAAGAAAGTAATTGTGGTTCCTAAGAAGATTGTGAATGTGGTGGTTTAGTGGTTCACTAAATAAAACATTGCAAGCGCCAAGAGGTATAGTTTTGTTTTCTCGCATTCATCAAAAATTGGTTTAATTGCAAGGCTTTAATTTAATTGATATGATAATTGACAAGTTTCCAGCTATGACCCATTTGGGTGGTTTCATACTTTAGAATCCCAACACCGCTAACCATGGAAATGTAATTAGTTATTGGGTTTCTTCCATAACTAATATTTAAAACACTATCAAAATTGCTACCCGCTAAACTCAAATTACTTACACTATCTAAGTTAGACCATGAACTGCATTGTAAACTTTTAATGTGTATCGAATCTATAGGTGTCGATATAACACAATCTAAACCACCTAAGAATGTACTGCTTGATGTTATGTTTAATCGGTCTACTAAGGTGTTTAAGTTAAGAAAACTCACTTCTAAATTAGGGCTCACAGAGTTAGGCGGAGAAGAATAATAAGTATGCTCTACCAACGCAGTTATCTTTTCCCAAGCATAGGGAGCAAACTCGTTATAAAAAATTTCATTGATTATTCTAACAACTCTAGCGGTATCATATATTCCAGCAATCGTATCAGTGCGTTCGTATACCCACCAAGAGCCAACCGGAAAGTAAAAATAACTTTTGAGCTCTTGACTCATGTATAAGGTGTCCGTCGGCTCTGGGAGACAACATTCATCAAAAATAATGTCTTCCTCATTCTCCTCCTCTCTACAAGAGGTTAGGCAAACAAAACCAATAAAAAGAAAAGCGGTAAATGAAAATTTGATAATAGTCGTTTTCACGCTTCAAATAAAAAGCTATAATGTTAACCAAATATTAATTAGTAAGATGATTTTGTTGTGCTTTCTTTCAAAACTGAATCAGACTTGTAAACAAAAAAGCCCTCTCGAATTTTTCGAGAGGGCTTTTCAATAATTTAAATTGATAATCTTAGTTCACAGCAGCTTGAAACTCTGTGTCATCCTTGTAGTCAGTGAACTCAGCATCGCGCTTTGCTTTTGCTTTCAAAGAAGCATCTTCAGCAATTGCACTTTTCAAATTACTTAGCATAGCGTTTTTATCGCCATTACGAGCAGAAATTACTGCTTTCAAGTAATAACCTGATGCCTTGCTTGCCGCAGGTGAAGCATCTACTGTTTGCATAGCCGTGCTGTAGTCTTTGTTCAGCGTTTGAGCAAGAGCAGCATTGAAAGTTTTAACGCTTCCGTAGTTGCTAACAGACTCTTGGTAATCACCTGCTAACATGTTCAAATAACCTTTGTTGTTTCCAACTTCAGCACCTGCTCCAGTTGCAGATTCATAATATTCCATGGCCTTTTCGTTATCGCCATTTGCTCTTGCGATAACACCGAGGTTATTCATTACAACTCCGTTGTTTGGATTCAAACTATTAGCCTTATCAAATTCAGCTTTAGCATCATCTAACTTATTTTGCATGTAATAAACATAGCCTATATTGTTAGGTCCTCTCCAATCTTTTGGATGAAGATTTGCGAACGTTTTATAAACTGTCAATTTCTGATCCATATCGTCAAATAAAGTAGCAGCGTAAAGCAACTCCTCAACAGTAAGAGTGTCAGGATTAGCAGTAGAATACTCTTTTATTTTTTCATCAGAGAAGCTTGTTTTTTCTCCTTTTACAGTTACGATTGATCTTCTTAAATCAGGCAAGATCTTTTCTTCGATCACTTCAAAAGTAGCCGCAAGGTTTCTGATTTCTTCTTCTCTTTTTGCTTTGTCTTCATACATTTCAAGCACTCTCAAGATCAAGTCTTTATCTTTAATATCTGAAGCCTGCATCGCTGACTTGAATCCTTCCCAATCTTCACCTTTTCCAGTTGTAGCATAAAAATCTTTTTCAGAAGCGCCTTCTACACGCTCTCTTCTCAACATGCCTTTAGCAGCATTAGCACCAGAGTTGGCTCGATCATCAGCTAGGTTAGCATTTAATGAAATTTCACCTTCAGGTGAAGCGTAAGCCACAACATCAACACCCTTGAAGTTAAACATTGGGTGATCAGCTTTTTCTCCAATCCAGCTTTTCAAAGCTTTCATATCCTCATCTCTCAACTCAGAAGAACGCACATTTGAACGGTTAACCAGGTAATTAATGGTTGCCATTTGCTCCATAGGAACAACACGCGTAAACTCATCAGCACCTATAATTGGCATGTCATCATCCATCGCCCACATCGGGGTAACAATTGTTCCTGTTGCAATTTGCTTTGCAGGGAAAGACTTACTTTTCCCTTTGTACATTCCCACAGCATTAGCTTCTAAAGTTGAAACATCCATGCCATCAGCGTAAGCGATTTTATCATTGTAGGCAAAATTTCCACCTTTCTCATAAGGGATTTTTTGGCCTTCCACTTCAGAATCTTCACCTACTAAAACAATTTTATCAAGTGCAGTCTCATTTTCACCGTAATTTAACATAGGCGTTACTTCAACTGAAACTTTCTTGTTAAAGAACTTTGGTGGAATTGAACCTGAAATATTAACTTCTATGCTGTCTCCATGCATTTCTAAAGGGTTGGGCGTAACAGAGTAAGTAACTTCTTCTGCCCTCTTAGTCATGTTGCTTAAAGGATTACAAGCAATGGTAGTTGCCGCTGCTACAGCTACTAGTGCGTACGATTTAATGGCGTGATTTTTCATTTTGCTTTAAAATCTTGTCTTTTGTTATAAGCTGCAATATTAGGCAAATCAGACTTATTACCCAAAAGATGAAAGATTTATTAGCAATTAATTCATCCTTTCTAGATTGGCCGATTGTAGCGCTTTACACTCATTTGATCTTCTACAAGCTCTAAAAGTTGAGCGCTTGATTTCTGAAGTACAGGATGGAGCTGATGAGGAGCGATCTCTACTAGAGGAATGAGCACAAATGCCCTTTTGTGCATTAACGGATGAGGAACTTTCAGCTCAGGCAAATCTATTATGTCCTCATTGTAGTATAAGATATCTACATCCATAATCCGATTTTCATAACTTCCGGCATAAGTTCTCTTCCTTCCTAGTTCTTTTTCGATTAGTAAACATGCTTTCAACAATAGCTGAGGTAAAAGAGCAGTGCGTACTTCAACTACAATGTTTAAAAATGGCAATAAATCCTCTTTGCCCCAAGCTTCAGTTTCATAACAAGAGGAGCAATCAGCAATAAATCCGATTCGTTTTTCTATTAGAACAAGTGCTTGTTTCAAATTAAGCAAGCGATCGCCTAAGTTAGATCCAAGTGATAAAAACACCTTCTGTTTCCTTTCATCCGAATTCTTAACCATAGGTGTAAAACTAAGTGCAAAGCCCGGTAGGTTTACTAATTTTGGTAAAAATCATTATTCCCATGAAAAGTTTCTTCAAAACCATGTTGGCCACCATGTTAGGCTTACTCCTAACAATTGGTATCGGTATTTTTATCTTATTCATAACAATAACGGCTATTGCATCTTCTTCAGACGAAAGCAAGGAACCTACCATAGCAGACAACAGTGTATTACACCTGCGCTTCGAAAATCAGATCAAAGATCGTCCAAGCAATAACCCCTTTGAAAATTTCGATTTTAACACTTTTGAGGATCGCACTCCCTTGAGCCTAAAGAGTATTATTGACAACATTGAAAAAGCAAAACAAGATGATCGGATCAAAGGCATCTATCTTGACGTGCCTTCTTTGAAAGCAGATATGGCAACTACTGAGGAGATCAGAAAAGCTTTAGAAGATTTCAAATCAGATGGAAAGTTCATTGTTAGCTACAGTGAAAACTATGGTCAAGGTGAATATTATTTGGCAAGTGTTTCAGATGAGGTCTTGCTAAACCCTGCAGGAGAATTGAATTTCAAAGGTTACTCAGCTACACTCATGTTCTTCAAAGATGCGCTAAATCGTTTAGAGGTAGACATGCAAGTTATCCGACACGGTAAGTTCAAGAGCGCCATTGAGCCTTTTATTCGAAACGATATGAGCGATGCAAACAGAAAGCAATACCAAGAGCTAATAGATGGTGTTTGGAATAATCGTCTCCAAAAGATTTCCATCAGCCGCAAGTTGAGTACCGAAGAGCTGAATAAAATTGCAGATAGTCTAGAAATCCGAATTGCTGAGGATGCCTTAGAGCACAGATTAGTTGACCAATTGCTTTATGAGGATGAAGTAATTGACCTGCTTAAGGAAAAAGCAGCAGCAGCTGATGAAGACTTAAATTTGGTGAGATTGAACTCTTTCAAGAAGACCAAAAAAGCGAAAAGCATAGAGCGTGGTCAAGCTACCGAGAAATGGAACGCCAAAGAGAAAATTGCTATTGTTTACGCAGAAGGTGAAATTATAAGTGGTAAAAGCAAGGATGGCAGCATGGGTTCAGAAACAGTTGTAGAAGCAATTAAAGAGGCTAGAAAAGATGAAAGAGTTAAGGCCATAGTGCTTCGAATTAATTCTCCCGGCGGAAGCGCTTTAGCTTCAGATGTTATGTGGAGAGAAACCCAATTGGCTAAGCAAGAAAAACCATTGGTGGTTTCAATGGGTAATGTTGCGGCCTCGGGAGGCTATTATTTAGCTTGCGGAGCGGACTATATTTTCGCCGAATCTTCCACTGTTACAGGTTCAATCGGTGTTTTTGGCTTGATTCCAAACTTAAAACCCATGCTAAACAACAAGTTGGGAGTTCACACCGATCAAGTAACTACCAATGCCTATTCTGACGGACTTAGCTCTTTTAGAGCTTTAAAGACCAAAGAAAGGGAATCACTGAGGGAAATGATCGAGCATATTTATGATGACTTTACGCAAAAGGTAGCTGATGGAAGAGGCATGGAGCAAAGCGAAGTTGACAGCATCGGACAAGGTAGAGTTTGGAACGGTCTTAGCGCTAAAAGAATTGGTTTAGTAGATGAAATTGGTGGCCTTAATAGTGCCATAGCTAAAGCAGTTTCCTTGGCAGAACTCGACGAATACAAGTTAAAAGTTCTTCCGAAAAAACAAGACCCTTTTGAGAAAATGATGAGTGAATTAACCCAGCAAGCAAAGCTAAACCTGCTTGGACAAGAGTTTGGTGCGGCTGAGAAGTATTACCTTAACTTTAAACGTATACTGAACGCTGACGGAGTTTACATGAGAATGCCAGTCGATGTAACGGTAGAATAAGTTTTTCTATTTTATTTTAAGTCGCTAAAAAGCGAATTTAATTCTCACAATAAGCCTTATTTTTATAGGCTTATTAAGAATTGCTATGCCGATTTTAAATTCAATTTTTTCATGGTGGATGAAGAAGCGCATGCACCAAATTGAATTGTTTACCAAGTACCCGATAGAGGTTCAAGATGAATGGTTTACAGAACTAGTTACTGCTGCGCGCGGCACTGAATGGGGAAAAAAATACCGCTATGACGAAATTGAAAACTTAAGGCAATTTAAAGAACGAGTTCCGGTTCAAGACTATGATCAAGTAAAACCTTTTGTAGACCGCATGATGATGGGTGAACAAAATGTTTTATGGCCAACCGAGATCAAATGGTTCGCTAAGTCATCAGGAACAACTAGTAATCGGAGTAAATTTATTCCCGTTAGCCGAGAAGCGCTTGAAGAATGCCATTACAAGGGTGGGAAAGACATGCTTTCCATTTACTGCTCCGCAAAAGAAGACACAGAGGTTTTCACCGGCCGCACCCTCATGATGGGTGGTAGTAGCCAATCTATTGATCCTGCTCGCGACTCTTACCATGGGGATCTTTCCTCGATCATTATTAAAAACCTACCCTTTTGGGCAGAAATCAGACGGACTCCTGATCGAGAAACTGCTCTGCTTGATGATTTCGAGCAAAAGCTTGATTTAATGACCAAAATCTGTGCTCAAGAAAACGTCACCTCACTTTCAGGTGTGCCTTCTTGGATGTTGGTGCTATTGAACCGCATTCTAAAAGATCAAAAAAAGAACGACATCAGTGAAATTTGGCCCAATTTGGAGGTCTTCTTTCATGGCGGTGTAGCCTTTACACCATACAGAGAGCAGTTCAAGGCTATTATTTCTTCCTCTAACATGCATTACCTTGAAACGTATAATGCTTCTGAAGGCTTTTTTGGCATAGAGGATCAAGATCATCAAGGTGAGTTACTCTTAATGTTAGACTACGGGATCTATTATGAATTTATTCCGAATGAAGAATGGGATAAAGAGCATCCTGAAACGCTGAGCCTTGAAGAAGTTGAATTAGATAAGAATTATGCCCTATTAATTTCGACTAATGCAGGTTTATGGCGTTACAAAATTGGCGATACCGTGCAGTTTACATCCTTAAACCCTTTTCGAGTAAAAGTTTCAGGCAGAACGAAACACTTCATTAATGCTTTTGGGGAAGAGGTAATTATTGATAATGCCGAACAAGCACTAAAGGCTGCTTGCGAAAAAACAGGGGCAGTAATTGAAGATTATACTGCTGCACCTTTGTTCTTAACCAATCAAAAAGCAGGTAGACACCAATGGTTGATCGAATTTAAAGCAAATTCTATCTCCTCTACCGAGAGCTTCACCTCTATTTTAGACGATAAATTAAGAGAAATCAACTCAGACTATGATGCCAAACGAAAAGGCGACATGGCGCTTGAAAAAGCTGAAGTGATATCCCTTCCTGAAGGAACCTTCTACAAATGGATGAGAAACCGAAATAAACTAGGCGGACAAAATAAAGTTCCACGTTTGAGTAACAATAGAAAATATGTGGATGAGATTCTTCGTTTAATCTAAAAGACATGACTAAAAGTAGCTTGTTATTTCTGTTCGTCATCAGCTTCCTTGCACAGTCGTTTGGGCAAGAAAAGTGGAAGCTAATCAAAGAAATAAAACAAGAAGCTAATTTCATAAGCACCGACCGACTCGGAAACCTATATGTCATCAATGACAACAGCATCAGCATGTACAACAAAAACGGTGACTCGTTAAGAAGCTTCAATAGTCAACGTTTTGGGACAGTAGCTCACCTCGACTGCACAGACCCATACCAACTCTTGGTTTTCTTCGAAGATTACAACATGGTGCTTTTTCTCGATAACTTCTTAAGTGAGAATGGAGATATAGTAGACCTTCAGCAATTAGGTCTAGACCAAGTGAGTTTAGCTTGCCATTCTCGTGAAGCAGGCTTTTGGGCCTTTGATCAGATTCGACAGAGAGTCTTGCACCTCAATGATGACTTTGAGATTACTCATCAAACCGTAAATTTTGTGCAGTGGTTTGGTCATCGCTTAGAGCCTAATTATATGGTAGAGTACAACAACAAGCTTTACCTAAATGTGCCTGAAAGTGGCATTTTTGTTTTTGACCATTTTGGCACTTACTTGAAAACAATTGCCCTGAAAAACATTAAAAACCCACAATTCTTAGAAGGACGCATCAATTACTTGAATGAAAAACAATCCTTTTGCCACTACAATATCCAAAACTTTAGTGAAGAATGCGAGGAACTAAAATCATTTGGCAGTCTTAAGCAAGTTCGCATCGAAAAAGGAAGAACTTACCTTTTTGATGGATTAAATTCAAAAATATTTGAGCTTAATTAATCCGCTTGACGTGCCTTAATGGCAAGAGATTTAATTAATTTAGAGGCAACAAATAAATCAAATTATGCACATTGCTATCGCAGGAAATATAGGTTCGGGAAAAACTACTTTGACCTCTCTTTTAGCAAAACACTACAAGTGGGAAGCCCATTTTGAAGACGCTGACGAAAATCCTTATTTGAATGATTTTTACAATGACATGCAGCGTTGGTCATTCAATTTGCAGGTTTATTTCTTGAACAATCGCTTTAGTCAAATTCAGGAATTCAGAAATACTGGCAAGAACGTTATTCAAGACAGAACCATTTACGAAGATGCTTACATTTTTGCACCCAACTTGCACGCAATGGGTTTAATGACCAGTAGAGATTTCGAATCTTACTTCTCGCTTTTTAAGCTAATGGAGTCATTTATACAGCCACCAGACCTTCTAATCTACTTAAGGGCTTCTATTCCAGTATTAGTTGAGCAGATCAGCCAAAGAGGCCGCGAATATGAGGAAAGCATTAGGCTTGACTATTTAAAAAGATTGAATGAGCGCTATGAAGCGTGGATTAGCACTTATGAAGAAGGTAAGCTTTTAGTAATTGACGTTGACAATACAAACTTTATAGGAGAAGAGGAGGACCTTGGTAAGGTAATCGGAAAGATTGATGCCGAGATTCATGGATTATTTTAGTCAAGACTTGCATCAGACAAATAAAAAAGGCCAACTAATTTTAATTTTAGTTGGCCTTTTCTCTGTTTTGGGCTCACTAAGCTCGCGCTTTCAATTTTGTTTTGATATCAAATTCATCGTAAATGAATTTATCAAGCAATTCGTCAAATGTTTTTGACTTGTACGTTATACCATATTTGGTTCTATCTATGGTAAAACCTGTGGTTATCAGTGTTGAATTATCATATGGCTCGATTGTTAGATCGAATTTAATTTGATTGGAAACACCTTTAATCGATAGTTCTCCAATAGCTACAAAATTATTGCCTTCTCTCTGGCTATCTGTAATCAACAAACTTGCGGTTGGAAACTCATCAACATTGAAAAAATCAGGACTCTTTAAATGGTTCACAAGATCCATGTTTTCTTCTCTGTCCTTAATATCACGAACTCTGATGCTGTTCATATCCATGATAATCTCTCCACCAACTAATTCTCCTTCTTCTATAACAAACATCGCTTCTTGCACCATAAGCTGGCCATCATGAGCTCCACCAACTTTTTTAGCAGCCCACTTTACTGTCTGACCTTCATCTATAGTATAGGTACCATCCTTTATTGCTTTTTCATCAGTTTCAATAGTGGCTTCAATTGCAGAAAGGTTTGCCTCTGCATGGCTATCGTTTCCACCATGTCCTCCTTCTGAAATATGAGGAGCAATAACCAATGAGACGATAGACATCAACTTGATTAAGATGTTCATAGAAGGACCTGAAGTATCTTTAAAAGGATCACCTACTGTATCACCTGTTACTGAGGCTTTGTGTGGTTCTGATCCTTTGTATTCCATTTTTCCATCTACCATTACTCCTGCCTCAAAAGATTTCTTAGCGTTGTCCCAAGCTCCACCTGCGTTGTTTTGGAAAATTCCCATCAATACGCCTGAAACTGTTACACCGGCTAATAGTCCACCTAAAACCTCGGGGCCAAAAGCAAAACCAACAATAATAGGCACGATCAAAGCAATAGCACCGGGCATAACCATTTCTCTAATTGAAGCCTTGGTTGATATCTCAACACACTTCTCATATTCAGGAGTTGCTTTGTGCTCCATGATACCTGGAATCTCTCTAAACTGACGTCTAACTTCTTGAACCATGTCCATAGCTGCTCTACCTACAGCCGCAATGGCTAAAGCTGAAAAAATAAAAGGAATCATCGCTCCAACTAGAAGACCTGAAAGCACATCCGCTTTATAAATATCGATCGAATCTATACCTGCAACTCCAACAAATGCGGCAAATAGAGCCAATGCAGTTAAAGCAGCTGATGCAATGGCAAAACCTTTACCTGCTGCAGCGGTAGTATTACCTACTGCATCAAGGTTATCTGTTCTTCCTCTAACTTCTTCAGGTAATCCACTCATTTCAGCAATTCCACCTGCATTATCGGCGATAGGTCCAAAGGCATCAATCGCTAACTGCATAGCAGTGGTTGCCATCATTCCTGCAGCCGCTATTGCTACACCGTATAAACCTGCAAATTCGAAAGAAATAAAGATTCCTGCCGCTAACACAATAACAGGAATAACGGTAGACTGCATTCCAACTGCTAGTCCAGCTATTATATTGGTTGCATGCCCTGTTGATGATTGCTGTACAATTGAATTAACAGGCTTTTTACCCATCGCTGTGTAATATTCTGTAACAATACTCATGATTGCTCCAACCACTAGACCGGTCATAATGGCGAAGAAAACTTGGATAGAGGTAAAAGCTTCACCTCTAATGATCATTTCTTCAGGCATTAAATAGTCAACTAGGAAATAAGAAGCGATAGCGGTTAAAACAATTGAAGACCAGTTTCCAATATTCAAGGCTCCTTGAACACTGTCATCTTCTCCTTTAACCCTAACAAACATGGTTCCTATGATAGAGAAAATCAAGCCTAAACCTGCTATTACCATTGGAAGTAATATTGGAGATAAACCGTTGAAAGCGTCTTCAGCAATTACTTCTGCACCTAATACCATGGTTGCAAGAATGGTTGCCACATAAGAACCAAATAGATCTGCTCCCATACCAGCAACATCACCAACATTATCACCTACGTTATCTGCAATTGTTGCAGGGTTTCTTACATCATCTTCAGGAATACCTGCCTCAACTTTACCAACTAAATCAGCTCCAACATCAGCAGCTTTAGTATAAATACCTCCACCTACTCTTGCAAATAGTGCAATGGATTCAGCTCCTAAAGAAAAACCTGCTAACACTTCAATTGCTAGAATATAACTTCCTCTGTCAGTCATGGTTCCTTCAGGACCAAATAGACCAAGCAATACAATGAATAGACCACCTAATCCTAAAACTGCTAAACCTGCAACACCTAAACCCATTACAGTTCCGCCGTTAAATGAAACATTTAGAGCTTTAGCCAAGGAGGTTCTTGCAGCCTGGGTTGTTCTTACGTTTGCTTTAGTTGCGATGTTCATTCCTATGTAACCTGCAAAAGCAGATAGAACCGCACCAATTAAAAAGGTAATGGATATTACAGGATGTGATTCTTCAACTAAGGTTCCCGACCAGCCTAATAGAATAGCAGCTACGATTACGAAGTAAGTCATCACTTTCCATTCTGCTTTCAAGAAAGCCATTGCTCCATCGGCAATATACTTTGCTAGCTTAGCCATGTTTGCATCGCCTACTTCCTGCTTGGTAACCCATGCAGACTTAACTGCCATCACGAGCAGTCCAATAATTCCTAAGAAAGGAACAACATATAATAACATTGTCTCCATAAAAATTCTGTTAAAAAGGTGTTATACTGATTGATTGATTTGATTCAAAATTTAAAGGGCGCAAAACTAGCCCAATTTCGTATCAAAAACAAAAATTTAATTCTGTAATATAATCGGCTTAAAAGCTGATTAATAGATTACTTTATGAAAGGTACATTACATCTTTGACTGCCTGAATTACTTCCTTTTCATTGGGCAACCAAGCTTCAACTAAAGTTGGAGCATAATGATTAGGCGTATCTTTCGTGTTGATTCTTCTAATTGGTGCATCTAAGTAATCAAAAGCTCTTCTTTGAGTCATGTAAGTCAATTCGGTTGAAATATTGCCAAGAGGCCAAGCTTCTTCCAAAATCACCATTCTATTGGTTTTCTTCACAGAGTTAATCACTGTATCATAATCAATTGGCCTGATTGTTCTTAGGTCGATTACTTCCGCATTGATGTCATTTTCCTTTTTTAGTGCTTCTGCAGCAGCAAGGGCGACCTTCATGATTTTTCCAAAGGAAACAATTGTAACATCGCTGCCTTCCTGCACAACTTTTGCAGAGCCAATAGAAGTTAGGTATTCACCTTCAGGCACCTCTCCCTTATCGCCATACATTTGCTCTGACTCCATGAAAATCACAGGATCATCATCACGAATAGCAGACTTTAAAAGACCTTTAGCATCAGCAGGATTAGAGGGAACGATTACTTTCAAGCCCGGAGTGTTAGCATACCAATTATCAAAAGCTTGAGAGTGCTGAGCTCCTAGCTGCCCGGCAGAACCTGTTGGACCACGGAAAACCATTGGTGCACCAAACTGTCCACCTGACATCGCAAGCATTTTAGCTGCGGAATTGATTACTTGATCAATTGCTACTAAAGAGAAATTAAAGGTCATGAACTCTATAATTGGTCGTAGCCCATTCATGGCCGCTCCTACTCCGATTCCGGCAAATCCTAATTCAGCAATGGGTGTATCAATCACTCTTCCTTCGCCAAACTCGTCAAGCATTCCTTGACTTACTTTATAAGCTCCATTATACTGAGCAACTTCTTCACCCATCAAGAAGACATTTTCATCCCTTCTCATTTCTTCACTCATTGCCTCTCTTAGGGCTTCTCTGAACTGTAATGTTTTCATTCTTTTATAGATTAAGAGCTTATTTGTAAGCTTGCCAAAATTATTAAATAAAGCATACTGCAACAAGCCAAAAAATGAGCGATCAAAAAAGCGCAGTAAGCTGCTGATGGATTGCCGAAAAGATTGAACTCTTTCAAGCATTTTTGGTTAATTTTGTAGACTTTCCTCAAGGAAATTAGTCTGATGAATAAGAACTTTAAACTTCTAGAAAAATGAAAATACTCGTTTGTATCAGTAAGGTACCAGACACTACTGCAAAAATTGCTTTTACTGAAAACAACACCAAATTTGACACCAATGGAGTACAATTTATTGTAAATCCTTACGATGAGTGGTATGCCTTGGTAAGAGGTCTTGAAATTAAAGAAGCTCAGGGCGGAAGTGTTACAGTATTAAATGTAGGTGGAGCAGAGAATGACCCAACCATAAGAAAAGCATTAGCTATAGGTGCAGATGATGCTGTTCGCATTAACTTTGAAGCCAAGGACGCATTAGCTACCGCTACTCAAATAGCTGAGTTTGCTAAAGCAGAGAATTATGACATGGTTCTTTTTGGTAAAGAAACCATCGATTATAATGGTTCTCAAGTAGGCGGTATGGTAGCAGCTTTGCTCGACCAACCCTTTATTAGTAACGCTTCAAAATTGGAAATGGATGGCAACAAAGGTAAAGTTGAGAGAGACATTCAAGGTGGCAAAGAGGTTATAGAAGTTGAAGCTCCTTTTGTGCTGAGCGCTGCAAAGGGCATGGCAGAAGCTAGAATTCCAAATATGAGAGGAATTATGGCCGCACGAACCAAGCCACTAAAAGTAGTAGAGGCAAGCGCAAGTGCAGACGCAACTGAAGTTGTTTCTTATGAGTTACCGCCTGCTAAAGGAGATGTCAAATTAGTTGATGCAGATAATCCTGCAGAATTATTAGAGCTTTTAAGAAACGAAGCAAAAATTATTTAATAGGAAAAGATCATGAACGTAATTGTATACGCAAATACCAACCAAAATAAAGTACATAAATCGGCATTTGAAGCCACTTCTTACGCTAGTCAGTTTGCATCTAAACACGGCGGAAAAGTTACTGCCTTGGCAACGGCTGAGGCTGAAGGGCTTGAAGAACTAGGTAAATATGGGGCAGATAAAGTACTGCAAATCAACGATTCAAAACTAGCAGACTTCAAACCTGAGTTGATCGCGAAAGCGCTGAAGGCAGCGGCTGAAGCTGAGCAAGCTGAAGTTGTTGTACTTTCTCACGACCTAAGCGGAAAATCAGTAGCTCCTATTTTGGCGGCTTTGACCAAAGGTGGTTTAGTTTCCGGAGCTGTAGACCTACCCAATACAGACGATGGATTTGTAGTGAAGAAGGCAGTTTTCTCAGGAAAGGCATTTGCCCATACAAAAATCAATGCTGAAATGAAAATTATTTCAGTGATGCCGAATTCTATTGAGAAAAAAGAGAATTCAAAAGAATCAAATATTGAGTCTTTTGATGCAGCATTAGGAGATAGTCGCTTGAATGTAGTTGAACAGAAAATGGAATCTACAGACCTACCCCTAACAGAAGCTGATAAAGTTGTTAGTGCTGGAAGAGGACTTAAAGGACCTGAAAACTGGGAAATAATCGAAGAATTGGCAAAAGAACTTGGTGCAGCCACAGCATGCTCGAGACCAGTTTCTGATATGGACTGGAGACCACACCACGAACATGTGGGCCAAACTGGTGTTGCCATCAGACCAAACCTTTACATCGCAATCGGTATATCAGGAGCTATTCAACATTTGGCAGGAGTTAACCAAAGTAAAGTGATTGTAGTGATCAATACTGACCCTGAGGCCCCTTTCTTCAAATCAGCTGACTATGGCATCGTAGGTGATGCTTTCGATGTAGTTCCTAAGCTAATTGAAGCAGCCAAAGAAATGAATCTCGCTTCGAATTAAAAATAATCGCAAAAGGGGAGCTTACACTCCCCTTTTTTTAATCAAAATCAAACTAGCAAGATGCAAAAAATAGGTCTCGATATTGTTGGATTATCATACAGTCAGACCCAATCTGGTGCTTATGCGTTAGTTTTAGCTGAAAAAGAGGGAAAACGTAGGCTGCCTATTATTATTGGTGGATTTGAAGCTCAGGCAATTGCCATTGAGTTGGAAGATATGACCCCAAGCAGGCCTTTAACCCATGATCTTTTTCAAAGTTTTGCTGAAGCGTATAAAATAGAATTACAAGAGGTTATCATTTACAACCTTATAGAGGGTATATTTTACGCTAAGTTAATTTGTATGCAGAACGGCAAACAAACTGAAATAGATGCCAGAACATCAGACGCTGTTGCTCTTGCAGTTCGGTTTAAATGCCCTATTTACACTTTTGAGTTTATTTTAGAAAATGCAGGCATCATTCTAGATGAAGATGCAGAAGGCGAAACCACCCCTGCTCCTGCAAGCAGCAAAAAAGAACCCAAAAAAGAAAAAAAAGGCATAGCTTCGCTAAACATGTCTGAACTTAATCAACGCTTAGAAAAAGCAATTGAGTCAGAAAATTATGAAGAAGCGTCGAGGCTCAGGGATGAGATTCAGCGACGTAGCGAGTCTAACAACTAATTAGGTCTTTTGAAAAGATTTCCAACCCTTTTTCTAGGTCTTGTTTTTCTGATTTGCCCAAACCTACTATTTGGTCAAGAAAACACACTACTTGTGGGCGAAGCAGCCCAAATTACTCCCATGCAAGGGTTCTCTGCAAACTCCTTATTTCGCGGACTTGTTGGATTAGTCTCTCTCCTTCTTATCGCTTTTTTATTCAGCAGTAATCGCAAGGCCATTAACTGGAAAACTGTGGGTATAGGTTTAGCATTTCAAATCATCATTGCAATTGGAGTACTAAAAGTTCCCTTTATTCAATCTCTTTTTGATTTTGTAGGTAATATTTTTGTTAAAGTACTAGAGTTTACCCAAGCAGGAAGTAAATTTTTATTTGAAGGCCTAGTGGTTGATATGGAAACCTTTGGTTTCATCTTTGCCTTCCAAGTTCTACCAACTATCATCTTTTTTTCTGCACTTACCTCTGTCCTTTTTTATTTAGGAATCATCCAGAAAGTCGTAAAAGCTTTTGGCTGGCTATTATCAAGACTAATGAAGATCTCTGGTGCCGAAAGTTTAAGTGTTGCCGGAAACGTTTTTCTTGGGCAAACAGAGGCGCCATTGCTTATTAAGGCCTACCTAGAAAAAATGAATAAGAGTGAAATTTTATTGGTTATGATCGGAGGAATGGCTACCGTGGCGGGAGCTGTTTTGGCAGCATACATTGGATTTTTAGGAGGTGATGATCCTGCGATGCGTCTAGTTTTTGCCAAGCACCTATTGGCAGCATCAGTCATGGCTGCTCCTGGAGCTATTGTGATTTCTAAAATTCTATATCCACAAACTGAATCTATCTCAACAGCTGTTCAAGTATCAGAAGATAAAATAGGCTCGAATTTATTAGATGCGATTACAAATGGAACAACTGAAGGTTTAAAACTAGCTGTTAATGTTGGAGCTATGTTGTTAGTTTTCGTGGCCTTTATCGCCATGATTAATGGTATTATGGGTGCCTTTGGTTCATTTGATGGAATTGGTAGCTGGCAATTTACCTCTTTAAACGAACTAATTGCACAACATACTGACTATGAAAGACTTTCCTTAGAGTTCATTTTAGGAACAATCTTCGCTCCTTTAATGTGGTTAATTGGTGTGGCTAAAGAAGATATGATGTTGATGGGGCAATTACTGGGTATCAAGCTAGCAGCTAGCGAATTTGTTGGCTACATCCAATTAGCAGGATTGAAAGACATTACAAACTTGGCGCATCTCCAATATGAGAAATCGATCATAATGGCAACTTACATGTTGTGTGGCTTTGCCAATTTTGCCTCAATCGGTATTCAGATAGGAGGAATAGGATCCTTAGCACCAGGGAAAAGAAAAACACTTTCTGAATTTGGCATGAAAGCTCTACTTGGAGGCACCATTGCCTCTCTCATCTCTGCTACCATGGCCGGCATGATTTTGGGCTGATTAGTCTCAACTTTTTCTGCAATTGAATTTAAAACTATTAAATTCATCTTTTTTAAATAATGAAAAAAATATATCCTTCTCTATCTCAAAGTTGGGGCATCTTTGGTGTTGCCATTGTTGCCATGATTGCTTTTAGTCTAGTAAGCCCAAGTTTGGAGGGCTTATTCGGAAAAGAGATCAGCATGCTGATTACTTATAGCCTCGGCATGTTTGCAACTCTACTATTTGCGCATCAACTAAGAAAAAAAGAAAGTGGTGAAAGCCGATTCCACTTTAAAAAGATCAGCCCGCTGCGAGCAATTCTGGCCATAGTCGTAACTGTTGGACTTCAAATTGGTATTTCTGTTCCATTGGGCAATTTGATCCCAATGCCAGAAATGTTTAAACAGATTTTCTTAGAGCTTGCCAAACTAAACGGATGGGCAGCCTTTGTAACGATTGCTATTGCCGCTCCTCTTCTTGAAGAATTGATCTTTAGAGGAGTCATTTTAGATGGGCTTTTAAGAAAGTATTCTCCATCCAAAGCAATCTTTTGGTCAAGCTTTCTATTTGCTCTAGTGCACTTAAACCCCTGGCAATTTATCTCGGCCATGGTAATTGGTGTTTTTTCCGCTTGGCTCTACTACAAAACGGCTAACTTAAACCTATCTATCCTCATTCACTTTTTCAATAATGCAACCGCCTTTATACTGATGCAGTATATTGATTCGGCTTATATGATGGAGGCTAATTACACCGATCTACTTGGCAGCACACTTATTGCAGCCTTAGTGGTTATAGGGGCAATTAGCCTTGCCCTAGTCGGCATAATAGGCTTAAACAGAAGTTTTGTCTCGATTGTTAATTGGAAAAATGAAAGAGAAATCTCCCAAGAAGTTTAATACTCATCTTCATGCTATAGTTCTCTTTGATGGCTACTGCAACTTTTGTAGTAGATCGGTGCGATTTATTCATCAACGAGATCATCATGACTATTTTCGTTTTGCAGGCTTAGAAAGTGAAAAAGGACAAAAGGTTCTCAAGAAGTATGTGGAAGAACCGGGTGCATTTAATTCAGTGATTTTAATAGAGAACGAAAAATTATATACTAAATCAACAGCTGCCCTTAAAATTGCAAAAAAGCTAAGTGGTTTATGGCCAGTTTTATACCTCTTCATTGTAATTCCTAAAAGTATCCGCGACGGGGTTTATCGATTAATCGCACGAAATCGATACAAGTGGTTTGGGAAAAAAGAAACCTGCTTTATGCCTGACGAAAACCTTAAAAAACGCTTTCTTTAAGCTTTAGGTCTTTTTTTTGCGCTCCTTGCGATCTACGATCAAAAACTGCAATACCAAGCCCACCACAATTAAAACCATGTATTCAATTCTGGTAATTAAAGCATTTCGCTCTAATGAAGAACGAGCTTCGCTTAGTAAGTCCTCCCCCTCTTTAAGTTGGATGTCAGACAAACGGTCAAGATTAAGTTGTACATCACTTAATCGTCGGTTCAATTCCTTTTGATCTAGATAAGAAATACTGTCTTTATGGCTTAGCTTCGCCTCCAAGTTTCTCAACTGTTCTACATTGTGTGTAAGGCGATCAAACTCTGTAGTTTCCGGTCTGCTTAAACGTGTTTTGCTAAATAGGGTCAACAAAGTGTCAGCTTTAAGCTCGTCAGGTTGATCTACCTCATATTGATGGGTCTTGCTAAAAAGTTCGATCTGCTTACGATGAAAAACCTTGTTCAAATTGTGAATATAGCCTTGAACTAACAAGCGGTCATCATAAATAGACTCCAATGAATCTTCAATAGAACTGTAATATTGCTGATCAAGACGGTTGGTAAAAAACACAAGAAAAAGCACCATAAACATGGACAGTCCAATCTTGATTTTTGTGGTTTGGCTTCTCTTTTTTAACATCAACAATTTATTTACTGCAAAGGTAAGCAGAAGCTAGAGGCTTTTCTTCCATTCGTAGTGACTTAAAATTTACTACAGGCGTATTCATTTTTTAATTTATAATGTGGATATCTTGTTCCTAACTACTAAGCTTATTGCTTTAAGTAGCTAAACTCTTCGCTTAATTTTATAAGCGCTAATAGCTTGCACATGGAACAATATCACAACTTATTGAATAGAATCCTGACTGAGGGTGTTAAAAAAGAAGACCGAACCGGAACAGGAACCCTTTCCGTTTTTGGCCACCAAATGCGGTTTGATCTCAGTGCAGGATTTCCTGCCATAACCACAAAAAAATTGCATCTGCGCTCTATCATACATGAGCTTTTATGGTTTCTTAGTGGAGATACGAATATTCAATATTTGAAAGAGAATGGTGTTAGCATATGGGATGAATGGGCAGACGAGGATGGTAATTTAGGCCCTGTATATGGCTCACAATGGCGATCGTGGCCAAAGCCAAATGGTGAAAAAATTGATCAGATCAAGAAGGTGATCGACCAAATCAAAAATAATCCCGACTCAAGAAGAATCATTGTGAGTGCTTGGAATGTAGCAGAAATTGAAAACATGGCTCTTCCTCCCTGCCACGCCTTTTTTCAGTTTTATGTAGCTGACGGAAAATTGTCCTGCCAGCTTTATCAGCGCAGTGCAGACACTTTTTTGGGAGTGCCTTTTAATATTGCCTCTTATGCCCTACTTACCATGATGATGGCGCAAGTTTGTGGTCTAGAATACGGTGACTTTGTACATACCTTTGGTGACGCACACTTGTATTCAAACCATCTTGAGCAAGCCAAACTTCAGTTGAGTAGAGACTTTCGTCCTTTACCAAAAATGATAATCAATCCTGAAGTAAAAGACATTTTTGACTTTAAGTACGAAGACTTTAAGCTTGAAAACTATGACCCGCATCCACATATCAAGGCTGCGGTAGCGGTATAATTTCCATTCCCTTTGTCAGTTTGAGCGACTTGTGCTGAGCTGGGTCGAAGTAAGTCGAAAACTAGACAAAGATTACAATTGAAAACAATCATATAATACATCCATGAAAATATCCCTAATAGTTGCCGCTTCTGAAAACAATGTAATTGGTCGCGACAATGACCTACCATGGAAACTGCCAGACGATATGAAGTTTTTTGTGCGAACCACAAAAGGACATCATATTTTGATGGGCAGAAAGAACCTAGAATCCTTTGGTAAGCCTTTGCCTAAACGAACAAATATTGTCTTGACACGTGACAAGGAGTATGAATTAGAGGGTGCCAAAATCTTTCATGAACTGAAGGCTGCAATCCAATTTGCTGAGGAAAGAGGTGAAGAGGAGTTAATGATTATTGGAGGAGGAGAAATCTACAAACAGGCGCTACCTTTAGCAGATCGAATTTACTTAACCAGAATACATACTGAAATAGAAGGTGACACCTACTTTCCTGATTTTGATCAATCAGCATGGAAAGTAGCTTCGAAAGAATACCATCCAAAGGATGAAAAACACAACTACGATTTTACTTTCTATACTTTTGAGAAATAAAATCGACTTTTATGAAA
>CAJXMH010000018.1 GCA_913056345.1 uncultured Flavobacteriales bacterium | reverse complement strand
CACTACGCACCATATTTGGGCGTTACCCGCAATTTGAAAAATGAAAGTAATTACAGAATCCTTACTTGAAAATTCAAAATCCGCAATCATTGGTTGTGTAGAATTACATAATAAACCTGTATTTAAGTTTCGTTATGAAGTCTGTACCATTCTTGCGATAAATGGTTGGGAACTATTGCTAAAGGCTTATATCAATGAGAAACACCCAGAAGTCAAGTTGATAAGGAAAGATGGTACTTCTAAGTCGTTTGAAGAGTGTTTAGCGTTTGTTTCAGGTCAATTCGGCAAAGACTTTAGAGCTCAAGAAGAAAACCTTAATAAACTCTATGAATTTAGATGTCACATAATCCATTTTTACAAAGATCACATAGGCACAATACTCTATTCGCTATTACATAAATCAATAATATTTTATAATAGATTTATCAAAGATCAATTCAACATTGACCTAGCAGACGAAACCAATCTTATGCTCTTGCCAATAGGATTCAAGCCCTTCAGTACTCCTGTAGACTTTCTTTCGAATCAATCCGATCTTAAGGAATCTACAAATGCGGTGCAAACTTTTATCAAGAGCATTGTAAGTTCTACTGAAGCACTTAACGATGAAGGCATAGATGAGTCTATTCTTACAGGATATAATGTCGCGGTGGTAAATGAAAATAGAATCAAGAATGCAGATATTATTGCAGGTATAACAAAGAATAAGTCCGAATCGAAATTGACAGTTTCAAATATTCTTGGTGCTATAAAAGTAACTAATGAAGAAACGGCTAAAAAAGTCAATATTGAAGAAGAAACACTATTTAAAACAGTATACACTTTAAAATACTTAGATGTAACAAAAAAGGCACGCGAGCTATTTTCAGACTTCAAGCAGAATGCGAATTATAATAGAATAATGAGTGAGCTAAAAAAGAATCCTTCACTACACCGCAAAAGATATCTTGACTTGAGTAAGAAAGATGGAATCGGACAAGACTTTTACAATCCCGAAATTCTCAATGAACTGAAAAAGCATTACACTTTAAAAAAATAAAAACAGCGGGTAACAAATTGTATAATGAATACCCTTCGGGATACGCACCATACAGTAAACGTTAGCATTAATTGGGTACGATATACAAACATCCTTTACAGCGTTATAGATACATCGTTTACACTTTTTAGCTTGCAATTTGAACCAAACCTTAAATTACTATGACTACAGAAAAAGGATCAATAAGATCACGAAATATTGCAAGCTCATTTACCTTTTTGCTGCAACAGTGATAGTAGTTGCAGCTTTATTTAAGGTGATGCATTGGCCTTACAGTGAGGAATTCGAACTACTCAAAATGCTTGCGATGGGAATTGGCTTTATTGCCTTGTTGCATGAGAATTTAGCCTTAAAAGCAGCATTAAAAAACAAGACTTAAAATAGCTTGAAACAGTAAAATAGGCTTATTGGCCTGTTATGATCTCCCTTACAATTTTCAAATGATGCTCAGTATGCATCTCTAAAAAGCGCAAAGCCCGCTGCTTTTTGATCTGCCCAAATAAAGGATGGTCAAAATAATGCTTGTCTGATAAATCCTCTAACTGCTTCAGTAATTGCTTTGCTTCTGCTAATTTGGTGCTTAAACCCTCTGCAGTGCTCTTTTCTTGAGGAACAACAGCTTTTGGCGCTTTACCCTTTCCTCTGGGAAACCAATTGAGTAGGCTTAAAAGCTCAAAACGAAGGTTGAACTGAGCTTGATATGCCTGCGGATCTGATGCTAGAATAGCCTTTGACACCTCTATTAAAACCTGCAAACTGTGGTCGAGCTGCCAGGCCACATCAACTTTAGAAACCTTTTCATTCCGTGCATCTAAGTGTGGGAGATAATATTTTATCTTTTCGAAATGAGCCTCCAAATGCATAAGATGACTTAAATAATAGATGAGGTCTTTAACGCTTTATAAACCGCTTCATGGATTCTTTTATTCGTATAAAGTAAATCCCACTGCTAAGGTTAGATACATTGGCTAATACATATTGCTGATTAAGCTTAGAAAGACTTACGCCTTTAACAGGCCTACCATTGATATCAATAATGCTAATGTACTGCAAATTTGCATTAGTTCTGATTCGAAAACGCTCTTCACAGGGGTTAGGTTCGAGCAAGATCTCACCTTCTGCTATTTCGCTATAAGTCGCTGCTTTTCTTACACCAAGAATTTCGGATTTGCCATCAAAGTCATGCTGACTTAAACGGTAATAGGTCTCAAACTGATAAGGACTTTGATCAAGGTAGCGGTAACAATTCTCTTCTAAGCTGTTTCCTCTTCCGTTTACGGTTGCAAAGGGCAACCATCTTTGACCCTTTTTTGACTTTTCAAGTAAATAATAGTCATTGTTTATTTCGACACTACTACACCACTCAAGTAAATTGTAATTAGTTGCTTTGTGCGCAAAAAAGGATTGAAGCACAACCGGTAAAGGTCCTGCTTCATTATCAAGCACTCCATCACCCGGACTACCAGTCCCACCACTTGCGCTTCCGCAAGTATTACAATTTTGGCCACCACTTCCTGAAACTGTAGTGATGGTTGTATTAGTAGTTGGTTCAGCAATGTTAAAGATTATTGCTCCCATTCCACCGCCACCTCCAGCACCATGAATATCAGGGTGGGTTACATCACCTCCTGCACCGCCATTTGCTTCAACAACTATTGGACATGTTGATGCGATATTCCAACTATTTACGTTAAAAACAATTGTACCTCCAGCACCGCCTCCACTATTTCCATCACCTCCACTTCCAGTTGACGGAGCGGCTCCGTTAGCAGAAATAGTGTGCGTTCCGCAACTACCGCTTGTTATGATTTCATTAGCAGAGATCAGAATTATTCCTCCTCCATCTCCTCCGTCGGGTACACCTCCATTATTTCCTTCTCCTGAACCTCCACCTCCGCCCATAAAAATACGCTCTCCTGATATTTGGGAGCTTAAGGAAATACCTCCAAACCCTCCTCCTGAAGGACTGCAATTGGGCCAGCCGGGACCACCTTGACCTCCTGCGGTAAAGTTACCGCCGCCGCCTCCGCCGCCATTATGGCTATTTCCACCACCTCCTCCATTTAAGATTCGGGCTTGACCTGCCTCATAAGCTGCAGTGTTGTTTCGGTAAATCCCTTCCCCTTTATCTGCAAAATTACCTGTACTCGCTAGCCTGTAGTTCGCTCCACCGCTGCATGAAGCAGAGCCTCCACCATTAGCATTTGCACCTCTAAACCCTCTCTGATCTGCATGAAGGTCATTGGCAATAGTAAGTGTGCCATCTACATTAAAAGCTAAAACTCCTCCTCTATTACCGTTCCAATTGCGAGCTCTATAGGTTCCTGTGGTAGTATGATCGGGTGAACCAAAGGTTGGAAAAGTTATGAGCTGAACTCTCTGGTTAGGGCCGGTATTGTAGGTATTAGAAAGGGAAGAAACTAAGGTCACACTTGCCGGAACTCCTCCCGATTCAGTTATAGAGGCAATTTCATTGATTTCATAAAGTCCGGCTGATGCTATAGACCCCAGATTACCGAAATTGCTATTGTCTGCAGTATTAGCGCCTATTACATCATCCTGCATTTGCATCACAATCACCTCTTCACCAACTTCGAAAGAGTCACCACCCTCGCTGACAGATGCAAGGTTTAAGGTTTGTCCTGCAATAGAGTTCACCCGAGCATAACCATTTATCACTTGAGCATGCATCATGATTGGAAAAGCGACACAAGAAAAAAGAAGAAAATTGAAACGATAGCGCATAATTTAATTTTACTCTAGCATGACTAAATTAATTAAATATTAAATTTTATATTATTCTGATTAACAACAATCTAAACTGATCAATCTTTATAAAATAGAAACATTTTACCACTTGTAAACTTAGATTACAAACTGCTTATTCTACCTTTGTGAGATG
Organism: uncultured Flavobacteriales bacterium; assembly: GCA_913056345.1. GTDB lineage: Bacteria > Bacteroidota > Bacteroidia > Flavobacteriales_E > Vicingaceae > CAJXMH01. Next base: position 54,761 of record CAJXMH010000018.1, on the reverse strand, counting down.
AAAAATATATTTTGCTGCCTCACCCTTTTGGCAGGCCTATTCTCATGTCAAGCGCAAGAGCATCAAGCTTCTACAGATCAAACTGCTACTACTCAATTGAAGAATCTAAATGATAGCTCCATCATTGCTTTACCAGAGGATTATCAATTTCCTGATCAAAAGCACTTTAGCCTACTTTCTTGGAACGTTGAGCATTTTGTTGACCCTTACGACAACCCTTACATCAACAATAAAAGGGAGGATAATCCCTCTGAGGAATTAGATGAAAAGCGTGCCCTTTTTGTGGCTGCCTTGCGCAAAGCTGATGCTGATCTGGTATTGCTTCAAGAATTTGAAAGTGAGGCCTATTTGATGCAGCTGGCAAAGGACTCTCTTCCTGAATTGGGCTATGAGTTTTTTGCTTCTGCAGAAAGCCCCACTTGGTACATGAATGTAGTGGTGATGAGTCGCTTTCCACTCGGTCCTTTGCATGCTTATGGCGATGTACATACCCCTGTCTTAAAACACCTTAACAAAGATGGTAGCCGAGAAAGACAAGACCACTTGAATACACGCCTGTTGAGTGTACAGTTTTTTCCTTCTGCCCAAGCGCCTTATTGGCTTAATGGCGTGCACCTAAAAGCAGGAAGAGGTGCGAGAAATAACGGTATGCGCTTAGGACAAATTCGTTTTTTACAAGCAGCCTTTGCTGAATTACAGCAAACTGATCCGGAATTGAAGCTGATCATGGCCGGCGATTTTAATGCCCTTCCCAACAGTCCTGAGCTTAAGCAACTAACTGACCCAAAAGCAAAAGTGCCTCTATTTGATTTATTAGACATCAACCAACTCACCCACCCTGCAGAGCAGCCTGAGCGGCGTTTGGATTACATTTTGATAAACCGAGCAATTAAGCAAGAAAGCGCTGAAGATGCCATCAGCCTACCTACCATATTTAGCCCTGATAGCATGCGCAAGATCTCAGACCACTTGCCGGTAATGGGTAAGTTTAAGTTGAAGTAAAGTCCTACAGTATAGGTTTTGCAAGGCGCTATAAACTTTTTTGCAGCAGCAACGCACAAGTGTAATGGCTTTTGGATGCAACTTTTCATCATGGCTTGCTATACATTGGTAGTTACTTTAAACCATTTTTGGAGAAGCATGCTAATTATATATCTAAACCTCTAGAAGAACAGCGAGCAGCGTAGAAAACTACTTCGTTTTTACGGGAATCAAGAGTATGCTTTTACAACTTAAATAAAGTAGACCTAAAGCGTATTTTACCGTCCATTTATTTCTATTTTTACTGTAAATCAACTTGGTAGTGCTGCGCTCAAAAGACATACAGAATGAATTGGCCATTCAAGGAACCAGAATAGCAGTTTGGGACTATGATTTAAAAAACAACATTGTATACATTAACAAGCGTTGGGCTGAGATTATCGGATACGATAAAGAAGAACTAGAACCAGTGCGTTTTGAAACTTGGGTAGATTTGATTCCCAAAGAGGACTTTAAGGTTACAGGTCAAAAAGTAAGGGATCATTTTGCAGCTAAGACAGAATACTACGACAGCAAGTTTAGAATGCGGCATAAGAATGGGCATTATGTTTGGGTGCATTCTAGAGGAAAGGTGTTTGAATGGGATGCGCAGGGAAAACCTGTTCGAATGGCAGGGACTCACTTAGACATAACAGCTGAAAAAGAATTAGAGATTAACTTAAAAAAGGCCATTCGAGAGCGTGATGTCTTGCTAAAAGAAGTTCACCACCGCGTAAAAAACAACCTTCAATTACTTTTGAGCCTAAGTCGTCTTAAAAGTAAGGATGGCTTGATTGAATCTGCAGAGGTAATCAGCTCAATTGAAACCATTGCAGCAGCTTATGAAGCCCTTCATCGCAGTGAACAGCTTGACCAAATTAAAGTGGGTGAACACTTGAAGCAGGTAGTTGAAGGTTTGGCTCGCGATAGTTCGATTCAACTCGAGCTAGAGGCTGATGAAAGTAAAGCAGAGATCTCTTTTCTCATTCCCCTAAGTTTGATCGTAATGGAATTGTTGAACAATAGCCTTAAACATGCCTTCCCTTCAAAGCATACTGACAATTTGGAGATCAGAATCATAGCAAGGCAAGAAAAAGGCAGTCTACAGCTGTGGTATGCCGACAATGGCAAGGGCTATGGAGAAAGTTTGGTTACAGAAAATGAGCGTAGTTCTTTTGGCATGAGCATCATGGAAAGTCTAGCAAAACAGCTAGAGGGTAGCATCCAATTCAGCGACCGCTCAGGTGCTTGTGCAAAAATTGAAGTCCCCCTACCCCGCTAAGTAGATTAGTAAATTCACAGTTACCCTCTTTTTAAATAAAGTCTTGAAAAGCAATTCTTCAAAGCATTTTCCTAATTTATAAGTTAATGTGAACTTTAAAGGTATCTTTCTACATAGCTAAATTTGATGGTATAAACGGTAAAATGAAAGAGCAAACGCTTTGCAAAAACTGTGGTGAGAGCACCAATGGAAATTATTGTAGCAATTGTGGTCAGAAAACAGCTACAAGCAGGTTGAATGCAGACTACCTCTTAGATGAGCTCACTAACAGCCTTTTTCAACTTCAACACGGTTTCTTTTATACCTTAAAGGAGTTATTTCTTAATCCTGCTAAAAGCATCACTGAATTTTTAAATGGCAAGCGAAAAAAATATTTCAAACCACTTTCCTACCTCCTCATATTGTCCACTTTTTACTATTTGGTCACACTCACTTTAGATGCAAATACCTGGATTGATGATTTCTTAACGGGATTTAACGAAGGTATTAAAGAGAATAATGATACCACTCCGGCAATTTTGACTTGGTTCTCTAAGCATTATGCCTATACCGTTTTATTGCTTCTGCCAATTTTCTCTTTAGCTTCTTACCTATCCTTTTATAAGTTCAAAAAAAATTACGTTGAACATATCTTCATCAACTCTTATGTGACTGCTCAGCAAAGCATAATCTATTCATTTTTTGCGCTTCTTGGCCTAGTAGTTAAACATGAATCGGTGGAAATAGCACCTTTCTTAGTTAGCGTTAGCTATAACTTTTATGTCTACTATAAACTTTTCGTTCATAAAATTAAAATACTCAACCTCCTGCGCTCACTCTTGACTTACCTGATCTACCTGCTCTTGAGCGCAGTCTTCTTCATCGTCGTTTTGCTTATTTCTAAGATTTAAACTTAATTAGGCCGTTGCCTAGGATGAAGCCTTGTCTATAGAAACAATGCAGCATTAGAGCAAAAAGGTTGGAAAAATGAAATGTTTTATTGCTTGCAAACCAACTCTATTCAAATTATGTGCTCAATAGTATATGAGAAAGTACATGCGTAGCTTTTAAGAATGAGGTTAAGAAGAAAAGGCTTAATTAATCCCTGAAAAGTAAAAGCTTACAGAGAAAACAGGATGAACTTAATGTCCTTCAGCTTTAGACCTTTGGTAGAGTTTGATCTTACCAAACTTATCCTTGAGCTCATACTCCTCGTGCAACCGTTTTCGCAAGGCGGTAACAAAGAATTTATCCTCCCTAAAAATAACGTAAGCAGGTTTTTTATCAAGTAGTTTGCCTACTTCTACAGCAGCTTTAATATTGTAGAGTTCAAAATGATTGTACAAGAGTGTTGGGTGAACAATTTTGGAAATGGGTTTTAGATCCAAAAGATATGGAATTAACTGACAGTCTTGTCCACATAAAATCTCATCTGTAGGCTTCACCTCTTCTTTGAGTGCTTTTGTCAGTTTTCGCACTTGATCCTCACGAGTCCAAAAATAAGATTGATTGCCCCAGATTATTAAAACCAACAAAACTGCCGCCCCAACTAAAGCCTTTGGATACCACTTTTTGAATTTATCCTTGATGCTTCGCTTAGCAGAATGAAGTTCACCCAAAAGCAGACTAATAGGGAGTAGCAACTGCAAGAAATAATGATCAAAACCTTTCTGCAAGTAGAGGATGATTCCCCATACCATTAAATACCACAAAGCAACTAGCTTTTTTAAATTTTCTTGCTTTGAACGAAACCATAAAAAATAGAACAGTAACAAGAAAGGCAAGTATTTTAAATGAAAATCCAAAAGCGTTTTGTACCACTGCTCTCCCTTATTCTGACCGCTGTAATCAGCTCCGGCCTCTATGGTATAATACCAAAAGGAATTAAGCTCTCCGCTCTTCCAATAATAGAAAACCACTCCTGCCAAGGGTAAAGTAAATACCCCTACTTGCATAACCGTTCTACCAATTTGGCCTAGGTTGATCTTTGGGTATTTCTTTTCTCGCCAAAAATTGAAGAAAAATGTTAGCGCCACCACATCTGCTATTACTACGTACTTAATTGAAAAAGCCAAGCCAAGGCTTAAGGCAGCTAAAGCAGACAGACCCCATTGCTTTCGGGGCGGTGAATCTTGCAGACTAAAAAAGTAAAGCCCTAATGCTGTGAGAGGTAAAAAAAAGAGCTCTGTATTAGCAGGTAATCCGTAACGGTATAAACTCACTAAAAATAAAAAGCTAAATGCTGAACCTACCGCTTTGGATTCATGATTCAATAGGTTTTGAGCTGCACGATACAAAAAGAAAGCAGTTAAAGCCACCATTAAAGCAGCCAAAAAGCGAAAGGCTATGATCGATTTGCCTACTAGGGCCTGCCAAGCGGCAAAAAGGTAAAAGATTCCGGGAGGTTTATTATCAACCACATCCACATAAAGCTGATCACCTTGCAATAAACGGTCAGCAATAACCATGTAGGTCGACTCATCATGGTCGATCACCGCATAGTGAAAAGAAAGAAAACGCAACAAAACACTGCCTGCAAAGAGAAGCAGAAAAAAGCCAAAAGGCCTTTTAGGTTCAGCAAGGTACTTTCCAAAAAGTTCTAACTTATTTTTCAATTAAAGTGGGTTTACCGTCACAAAACCCAAAAGAAAGCAATTCTGACAAATTCAGCTTACAAGCCTAGAGAATAAAAAAAGTCCCCTAACACAGATGATTGAAGTTTGAGAACCGAAAGAGCAACAAGGCATTGAGAATAAACAGCAAATAAAGTGCTATTTTAGTCGCTTAATTTGAAAAATTGCCTCATGCTTAAAAAGATGAAAATTACCTACCTCCCACTTGTCTTAATTGGAATTTTTACGGCTTGTAACGCTCCAAGCCCTAATCAAAAGGAAGTGGAGAAAGCTGAAACGCTAGAAGAGACCGAAGCGAGAAGCATTCAAGAAGATCAAATTAATTGGCAAGCAATTGACAATGAAGCAGCAATTTTAGCTACAGCTGTAATGGCAGCTCCTGAAGAAAGTCGCGATAGCTGTAAGGTTATTGGGTACAATAAGGAAGGGAAGCTCATTACCTTGAGGGAAGGCAGCAATCAGTTTATTGTGCTAGCGGATGATCCAAATAAAGCGGGATTTAGCGCAGCTTGCTATCACAAAAGTTTAGAGCCTTTTATGGCCCGAGGGAGAGCGCTTAAAGCAGAAGGAAAAAAACGGGAAGAAATATTCAACATTCGGGAAACCGAAATAAAATCAGGCAAATTGAAGATGGGCAATCCTGGTTCTACCCTTCACATTTATTACGGCTCTGAAGAGCGCTACAATCCTGAAACGAATGAAGTAGAGGGAGCAAAATACCGTTATGTGGTTTACCTACCCTTTGCTACAGCTAAAACAACTGGCTTACCCATACAACCGGTTAAGCCCAATCATCCATGGATCATGGATCCAGGAACGCATCGGGCACACATTATGATCAGTCCTTTGGTAAACAATTAAAACCGCTGAAGATTCAATAGCTAGTTTCATCAAGCTTTACTTTTCCTTTAAAAGTGCGGTAAACAAAAATGGTATAACCCAAAACTAAAGGTGTTCCAATAGCTACAATAGTTAACATGATTTCCAAGGACTTAGAAGATGCTGCAGCTTCGTAGATATCGATACTATGCTCTGGAGCTACTGTGGAAATCAATAAGGTTGGATACAGCTCTACTGCCACTAGAACTAAAGAGAAGGCGATGGTAAGTGAAGTAAAGAAAAAGGCAAGTTTAAAACGTCTTTTTGCTGCCAAACGAGGAACATTCGCAATGCTCAAAAAAACCAATAAAGGCACCAAAAATAGAATAGGATGCTCGCTAAAATCATCTGATAAATGAGGAATATATAAGAGTGTATACAAGGTAGTCACCCCAAATAGCACCATAAACACAATCATTGCTTTTTTTAGTAGTATAGTGAGTTTAGCGAACAACCTACCTTCAGTTTTTAGCAATAAATAAATGGCTCCATGCGCCATAAAAAGACTTAAGGTTGTTGCCCCAACCAGAAGAGCGTATGGATTCAAAAATTCAAAAAACCCACTTCCTTGGTAGAGGTATTTTGGTCCGACTGCAATGCCTTGTAACAAATTCCCTAATACCACCCCCAGCAAAAAAGCCAACATAATACTAGAAACGCTATAACTCACATCCCATAGATTCTTCCACCATTGCATGGGTTCTTTCCCACGGAACTCTATGGCGATGGCTCGAAAAATGATGAACAATAAAAACAGCATAAAGGGAACGTAAAGGGCAGAAAAGAAGGTGGCATACATGACAGGAAAACCGGCAAATAGAGCTCCACCGCCAATTACGAGCCAAACTTCGTTCCCATCCCAAACAGGGCCAACAGCATTTAAGGCTATTCTTCTACTCTTCTCCTTTTTGAAGAAGAGATGCCAAGCCCCTGCTCCAAAGTCGAAGCCATCCAATATGGCATAACCTGAAAAAAGTCCACCTATAACCAAGTACCACCAAGTGGGATAATCTAGTCCAAATAAAGTTTCCATCATTATGAGCTTGTAAAGTTTTCAGATATCTCTTTGGTAAAAGGACGGTTTTCAGCCTCCTCATCGCTGTAGGGACCTTTCACGATCTTCTTATTTAGAAGATAAATGAAAAGAAAGAACAAAAGAGCATACACTATAAAAAATAAAATCAAAGAGAATAGTATTTGGTTATCCGTTACTGCTTGAGAAAATGCATCAGAAGTACGAAGCAGTCCGTAAACCACCCAGGGTTGCCTACCCATCTCTGCTGAGAACCAACCCAATTGGTTGGCTAGCTGTGGCAAAATAGCAGCAAATACAAATATCTTGAGCAACCACCTTTGCTTGAAAAGTTTACCTCTCCACCAATAAAAACTAGCCAAAAGAGTCAAACCAATCAAAAGCATACCAATTGTAACCATAAGATGATAAAATTGGAACACGGCATTTACTTGGCCGGGAATTTCATCCTCAGGAAAGGCATCTAAACCTGTTACTGGCGTTTCAGGATCATAATGTAGCAAAAATGATAGCCCTCCAGGAATCTTTAAACCACTAACACTTTTATTTTCTTTGTCGACCCAGCCAACCAAGTACATATCAGCAGGTGCATTGGCCTCAAAATGACCTTCAAAAGCAGCAAGTTTAGCAGGTTGATTCTCAGCTACACCTTCTGCTGAACGATGTCCGGTAAATAATTGACCAAGCGAAAAAATAGTCGCAACTGCTAAAGCTATCTTGAATGCGCGTTTTGAAATTGAAACATGCTTGTTTTTCAAAAGGTAATATGCGTGTACGCTCATAACTAAAAAAGCACCTGCTAAAAAGGCACCTAACCAGACGTGAGTCAGTCTATCTACTGAAGACGGATTAAATACCATAGCCCAAAAATCTGTGATCTCTGCCCGGGCATCAAAGCCTTCACCAACAATATGAAAGCCTGCTGGTGTTTGTTGCCAGCTATTTGCCACAACAATCCAAATGGCGGAAAACATAGAGCCTAAAAACACCCCTATAGTGCTTACCAAATGAACCCAGGGCTTTACTCGATTCCAACCGAATAAAAGGACACCCAGAAAACCACTTTCCAATGCAAAAGCAAAAATTCCCTCTGCTGCAAGAGCTGATCCAAAAACATCACCTACATAGCGCGAATAAACCGCCCAATTAGTTCCGAATTCAAATTCCATTACAATGCCTGTTACCACACCTATGCCAAAAGTGAGGGCAAAAATCTTAGTCCAAAAACGAGCAAGGGTATGGTATTCTTGATTTTTAGTTCGAATGTATAAACTTTCAAAAATTACCATTAACAAACCTAAGCCTATACTTAAGGGCGGATAGATATAGTGAAAGGCTACAGTAAAAGCAAATTGTATTCTGGCGAGAATTTCTGTTTCCATTAGAATGCATTTAGGCCAAAATTAATTAGTTAACAAGAGATGCACAGTAACTTCAGTTACCTAATCGGAAAGCTTAACAGTTGTTGGCAAATGTAAATCCATAGCATGAGGTATTGACATGCCTTCAGAATTTAATTGATTGATTAATAAAAGATTAGTTTTGCAGCATCTAATCAATTAAAAAACAAAACATGAAAAGAATCCTAATCTCCCTTATTGTCTCAGTAAGTCTATTTGCTTGCGGTTCGGGAACTGAAAAAAAAGAAGCCAATACAGAAATGCATGATACATTAGTTAAAGAACATGCTGAATTAGAGGCAGAGCATGCCGAGCTTGAAGATGCACACCAGCAAATGGAAAGTGAACACGAGCAATTAATGCAAGAGCACCAAGCTATGATGGGCGACACAGACACCCTTCACCAAGCTACAGAGGCAAAGCATGAAAGCATTTTAGAAAAGCATCAAGCAATTATTGCTGACCATATAGCTTTAATGCAAGCACATCAAGAATTAGAGCAAAAGCATGAAGCAGGAGAAGTTGATGAAAAAAGCCTAAAAGCAGATCATGAAAAAATGCAAGCTCAGCATGCTTCTATTAAAGAAGACCATGAAAATTTAGCAAATGAACATGCTATGATGGTTGAGGAGCACAAACAAATGTTAGAAGATCACAAAGAAATGGATGATAAAAACGAAGAAACTGAAGTAGAAAAGTAAACGGAGTCTATTGAAATAGAAAAGGTGTCTGAGTTTTCAGACACCTTTTTTTTATGGCAAAGCAACCAAACTTATTGTACTAAGCTACTATTCCTCCTTCCAATTTGGCCTGTTTGGCGTGTAAGGAACATTTTTACTGTCTAACTTCTCTTCGAGCGCCACAATAGCTGCTTTCATTTCATCCAAATTTGCTCGAATGTCAACATACTGTTCTTTGGCCAAAGTAAATTGCTCCTTATTGGTTTCCGTTGGGTTAGAAGTGGAATACCAGCTATTCCAAACAATGTTCTCTACCCTACTAGCAGCACCCGGAGCTGTTTCCACATCTCTTTTCGATTTATGGAAGTCTCCCCACATAGCAATGCGAAGATCATGAGAAGTTTGTTCTAGCTTTTTCACTTCATTCATCCACTCCACTTCAGCTCCTGGATAAATTTTAATGGCCATTTTTATATGTTTTAAACGCTTATCCAATTCATTCTTCTCATAATTACTTCCTTGCATACTTCTTCGCAATTCTTGTACCTCTCGTTTAAAGGCAATATTAGCAGCCGTTTGTCTGTCTAAGGATGAATTCTCCAAAGGAATCACTTCAAAAGGGGTTGGTTCCACTAGCTTTTCCATCACTCCATTATCAGACTGCCATAGCTCTACCGTATACTTTCCTGACAAGGCTAAAGGACCTTCATTGGGGTTGCTATACCTTCCTGCTTTACCTTCATTTAATTTAATAGGTGTAACCGCAGGATAGCGTAAGTTCCAATTTATTCGCTGCATGCCTTCTGTCGCATTTGTTTTGATCTTCCGAACCTCCTGTCCTTTATCATCTTTTACGACAAAAAGCAAATACGCTTTCTCATAGTTATCTTCAGCGACAAATTCTTCATAAGTGGGGTAATCAATCTCATTACCGGCTTCTTTGGCCTTCTTCTCTGCTTTTTGTCGCTTTTCTTTTGGCGATTCAGGCTTTTCCTTTATAAAATAGGTAAAAGTGGCTCCAAACTCAGGATTAGGAGCAGCATACATATCAGCACCTTGACTTCCCACTCCTCTTAATCCAAGCGGATTTGACTCTACATAAGTCAAAGCGGTTTTAATCGGAAAGATTTTGGCCGCTTGCTCTAGATCATCCTTTTTTAAATTTCTTAAAGGGGTGTAATCATCCAAAATGTAAAACCCTCTACCAAATGTTCCCAATACCAAATCGTTTTCTCTTTTCTGAATGGCCATATCACGGACCGCTATGGTAGGAAGACCGGCGGCTAATTTTACCCATTCTTTTCCGCCATTTAAGGAAGCAAAGCAGCCAAATTCAGTGCCTGCAAAAATTAAAGTAGGGTCTTCATGGTCTTCAGCGATGGAATAAACGCTACCTCTATCAGGCAGATTATTTTGAATAGCAGTCCAACTGTTTCCCTTATCTGAACTTTTTAAGAGATAGGGTTTAAAATCACCTCTCTTGTGGTTATTAAAGGCAGCATACACCACATTTTCATCATGCTGAGAAGCCCAAAGCATGTTTACATAAGTGAGTTTAGGTACTCCCGGGAAACTTTCTTTTTTACTCCAGCTTTCGCCCCCATCTTCCGATACTTGAATCAAACCGTCATCGGTGCCGGCATATAAAAGATCAGCATTTATAGGCGATTGGTCAAATGCTACAATGTTTCCATAAATGGTGGTCGATTTATTTTTCATCACCACATCTGGTGATTGGATCTCGCCCATCACTTTCATTTGATTCCGATCGAGCTGTCTGGTCAAGTCGGGTGAAATGGTTTCCCAACTGTTCCCTCTATCTGTAGTTTTAAATACCTTATTGGCACAGAAAAACAAGGTTTTATGGTCGTGTGGAGAGATTAATAAAGGAGCATCCCAATTCCAACGGTAAGCAGCTTCGTCTTTACCCGGTTGGGGCTTTATGCCAATTCTTTCTCCCGACTGACGATCATAACGCACCAAGCCACCATACTGCCATTGCGCATATATAATATTGGGATCGGTAGGATCAACTTGGGTTTCATAACCATCTCCGCCCACGGTAATGTACCAATCTGAATTTAAGATTCCAGCATTGTTGATGGTGCGGGAAGGACCTCCCTGAGAGTTATTGTCTTGCGTTCCACCAAAGACGTTGTAAAACGGTTTATCGTTATCAACTGAAACCTTGTAAAACTGGGTGATGGGTAAGTTTTTTTTATATTCCCAAGTCTTAGCATGGTCGTAAGTCTCGTAAACTCCACCATCACAGCCCACAATCCAGTGGTCGGTATCTTCAGGATTAATCCAAATACAATGATTGTCCACATGCTTGTTCTTCTCTCCTGTTTTCTTGAAGGACTTACCTCCATCCTCGGTATGGTGTAGCCAAGTATTCATGCTAAAAACTTTATCCACATCATAAGGATCGCAGATGATTTCTTGATAATAGTTTCCTGAAGTGCTATACTTACTGCGATTCTCCCATGAAGCCCCTTTATTGGTAGAACGGAAAAAGCCCCCCTTATCTTCTTCTGCTTCAACAATGGCGTAAACTACATTCGCATCAGCAGGCGAAACTGCTAAGCCGACTCTTCCCATTTTGCCTGATGGCAGACCATTTTTCAGCTCTTCCCAGTTTTTTCCTCCATCAGTTGTTTTGTAGACTGCACTTTCAGATCCACCGCCTATGTAGGTAAAGACATGTCTTCTTCTTTGATGAACTGATTCGTATAAGACATCCGGATTAGTGGGATCCATCACGAGGTCTGCAGTTCCTGTTTTTTCTGAAATAAAATGAATGCGCTCCCAATTCTCGCCGCCATCCGTGGTTTTATAAACGCCTCGCTCCCCTCCATCTGACCAAAGCGGACCATATGCTGCAACATAAACCACATCGGAGTTTCTAGGGTCAACTATGATCTTAGAAATGTGCTCTGACTCTTTTAGGCCCATGTGTTTCCAACTCTTTCCTCCGTCAATCGACTTGTAGACGCCATCCCCATAACCTACTGAACGTTGGTTGTTGTTCTCTCCTGTACCAACCCAAACTGTAGAAGGCTGGTTGGGATCAAGGGTAATGCAACCAATGGAATAAGAGCCTTGACCATCAAAAATAGGGGTGTAAGTCACGCCGTGATTGGTGGTTTTCCAAACGCCGCCGGAAGCCACTGCCAGATAGTATTCATTAAAATTATTCGGATTCACCGCAATGTCTGCTATCCTACCCGAAGTTAAGGCAGGGCCAATGTTTCTAAATTTTAAGCCGCTAATCTGTTTGGATTGCAACCAATAATCAGAAGCATTTTTATCTTTCTTTTGTGCAAAAGCACTAAAAAAGCAAATGGAAAAAAGAAGGATTGGAAAAAGTGATCTAAAATTCATGCGATTGATTTTATAATGAATAAGATAATTTTTTAGGAGCCTAAAAATAAAGCTAAAATGCTATCATAGCTATCCCTGCGGCTAAAAGCATCAAGCTAAGGTTATTTCTTTCGATCAATAAAGAAAGGTAGGCTGTGCTAATAAACTCATTATCAATACCGTTTCATTTAGTCCCAAACTTTCCCCGGATTTAAAATTCCGTTTGGATCAAATGCCATTTTGATTGACTTCTGTAGAGCGATATCCTCAGGACTGAACATAATATCCATAAACTCTTTCTGCACAAGCCCAATTCCGTGTTCACCTGAAATGGTGCCACCTAACTTCTTACAAAGTGCGAAAATCTCACGAATGCCTTCTTTTAAATGCTCACCCTGCCAGGCTTCATCGCTCATCTTCCCTTTTAATATATTCACGTGCAAATTACCATCACCAGCATGCCCATAACAAACCGATCGGAAACCATAGCGTTCACCAATTTCTTTTACTCCGGCTAATAATTCAGCTAAGGCGGCTCGCTTTACTACTGTATCTTCTTCTTTGTAAATGGAGTTGGCTTTAACTGCTTCTCCCAAACTCCTTCGCAATTTCCACAGCTTATCTTTTTCAGCTTTTGATTCAGCCAGAAGGATTTCATCACAGTCGTATTGCTCCATCAGCTCATAGATTTGTTCTGCCTCTTGCATGAGCACCTCAGGATAATTGCCGTCTAATTCAATCAATAAATGAGCTTGAACATCGGCTGCAATTTCAATTTCAATTCCATCTACGAAAGCTTGTGCAAATTCTAAAGCATCTCTTTCCATAAACTCCATACCGGAAGGTGTAATGCCTGCATGGAAAATAGTGGCCACCGCCTGACAAGCTTCTGTTGCCTTGCGAAATGGTACAAGCATTAAAAGATCATTTTTTGGGTGAGGAATTAAGCGCATGACCGCTTTGGTGATGATTCCCAAGGTGCCTTCACTGCCCACCATCAACTGAGTGAGGTTTAAAGCAGTCGCATTCTTCAAAACATTAGCGCCAGTCCACATTAAACGACCGTCGGCAAGGGCTACTTCAAGGTTAAGCACATAATCTTTGGTCACACCATATTTGACAGCTTTCGGTCCTCCGCTATTCTCAGCCAAATTTCCACCAATAAAGCAACTTCCTTTACTTGCAGGATCTGGAGGGTAGAAAAGCCCTTTTTCAGCCACAGCCTCTTGGAACACTTGAGTAATCACACCGGGCTCTACTGTGGCTTGTAAATTCTGTTCGTCGATCTCTAAAATGCGGTTCAGCTTTTCTGTGCTCAAAACTACCCCTCCTTCTACTGCCAAAGCACCACCGCTTAAACCAGTTCCCGCACCTCTTGCCGTAACAGGAATATTAGTTCGGTTGCAGTAAGCAAGAATGTCTGCCACTTCCTGAGCAGAACTTGGCAATAAAACCAAATGAGGTGTATATTCAAGGTCTTCAGTATAATCGCGCTTATAAGGTTCCATTTGATCCTGCAGATCTAAAACCTTTTCTGCTCCTAAAAGCGACTGAAAAAATTGAATATCAGAATCATCTAGCTGATGCCATGTGGTCTTGTTCATATACGCTTGCTTTTATCTTAAGCAAATTAAGTAAATTCGGGCTCCTAATTTCAAACAAACCTCAATTTTCACTTATGAACAGCCTTAAAAATCTGATTGTTTTTTCTTGCCTTATTATTCCGGGAATTCTTTTCGGTCAAGCCGAATATGAAAACATGGAGAATGAAAATCCCAACCAAGTCGAAAATAACCAGTTCATTGCTTTAACAGATATTTGGCGTGACTATACTTTTAGTTCACGGAGTGTAAGAGGATTACGTTCAATGAACGATGGTAAGCACTACACAATTATTGAAAGAACCGAAGATGGGAAAGCGGTAGTTCAGTATAAGTACGCTAGTGGAAAGAAAGTGAAAACCTTGATCAGCCCAGATGATCTTGTTTATGATGGTGAATCGATCAGCCTTGATGATTACGAATTTTCAGCAGATGAGAAAAAAGTATTGATCGCCCATGAGTTAGAAAGCATCTACAGGCGTTCAACTCAGGCCTACTATTACATTTTAGACCTGAAGAGCAAAAAGCTGCAAAAACTTAGTGATGGTCCTAAGCAACTGTATGCTGACTTTTCACCCTCAGGTAATAAAGTGGCTTTTGTAAAGGAAAACAACCTCTTTTACAAAGACCTAGAGACCAATCAAGAGTTCCAATTAACTGCAGACGGAGAAAAGAATAAGATCATCAATGGTGCCTCTGATTGGGTATATGAAGAGGAGTTGAGTTTAGCCCAAGCTTTTCAATGGTCGCCTGATGGAAAAAAGATTGCCTATTACCGTTTTGATGAATCAGCGGTAAAACAATGGAATATGAAAATGTATGACGGACTTTACCCCTCTGATTACCGCTTTAAATACCCCAAAGCTGGTGAGGAAAATGCAAAAGTGCAGATCAAGCTTTTTCTGCTAGAAAGTGAGAAAACAGTTGATGTCAGTTTAGAAGCAGATTACGAATACTTACCTTCCATAAAGTGGACCGAAAACCCCGATCAATTAGCGGTAATGAGCACTAACCGCCACCAAAATAAATTGCATATCAATTTGGTGAATGCGCAAGATGGGAGCAGTGAGATCATCCATACTGAGACGAGTGAAACTTACATTGAAATGCCTTTTGAGGTGTACTTCACCAAAGACCAAAAGCATTTTGTAATCTTAAGTGAGAAAAGTGGATTTCGCCACCTCTACCTCTACCGGATGAATGGCAAACTGCAAAACCAAATCACCAAAGGAGAATGGCCAGTTACCAATTTATATGGAGTAGACGATGAGTCAGGTTTTGTGTATTATCAGTCGGCAGAAACTTCAGCCCTAGACCGAAACGTTTACCGTATCAAGTTAAACGGCGATTCGAAAGAACGTTTAAGTAAAGCTGATGGAACCAATCGTGCATCCTTCAGCCGAAGTTTTGACTATTTTATCAATTACCACAGCACGGCAGACGAACCTGCTTTCATTAGCTTACATGATGCTTCTGGTGAACAGATCAGAGTTTTGGAAGACAACCAGTCGTTGAAAGACAAAATGGAAAACTATCAATTGAGTAAAAAGGAATTTTTCACTTTCACCACTTCCGAAGGCGTAGAACTGAATGGGTGGATGATCAAACCTCCAAGCTTTAATCCTGCACAACAATACCCTGCCTTCTTAACCATTTACGGCGGACCAGGCTCACAAACGGTAACCAATGCTTGGGGCGGAAGCAACTACTTTTGGCATCAAATGTTGGCACAGCAAGGCTTCATAGTGGTTTCAGTTGATAATAGAGGAACTGGTGCTCGAGGAGTGGATTTCAAAAAAGTGACCTACAAACAATTGGGTAAGTACGAAACCATGGATCAGATCGAAACTGCTAAATATTTGAGCGGCTTACCCTTTATTACTGAAGGACGCATTGCCGTGCAAGGTTGGAGTTATGGTGGGTACATGTCAAGTTTGTGCCTCTTAAAAGGAGCTGATCATTTTAAAGCGGCCATTGCGGTTGCTCCGGTCACCAACTGGCGCTTTTATGATAGCATTTACACCGAACGTTACATGCAAACCCCACAAGAAAATGAGGAGGGCTATGATGATAACTCCCCTATTAACCACGTGGACAGCCTAAAAGGAAAATACTTATTAGTACACGGAATGGCAGACGATAATGTGCATTTGCAAAACACCACTGAAATGATCTCTGCCTTGGTTAAAGCCGACAAGCAGTTCGAGCTTTTTATGTATCCCAATAAAAATCATGGGATCTATGGCGGCAATACCCGCTATCACTTATATAAAAAAATGACAGACTTTTTGATTCAGAACCTTTAAAATAGAGTCTTTTCAGGAAGTCATTTTTTATTATTTTAGTCACTTCGTAAACTAAACTTAACCACTAAAAAGCAGATTATGCAAGATAGATCAGAATTGTGGGGCCACCCAAAAGGATTGTACATTTTATTCTTTACCGAGCTTTGGGAACGCTTTAGTTATTATGGCATGCGTGCCATCTTAGTTTTATTTCTGATTTCTTCTGTAAGTGGAGACAATCCAGGTTTTGGTTGGGATGAATCAGATGCTATAAGTTTATATGGCACTTACACGATGATGGTTTATGTGATGTCGATTGCCGGAGGCTTGGTAGCCGATAAACTTTGGGGTCAAAAGCGTACAGTCCTGATTGGTGGTTTATTGCTTTGTTTAGGACATGGAATATTAGCCGTTGAAGCCCTTTGGGCCTTTTATGCTGGTTTGACCTTGATTGTGCTTGGAGTTGGAGGTCTAAAACCCAATATCTCAACCATGGTGGGTGGACTTTACCCTCCTGGTGATGACAGACGTGACAAAGGTTTTACCATTTTTTACATTGGTATAAACTTAGGAGCCTTTTTATCAGCTCTAGTGGTAGGATACGTAGGTGAAGTCCACGGATGGCACTATGGCTTTGGCTTAGCAGGTATTGGCATGTTAGTTGGCCAAGCAGTTTTTATGTGGGGACAAAAATTTTTAAAAGGAGTTGGTGAAGCGACTAAAGACCTGACCCCAGCTGAAAAAGAGGCCAAAGACAGACCACTTACCCAAGTTGAGAAAGATCGTGTTTATGTGATGTTGCTTTCTTTCTTATTGATCATTGTATTTTGGGGTGCATTTGAACAAGCAGGTGGTTTGATGAACATTTATACCGCTCAGAAAACAGATCTAACCTTAGGCTTTACTGTTCCTTTATTGGGAATTGATGCTATCCCTGCCTCTTGGTTCCAATCGGTTAATGCTTTCTTTATTATTACCCTCGGTGTACCAATTGCTTCCTTTTGGGTTTGGTGGAAGAGGAAAGGAAAAGAGTCTTCTTCCCTATTTAAAATGGCAATAGGTGTCTTGATCATGGGTTGGGGATTCCTTTTTATGACAGGCGCAGCCATGGAATATGAAGCGGAAGGTTCTTCAGCCATGTACTGGTTGGTACTCGCTTACCTTTTCCATACCATTGGTGAACTATGTGCATCTCCGGTAGCCCTTTCTTTTATTACCAAATTGGCTCCCCTGAAATACGCTTCCTTGATGATGGGCGTTTATTTTGCGGCCACAGGAGTTGGAAACAAAGTGGCAGGTTTACTTGGAGAATGGTCACAATCAGCAGGAGAATTAGAGATCTTTACCGGAATTGCAATTTTCTGTACCATTATCGCTGCTATTGTAATTGCTATGCTTAAACCGCTTAAACGCCTTACGCATGGTGCAGAAGAATTGAAAGAAGATTCTAATTACGAAGAACAGGAAGGCTTTGAAATTGCCGACGCTCCTGAAGCATAAACCAAACAAAAGATCATGGATATAGGATTTTGGATCATGGTGGTAGCCTGGGCCTTTGTGCTCATTTGGGTACCCTTTATTATTCTTAGTAACCGCAGGCTTCACCCGAAGGCGCTTTTTATTCTCTTTTTCGCTGAGATGTGGGAACGCTTCAGTTATTATGGCATGCGTGCCTTATTAACGCTCTACATGGTGCAGGAACTCTTTAAGGAACTAGGCCAAGCAGAAGCGGATGAGAAAGCACTTGGCATTTACGGTTCTTACACTGCCATGGTTTACCTTTTCCCGGTAGTAGGCGGCATCTTGGCAGATAAAGTATTAGGTTTCAGAAAAGCCATCATCTTTGGTGGAATCTTGATGATGGCAGGACACTTTGCACTGGCTTTAGAAGGAATGTACTTTGCTGGAAATATGCAACTCTTCTTCCTTTCCTTGGCCTTTATCATTATTGGAAACGGCTTTTTTAAACCCAATATCTCTTCCTTCTTAGGTAACTTCTACGGACTTAACGATAGCCGTAAAGATGGTGCTTTTACGATTTTTTATATGGGTGTTAATATTGGGGCTTTACTCTCTATTGTTACCTGTGGCTACGTAGGCGAGCAAATTAGCTGGCATTACGGCTTTGGCCTAGCAGGCATTGGCATGCTACTAGGCTTATTGGTTTTCTGGCTGCTCGGCCCTTCTAGCTTCGGCAAAAAGGGTATTAACCCAAGCGAAAAAGAAGAATTCCCAGAAGTAATAGAAGAGGAAGAATTGGAGCGCTTGAAATCAAGTAAAGAAGCAAAACAGGCTGCACTTGATCAAGAAGCTGAAAAGTTTGAAAAAATAAAGGACCCTAAATTAAAGCGCAATCAGTTTCTTACGATTGTTGGTACTTTAATTTTCATCCCGATTTCTGCTCAATTCTTGAACCTAAGTGATGTAGTAACATGGATTCTTATTGCTTTGAGCATTGGCATCCTAGGTGTACTAATAGCCATGAGTTTAAAACAAAAGGATGAAGCCTCAAAAGAAAGGTTGTGGGTAGTAGTGGTCTTGTTTTTATTTCATTCTATGTTTTGGGCCCTTTTCGAACAAGCAGGTGGTTCCATCACCCTTTTTACCGCCAGAAACATCGACCGTTTTGTGATGGGTTCTGAAATACCTGCTTCCATCTTTCAATTTTTCAATGCCTTTTTTATCATGACTCTTGCACCTGTATTCTCTTGGATGTGGATCAAATTGAGAAAGAGCAAAAAAGAACCTTCTACTCCAATGAAGTTTGTAATGGGTCTAGGACTCTTAGCCTTAGGATTTGCTTTTATTGTTTTAGGAAGTCAATTTGCTGTTGAAGGTTTAGTGCCGGTAATTTTCTTAGTGCTCATGTATTTGTTTCACACCTCTGGGGAACTATGTTTATCCCCTGTAGGACTTTCCATGATCACCAAACTATCGCCCAAGAAAGCAGTCGGCTTTGTGATGGGAGCCTGGTTTCTTTCCATTGCCTTAGCCAATAAGATGGCAGGTTTAATTGGAGAGCTAACAGCAAGCCAAGATTTAGGTGAAAATGCTAGCCGTACTGAGACACTAGAAGTTTACAGCAATACTTACCTAATTTGGGGAGTGGCTGTAGTTGGTGGAGCAGCCCTCTTGCTTAGCTTTTTGGTTCCCACTTTAAGAAAGTGGATGAATGGCATTCATTAATGTTAATGTGGCAATTTATCCCGAAGGAAGCCATATAAGAACGTACCAAGGGTAGCTGAGAGAATCACGATCAATATGGGGTAAAAACCTGCTCCGGTCAAGGCAAACATAGGTCCGGGGCAAGCACCTGCTAAGGCCCAACCTAAACCAAACAGCGTACCTCCGATTAAATAACGCACAATAGACTTCTCCTTAGGTTGTATGCTGATCTCAGCGCCATAAAAAGATTTTACCTTGAAGCGTTTAATCAATTGAATGATAATCACTCCTAAGGTTACCGCTGTTCCAATAATGCCATACATGTGGAAGGACTTGAAGTTGAACATTTCGTAGATCCTAAACCACGAAGCCGCTTCTGATTTAAAAAGCACGATGCCAAATAAAATTCCGATCAATAAAAATCCTATACCTCTTTTCATCTCTTCTACTAATTAAAAATTATGGGAAATAATACGTGAATCATGAACAAGCCTCCGGCGAAGAAACCAATTACTGCTATTAAGGATGGTAACTGTAGCGAACTTAAGCCTGAGATGGCGTGTCCTGAAGTACAACCTCCAGCATAACGTGTACCAAAGCCAACCAGAAGGCCTCCAATGATCAAGATCAAAATCGACTGTAAATTCATTTCTTCTAAGCCATAAATCTCTTTGGGTAAATAAGCTTCTCCTGCAGATTCAAAGCCAAGTGATTTTAGCTCACTTACCATTTCCGAATCAATTTGAACTGCATTATCAGTGGTTAAAAAATTATTGGCAATAAAGCCTCCAATAATAACACCGGCTACCACTACCAAATTCCACTTCTGAGCCTTCCAATCATAATTGAAAAAACTGGCTTTTTTACCTGCACCGCAAATGGAGCAAAGTGTTCTGAGGTTAGATGACATTCCAAATTTTTTGCCCATCATGAGCAACAAGAACATAACAAATGCAATACCCATTCCGCTAACGTACCAAGGCCAAGTTCCAAAAATCCAACTCATTTCTTCAATTTTAATTTGATGTACGAAATTAATTGTATCTACACTTAATTGATGTAACAAATGTTACAGAACAAGCCCTCCACTATTTTGTAATTTTATTGTAAGAATTATAAGCATGAATCACTATTTTGAAGCCTTTATCAATTCGATTATAGGAAGCCTTGATTGGACATGGAAAAGTATCCTTTTTGAGGTTCCTTGGTATCAAAATTATTTCTATGGATTAATTTTAATATCCCTCATTGTTTGGAGTTTAGAAGCGGCATTCCCTTGGAGAAAAAATCAAAAATTACTCCGCAGAGATTTTTGGTTAGACGCTTTCTACATGTTTTTCAACTTTTTCCTCTTCTCCATTTTTATCAGTGGTTTTTACAAATGGATGGAATTAGGCTTCGGCGAAATTGGTATAAAGGCAGATAGCCTTAGTTTATTCAACACCTCAGCTTGGCCCGCTTGGCTGCAATTGTTGGTCTTTTTCGTGATCTTGGATTTTGTGCAGTGGTTTACTCACGTCCTTTTGCACCGCATTCCTGCTTTATGGCAATTTCATAAAGTGCACCATTCTGTCAAAGAAATGGGCTTCGCAGCGCACCTTCGCTACCATTGGATGGAAAACATACTCTACAAACCTTTAAAAACCCTTGGGGTAATGGTTATCGGTGGTTTTGAGCCTGAGCAGGCCTACATTGTGCATTTCGCTGCTATTACCATCGGTCATCTTAACCATGCTAACGTAAAAATTACTTGGGGACCTTTAAAGTATGTTTTCAACAATTCAGTTATGCACTTGCACCACCATGCTTATCATTTGCCTAAAGGAAGTCATGGGGTCAATTATGGAATCAGTTTAAGTATATGGGATTACTTATTCGGAACAGCTCATATACCCAATGAAGATGGTGAAACTAAATTAGGTTTTGAAGGTGATGAAAACTTCCCACAAGACTTTGTGGGGCAAAACTTATTCGGATTTAAAAAGTAATCTGGACATCCCTAAAAAGCTACTTACTTTGCGTAAGTCTTAATTACAAGCTAAGAACAGAAAAAAATAAGCCCCAACACTTTCGCATTAGAGCTTAAATTTTCAGATTCCCTCTACTAGTTTCTTTTTTCTAATTTTTAGTTTCTAGTTTCAAAATCACGGTTCCATCAAAATAGGGTTAGCGCCACTACCAATGATCATTTTAGCGTTGGGTGATTTAGACAATTCGCGGTACGCTTCAATGGTTTTGTACTGCAGGATTTGAGGCGTAAGGCCTTCTGAAATAATCTTATTCGCATCACGAATTCCTTCCGCTTCAATAGTTCTCCTCTGGGCTTCTTGACGTTCTTTTTGTAAAATAAATTCCATCTGCTGCGCATCTTGCTCTGCTTCTAGTTTTTGTTCAATTGCTTCGTAAAGACCACGTGGCAATTTGATGCTTTTCATCAATACAGCCTCGATCACAAAGCCTCTTGACTCTAGGATCTTTTTCATCTGATCTCGAATTGCGGTTTCAATTTCTAAACGATTACCAGTGTGCATATCTTTTGCCATGTATTTGGCCGTAATGTCTGCAGCTGCAGCTCTAAAAACAGGCATGATCATAGTAGCTTCATAGTTCATACCAATGGTTCCGATCACTTCTGTGGCCTGATTTTCTTCTATGTGATAAAGAATGGAGATTTCTGCTTCAACATTTAGTCCTTCTTTTGAAGGGAGGGTTAGGTTTACCTCTATGTTTTCAGTCCTAATGGGTACACGAATTATACGGCTTGCAAAAGGATTAAACAATTTAGCTCCCGGGCTTAGGTAATTTTCTGAGATCTTTCCTACAGTTCTTTTCACGCCAACTTCTCCTTGACGAATGGTAACACAGCTGCTTAAGCCAATAGCAAGCAGACAAATTAGGGCAGTTTTTTTCATGGTTTTGAGGTTTTAAGTTATAACATCAATCAAAGGCGATTGGTTGTTTTTAACATGAAATTATTGTGCCAATTTTTAGCTTCAGAATCTGTCTTTAGGAACAGAATACAATGGAGCAGGGCCCTGCTAATACAGGCAGGCAGAGATTAGTAATTGGTAATTAATGCTTGATTACCAACTTCTCTGTTTTCATTACCCCTTCATCAGCAACAATCCGATAATGATACAAACCACTAGGCAAATAACCCAAATCAAACCGCTTGGATTGATTAACTTCTTCTGAATAAACCAAACGGCCTTTCATATCATACAATTGAAAGTTGTAAACTTCTTTGTTAGAATAGGGTAATTCTAGTTGAAAGACTCCCTGAGAAGGATTAGGATAAAGCTTAACCTTTTCCCCTATCTCCTTTTCTTCAACAGAAGTTATCATACCCGGAAAACTATCACAAGCCACCAAGCTAACATCATCAAAATAATAATAAGTGTTTTGATGATAGATCTGCGATCCACCTCCTGCCAATCTTAAGGTATCAAGTAAACTATCTGCATCATAGTTGCCAATCACAAAAAAACGCTCTCCACCTTGTGCCTTAAAACCACCACTTACTGCTACCCAATTTTGTTTATCGGTAAAAAAAGTAGTGGTATCAAAAGTAATTTGAGGATTTAAATGAAGTAGACGATGTTGAATTTGAGAGCTATCCACTCTTTGGTTAGAAAAATAAACCCCTAAGTTTCGCTTTATGGCATAATGGGACGAGTCTGCTAAACTAATGTAAAGTTGGAAGCAATAAATTGAATCTTGTTGCAGTGATACAGATAATTTTCCTTGAATATACTCTCTGCCATTTGAATTGTATGGACTGTAGAGTATTAAACCAAAGTAACCAACCCCATTTTTGGCTAGTTGAAAACCTGCAAAATTTGAAGGTGCAATAGAATAAGGAATTCCTCGATTTGGGTGGAAAAAATCTGGACTTGAACTAGTAGCGTCTATCCAATCATTCGCTCTCAAAATACCATTAGAGTGCCGGCTTGTGTCTTCAAAGCTGCCATTAATCACCAAGTTTTGCCCCGCCAAAATAGCAGGGCAAAACAAGCTAACTATATATAAGATCAATTTCACTTAATAATTAATTTACCATGCTCCTTAACATCTTCTCCTTGTAATAGACGATAAAAGTAGATACCTTGTTGCAATTCAGTTAAGTTTAAGCTGTGAGTGGAGTTTTCTGAAAGCTTTCTTTCGGCTTCTAGTTTTCCTAGAACATCGTAAAATTTGAAAGTCAGCTATTACTAAATTAACAATTTTTAAATAAAAACAGTTTATTTTATTCTATCACATTGTTTGAAACCATATTTTTAATCGTTAACCGAAACAAACAAGCCCTAAAACTTTCGCTTTAGGGCTTTTACTATTATTCATTTAAGCTAGTATTCTACTTCAAGGTAGAAGGACAAACATAATCAGTGGTTTTAACTGAAGTTTCTTTCAAAGCTTTGAAACCGCCTTCCACATTGATCAAATTGTGAATGCCTCTTGATTTTAAAATTGAGCCTGCAATTACCGAACGGTAACCGCCTGCGCAATGCACATAAAAAGGTTCCTCTTTGGGGAATTCTGCTAAGTGATCATTCAATTCACTCAAAGGAAAATTTAGGGCGTCTTCTAGATGCTCTGCTTGGTATTCTGAAACTTTGCGCACATCTAAAACCTTGTTCGCTTCATCTTGCTCTTTTGCATATTGCTCAGCAGAGATGGAACTCATGGTATCGTACTCTTTTTCAGCCTTCCATGCTTGAAAACCTCCTTTCAAATAACCCAAGGTCTTATCAAAACCTACTCGAGATAAACGGGTAACGGCTTCCTCCTCTCTTCCTTCGGGTGCAAGCAATAAGATAGGCTGCTGCACATCGGCAATCAAAGCACCTACCCAAGGAGCAAAATCACCGTCTAAACCGATGAAAATAGAACGAGGTATATGGCCTTTTACAAAATCAGCTGCCGAACGCACGTCTAAAACTACTGCTCCTGTTTCATTAGCAGCTGCTTCAAAAGCATCGGGCGATAGTGCTTGGGTTCCACGAGCGAGTACCTCATCAATGTCCTCATAACCTTCCTTATTCAGTTTTACATTTAAAGGAAAGTACTGAGGTGGTGGCAATAGCCCATCGGTAACCTCTTTCACAAACTCTTCTTTACTCATGTCTGCTCGTAAGGCATAATTAACCTTCTTCTGATTGCCTAAGGTATCAACCGTTTCTTTCATCATGTTCTTTCCACAAGCAGAACCTGCTCCATGTCCGGGGTAAACCGTCACCTCATCACTCAAGGGCATGATCTTAGTTCGAAGGCTGTCGTATAAGGTAGCCGCCAATTCCTCTTGGGTCAGGCTAGCCGCTTTTTGCGCCAAATCAGGTCGACCAACATCGCCTAAGAAAAGCGTATCACCTGTAAATATGGCTTCATCTTTACCGTTTTCATCTTTCAACAAATAGGTAGTGCTCTCCATGGTGTGACCAGGCGTATGTAAAACTGTAATGCTTACCGCACCCAATTTAAAAACCTGACCATCTTTAGCTTCGATAGAATCAAAACTTGGATTAGCGTTTGGACCGTAAATGATATCAGCTCCACTTTTTTTGGCAAGGGTCAGATGCCCACTTACAAAGTCGGCGTGAAAATGAGTTTCAAAAATGTACTTGATCTTAGCACCGTCTTTCTCCGCACGGTCAAGATAAGGTTGTACTTCTCTTAAAGGATCAATAATTGCTACCTCTCCCTCACTTTCAATGTAGTAAGCTCCTTGCGCTAGGCAACCGGTATATATTTGTTCTACTTTCATTTTTTACTTCTTTGAAATTGATTAATTCGATCTAAATGAACCTGCTTAAAGCAAGGTGGTTGGACAAACATAATCTGTTTTCTCTACATCCGTCTCTGCTATTTCCTTAAATCCTCCTCTTACATCGGCTAAATTATCCCAACCTCTTTGTTTTAGCATAGAAGCAGCAATCATGCTGCGGTAACCTCCTGCACAGTGAATGTTTAACTTTTTATCTTTCGGTAATTCTGAAAGCATTTCATTCAACTGATTTAGTGGCACATTTTTAGCTCCTACTAAATGCTCAGAATCGTATTCACTTTTCTTTCTTACGTCAATCACCATAGGTTCTTCATGTTGGTACAATGCTTCTAATTCTTTAGCAGAGATACGCTCAAGCTGATCGATCTCTTTTCCACTTGCTTTCCAAGCATCAAAACCACCCTTTAGAAATCCAATGGTATTGTCATAACCCACTCTTGATAATCGGGTTATCGCCTCTTCTTCTTTTCCAGGATCAGTAATTAACAAGATCTCTTGTTTTACTGAAGGCACCAACTCTCCTACCCATTGGGCAAAATTCCCATCTAAGCCAATGTTTACACTATTAGGAATAAAACCTTTGGCAAAAACTTCAGCATCTCGGGTATCCAACATCAAAGCTTCCGTTTCGTTAGCTGCTACTTCAAATGACTCAGGATCTAATTCTTGGGTTCCTCTCTCCATCACTTCATCAAGACTATCGTAACCTTTAATGTTCATCAACACGTTTTGAGGGAAATAGACTGGTGGTTGTGTTAGACCAGTAAGTAATTTTTCTACGAACTCATCTTCGCTCATCTCTTGTAAAGCGTAATTCACCTTTTTCTGATTACCTAAAGTATCAGTAGTTTCTTTACTCATCATCTTACCACATGCAGAACCTGCTCCATGATTTGGGTAAACGATCAAATCATCAGACAAAGGCATGATCTTTTCGCGAAGAGACTTATAAAGGGTTCGGGCTAATTTCTCTTCGGTTAAGTCCGAAACAACATGCTGTGCTAAGTCAGGTCGTCCAACATCACCAATGAATAAGGTATCGCCGGTAATAATACCGTGTTCCTTTCCGTTCTCATCAATTAACAAATAGGTAGTACTCTCCATCGTATGTCCAGGGGTATGAATCACCTTAACTTGGTAATCACCTACCTTAAAAACTTGTCCATCTTCAGCAACGGTTGCCTCGTATCCCGGTTTTGCATTTGGTCCAAATACAATTTCAGATCCTGCTTTCTTTTGCAGGTCTAAGTGTCCGCTAACGAAATCGGCATGAAAATGAGTTTCAAAAACATATTTCATTTTCGCACCGTCTTTTTCAGCTTTATCTAAATAAGGCTGAACTTCTCTTAAAGGATCAAAAACTGCTGCTTCTCCATTACTTTCTAGGTAATATGCTGCGTGAGCAAGGCATCCGGTATAAATCTGTTGTACTTTCATCTTATGTATGTTTTAAATTTCTAAATTTTTTCTTCTCCAAAGGTAAACCCTTGCTATTGGTCTATCAGTAACTTATGTTACGCGGGCGTTTAGGCCACCAACTCTTTGTAAAAGATATAAAAAGCCATTAACAATACAAACCAACCAAAGGCTGTTTTTAGCTTTTTACCATCAATAAAGTTATTGAGGTAAATCCCTATGAAGATTCCCACAATCGATAAACCTGTAAAGATGAGTAGGAAGTTCCACTCAATCACTAAGTTCTCCACATCACCAATAAAACCGATCAAGGATTTAATAGCGATAATCATTAAGGAGGTGGCTACTGCTTTTTTCATCGGCAGTTTAGCCAATAAAACCAAAGCTGGAATGATCAAAAAGCCTCCTCCTGCTCCTACTATACCAGTTAAAAAGCCAACCAATATACCTTCAACAACAATCATGGGGTAGTTGTAGCTTACCTCAGTTGATTCCTTTTGCTCTTTCCGCTTGTTTCTTATCATAGAAAAAGCAGCTAACAACATGATGATGGCAAAAAACACCATGATTCCAAAATCTTTGGTAACGGTGAATTCACCTAAGGTAAAGAGTTCGTTCGGAATGGCAGGAACAATAAACTTACGGGTGACATATACTGCTGTTAAGGCGGGAATCGCAAAAACAGTCCCCGTTCTCAAATCAACTTGTTTTTTAGGAAGATTACGCAGGGTTCCAACTAAAGCGGTACTCCCTACCACAAATAAAGAGTATGCTGTTGCCATGACTGGATCGATACCAAGCAGGTAAACGAAAATGGGAACGGTTAGAATAGATCCACCTCCACCAATTAAACCCAATACTACTCCAATTAAAATAGCGCCTAAATAGCCTAAGATTGTTAAAAGCTCCATGCTTATTTTTGAGCAAATGTATTGCTAAGTAAGCACAACTGCCGTAACCAATGTTACAGAGTCAATAATTTGATTCGATTCCGGTGCAATTCAATAAAGCCGTCATTCTCAAGTTTTTTAAGCAATCTAGAAATCACTACACGAGAGGTATTCAATTCATAAGCGATTTCTTGGTGTGTACTTTTGATCAAATCATCGTTTGAAACCTTGGCCTTTTCTCGCAAATAACTAATTAAGCGCTCATCCATTTTCAAAAAGGCAATCTTATCAATGGTATTCAACAACTCCATCATCCTGTTTTGGTAGCTGTTTAATACAAAGTTTCGCCAGCTGCTGTACTGCTCCATCCATTCTTGCATTTTTTGAACTGGCAGCATGATCAAACGTGTATCTTTTTCGGCGATCGCTCTAATTTCAGAGCGGGTATTGCCTAAACAGCAGGTAATCGTCATAGCGCAAGTTTCTCCACTCTCTAAAAAATACAGCAACAATTCGTCTCCATTCTCATCTTCGCGAAGCACCTTAACAGCTCCCTCTAAAAGCAAAGGCATACTCCTTATGTAATTTCCGATCTCCATCAGGTGTTCTCCTTCTCTAATCTCTTTGATGGTTGCCACTTGATTGATCTCATCAATTAAAGCCGGTTCGAAAACAGCTGCATATTTTTCTTTTAATTCTTGAATCATGCTTACTTATTTAGCTGAGTAAAATTAAGGCTTTAACAATTGTGTAATGCCACTATCTAAATCGAAATTTAACAGATTATTATTGTCCAAAAGACTGATAATATTCTTTTCTTTAGCATCTTTATGTTTCAAATTTGAATTAGAAAAAAATGCAAACCATTTTAATCCCAACTGATTTTTCTAAAAATGCATTAATGGCAGTTGATTTTGCTGTTTCAAAACTTGGAAATCCCGAAACGAAATACGTAATGCTGCACGTATATGATATCCCGCATGGTGGAACCAGCGGTCTTTTTTACCTCATGGAAGAGTTAAAAAAACAAGCTGAAAAGGACATGGAGGAATTCAGCGCAAAATTAAAAGAACGTTTTGCTAACCAAGATATGAAACTCGAAACAAGATTAGCTCAAGGAGACTTTGCCGAACAATCTAAGATTGTAGCGGCAGATTCAAAAGCAGATTGCATCGTTATGGGAACTAAAGGAGCGTCGGGGGTTCAAGAAGTATTAATTGGAAGCAGCACGGTAGATATGATGCGTAAGCTTAGCCGACCGCTTTATGTGGTTCCTGAAAATTACCAAGACAAGAATATCAATGAATTGATCATTAGCTATGACGGGAAGGGTTTTCCAGAAGCAGTAGTAGAGCCCATTCAGTTTTTCACTCAAAAACACTCGCTTCCCTTGCGCATTTTGCATGTAATCACAGAAAACGATTCACCTCTGCAAGATACTTCTGAATTAAAAAAGTTTTTTGAAGGAGTAAAAATATCAGTACATGAGATCCATGCGGAAAACGTTGAAGATGGCCTCAAAAAAGGTACAGCGGAAACAGAAGGTATTTTGGTAATGGTTAGAAGAAAACAAACCTTTTGGGAACGCTTTTTTAACCAAAGCGATAGCAGGAAAGCTGTTATGCACGCCAACTTGCCTATGCTTGTAATTCCTGAGTAAAAATAAGGACTTGCAGCAGCTTAGTATATTATCACAGAAAAGCGATGGCCTTAGGGTTCATCGCTTTTTGATTTTTGTCAGCTTACTGCTTTTGTACCAGCTTGCTTTTTCTCAAAACTTAGGGATTAACCCTAATCAACAGAGCTGGCAAAAGTTAGAGACTCCTTCGGCTAAAATCATTTATCCTGCCAAACTGAAACCCTTTGCACTGCAAACTGCTCGGGTACTCAACCAACAATTTAATCAACACCGCCTGATTGGAGAAAAAAAGGCAAGAATCCCGCTTTTCCTGCACAACCAGACCTTAGTAGCAAATGGCTATGTTGGCTTAGCACCCTTTCGTTCAGAATTCTTTTTAACTCCTCCCCCAACCTTTAGGAATTTAGGTACCACGCAGTGGGGCAACCTACTTGCTCTACATGAATACCGGCATATTCTGCAATTCGCCAATACCAAAGTTGGAGCCTCCAAGGTAGGCCATTGGATCTTTGGTGAGATTGGCTGGGCCTCCTTTTCTCAATTTGCACTACCCAATTGGTTTTGGGAAGGAGATGCTATTCTAACAGAGACCTTGCTAAGTAAAAGCGGAAGAGGAAGACTTCCCTTTTTTACCTTAGGGCAAAGAAGCATTGCCCAAGCCAAGAAAAAGTACCGCTACCACAAGATTAGAAATGGTTCCTTTAAAGATTGGGTTCCCAATCATTACGCTTGGGGCTATACCCTGCTTAGTCATTTACAAAATGAAAAAGGCGCTCAAGTGCTGCCAAAAGTGATGAGAGAAGCTGCAGCTTATGATAAAATCATTTATCCGTTTAGCCGTTCCCTTAAAGCACACAGTGGATTCACCACCAAAAGCTTATACGATTCTGCTTGGAAAAGTGTCAAAACACATTGGAATAAGCAACTAGAAGGCAGGAGCTTAACCCCTCATAAACCGATTAAAGAGGCAAAAGATCGAGTACCTACTTTTTATTACTACCCTCAACTAACTGATGCTAACGAGCTGATCGTTTGGAAGCAATCCTATCAAAAAACAGATGCTATAGTCAAGATCGTTGAAGGTAAAGAGCAAAGTCTTGTGAAACCAGGTTTTACCTATGACCGCTATTTTCATAGTGCTGGAAATTATCTAGTATGGACAGAACAAGCAGTTGATCCAAGAAGGTCACGAAAGCAGTACAGCAATTTAGTGATCTACGATAAAAAGCAAGGTGAAAAACGCTATTTGAGTAAAAAGGCTCGACTCTTCTCTCCCATAATTAGTCAAGCTCAAAATGCAGTTTATGCCATTGAGTATACAGAATCATTAAGTTGTCAGCTGATTAAGCTTGACTTAAAAAGTGGCAAGCGACAAACCCTTAAAACTTTCTCAACCGATTCTTTTTTGAGTCGATTGGCCGAAGATGAGCAAAAGCAAATTTACTTCATACTTCAGCGAAACAATCAGGTTGCCATTCACTTTTTTGACCCGAAAAAAGATAAAGTAAAGCAACTAACCCCATGGACAACTCACAGCATAGATGATATCCGTATTCAAGGTAACTACCTCTACTTTAGTGCATCTTTTAACCAAATCGACAACCTTTACCGCATAAAATTAGAAGATGACGCAGCGATTGAGCAGTTAAGTGAATCACAGATAGGCGCCTATCATCCTTTCTACGACAGTAAAAACAAGACCCTCGTTTTCACAGAAGGGAAATTCAACGGTTTTGCCATTCGCAAGCTTCAGTTATCGGAAAGTTTAAAACGTAATATTAAAATCACTGAACCCATCGAGCAAACTTGGCAGCTTCAAAACCTTGCTGAGGCAAACGAAGACTTTCTGGAAAACTTAGCAGAAGTTGAAGCTAAAAGCAAACCCTACAAGGCAGGATTCAGTAAATTGAAGCTGCATTCTTGGCCCATTAACGCAAGTCCAAGCGATCAATCGATTAGCTTAGCTTTTAATGATTATTTGAGAAATTGGAGCGCACGCACTACTGCGGGCTACAACTTAAATGAGGAGGCTAGCTATTACAGCACCAACCTATCATTTGGTAAATACCTACCTGTTTTCCGCTTAAGCGCTTCAAGGAGTTTTCGAAGTTTTAAGCGTTTTAACGAAGAAAATAATTTAATTGATGCGTCTTTAGTTCAAGACCAAATCGGCTTAAGTGTCAACATTCCACTTTCCACTTTAAGGGGAAATTACCGCTACAGTTTTCAACCTTCCCTAAGCTATGATCTACTTTTTCTGGATTCACAGTTTAACAACCAAAGGACACAAACCGCATTAATTGAAGGTAGTTTGCGTTTTTCTGCATTGCGTAGAACAGCCTTACAGAACTTGGCGCCCAAGTGGGGATTTCAAACAAGTATAAACTATGGCTTAAACCAAGAAGCAGCCACTGAAGCTCGATTAGCAATGAGTGCGAGAGCATTTTTACCTGGTTTATTTGCCAATCACAGCTTGCAATTGAGTGGTGGATTACTGAGCGAATCGCTGAGAAATAGCTACCAATGGTTTGACAATTTCTTTTACCCTAGAGGGTATAACTTGCCTTTAAATGATGCTTTTTACAGACTCTCAATGGCTTATCGTTTACCTTTGCTTTATCCTGATTGGGGCTTTGGTGGCATTACATACTTCAAACGCATTCGCGCAAACTTCTTTTTTGATTATGGAGAAAGTCAGCTAGATCTGCTTGATAGACAAACTGTTTTTAGAAGTGTAGGAACAGAATTAAGCTTTGATAATGTTTGGTTTAATTGGGCTACCCTAACCATAGGCGTGCGTTCTGCTTATCGGCTGAATGAAGTTGGAAGTCAAGCTGCAAACAGCTGGCGGCATCAACTTTTCTTTGCTACAAACTTTTAAATGGTTATTTATCCTTTAAGTAAAAACGGACCGGAATTGTAAAACTAACTCGCACAAATTGTCCATTTTGCTCTCCTGCTTGCCATTTAGGCATCTGTGCAATTACTTTTAAAGCCTCTTTATCTATGCTTGGATGTACACTGCGCAAGACTTTTTCATTACTTATTGTACCGTCGGGTTCTACTACAAAATTTATATAAACAGTACCTTCAATCCCTGCATCTTTGGCTATTGCTGGATAACTTATATTTTCTGAAAGATATTTAATTAAGGCCTTAGATCCTCCAAAAAATTCAGGCATTTTTTGTACAAAAGAATAAGGTTCCATTTCGGCCTCTGGATGGTATTCAACTTCAACTGCCTCTTCTTGGTGAAAAACTATACTATCCACCCCTTCTTGGTCTTTAGCTCCAATCTGTGTATGTTCCATTTCGTCCATAGTTGGGATAAGCTCTTCGTCAGGCACTTCTTCGTCTTTTTTTGCTACCGGTTGTAAAAACTTCACGGTTTTTATCTTCACATCAACTTTTTTGGGTGGTGGTTTTGCTTGTTCTAAATCAATGGGTGGTGGTGCAGATAGTTCGGCGTAATTGATTACTTTTTTTGCCTGTACTTTTACTACAGTAGACTCCTCCTCTTTACTTAACCATTTTTGAATTTTTGGTATTAAAAACATCCCTAACACCAATGTGCATGAAACTGTTATGGCAATAAAAGTAAAGTGGACTGCTTTTGCTTTTAAATATTCGGCGCCGTATAGATATTCACTTTTACTCATTGATTAGCTTCAAATCAAAGTTTGAACATTCAGTTATAGCATAGCGCTTTGATTTATTCTGGTTTAAAAGATCAATAAGTTGCACTAGCTGTCCATAATTACTTTTTTCATGAGGTTTTATCAGAACAACTAATCCTGAGATCTGAATGATTTGAGTTTTAATCAGGGCATCAATCTTTTCGCTCTGGTATTCCATTTCATTCACTTCAGGGTCGGTGATCCCATTGTACCAAATAAGCTTGTCTTCCAACAGCAATAGACTAAGGGTTTTAGATTCTTTTACAGGGATTTCTTTCTCAACTGCATTTTCTTTTGGTTTTGCGGGTACTAGTAATTCCATGGCAAAAGGCTTACTAAATGTCGTAGCAAGCATAAAAAAAGTCAATAATAAAAAAGCCAAATCGACCATAGGATTCATGTCTACATTGACATTCCGCTTCTCAGCTTTTGAATCACTGACAGAACGTTTATGAATTCGTTCAACTTCTATTTCCTCAAGAGGGGGAATCATCTCCAACAGTTATCAAATTGAAACGGGTAATGTTTAAGTCTCTTAAACTCTCAATACAATCATGAATAATAGGATAAGGAACTTCTTGGTCAGCATGGATGGAATATCTTAAACTAGGATTAGAAATACGGGAGGCCAACAACCATTTCTTTAGCTCATTTTGAGTTGAATCTGCGGGTATACCATGCTGTTCAACCTTATTTCCTAAAGCACGTTCCTCTAAAAAGTCGCCAAGTTGGTTTAAAGGTGTTCCAAAGCTATTTTGTAAGGAAAACACATTTCTTTGATGTTCTGTAAAACTAATTTCAGCCTGTGTGCTAATTACATCTAACATTCTGGCTCGCTTAAACTTATTGTCAATTCCAAAGAATATCCTACCATCCTTTGATACAGTAATTGTTGCCATATTTCTCTCAGGTATTTTAACCTTAGAATGACTATCGGGTAAATTTATTTCTGCCGGAGTGTCGGTTTTAAAAGTTGTCGTCATCATAAAAAAGCTAACTAACAAAAAAGCCATGTCAACCATGGGGTTCATGTCAAGTTTCGGTAACTTTTTTAATTTTCGAAGGTTTGGCATTGCTCTTTGGCTTAGACTTTTTCGTTGCTTTTAGCCTTTTCTTTAAAATGATTTAAGATAGCGTAGTTTGTTTCATCAATACTATAAGTAATCTTATCAATGCTGTTGGTAAACAAATTGTAAAAAACAATAGCAACAGCTGCTGTAGAAATACCAAGAGCTGTTGTTACTAAGGCTTGAGAAATACCTCCGGCTAATCCTACTGCATCCGGGGTACCTGATCTTGCTAATGCAGAAAAGGCACGAATCATTCCTGTTACTGTTCCTAAAAGTCCAACTAAGGTAGCTATAGAAGCTAGTGTAGAAAGAATAATCATATTCTTTTCCAATACCGGAACTTCAAGGTGTGTGGCTTCTTCTAATTCAGTTTTTAATCGATAAGCTTTCTCAGATTGACTCCACTCATTTTTTTCGTTTGCATTCTTGAAACTTTCAATCCCTTTTCGAACAACATTTCCAACTGAACCCTTCTGAATATTGGCAAGCTTTTCTATTTCTTTAAAGTCGTTTTGATGAAGCTTTGATTCAACTGATTGAGCAAACTGTTTATTGTTTCTTCTTCCGCTAGCAAGACTTAAGGTAATACCCCTTTCTAAAATATAAGCAATCAAAATAATGATAAAGGAGATTTGTAAAATTACAATGGGACCTCCTTTATGCACTACCCCAAGATAATTCCCTTCTATGGGTTCATTAGCTGGATCACCTTCTATAAAATTAGCAGGGTTACCAATTAAATTATGGTAGATAAAATAAGAGACCACAAGGGCAATCAACATTACAGCTGCTCCAAGGTAGGAATTGACTCCTGAAAGGAAAGAACTTAATTTCTGCATATGAAAAGTTTAATTCACGAAGAAAAGGAATGATTATCTAATTAAAAGAGCAGAAAATAAAACATAACTATCTTATAATATTTTATTTACCCAATTTTAACCAGTTGAAACTAACCTTAAAATAACTTTAAGGCTAGAAGAACTTACCCTTAAGCTTTTTTCGAAACTAAAATTAGTAGCGGTCAAATAATACTTTTATTCTGTAGCTTAACAAACAACGAATGGCAGAAATACTACCGCTATTAGCAGGGGGTCTTTTTTTATTTCTTTACTCTATTGGGAAATTATCCGATACGCTAAAAAATGTATTTACAGCAAAAGCCAAAAAGGTCATTGGTGAATACACTTCAAATGTTATTAGTTCGCTTTTAGTAGGCACTGTATTAACAATTCTCCTTGGTTCCTCATCGGCGGTCATTATTTTAACCATTGTTTTCATCAATGCCGAATCCTTGAACTTTAAAAAAGCAATCGGTATCATTATGGGAGCAAACATTGGCACTACTTTTTCAAGTCAACTCATCGCTTTTGACATTGGTCAATATGCCGCCATTCCACTTTTTATTGGGTTATTGCTCAGCATGATCGGGAAAACAGAAAGAATTCAAAACTACGGCAACTTCTTGCTTTATTTTGGCATGCTCTTTTTTGGCCTATTTGTTATGCAGGAATCTGTAGATCCACTTAGAGACAGTCCTGTCTTCGAGAATTGGATCAAAAGAATTGATGAAAATTATTTACAAGGAACTCTAATTGGAGGTTTGGTTACCTTGATTATTCAATCAAGTAGCGGTACAGTTGGCATTGCCATTGTTTTGGGCAAACAAAAGCTCATTACCCTTGCAGGTGGCATGGCCATTATGTTAGGTGCTGAACTTGGCACTTGTTCTGACACTCTTTTAGCTACCATTAAGGGCACTCGCCAATCTTTAAAAGCAGGGCTTTTTCACTTACTATTCAACTTTATCACGATTATCATCGGTTTGTTGGTGTTTGAACCTTTTGTTCAATTGATTGAACACCTATCTCCAAATGCTAATATTGGAAGGAAAATAGCAAATGCACATGTACTTTTTAACATCGGAGGCGTTTTATTACTCTTGCCTTTTGTAGGACTTGCTGAACGTTTTTTCAATTGGTTGATTAAAGAGCAGGATAAAATAAAAGCATAATTTTTACTTTTAACGCATGCTGATCCTACACAGAAGAAGTCTTGCTTTTTTGATCGATTACTTGATTATGTTGGTATACATTGCCTTATTGCTTGGTGCAACCTTATCCCTTGTACACTTTTTAAATTACACACCTAGTAGTTTACAACCCTTGAAGGGGCAGCTTATTGGTTTCTTTACCCTCACTTTGCCGGTTTTCTTTTATTTCTTCCTAAGCGAAAGTGGAACAAAGAAAGGAAGCCTAGGAAAGCAAAAAATGGGAATACAAGTTAATGGGGATGCTGTCAATCTCTTAGTTCGAAATGTCTTAAAATTTTTGCCTTGGGAAGTAGCGCACACAGGGGTGCATTGGATGGTTTTCTATCAGCTTCAAGAGATTGAACCCCCAACTTGGGTTTGGGTGTTGCTGATTCTTCCTCAAGTGGTCGCCTTCACCTATTTTATCAGCCTTTTAATCAGCGGTGGCAAGGGTATTCTCTACGATCAACTTGCAGGAACTTCCGTTAGTTTAAATTCATAAAAAAAGCCTCGCAATGCGAGGCTTTTCAATTGATTAATTCAATTTTAGTTTTTGATCATAACACCATGTGCCAAGAAAGAGGTATTGATCTCAGGCTCAGTAATCGCTGCAATCTCTTCAGGAGATTGACCACCATCTTCAGCGTAGTGACGAAGATCCTCAACACTTACAGTGTCTCTAAAAGCAATTCCTTCAAATACTACATTCTTTCCTGTAATATCCTTTGGTACGAAGAAACCATAGTCTTTAAAACGGATTCTCATGTCACCACCATCTGCAGTCTTAACTTTCATCCAACAACCTTTCTTTTGACAAACATCAGTCGCAGTGGCCATAATTTTAACTTCTAAGGTATCTTGACCTTCCATTTTCATGGCAAAATCGTCAACAGATACAGCACCTTCTTCGGTGATCATCTCACCAAAATGAACGCTGTCTGTCTCCATTTCGGTTTCTTCTTCAGCAACAGCTTCTTCAGTATTGCTTTTTTCTTCAGCAGTTTCTTCTGCTTTCTTTTCAGCTTGCCCACAAGCTACTCCCATAAGTAGTGCTGCAGCGGCAAATAAATAAGGTAATTTTTTCATAGTTTAACATTTTACGGCGCAAAAGTAAGCCTTTTAATCTATTTGGAAAGAATCAAGAATTCAGTCCGTCTATTTTTAGCTCTACCCTCTTCTGCATCGTTAGAAGCTACAGGCTTAGTTTCTCCAAACCCTTTATGGCTTAAGCGTGTAGGATCGATTCCTTCTAAAATCAAATAATTGTTTACCGCCTCAGCCCGTTTGCTTGATAGAGCTAAGTTTTCAGCTGCGTCACCTACATTATCTGTGTGCCCTTGGATCATCACATTGACCTGCTTATTCGTTTCTAGGAAATCAACAAACTCATTAAGAATGTTCATGACTTGTTCGCTTAAGGCGTAAGAGTCGGTGGCAAAATTCACATTGTTGATCTGGTAGGTAGTTCCCTCCTCGATTGGTTTGAACTCCATAGGTTTGGCCCGAATAGGCTTACCCACCACATCCTCTCCACTGTTGATGTATTGAGAAGTAAAGGCATAGCCATTTTTTTTAGCCATCATCATGACATCTTGGTCCTTATTAGCTGCCACGACGGCAACATAATCCCCACTTTCTTCGTCAACTACCCCTTCAATAGTTTGATTGGTTGCCATGTTTTTCAATTCTATCTTCATGTCCTTTGCCGCATCCGGATCATCGCTTTCAATACTTCCTCGCACAAATACTACTTCTTCAGGACGCGCTTCCTCGGGCAATTCAAAATAAAACAGGTCTAAGCTGTTTTGGTCAAGATTAGAAGAAAAATAGCCATAACGCCCATCTGTACTCACCATAAAACCGTGTTCGTCTTCTTCTGTATTGATGGGCACACCTATGTTTACAGGAGCTTCAAACTTGCCAAATTTGTTAAAATGGGTAAAAAACACGTCTTGTCCACCAACACCGGGATGCCCATCCGATGAAAAATACAAAGTATAGCTATCAGAGTGCATAAAAGGTGACTTTTCGTTTCCGCTTGTATTGATGGTTGGCCCAAGGTTGATGGGCGGGCCCCAGCT
The DNA here is from genome assembly GCA_913056345.1 of uncultured Flavobacteriales bacterium. Taxonomy (GTDB): domain Bacteria; phylum Bacteroidota; class Bacteroidia; order Flavobacteriales_E; family Vicingaceae; genus CAJXMH01. The sequence continues at coordinate 16,857 of CAJXMH010000018.1, read as the reverse complement.
ACCATCTTCTTGTAGCTCTGTTTTGTAAAGGTCCATTCCCCCGTAGTTATCCTCTCCCCTCGCACTTGAAAAATAAAGGGTTTTCTTATCAGCAGAGATCGAAGGTTGGCCTTCCCAAGTAAAACGACCATTAATATGATCCCCAATGCTTTTCAAATCTGACCATTTGCCACCACGAAATTCAGCATAGTAGATGTCCCCATTGGAAAATCCTCTGCCCGACCTTGTTTTTACCTGCTCAACAATGGTGATGAACAAAACCTTATTATCTACTGATATACTAGAGCCTCCTTGATAACTGCCCTTGTTAAAAGGTGTCGGCATCGGAATACCTGTAGAATAGCTACCGTCGTATTTCTTTCTACTCTGTACAAAAAGTTCTTTTTCTACTTCGCCCACAGCACTTTTAGTATCCACCATGGCCTTGCGGGTATAAAAGAGAAACTGGTTATCGGGTGATAGCATGGGAAGGTATTCATCTGCATTGGTGGAAGGCCCCTCCACTTTTTTAGGATCAAAGGGAACAGGACTGTTGAAAATATCGCGATAGGCTTTAATTTGAGCGATCTTCTCTTGAGCGCTGTTCATTCTTTCTCCCTTGCCCTCTTTCTCAGCATTTGAAGCATAAGTTGATAAATAACCCTCAGCTAGCTCTAATTCCTTTTTGCTGTAAAAGTGCATACCAAGCCAGTGAGCAGCTTCATAATTCCGAAAAGCAGGACAGGCTTCATGCGCCTTTTCGTAATAGGATTTAGTTCGGTTAACATTCTGTGGTTTAGAGGGGTCTTTTTTACTATTTAGGTAGGCTAAAACAGAATAGGCTTCTGCAAACTTTTTGTCTTCTACAGTAGCGGTTACAAGGTAATTATAGGCTGTGCTTCCTCTGAAAGACATTTTTTTTGCCTTCTCAAAAAGCTTTACAGCCTTTTTACTTGGCTTAGGACAACCGTAATCTTTTTGAGCAAAACCCTTTGCTTGAATTAGAAAAAAGAAAACAAAAAGTGTTTTCAAAAAGACATTCCAATAGCTATTCATCAACTTCATTTCCTATGCAACGCAAATAAACTTAAAACTTGGACTAGCCACCAAAAAGACCTTTTAACTTTTTCTTCGCTTCTTCTTTGAGCTTCTTTTCAGCCTCTTTCTTCTTTTTATCAATCTCTTCCTGCGCTTTCTTCTTTGCTTTATCGATTTCCTCTTGGGCTTTTTGCTCTGCTTCTTTTCTCTTTTTCTCTATTTCTTGGCGTGCTTTATCTTCTAACTCTTGTTTCTTTTTCTGAAACTCTTCCTCTGCTTTTTTCTTTAAGGCATCTGTTGCATTGCTTGCGGCCTTTTTAAAATCAGTTTTGATCTTAGGATCTGTAGCAGGACCGGTCAAACGTACATCAACATTGATTACATCAGCAATAGCTACATCTATTCCTTTAGAAGCAGCTTGAGCTAATAAGCCATCAACTGCCTGATTAGCTGCACCACCAAATTCAGAACGTGGAATTTGAAAACTCATGGTATAATCGATAGTTTGATCAAATGAATTACTCCCTGCTATGGTAACCTTAGATGCACCAAGCTTAACATCAAAAGGTTCTACAAAAACTTTCCCTTCCGTGATCTTAAAGTTTAGGTCAGCATCTTTTAAACTTAAAGGGTTCAGCTTATTGTATTTTATAGCATCTGCTACCTTTTTAAATGGTTTGTAATCCTTTATTTCGATGTTCGCTGTTTGCAGTCTTCCACTTCCAAACATACTTTCATAAACGGGATCCATATTTGCTTTCAACTCACCTGTGATGTCCATGCTAGTGCTGTAAGCCCCTTCACTGTGCTTTGCAATCGGAGCAAGCTGATTAACAGTATTGAAAGTTGTAACCGTTTGTTGAACATCGAACTTATCAATGTCCATATCAAAGTCATAAGTAGGTTTCAAAGAATCAGTTGTTTCGTAAAAGCCATTCATGGTCATCTTTCCGCCTAGTAAATTCATGGCGGTTTGCTCAAGACTCATTTTTTGATCTTTCAGGCTTACCCCACCTTTGATTGAGGTAATATTGATGTTATCAAAGATTAACTCAGCTATCTCAGCATTGGCAACAAAATCAATGAATTTTGGTAAGATAACCGCCTCTGTAGGAGTTGAATCGGTCGTGTCAACTTCTGTAGTTTCTTCTGCTGTTTCTTCTGCTTCAGGGTCTATTCCTGCAAGCTCATTAATATCGAGCAACTGAGACTTGAAGTTTACTTTCCCAACTAGGGTTTGGTCATCTTTTAAGGCATAACCAATAAAGTTTTCCAAACGACCATCCATGTAGAGATCACTCTTTCCTAAATTCATGCTCATTTCTCTCAGGTCCACAAACTTGGGACTAAAGACCATATCAACTTTATGCAGATCAACGGGGTAGTCTAGAGAGTCAGTTTTGTAATGCATTTCCTCCACCACCAATTGTCCCTCGGCTTTGAACTCTTCGTAGCGTTCAGCTTCAATAGTCGATAAATTTCCCGCAAGTGAGACGTCTGAGGTAATGAGCCCTGAAAGTTCATCTCCCTGCTCTAGCGGAATTACATCTTTAATGTTATCTAGGGATAATTTTCCTTTCATGCCTGCTCTTACATAAGGGTCCGAAATAGGAGTAGCTAAGTAAAAATTAAGCTTAAAAGGATTATCGGCGATCTTCAGACGAAATTCCGGCACATCTACAATGGTTTCATCAAGGTCACCACTTTTGCTCTCTACTCCAGCTTTGATGTTGATCTCTTCAACTGACTTTGGCAGATCAGGGTATTGGAAACGGGCATTGTTTACTACCATTTTTACACCAAATCCGGGATAAGTATCGTCAACGTAACTTCCTTTTACATAACCATCCAAGGCCAAGGTACCTGAAGTTTCTACCCCATCTAAATCTGCAGCAAAAGCAGCTGGTATCATGGCTAACAAATGCTTAAAATCCGTTTCTTTGGCAGAATAGGTCAAGTCCATATCGATGGATTCATTAGGCATAGCCAACCATCCATCAAAGGCTAAAGGCAACTCATTTGCCCTTAATTCATTCTCTTTAAAAGTGAATTTGAATTCTTCTAAGTTCATTTCAATCAAGGCATCCAACAACACTTTCACATCCTTCATGTATTGAATCCCATCATAGGTTAAATCAAAAGTCTCGATGCTTCCTTTCGAATCTAAAGTAGTCAACGCTTCATTCATATTGCCGCTTATGTCAAGGTCTAGATTTTGAATATCCATCAGCATAGGAAAAGTAGCGTCATCATAAATAATCCGAGCATCTTGAATGATTATGCTTTTAAGGTCTAATTCAAAAGAGCTTGCAGAAGTATCAACCTCTTCAACTACCTCACCTTCTGAGCCCTCTTTTGCAATATCCCAATTGGCTTTACCGTCGGCAAGCACCTTAGCTTGAATGCGGGGCTCAATTAAATTGATCTTTTTTAAGTTGATAGACTCTCCATTTATCACCGACATCAAATCGATGGTAAGATCCAGTTCTTTAATCTCCGCCAGTTTTACTCCTTCAAAGTCATCAATACCGGTCACTGAAATATCTTCAATGGCGAAAAAGAAATTTGGGAAACTCTTGATCAGGCTTAACTCAAAGTCGCCGAATTCAACTTTAGCATTGACGGCTTTATTGGTTTCTGTTTTAACAAGCTTAACAATATCATCTTTAAAAATAATGGGCACTGTAATCAGTGCAATGATGATGAGGACGATCAAGCCGCCCAAAACTTTCAGTAGCGCTTTCATAGAAGATTGGTTTTGTAAAGCATGAAGATAGCCATTTTAGAAGGGCTAAGAGCAAAGGCTTTGCCAAAAATTGATTCTGTCATTATTTTTCTACCGGATGAGGAATGAGTTCATTTTCAGTGTATGCAACAATTGTAGAAACAGTTGCATCACCAGTTACATTAACCACCGTGCGGCACATGTCTAAGGGGCGATCAACCGCAAAGATCAAACTGATACCCTCTAAGGGTACGCCAACTGCACCCAACACAATGGCCAACATTATAATGCCCGCTCCGGGCACAGCCGCCGAACCAATGGATGCTAAGGTGGCTGTCATCACAATGGTTAACTGTTCTGAAAGGCCTAAATCCATACCATAAACTTGAGCGATAAAGACCGCCGCGACTGCTTGATAACAAGAAGTCCCGTCCATGTTAATGGTTGCTCCAAGCGGCAAAACAAAGGAGGCCACTTTATTAGAAACGCCTAACTTCTCTTCACAACGCTCCATCGTAAGTGGCAAAGTGGCAGCAGATGAAGAAGTTGAAAAGGCAAGTAACTGTGCCGGAGCAATTCCCTTAAAAAAGTCACGGTAGGAAAAACCGGCTAAAAACTTTAAGGCTAGGGGATAAACTGCGAACACCATCAGGGCTAAGCCAATTAAAACAGTGAGTGAATAAACGCCTAATCCAGTTAATATTTCAACGGCGGCGCCGGGATCCTCCCCGGCTAATTCAACCATGATGTTTCCCAATAAGGCAAACACCCCGATGGGTGCGAAATACATGATAATATCCACCATTTTGAGAATCACCTCATTGGCGCCTTCAAAAAAGTCTTTAATGGGTTGTACTTTAGCAGAATCTGGCACAATAATCAAGGCAATTCCAAACATCAAAGCAAAGAAGATCACTTGCAACATGTTTCGGTTGTCAGAAGCGGAATAAAATAAGTTGGAAGGAACCATGTCGACCAAGAACTGCAAGGGTCCACTCTCTTGCTGTGCACTAGCGCGTTCCTCGGTAGACTTTACCTTAGCTTCATTTTGCACCACCATCTCAGCTCGAATTTCCTCAGAAAAAGTTTTGCCAGGTTTGATCAGGTTTACCGCAAATAAACCAATTGTGACGGCTATAACGGTAGTTACAATGTAGATCCCAATGGTTTTTCCTCCCATAGAAGAAAGCTGAGCAATGTCTTTTAAGCCAGAAACCCCATTGATCAATGAAATCAACACCAAAGGCACCGCAATCATTTTCAGCATATTGATAAAGATCTTCCCCCAGGGAGCAATCCAATCTGAGGTAAATTCTAACCATCCGGCATTAGCGGCTAATAAACCGTAAAGTAAGCCTAATACTAAACCAATAATGATCTGCCAATGCAGTGCCAATTTGATCTTCTTCATACTTTCTATTTTATAGCGTGTTGGATTTGCTTCGTAAAAAATGATCGGCTAGAACAAGGGCAGTCATGGCGCGCACAATAGGTACAGCACGCGGTAAGACACAAGGGTCATGTCGGCCCTTCCCTTTTACTTCCACTGCTTCTCCTGCTTGATTAATGCTTTTTTGATCACGCATCAAAGTGGCTACTGGCTTAAAAGCAATTCGAAAATAAATGTCTTCTCCATTGCTGATCCCCCCTTGAATGCCTCCACTGAAGTTGCTCTTGGTTTTCACTTTTCCATCTTCTTTGTAGAATTCATCATTGTGCTCGGAGCCTTTCATTTCTGCTGCTTGAAAGCCCGAACCGTATTCGAACCCTTTTACCGCATTTATACTTAGCATGGCTTTGGCAAGGTCGGCATGCAATTTATCAAAGACAGGTTCACCCCATCCTGCAGGACAAGCTCTTACTACCGCCTGAATCACTCCACCTAAGGTATCGCCTTGTTTTTTTGCTTTTTCTATAGCGGCCGTAAAACGACTAGCTGCTTCAGCATCAGGGCAGCGTACTGCATTGGAAAAAGTTTGGCTCAAATCCAAAGCTTGATAAGGTTTCTTAAGTTGCTCCTTGCCTACTTGCTGCACAAAAGCGTAAACCTCTACTCCTTCTTTAGCTAAAAGCTGTTCCGCTATAGCACCCGCCACTACCCGACAAGCGGTCTCTCTGGCCGAAGATCTTCCACCTCCGCGGTAATCACGATGACCATACTTAGCTTGATATACGTAGTCGGCATGAGAGGGGCGATAAGTTTCTTTGATGTGATTATAGTCTTTCGACTTCTGATCCTGATTGGGAATAAGAAAGCCGATTGGAGTTCCGGTAGTCTTGCCTTCAAAAATGCCTGACAAAAACTGCACCTGATCGCTTTCTTTTCGCTGAGTGGTCAGTTTCGACTGTCCTGGTCTCCTTCGATCTAATTCCAATTGGATTTGCTCTAAATCAAGCACTAGGCCTGCAGGACATCCTTCAATTATTCCTCCAATAGCCGTACCATGAGATTCACCAAAAGTGGTGAGCGAAAAGATTTTGCCGAAGCGATTTCCTGACATGCTAGCAAAAGTAATTGATTTAAACCATGGAAGGCAAATAACAATTTTTTAATCAAACAGCTACTTATGAATAAGTAACTTATCAAATTGACGTTTATTTTGCACACTTTACTTATCATTTTTTATTTATTTTTGAATAATTAATTCATCATAATGGAAGTTCTATTCGGTATTCAGAAAAGACTGCTTGAGAAAGTAGATTTGACTCACAAACGGTATTTGTACGAGCAAATTGACTGGACTCAGCGATTGATACAACTTACAGGTCAAAGAGGAGTTGGTAAAAGCACTTTGTTACTCCAACACATTAAACAGAGTGATACAAAAGAACAGGCGCTTTATATTTCTGCCGATAGTTTAATCCTCTATAAAACTCCACTTCATGAAATAGCCTTGGATCATTATCAAAATGGTGGCCGAAGACTCTACGTAGATGAGATTCATAAATATCCTGACTGGAGCACTGCAATTAAGCACATTTATGATAGTTTACCTGAACTTAAAATCATTTACAGCGGCAGCTCCATTTTAGAGCTTTTGAAAGGAAATGCAGATTTAAGTAGAAGGGCTGCAACCTATCACTTAGAACCACTTTCCTTTCGAGAATATTTAGCTTTTGAAAAGCAATTACACTATCCGACCTATAGTTTTAAGGAGATTGCTAGCGCCAAGTTCAATGAAGACATTGAAAATCCGATCTTCCATTTTAAACGCTATCTAAAAAGTGGGATATACCCTTTTTACAAAGAAGGCTTGTATGAGCAAAAATTACTTCAAGTTATCAACACTATAATTGAAGTGGACTTGCTTCAATATTTTGATTTAAAAGCCTCAACCGTTAGTAAGCTCAAGCAGCTACTGCAAATCATTGCGGAAAGCGTACCCTTTAAACCAAATTTATCTAAGCTCGCTGAGAAAACGGGCATTTCAAGGAATTTACTCTCAGACTACTTGAAATACTTAGAAAAAAGCGGTTTGATTATTCAACTCCCTGCCACTACCAAAGGCATTCAAGCTATGGGTAAAGCTGAAAAAATTTACTTGAGCAATACAAACCTGAGTTATGCACTGACGGGCGAACATCAGGTAAACCTCGGAAATGCAAGAGAAACATTCTTCCTTTCGCAATTTCAAGATAAAACACAAATCAGTATTCCCCCTAAAGGTGATTTTCAGCTTGAGAACCTAGTGGTAGAAGTTGGTGGAAGAAATAAAGACGCAACACAATTAAAAGGTATAGCACATTACATTCTTGCGAAGGATAATATAGAAGTCGCCTACAAGAGGGAAATCCCATTGTGGCAATTTGGCTTTCTATATTAATTCTATTTTTAGATTAATACTTTTGAATAAGACAAAAGAAAAACCATGCTAATCAAAAACATCAAAGGATTAGTTCAAACCAGAACGGCTGATGAAAGTCAGAATCCCTTAAAAGGTGAAGTCCTCAAAAAACTACCCATAATCGAAAATGCTTTCCTCTTGCTTAAAGACGACCGCATTGCGGCTTACGGCAAAATGGAAGATTGCCCCACTTATGAAGGTGAAGTGATTGATGCGAAAGATCGATTTGTGCTACCTACTTGGGTTGATTCGCACACACATTTGGTGTTTGCAGCCCCAAGAGAGGAAGAATTCGTGATGCGCTTAAAGGGCAAAAGCTATCAAGAAATTGCCGCGGCAGGTGGAGGAATTCTGAATTCTGCCAAAAAGCTGCAAGAAAAATCAGAAGAAGAGCTCTTTGATGATGCTTGGGGCCGTTTGCAAGAAGTGATTCGCATGGGAACCGGTGCCATTGAGATCAAAAGCGGTTATGGTTTGAACACAGAAGCTGAGTTGAAAATGCTACGGGTAATTCGTGAATTAAAAAAAGAAAGTCCCATTCCTATTAAAGCTACCTTTTTAGGAGCTCATGCCTTTCCTGCAGAGTATAAAGACAACCACCAAGGCTATGTGGATTTGGTTGTCAATGAAATGTTACCCCAAATTGCCGAGGAGGGCTTGGCTGATTACATCGATGCATTTTGCGAAAAGGTTGCTTTTTCAGTTGATGAAACCAGACAAGTGATCGAAGCAGGAGCAAAACATGGCTTAAAAGCAAAAGTTCACACTAATCAATTTAACTGCATGGGCGGCATTGAGTTATGTGTTGAGCAAAATGCTTTGTCGGTTGATCATTTAGAAGTGGTAAACGAGACCGAGATCAAAGCCTTGCAAGGCTCCTCTACCCTTGCTACTTTATTACCCTCTGCCCCCTTCTTTTTAAGCGACCCTTACCAACCTGCACGCGCATTAATTGATGCCGATATTCCGGTGGTTTTGGCTTCCGATTACAATCCCGGCTCAACACCTTCAAGCAATATGAACTTAGTAGTGGCTCTGGCTTGTATTAAACTGAAGATGACCCCAGAAGAGGCCATTAATGCGGCTACCTTAAATGGAGCCTTTGCTTTGGAATTGGAAAAGGATTACGGTTCCATTGAAGTTGGGAAAAAAGCCAATTTGATTCTTACGAAGAAAATTCCTTCGGTGGGTTACATTCCTTATGCCTTTGGCAGTAACCACATTGATGAAGTGATTATTAACGGAAAAGTGTATTAAAATGGAGTTTCAGATTATTGAGCAAAGCGACCTCAACAAATTAGTTGTCAAACGAACTGGAGAGGTTAAATTGGGGGAGCGAATTCGATTAGTTGAAACAGACTTATTAGAAGAATTACAAAACTCAAAAGCGCAGTTTGTGTTGTTGGGCATCCCCGAAGACATTGGGCCAAGGGCTAATTGTGGACGAGGTGGCGCAGATTCAGCTTGGCAAGCTTTTCTACCCAAGTTTCTCAACATACAATCGACTGAAGAACTGAGCGGTGAAGAAATTTTGTTGTTGGGAAACTTCGATTTTAGCGACTTGGTGGGAAGCGGAAACTCTGATCTAGAAAAGCTAAGAACGGCCGTCAGCAAGATTGACGAGCAACTTAGTGGTTTAATTAAGCTGATTGTGGAAGCAGGTAAAGTTCCACTAATTGTTGGCGGTGGACACAATAATTCATACGGGACTATTAAAGGCTGTTCAGAAGCGCTAAGTCAAGCAATAAATTGCATTAATCTAGACCCACACGCCGATTATCGAGCCCTGGAGGGTCGCCATTCAGGTAATGGCTTTTCGTATGCTAAAGCAGAAGGTTATTTAAGCCATTACAGCATTTTAGCTCTGCATGAAAACTACAACAGCCAAAATATGTTGGAGCAAATGCAGCAAGATGGGGTACAGTTTAGTTTTTATGAAGATCTCTTTTTGAGAGATTCTATTCCCTTTACCCAAGCCACACAGACTGCTTTAGAAAAAGTAAAGCAAGTAAAGTTTGGCGTCGAATTGGATTGCGATAGCATCGAAAATTTCCCCTCTTCTGCGCAAACACCCTCAGGCATAAGTGCTCTGCAAGCTAGACAATATGTTTACCAATGTGGGAAAGAAAAAAATGCTGTTTACCTTCATTTACCAGAAGCCGCCCCTGCTCTGGAAAAAGGCTCAGAAGATTTAGTGGGTAAGATGTTGGCTTATTTGGTAAGTGATTTTGTAAAGGCTAGAAAGATTAATTTTTTATAATTTCCCGCAGATCGCGCAAATTAGCGCAGATATTCATTCTCACTACTTCTTAAGTCTCTGCGTTTTTTAGCGGTACCAGCGGGGTTTCAATCTTTTTTCAATTCCCGCAGATCGTAAAGACTAGCGCAGATGTATTTTAATTTGCTTTTGTACTTTAGACAAAAAGTAACTTAATGACTGAAAACGACATTTCTTATAAAATTAGAGGAGCAATTTTTAAAGTATTCAATGAATTAGGTCCCGGTTTGTTAGAATCTGTTTATTGTCATGCTCTCATGCATGAACTTAAAAGGGAAGGATTAAGTGTAGAAAAAGAAGTTCCAGTACCTGTCTATTATGAAGGTACAAAATTAGGTCTGGGATTCAGATTAGATTTGCTTGTAGAAAAAAAAGTCCTAATTGAAGTTAAGTCAGTGGAATTATTAGCTAAAGTTCATCATAAACAAGTCCTTACCTACCTTAAATTAACAGATTTAAAGTTAGGCATATTAGTCAATTTTAATGTTGATAGGATCAATGAAGGTATATACAGAAAAGTCAATAATCTTTGAAGCCATACTAAATAAGATGAAATTAAATTATCATTAGAAGTTTGCTATCATCTAAATAGCTCCCGCAGATCACACAGATAATCGCAGAAATAAAACAATATTACTTTTGCCAAACTCTGCGACAATCAGCGAAATCTATGGGAGTATAGTCTCATTTCAATTCCCGCAGATCGTAAAGACTAGCGCAGATATTTATTCTCACTAATTCTAACATCTCTGCGTTTTTAGCGAAATCAGTGGGGTTCCAATCTATTTTCAGTTGCCCGCAGATTATACAGACTAGCGCAGATATTTATTATCACTAATTCTAACATCTCTGCGTTTTTCAGCGGAATCAGCGGGGAATAGTTGTAAGTCTCTCGTGTTACTAAAAGTGATACTTGCGAACGATACTTTAATTATTTTAGCAAATCAGCGTTTTACTCAATATGAAAAACCTCATTGAATGCATTCCGAATTTTTCTGAAGGGCAAGACCCCAAGGTCATCAAAGCCTTAGCGCATGCCATTCAGTCGGTTGAGGGAGTTTATCTCTTGCATCAAGATACTGGTTTTGCTGCGCATCGCACCGTTTTTACCTTCGCAGGAGAAGCCAATGCAGTTATAGAAGCTGCTTACAGAGCCATTAAGTTGGCTCATGAGCAAATTAACATGCGCAAGCATCAAGGTGAACACCCAAGAATTGGGGCTTGCGATGTTTGCCCTTTTGTACCCATTTCGGGTATAAGCCAAGCTGAACTCATTCCTTTGGTCAATCAATTAGCTGCACGTTTGCACCAAGATTTCAAAATGCCTATCTTCTTTTATGAAGAAAACGCCTCTTCCATATTTCGAAGAAACTTAGCGCGGCATAGAATAGGTAACTATGAAGCTCTTGAAAAACGGATGAACAGCCAAGAATGGCCTGCAGATTTAGGTAAGCAATTTCATCCCACTTTTGGAGGTTTGGTAATGGGCGTGCGTAACTTTTTGGTAGCATACAACATCAACCTCAATACTCAAGATGCTAAACTTGCTCAAGAAATTGCTTATGATTTAAGAGAGTTGGGTCGCCCACTAGAAGTAGTGAAAGGAAAAAAGACGTTTAAAGCAGGTGAATTAAAATACGTAAAAGCCATTGGCTGGTACATCAAAGACTTTGAAAGAGCACAAGTGTCCATTAACCTAACCAATTATCAGAAAACTCCGCTTCATCAAGTATTTGAAAGCTGTAAAAAGATTGCTGCTCGCTATGATTTAAGCGTCACTGGTTCTGAATTAATCGGTCTAATTCCAAAGGAGGCCTTGATCACGGCAGGCAAGTATTTTAATGAGCGCGCCAATGCAACCGAAAAAGAGTTGATCGAGTCTGCTGTTGAAGCCTTAGGATTAAGCGAATTCAAACCCTTTGAAGTTCGAAAACGTGTCCTAGAATATGTACTAGAAGATCAATTGAATGAAAGAACGAAATAAGGTCAAAAGAAGTTTTTTTGAGCGATTGGTTTATTTCTTTCCGCTTCAACTCCTCTTTGTTCACCTCAAAAAGAACCATCAACTCCTGCTCTTTTGGTTACTCTTCTTCTTGATGATCTACCAACAGATCGGCAACAAATATGGTGTTCCCTATCTTTTTCTTGGTCCTGAATATCTCGGTAAACTGAGCTTTTCCTCTTATTTTATTTTGGGCTTTGCCTTTGGTGGCTTTGTGATGTCCTTCAACATTTCATCCTATATCATGAACGGTTTTCGTTTCCCGTTTTTAGCCACGCTCTCTAAACCCTTTTTTAAATACTGCATCAACAATTCCTTGCTGCCGCTACTGTTTATTATCTTGTACAGCATTGAGACCTTTCGATTCTTAAGACTTTATGAAGGGTTTAGTACTGAAGAAAGCCTCTTAAGATTATCTGGCTTCCTTGGCGGTTATTTTATTTTCATCCTGATTTCTTTGGCCTACTTTATGGCTACCAATAAGGATTTTGAAAAACTTTTTGGAAAAGAAATTGCTAAAGTAGTAGGCTCAGATACAAAGAAAGGAGAGCCTGTCAAACAACTCTTGACCAAGACAGAGAAAGATTGGTACAAACTGCATGAAGCCGACAGCAAAAGTTGGCGTGTTGATTCTTATTTAGGCCTATTTCTTCGCTTAAAGCAAACCCGTGCTTACAAACACTACAACCAAAACATGTTGAGTCAAGTGTTTCGCCAAAATCACATCAATGCTTCCGTATTTGAATTAGTGGTGATCTTGTCTATCATTGTTTTAGGCCTTTTCAGAGAAAATGAGGTATTTATTATTCCTGCTGCAGCTACGCTAACCCTGCTGTTTACCATGTTGCTTATGGTTACCTCTGCCCTGCGTTCTTGGCTAAGAGGCTGGACATGGGTGGTAATCCTTGGACTTTTACTTGGCTTGAATGAATTATCGAAATACGATACCTTCTATTATGAAAGCAGAGCACCTGGACTTAGCTATGAAGCCAAGCCAAACTATCTGACAGGGAGCGCAGCTGATGACACGCTCTTTCAACAAGATATTCAACTTCATGAAGAACGCTTACAACGGTGGAAGCTCAAGAACACCGAACACCCTGTTAAAAAACCCAAGGCGATCTTTGTTAGCGCTAGTGGTGGCGGAAGTCGTGCCATGCTGTGGTCATTTTTGGCCTTACAGCATCTAGATAGCTTGACTCAAGGGCAACTTTTTAAGCATTCCGTTTTAATGAATGGTTCATCAGGAGGCATGATCGGCAGTGCCTATTTTCGAGAATTACGCTGGCAGCAAGCCAAAGGTGAGAAAAAGGTTTACGCTGAAAAATACCGCTTAGATTTAGCCCAAGACCTCCTAAACCCTGTCTTTTTTACCCTTGCGGTGAATGACATGCTGATCCGAACGCAACGTTTTGAGTACGGGGGAGCAAAATATTGGAAAGACCGAGGATACATTTTTGAAAAAACCTTGAACGAGCATAGTCGGTATCACCTTGACAAAGCGTTGGGGGCTTACCGTGAAGCAGAAATAGCGGCTGATATTCCTTTAATGGTATTTACGCCTTCCATCGTTAACGATAGCCGTCGTCTCTTGATCTCAAACCTTCCAATGTCCTTCATGTCATCAATTGAAAAACAAGAATCAGCCTTACAAGAAAACATCGAATTCCTAAGGCTCTTCAAAGAAAATGATCCGCTAAAAGTTCGTTTTCTTAGCGTACTGCGGATGAATGCCTCTTTCCCCTATATCATGCCAACCATTAATTTACCATCTGATCCAACTATTGAAGTCTTTGATTCAGGCTTGCGCGATAATTTTGGCATCAAGAGTACCTTAAAGTACATCTTTCATTTACGGGAATGGCTTGAGCAAAATACTTCGGGTATCGTTTTGTTACAGATTCGTGATGACCTAAAATCAAATCGCAGTGAGCTAAGCGCTAAAGGAAAAAGAAGTATCTCCGATCAGTTGCTTTCTCCTTTTGGCAGCCTTTATGGCAATTGGTTTCAGGTACAAGATTTCAATAACGATGAGTTGATCGAATACGCCTCTCAATGGTTTTCAGGTAGCTTTGAAGTGATCCCCTACCAACTAAAAAGAGACCAAGAGCAATCCATTTCCTTGAGTTGGCATTTGACTTCCAAAGAAAAAGAACAAATCTTATCTTCGTTAAATCATTCAGAAAATCAGGCTGCTGCTAAGCGCTTGCAAACTATCTTAACAGACGACCAATGAACAACAAACTGATCCTCTCAAGCCTAATGTTTATAGGACTTTCTGCTTGTAAAGCACCTGCAGAAAAAAACGATTCAGAGCAAGCAACTGAAAACCAAGAGTTGAAAGAACTTCAAATTAAACTCAACGCCACCGAAGCACAATTGCTTAATGTGCGCGCTGAATTAGCCAAGTGTAAGGGTGATAGTATTCCTGAAAACCAAGTTGATAGTTTGTGAAAAGACTGAGTTTAATCCTTTTGGTGCTGTGTAGCTTTTCCTTTGCTTTTGGGCAAGAAAAGGCTGATTCACTCCGCTTAGACTCAGCCATGGAAAGCTATCAAAACTATGATTTTGAGCGTGTAATCAAGCTGCTTAAAACACAAAATGAGCCATCATTTGAAGCTTGGCGCATCTTAGCTAAGGCCTATCAGAAAGTAGGACAGCTAGAGGAAGCAAAAACCGCATACCTAGAAGCCTACGAAATAGACAGTCAATCAGTTAGCGTTAGGAATGAATTGGCAGTATGTCTGCTCAACTTAGGCGATGATCAAGCTGCTATCAAGCTCTACCAAGAACTAATTGAGGAGCAGCCTAAAAATGCCTTCTACCAAAGAAAGCTCGCTTTGATCTATGATGCACAAAAGGAAGTAATTCCTGCCGTGCTAGCTTACACCAAAGCGCTTGAGCTAAATCCTGCAGACTTAGCTTCAGCAGTCAACCTTAGCGCTTTATACCACAAGCTTCAGCAGTACAAAGCCGCTGACAGTTTGATTGAACACTACCTAAGCACTTACCCCAATAATCCCAATCTGCTCAAAGCAGCTTTGAAAACCGCTTATAAATTAAGAGCGTATCAAAAAGTAACTGACTTGGCTGAACAGCTTTTTGCTGCCTCCGATAGTTCCTTGATCAGCCAAAAGATCGCCGGTATCGCCTATTTTCATGAAAAAGAATACGAAAAAGCCATACAGTTGATCGAAAATGTAATTGCAGTAGATCGAGATTCAGAAATCTTACACTATTACTTGGGCTTAAGTTATCGGGAATTAGGCGAGGGGAAGAAAGCTACTGCCCTGCTCGAAAAAGCCATTGATCTTGGGGTAAGTGAAAACTTAGGTAACTACTACTTGCAATTAGCCGTGAGTTTTGAAGAGCAAGAAAATTATCCTGAAGCCATTAAAGCTTACCAAGTGGCCTACAAAAGCACCAAAGACAAAGTCATTCTGTATCATTTAGCCCGCAGCTATGATCGTTACTACAAAGACAAAAGTATTGCCTTAAGCTATTATGAGAAGTATTTAGAGGAAGAAGACACCGCCAATCAATTCCTACAGAATTATTCAAAACACCGCATTGAAGAGTTAAAAGTGGCGCGCCACTTTGAGCTGGATAGTTTGAACTAAAAGGCTTTCAAACGGTTCTTTTCTGGCTTACTTTTGCCCAAAATTGAACCTATGCTTTGCATTCACCACCATTCGACTGATCCTTATTTCAACATTGCTACGGACGAGTACATCTTCAAACATTTAAAAGAAGATTGCTTTATGCTGTGGCGAAATGATAACGCCATTATTGTAGGGAAGCACCAAAATACCTTGGCTGAGATCAATGTCGATTATGTGAAAGAAAAAGGTATCAAAGTAGTGCGACGTTTATCAGGTGGTGGAGCGGTTTACCACGATCTGGGCAACCTGAACTTTAGCTTTACCCGCACCGGAGAAAACACAGAGGTAGTCGACTTTAAGCGCTACACCAAACCCATTATTGAAGTACTTCAAAAGTTAGGGGTTGACGCCAAGTTTGAAGGACGGAACGACATTACTATTGATGGCAAGAAATTCTCAGGGAATGCAGAGCATGTGTTTAAAAACAAAGTCTTGCACCACGGCACCATTCTTTTTTCTTCGGAGATGAAAGATGTCAGTGGCGCTTTAAAGATCAATCCGCTGAAGTATAAAGACCGAGCAGTGAAATCCATCCCCAAGCGGGTAACCAACGTAAAAGACCATTTAAAAGAAGACATCAGCTTAGAGCAATTCACACAAATGATCATGGATCACATTGTGGAAACCCATGATGATTGTCGGATCTATGAATTCACTGAGGAAGATTTAGCAGCGATTCAAAAAATCAGAGATGAAAAGTACGCCACCTGGGATTGGAATTTTGGTCATTCACCCAATTACAATTTTCAACAAGGAGTGCGCACTAAAGGCGGAACCTTAGAGATGAACCTTGAAGTGAAGAAAGGAGTAATTAAAGAAGCGAAAATCTACGGTGACTTTTTTGGAAGTAAAGATGTGGCAGAGGTAGAAGACATGCTAAAAGGCAGTCAACACGACCAAGACATCTTGCGTAAAAAACTAGAAGAAATTGAGCTAGATGCCTACTTCCACCAGATGACGGTAGATGATTTGATGAGCGCTTTATTTTAAAAAGCAGAGCTTTTAAAATGGATGAAGGATGAAAGATGAAGGATAAAAGATTTATGGATTGCTTTCATCTTATTACCTCATAATTAGTTGACGAGAAGTAGGCTGTCCATTCTCAAATATAACAATGAGATAAGAGCCCTTTGATAATGAACTAAGTTGAATATTTTTATCTGCTTCTTTTATTACATCTGTTTTTAACAACCTTCCCTTTAAGTCTCGAATCTGATAGTGATAATCCGCTTGAAAATTAAAATCTTGTATGCGAATGTTTATGCTCTCTTGAAACGGATTCGGAAAAACTAATACCTTCTCTTTCTCTTGCTTAGTTTCATTTAACC
>CAJXMH010000017.1 GCA_913056345.1 uncultured Flavobacteriales bacterium | reverse complement strand
CAGCAGTATAAAACGAACTTCAGGAGTTCGGTCATAGTCACCTTCAATACCAAGTTTCACTGCTGAAGCTATAAGCATTAACATTGCTTTTTCCTGCTTGGGGTGAAAAATATCTTGGTTGATCAATTTTGAATCAAACTCAGTAGCAGAATATCCCAAAACTTCTTTGATCTTACGCTGATAAAGAACTTCATTCTGACGGTAGTTCATCACATAAAGACCTTGTCCGTTTAACAAGGGTATAAGATCTAGCTCTTCAAATGATCTTGCCTTATACTGCTTGCTCTTAAGTTCTTTGGGCAAAGAGTTTATGTAGGAATAGTTCTCGATAGAAAGATAATCTTAGCGTTAAACTTAATTTTTTATTCCTTCAAACCAAAAGATACCTAGAATTAAGTATTTCAGAACAAAGTGTTTTTCATTTCTTTTAAGTCAGGAAAATGAAAAAACATGAGAATTCTAAATCCTATTCTTTTTTTTATTTTTCTATGCTGTATTCTCCTAGGCTGCAAAAAAGATGAGGATAATGCACCTTCAACTACTCCTGAGAATAACAACTCTGTTAATCAAGATGCCCTGATTGGGATACAGGATCAGACGAAGATTTTGTTGCTTCTAGCTATTCTAGAGCTTCGACAAACCGTCTTGTTTTTGATACCGGCGACACGATAAACTTTCAACTAATCAACAATATCTTGTACGTTGACAACGATAAATTTAGAAAATAGATTATTGGGTGGGAGTTCTCTTATATTGACTTACTTCTTCTTTTAAAGCCTATTATGACTTTTGCCTATTTCAACTTCTCATTCTCTTGATGCCTCTTGCTATCTCGTTTGGTTTTCTTATCTAAATTTCTTTTTAAAGCAGCATCTAGATCAACCCCAGTTTGGTTGGCCAAGCAAATGGTCACAAAAAGCACATCGGCTAACTCATCACCAAGGTTTTTTGTTTTATCGCTTTCCTTTTCAGACTGTTCACCATAACGACGAGCAATAATCCTGGCTACCTCCCCTACCTCTTCGGTTAATTGCGCCATATTGGTCAATTCATTAAAGTAGCGAACGCCATAATCTTTGATCCACTTATCTACTGTGGCCTGTGCTTCTTGAATCGTCATCATTCGCGGTTTTTAGAATCCATGGTGATGGTCACCGGACCATCATTAACTAAACTCACTTGCATATCAGCTCCAAAGGTTCCACTTTGAATCGGTTTCCCCATTAAAGCTCCTAATTGTAGCTTAAACTGCTCGTATAATTTTTCGGCTTGATCCGGAGAAGCTGCTCGCATAAAAGAAGGTCGGTTGCCTTTTTTGGTAGCCGCATGTAAAGTAAACTGGCTGACGGCTAAAATATCTCCTCCAACAGCTTTGATGCCTAAATTCATATTTCCTTCTTCATCATTAAAAATGCGCATATTGGCAATTTTCTGACTGAGCCACTCCACATCTTCCATTTCATCAGCTTCTTCTACCCCGACAAAAACAAGCAGTCCGTGACTGATTTCTCCTACTGTTTCTTCCTTTACTTCAACTTTAGCACTTTTTACTCTTTGGATTACTAGCCGCATAAATTTTTCCTCTTTTTTAAATTAGTACCCTTTGGGTCGATAGGTTTCATTTTCATCTTGCTCGTACATGGAAAGGTAATTAAAGTAACGGCTCTCTGCAATTTCTCCTTCTACCATGGCTTCTTTAATAGCGCATTTAGGCTCGTTAATGTGCGCGCAATCCGCGAATTTGCAATCATTCATCCGAAGCCGCATTTCCGGGAAATAGTGAGCCAAATGGGCTTTCTCTAGCTCTACGTTTCCATAACCTTTAATCCCCGGGGTGTCAATGATCTTAGCTCCAAAATCAAGTTCAAAGAGTTCTGCAAAAGTAGTGGTGTGTTTACCACTCTGATGAGAAGCGGAAATTTGATTTACCCGTAGATCCAATTTTGGATCAAGTGCATTAATCAAACTACTTTTTCCTACCCCTGAGTGGCCTGAGAAAATAGAAACTTTATTCTTCATCAATTCCCTTACCTTTTCTATTCCCCTTCCATCTTTTACTGATAGTTCAATTTGATGATAGCCCGCCAAATCATAAGTCAGTTTCCAGTTTTCAACTTCCTCCTTCTCTACTTCACTTTTCAAAAGATCCATTTTGTTGTAAAGCAAAACCACAGGTATGCGATACGCTTCAGCTCCCACTAAAAAGCGGTCCACAAAACCCATAAAGGTTTTAGGGTTTTTTAGCGTAATCATCAAAAAAAGTTGATCTACATTAGCCGCAATGATCTGTACTTGCTTAGAAAGATTGATGGATTTACGGATAATGTAATTCTTTCGCTCAGCAATTTTGAAGATTACTCCTTCATCTCCTTCCATTTCAAATGCCACTCGATCTCCAACCGACACAGGATTGGTGCTTTTCAAGCCTTTAATCCTGAACTTACCTTTTAAGCGAGCTTGGATTCGATTGCCAGAATCACTCATTATTTCATACCAACTCCCAGTTGATTTCACCACTAATCCTTCCACAGTTTTATTCTTTTATGAGTACCTAAAATTAGTAAATTCGTTGAGCACAAAAAGGCAACAAAGCATGTCGATAGTAGTTGAAGGTGTTTCGAAATTATACGGTGAGCAAAAAGCACTTGATCAAGTAAGTTTTAGCATAAAACCGGGCGAAATAGTCGGTTTTTTAGGCCCTAATGGAGCGGGTAAATCTACCATGATGAAGATCATAACAGGCTTTATTCCTGCAAGTTCAGGTAAGGTAGAGGTTGTGGGACTCAATATTCAAAATGACCCCTTACAAATCAAGGCGAGAACAGGCTACCTTGCTGAACAAAATCCACTTTACTATGATATGTACGTAAAAGAATATTTGCATTTTATAGCAGGAGTATTCAAATTGAAAAACCCCAATAAAAGGATAAAAGAAATCATTGAAACGGTTGGTCTGGAAATAGAGCAAAACAAAAAAATAGGAGCACTTTCAAAGGGTTATAAACAAAGGGTTGGTTTGGCGCAAGCCTTACTTCATGACCCTGAGGTGTTAATCCTAGACGAACCGACTACAGGACTTGACCCCAATCAGTTAGAAGAGATTCGTGGCTTGATCAAAAAGATCGGCGCTAAAAAAACAGTTATGCTCTCTACTCACATTATGCAAGAGGTGGAAGCCATTTGCGATCGTGTGATCATCATCAACAAAGGTAAAATAGTGGCCGACCAAGCGGTAAATAAAATGACTGATTTGTTTACCTCAAACACTTTTATAGAAGTAGAATTTGATGGCGCTATAGCGAAAGAGAAGCTACTGCAAATTGAGGGTGTTATAAAGGCTGAAAAACAAACTGAGTTTTTATGGATAATTGAGACGGGCAGCCACCTTGATGTAAGAAACCAACTTTTCCAATTGGCCGTTAATGAAAAACTAAGTATTGCCTCTTTGAACAAAAAAACGGCAAAATTGGAAGATATATTCAAACAACTTACTGCAAAAGAGCTTGCCTAAAGTTTGTTTCAAAATAGAACTGCAATTCGTATTTTAGCCAACTTCAAAAAACAAAAAAATTATGTCATATCTTTTTACCTCAGAATCAGTTTCTGAAGGGCACCCTGACAAAGTAGCGGACCAAATATCTGATGCTTTGATCGACAATTTCCTAGCTTTTGACCAAGACTCCAAAGTAGCATGTGAAACATTGGTAACCACCGGTCAAGTGGTACTTGCAGGAGAAGTAAAATCTAATGCTTATTTGGACGTGCAGGTGATTGCGAGAGATGTGATCAACCGCATTGGATATGATAAAGGTGAGTATATGTTTGATGGTAATAGTTGTGGAGTATTTTCAGCTATTCATGAGCAATCGCCCGACATTAATCAAGGGGTTGATCGCGCAAATAAAGAAGAACAAGGAGCAGGTGACCAAGGCATGATGTTTGGCTACGCGACCAATGAAACGGAAAGCTTTATGCCCTTGCCTTTGGAAATTTCACACATGCTGCTTAAAGAACTAGCTGCATTGAGAAGAGAAAATAAGGAAATGACTTATTTACGTCCAGATTCTAAATCGCAGGTTACCATTGAATATAACGACGACAACAAACCTGTAAGGATTGATGCCATTGTGGTATCTACCCAGCACGATGATTTTGATTCAGAAGAGAATATGCTGAAGAAGATCAAAGCTGATATTATTAATATCCTTATTCCTAGAGTAAAAGCTAAGCTACCTGCTGAGACTCAAAAGCTATTCAACGATCAAATTACGTATCATATCAACCCAACAGGTATTTTTGTAATTGGAGGACCGCACGGTGATACAGGATTAACAGGAAGAAAAATCATTGTTGACACTTACGGCGGTAAAGGTGCTCACGGAGGTGGTGCTTTTTCAGGAAAAGACCCCAGCAAAGTTGACCGATCAGCTGCTTATGCAACACGACACATTGCTAAAAACTTAGTGGCTGCCGGAGTAGCGGACGAGGCATTAGTGCAAGTAGCCTATGCTATTGGAGTTGCTGAACCTATGGGCTTGTACGTAAATACTTATGGCACCTCAAAAGTGGAACTAAGTGATGGCGAAATTGCAGCCAAGCTAATGGATGTTTTCGATATGCGACCCTATGCTATTGAGACTAGGTTTAACTTAAGAAGTCCGATCTACACCGAAACTGCGGCTTATGGTCACATGGGTAGAAAGTGTGAAGAAGTTGAAAAAACTTTTAAGTCAGCGAGTGGCGAAACCGTTACCTTAAATGTGAAATTGTTCCCGTGGGAAGAATTGAACTATGTAGATCAAATAAAAAGTTCTTTCAAGCTTTAAGTGAAAGCAAAGCAATAAACAAAACCAAGCCCTTCCATAACGGAGGGGCTTTTTTATTTCTTTCGAAAGAACAATTGAATCGGTACGCCTGTAAAATCGTATTTTTCTCTAAGTCGATTCTCAATGAAACGCTTGTAAGGTTCCTTTACGTATTGTGGGTGATTACAGTAAAACACAAAAGTGGGCTTGTAAGTTGGCAACATACTGACAAACTTAACACGCACAAACTTACCCTTCACTGAAGGTGGCGGGTTCTGCTCAATAACAGGCAGCATTTCCTTGTTCAATTTTGATGTGCTAATTTTCTTTTTACGATTTTCAAATACACTTACTGCTTGTTTTAAAACCTCATGTATTCTTTGTTTCTCAAGCACAGAGGTAAATATTATGGGTACATCTGTAAAAGGGGCAATTTTATCGATGATTTGTGCTTTAACACGCTTCATGGTATTAGATTCTTTTCCTTCAAAAAGATCCCATTTGTTTACCATGATCACTAGGCCTTTCTTATTCTTGATAGCTAGTTGAAAAATATTCATATCCTGTGCCATCATTCCTTGATCTGCTTCTATTAGCAAAATACATACATCAGCATTTTCTATTGCACGAATACTGCGCATCACAGAATAGAACTCTACATCTTCATCCACCTTACTTTTCTTCCGAAGCCCTGCAGTGTCGGTTAAAATAAAGTCAAAACCGTAGGCCTTATAATGGGTCCCAACCGCATCTCGAGTTGTGCCTGCAATCGGCGTAACGATGTTTCGCTCAATGCCCATCAAAGTATTTAAAAAGGATGACTTCCCTACGTTTGGTCTTCCAACAATGGCAATTCGGGGAATCTCAGAAGACTCATCACCTTGATCGGCTGCAAATTCTTTAATCACTTCATCAAGTAGATCTCCTGTTCCGCTACCATTAATACTTGAAATAGCATGAACCTGGTCTCCTAAACCAAAGGCATAAAAAGCTGCAGATTCTGCAATACGCTCGTGGTTATCTGCTTTATTGGCTACTACAAAAACTTTCTTTGCTGTTCGACGCAATAAATCTGCCACTACTTGATCTAGATCAGTAACGCCAACTGTTACATCAACCACAAATAGAATAGCTGTAGCTTCTTCTAATGCAATTTCCACTTGCTTACGAATCTCACCCTCAAACTCATCTTCAGATCCCTTTACATAACCTCCGGTATCAATTACCGTAAATTCTTTTCCGCCCCAGATAGCTTGAGCATATTGCCTATCACGTGTTACCCCACTAGCCTCATCAACGATCGCTTTTCTACTTTCCGTTAAGCGATTAAACAAGGTAGACTTTCCAACGTTGGGTCTTCCTACTATGGCTAAAATATTACTCATGCTACAAATATCCGAAACGCTTCAACTGCTGCTCACTATTGCGCCAGTCTTTGTTCACTTTAACAAATAAATTAAGGTAAATAGGCTTTTTGAAGAATACTTCTAAATCTTTTCTAGCTGCGGTGCCTACTTTTTTCAACATTTTACCGCCTGCTCCTATTATAATTCCTTTCTGACTATCGCGTGCTACAAAAATATTGGCTCTTATTCTTATGATATCATCACTTTCCTTGAACTCCTCAACTTGTATCTCAACAGAATAAGGAACTTCCTGATCATATAGAAGAAGTATCTTCTCCCTTACCTTCTCCTCTACGAAGAAACGTTCGGGCTTATCAGTTAAGGTATCCTTGGGGTAATAAGGCGGTGACTCAGGCAATGCCTTAATAATTTGATCCTTCAAGGTTTCAATGTTAAAATGATGCAAAGCAGAAATAGGCATTATCAAAGCCTTTGGAAATTGATCCTGCCAAAATTGGACTTCCGCTTCCAATCGTTTTTGATCTGAAAGATCTATCTTATTTATGGCAACAATAGTGGCTTGATCACCTTTCTGTATAAGTTCGGCTAACCCTTCTTGTTTCAGCGATTTTTGACCTGACTCTAGCAACAAAACCAACACATCAGCATCTTCTAATGCTGTCTTGACGAGTTTCATCATCCCCTCTTGCATTTTATAAGCTGGGTCTATTATCCCGGGAGTATCAGAATAAACAATTTGAAAATCCGCTTCATTTACAATACCTAAAATACGGTGCCGGGTAGTTTGAGCCTTAGAAGTGATAATAGAAAGCTGTTCACCGACTAGCAGGTTCATCAAGGTAGATTTACCAACATTAGGGTGACCTATAATATTAACAAAGCCTGCTTTATGCGGAGGTGTTTTATTCATGCTGCAAAGAAACGAATATTATTATCGGCCAATGTGATTCAAAGTGTAATGTGCGACTGAACCCTAAAGACAAATAATGGACGCCTTAGTAGATCTTAATAAAGATAATTTAAAAATAAAGGAACGAATCAAAGTCTAATGAATAACGTAAAGTCAGTCTCAATATTCTCGGAAAGAAAAAAGCCTTGATTTCTCAAGGCTTTTTAGGTAGCGGGGACCAGACTCGAACTGATGACCTTCGGGTTATGAGCCCGACGAGCTACCAACTGCTCCACCCCGCACTATATCGATTGTTATTTTTCGTTTCGGATTGCAAAGATAATACAAAAATACAGACTAGCCAAATGAATTTTGCGCTCATGAAGGTGTTAATAGTGTTAACATAGAGACGAGTCATTTAGACGCTATATTGATTATTTTAGCCAATTATATGGGGACAATTTATCATATCGGAAGATACTTCATGTTAATGCAAAGAGTATTTCAAAAGCCCACGAAAGCTTCACTTTATCGCAAGCAAATTGTTTACGAAATTGATTCTTTGGGTCTTGGATCTTTCGGTATTATCACCATTATCTCTGTTTTTATGGGAGCTGTGATCACCCTCCAAACAGCTTCAAATATAGACAGCGCACTTATCCCAGCCTACACAGTTGGATTCACTACTCGTCAATCAGTGATCTTAGAATTTTCCCCAACAATTATAGCGTTGATCTTAGCAGGAAAGGTTGGCTCTAACATCGCCTCTGAGATAGGAACCATGAGGGTAAGTGAACAAATAGATGCTTTGGAAATCATGGGAATCAATTCAGCATCCTATATCATAGTTCCCAAAATTATAGCAGCGGTGTTCATCAATCCATTTCTCGTTATATGGAGCATGTTCATAGGTGTATTTGGTGGATATCTAGTTGCAATGCTTTCCTCAGTAATTTCTACAACAGATTATGTTTATGGTATTCAATTCGAATTTGATCCATTTGGAGTTACGTATGCTCTGATCAAGACCGTAGTTTTTGCTTTTATCATCACGTCTATTCCCTCTTATTATGGCTATTATGTAAAAGGGGGTGCACTTGAAGTTGGTTCAGCTAGTACAAAAGGAGTTGTATCAAGTAGCATTGTAATCCTTATTACTAATTATATTATCACACAGCTTATCCTGATCTAATGATTGAAGTCAAGAATATTAGCAAAAGCTTTGATGGTAAAAAAGTGTTAGATGACATCAATGTTACCTTTGCGCAAGGGAAAACCAATCTTATCATCGGTGCTAGTGGTTCAGGGAAGTCTGTTCTTACGAAATGCATGGTTGGCTTAATAGAACCAGATTCAGGATCTGTATTATTCCATGACCAAAACTTTACCAAAATGTCTGTTGATGAGCGTAAAGATGTAAGAAAGGAAATTGGAATGCTCTTTCAGGGTGGCGCTCTCTTTGATTCTCAAACGGTAGAAGAAAACATCATGTTTCCCCTTAAAATGCATGGAAAAATGAGCGTTAAGGAAATGACTGAGCGGGTTGACTTTTGTTTAGAGCGGGTCAACCTAGAAGGCGCTCACAAAAAGTATCCTGCAGAGATAAGCGGTGGTATGCAAAAGCGGGTTGGTATTGCAAGAGCCATAGCGTTAAAGCCTAAGTACCTCTTCTGCGACGAACCCAATTCAGGTCTCGATCCTAAGACCTCAATTTTAATCGATAACTTGATCAAAGAGATTACCGAAGAATACCAAATTACTACAATAGTAGTAACGCATGATATGAACTCAGTTCTTCAGATTGGTGAAAAGATCATGTTTATTCACCAAGGAAGAAAACATTGGGAAGGTGATAAGAATAGTATTGTTAAAACAACAAATCAGGAGCTTTCGGAATTAGTATTTGCATCTGAACTGATGCAAAAGCTTAGAGACGCTTAATCTTGTTTAATATGAAAGCTTAAAACAAAAGAGCCCTCGACTTTGTCGAGGGCTCTTCTATTAAAATAAAGTTGTTACTTTATTTAACAACTACTTTTTTCACTAGTCTCTCATCATCATTTTCAAGAGATACAAAGTATACTCCTTTTTCATAATCAGAAAGATCTAATTGCATAGTACGTTGCTTGTTCACGCTTAACAAATCAGTAAATACTGTTTGACCTAGCATGTTTCTAACATTTAATGTGTAATCAGTTTCAACATCGTTGTTAATTACAACGTTAAACTGTCCATTGTTTGGATTAGGCGCAACTTCAAAACCAACTTGACTTTGAGCTTCTTTTTCAATACCAGTTGCCACACTATTGCCAAAAATAGCTCTTACTGCTGCAACTTGCGTTACCCAACCCCATCCAGGATTCGCATCATTAACGTATACAAAATTTGTTACAGCAGGTGCAAAGGGCTCCATAGTTCTATCTCTACCGGCAGTAAATTCTAAGCCACTAGTTGCTCCACTAATTTGCTCCCAGCCCATAACATATTGTCCTGGAGCAAGGTATTGTGGACCTGTACCAATAGCAAAATCAAATTTTTGCCATGTGCCAAACATACTTGTATCAATAGTTACAGGAACAAGAGCTTCTGCTACTGTTACACTCATAGCACCACCTAAAGTTGCACTATCGTCCTCAAAGCTCCATACCTTTGGTACGATTTGAACGCCATCATTAGCAGTGCTGTTAGCAATATAAATCTCAATTGATGTGATTGTATCACCACCGTTGGCAACAGAGAACATTACTCCCCAGCGATCACCATCGTTACCACCACCAACATAGTTAGCAGGGCCTGCATCACCAACAAATACATCTTCTCCTCTATCACGAGCTAAAACACTATCTGTTACAGCAAATTGATACGTACCAACTGCTGAAGCAGGGTCTTGATTCACTGAATCTGAAGTAACTCTAACAACTCCTCTAAAATATCCAGGGAAAGTGTTAACGTAGGTTGCAACTCGCTCAGTATCTCTCTGCAAACTAGGTACGGAAGGCGAAATTACAGTAGAATCCTCCCAAGTTAAACCAAACCCAGGTGCACCTGCTAGGGTAGAATCCTGAAACACTTGAGCTCTGAGAACAACGTTAGTTTGAGTATTACCACCAGCGTTGAAAGTTGCTCCATCAAAAGATAATGGAGTCATAACAGACTGAGGAACCATTGTATGCAATGGATTATACTGGAAAGTATCTGTAAAGTTTACAGAAAAATCTTCCAACTGCATATTGTTGGCATTACCCTCCAATAGAGTTACATCATCAACCATCCAATAATAGTGTGAAGCACCAGTTTGTCTAAATCTAACATATGCTGTACTTTGGAAAGCCAAATCAGCAGAAACATTCATACGAACTAGTTCAGCGTTTGGAGTCGCTGTATTTGGATTACGGCCAACAGTTGCATCATAAGGAGTAGACCAATTAATTCCGTCAGTACTTACTTCTACAACTAACTCATCAGCACCGCTACAGCAATAACGCTGTGATTGCTGAAATTCTAGGATTACAGCAGCACGAGGCGGTGTAATACTAATTGCAGGAGACGTAAAACTTGCATCCATTGCCACGAAAGGTCCAGGCGTGTTATACAAGTCACCAGGTAAACTCATGTAGCCGTTGGTTCCTGTAGTAGAATTTAAGGCTAAGGTATTTCCTGAATATTGACCGCCAGGAGCAACCGTACTCCAGATCCAGTTGTTACTGTTTCCTGCATTATTTTGGGTAGTCCAACCTGCGGGCAAATTGGCACCGCCTGGTCCACCAGTTCCAAAATCTTCATAATAAATGGTGTCTCCAGGAGCTTTCATATTGGCAAAATTGCCTTTTCCTGGCACATCACCTTCAATTGGCTTTAATTCAGCAGCTTCATTTATAAACTTATTACTCACATTTTGAGCAAAAGCCATAGAACCTACTAATACTAAAGCAGATAACAAAGTGTAATTTTTCTTCATCTTCATTAGTTTTTAGTTAAACAATTTAATTCAAACATAAAGATAACGATTTTTTTACATAGAATAAAGCAATTTCCAGAAAATCCCTAAAAGTGTAGTTTAAATTTAACCCATATTAGCCTCTTCGTACTCTTCCATGGGGGGACAACTACAAACTAGATTTCTGTCTCCAAAAGCATCATCAACCCTTTTCACTGAAGCCCAGAATTTATTACCTCTTAAAGAGTCAACAGGATAAGCAGCAACTGAACGACTGTAAGGGTATGTCCAGTTGTCTGAAACACAAGCATATTCAGGGTGTGGAGCATTCTTCAAAACATTATTTTGCGGGTGATCTACTCCATTTTCGATGGCTTGGATTTCTTTACGAATTGAAAGCATTGCCTCAACAAAACGATCTAGTTCCGCTAGACTTTCACTTTCAGTTGGTTCGATCATCATTGTTCCATTAACAGGAAAAGATACCGTGGGTGCATGAAAACCATAATCGATCAATCGCTTTGCGATGTCTACTACTTCAATACCATTTTTCTTAAAGTGTCTGCAATCGACTATCATTTCATGTCCTACCGTTTGCTGTTCGCCTTGATAGAGAATTGGATAAACATCCTCTAGCTTGGCTTTGATGTAGTTTGCACTTAAAATTGCCGCCTGTGTAGAAGAGGTAAGACCATCTTCCCCTAACATTTTTATGTAGGCATATGAAATTAACAAGACTAAAGCAGATCCATAAGGCGTAGCTGATATTGAACTTATAGCCTGCTCTCCTCCACTTTTTACTAGCGGATTACCAGGTAAAAAGGGAGCAAGGTGCTCGACCACCCCTATTGGACCCATTCCTGGTCCACCGCCACCATGAGGTATCGCGAAAGTCTTATGTAAATTCAAATGGCAAACGTCTGCTCCAATATTTGCAGGATTAGTAATTCCTACCTGCGCATTCATATTAGCACCATCCATGTAAACTTGCCCACCATGCGCATGAATAATAGAAGTGATTTCTTTAACCTGTTCTTCAAAAACCCCGTGCGTGGAGGGGTAGGTGATCATAAGAGCAGAAAGTTCGTCTGAATATTTTTCAGCCTTTTCTTTAAGGTCAGGCAAATCAATGTTGCCTCTTTCATCGCATTTTACCACCACTACTTTCATACCAGCCATCACTGCACTTGCAGGGTTAGTTCCGTGAGCAGAAGAAGGTATTAATGCAATTTTTCTTTGATAATCTCCCCTGCTTTGATGGTAGGCTCTAATCACCATTAGTCCTGCATATTCACCTTGAGCTCCGGAATTAGGCTGAAGAGATGTTTGGTAAAAGCCTGTTATCTCAGATAAATTCCTTTCAAGTTCATTGATCACTTCCATGTAACCTTCTGTCTGAGAAGCAGGAGCAAAAGGATGAATGTTAGCAAATTCTGGCCAAGTCAAAGGCATCAGCTCAGATGCTGCATTTAACTTCATCGTGCAAGAACCTAGCGGAATCATACCATGAGTAAGTGAAAAATCTTTATTTTCAAGGCGTTTGATATAACGCATCAAATCAGTTTCTGAGTGGTATGAATTAAAAACCGGATGCGTTAAGAAAGATGAAGTTCTCTGAAGTTGATCATCAAGAATAGTTTCAGAAATTGGCTGCTCAACCTTCTTAAAAGAAGCTGATTTAAATTGCGCACACGCATCAATTAGGTAATTCAACTCATGTAATTCCACCGATTCGTTCATGCTAATGCCAACTAAACTGTTGTCGATTTGCCTTACGTTAATTTCAAACTCCTCTAAATGCTTTACAAATGCCTCTGCTCTGTCTTCGCCTACATAGACTTTTAAAGTGTCAAAATAATTTTGATTCACCACCTCATAACCTTGCTCTGTTAGACTAGCGGCAAGCTGAACAGCATACTGGTGAATTCCTTTTGCAATAGTATGAATGCCTGATTTGCCATGGTAAACCGCATACATTCCTGCCATTACGGCTAACAAAACTTGAGCGGTACAAATATTTGAAGTGGCACGATCGCGTTTAATGTGCTGTTCGCGAGTTTGAAGCGCCATTCTTAATGCAGGCTTTCCATCTCTGTCTACGGAAAGGCCAATTATCCTTCCTGGGATATTTCGCTTAAATTCATCTCTAGTGGCAAAAAAAGCAGCGTGTGGCCCACCAAAACCCATTGGGATACCAAAACGCTGTGTGGTTCCGTAAACCACATCGGCTCCCCATTCCCCGGGAGGTGTAAGCAATGCAAGACTCATTAGGTCAGCACCTACCGCAACAAGAACATCCTGATCATGAGCCCTCTTGATAAAATCACTGTAATCATGAGCTTCACCATTTACGTTAGGGTATTGAACCAATGCTCCATAAACCCTTTCTGCAGTAAAGTCAAAATCATGCGGATTGCCATAAACCAGCTCTATTCCTAATGGTTCACTGCGCGTTTCGAGCAGTGCTTTAGTTTGAGGAAAAATATCTTCTGCTACAAAAAACTTCGTAACGTTTTCCTTTTTAAGTTTTCGATCCCTTACTGAATAAAGTAAAGTCATAGCCTCTGCTGCCGCTGTTGGCTCATCCAAAAGTGAGGCATTGGCGATATCCATGGCTGTAAGGTCAGTAACCATGGTTTGAAAATTTAACAATGCTTCCAACCTTCCTTGGGCAATCTCTGCCTGATAAGGCGTGTAAGCAGTATACCAACCAGGATTTTCTAATATATTCCTTTGAATAACAGCAGGCACCTTCGTATTGTAATAACCCAATCCGATATAGCTCTTAAACACTTTATTCTTTGAGGCAATACCTTTTAAGTGGTTTAAAAATTGGTATTCACTCATTGGGTCTTCTAAATTCAACTTATTCTCGAGCTGAATTTCTTTAGGAACTGTTTTATTGATCAAAGATTCGATACTCGTCTCTCCGATAGCTTCCAACATTGTTTGGATATCTTTTTGTGATAAACCAATGTGACGCGAACTAAAAGGGGCTGAAGTCATAATATTTAAGAATATTTGGGCTGCAAAAATATTGTTATTAGCGTTGATTTTAAAACTAAAATAGAACTTAAAAAACAAGACTTCCTTCATAAAGTTTTATCAAGGAAATAGTTTGATAATGCATTCACCTATTTACATGAAAGAAAGATCATTAAAGCTATTTGAAGCTTTGGCTTACTCTAATTTTATAGTTGCCTTGGGTGCTGCTAGTTTAGGCTATTTAAACACCATGATCCTAGCTCTTCCTCAACACCAAATATTAACCGCTTTTTTGTTTACATCTACCTTTCTAATCTACAATTTACAACGTAGGTTAACACTTTCAAATGACAAGCAAGCAGAGACAGAGCTTGAAAAATGGAACGAAAGGAATAAGAATATCGTGAATCTACTCACCTTAATCTCATTAGCATTTAGCTTGTACTTCTATTTAAAACTTACGTTTAATGTCGCGCTGGTCGTTATCCCTCTTGCTGTAATTTCTTTTGCCTACGTACTGCCTTTTAAAAATGGCTATAGTTTGCGCGAAATACCGTATCTTAAAGTTCTAATTGTTAGCTTCTCTTGGGCAATTACTACCGTAATTCTTCCAATTCTATCTGCGGATGCCAATCATTTATTTTTGGAATCCACTCCTTACCTGCTCATAGTATCTATTATGGCTTTTGTCTTTGCTGAAAGTCTTCCTTTTGATATCAGGGACCTTTATATTGATCAGAAAAACAGGCTAAAAACAATTCCTTTGGGGCTCGGAGTCAAGAAAAGTCTGATCTTATCTGTTCTGTGTTTTAGCCTTACACTAAGCTGTATGCTGTACCTCCACCTAGAGGGAACCATAAGCAGCTTGATCCTTTGGTGCTTTGCACTCTCAGTGGCTGTTGCTCTTTTACTTTTTCTTAAAATAAAGACAGGAATGTCACACTTATACTATGCTCTTCTATTGGATAGTGTTCTTTTTCTACCACTCAGCTTTTACCTTTTGTTGAGTTAAAAATTTTGTGCGCTAGTTTGCAGCAACGTATCTTTGAAGCACACAAAAATTAGCTCTATGGTATTTGAAAATTCTTTGGCTTTTGCTGAAAAACAAGACAGTCTAGATCCTTTAGCCAAATTCCGGAATGAATTTTATTTTCCGCAACACAAAGGGCAAGACAAACTCTACTTTACAGGCAACTCGCTTGGATTGCAGCCAAAAGAAGCAAAATCAGCGCTAAACCAAGAGTTAGATGATTGGGCTAAATATGGTGTTGATGGTCATTTTGAAGCCCAAAATCCTTGGTTTTCTTACCATGAAAGGTTTAAAGATAAGTTAGGTCAGGTTGTAGGTGCAAATGCCGAAGAAGTAACTATTATGGGTGGTCTTACAGCTAACCTGCATTTCTTAATGGTTTCTTTTTTTCGTCCTCAAGGGAAACGCTGCAAAATTTTATGCGAAGGGAAAGCATTTCCTTCAGATCAATATGCCCTTGAGAGTCAATTAAAATTTCATGGACTTGACCCAAAACGAAATTTAATTGAATTATTCCCTCGCGATGGCGAACATCACTTAAGAGAGGAGGACATTTTAGAGGCAATTGCTCAGAATGGAGATGAAATAGCCTTGATCATGATTGGTGGTGTAAATTATTACACTGGTCAGGTAATGCCCATGGAGTCGATCACTAAAGCAGGCCACAAGGTAGGCGCCATCGTAGGTTTCGACTGTGCACACGCAGCTGGCAATATAGGTTTAAAACTTCATGATTGGGGAGTTGATTTCGGCGCATGGTGCTCTTATAAATACCTTAATTCAGGGCCTGGTAGTACGGCAGGAATCTTTGTGCACGAAAGACATGCCAAAAAAACTGACCTACCAAGGTTTGCAGGTTGGTGGGGAACCCCTCCAGAAGATCGGTTTTTAATGAAACCAGGATTTGAAGCAGACTATGGTGCCGATGGCTGGCAATTGAGCAATGCACCAGTTTTAGCAATGGCTGTTCAAGATGTTGCACTTGACCTTTATTTAAAAGCTGGTAGACCCAATTTGCTTGAAAAACAAAAAAACCTAACTGCT
Source organism: uncultured Flavobacteriales bacterium (assembly GCA_913056345.1). Classification (GTDB taxonomy): domain Bacteria; phylum Bacteroidota; class Bacteroidia; order Flavobacteriales_E; family Vicingaceae; genus CAJXMH01. The sequence continues at coordinate 44,909 of CAJXMH010000017.1, read as the reverse complement.
TATTTAGCGTTCACCTTGGAAGAAGTAAGTAAAAAACACACGAAAGTGAATTTTGAAATCATAACACCTAAGGAAAGAGGTTCTCAGTTAAGTATTTTAACCCATGGAAGTGGGAAGGAATTATTTAATTACCTAACCGAGCATGGGGTGGTAGCTGATTGGCGCGAACCCAACGTTATCCGGCTAGCTCCGGTACCCATGTATAACTCTTTTGCAGATGTTTATGGCTTAGGCGAATTAATTGATAAAGCACTTAACTAACGTAATTTATGGACAAGATTGGAATAGTTGGCGCAGGTCTAGTAGGCTCTTTACAGGCAATTTTAATGGCTAAAAAAGGCTATCAGGTAGAAGTTTTCGAACGTAGAGATGATATGCGCAAATATGCCATGTCAGCGGGACGATCGATCAATTTAGCTCTTTCTAACAGAGGCTGGAAAGCTTTAGAACTTGCAGGAATTAAAACTGAAATTGAAAAGATTGCTATACCCATGCACGGCAGAATGATGCATGATGAAGAAGGCAAGCAGAATTTTCAACCTTACGGAAAAGAAGGTGAGGCAATTTATTCAGTAAGCAGAGGTGAACTGAATAGGAAGCTAATGGACGTTGCTGAGTCTTTTGAAAATGTAAGCTTTCACTTTAACATGCGTTGTGAAGACGTGGACCTAGAAGAGGCTAAATTGTATTTTTTAGATTTAGAAGACCAGCATCGTGAATTCCAGTTTGACAGGATATTTGCTACTGATGGGGCATTTTCAGCAGTTAGAGGGAAGCTACAAAAAACAGATCGCTTTGATTACTCTCAAATGTATCTTCCTCATGGGTATAAAGAACTCAGTATTCCCCCCGACGAATCTGGTCAGCATCAGATTGATAAAAACGCCCTTCATATCTGGCCAAGGGGAGAATTTATGTTAATTGCTTTGGCTAATGAAGATGGCAGCTTTACTTGCACCCTATTCTTTCCCTATGAGGGAGAGAAATCTTTTAACTCCTTAAAGTCGGAGGAAAGTGTTTTGTCTTTCTTTGAAGAAACATTCCCAGATGCTTTAGCCTTAATGCCTAAATTAAAGGAAGAATATTTTGAAAATCCTACCTCCTCTTTAGTTACCATTCGCTGTCAGCCTTGGAATTATGGCTCCAAGATTTTGTTAATGGGAGACTCTTCGCACGCAATCGTACCCTTTTACGGCCAAGGCATGAATTCTGGCTTCGAAGATTGCACTGTATTTGACGAAATATTTGAAAGTTCAAACCATAATTGGGATGTAGCTTTTCCTGAATTTGCACGTATAAGAAAACCCGATGCCGATGCAATTTCTGAATTGGCGCTATATAATTTCATAGAAATGAGAGATCTAGTAGCCGATGAAAAGTTTCTACTCCAAAAAAAGATAGAAAAACGAATTTTCGAGAAGCACCCTGATCATTGGATGCCACTTTACTCTCAGGTAACCTTTAGCCATATTCCTTATGCTAAAGCACTAGCAGCAGGTAAAAAGCAACAAGCCATAATGGAAAAAGTAATGGATAGAGCGGATATTAAAGAAGCTTGGAATAGCGAAGAAGTGGAAAAGGAAATATTAGCAGCCATAGAAGCTTCTTAATGCGAAGAACTATACTTTTTCTGGGGGCAGGACTACTCGTATTTAATAGCTTAAAAGCGCAATTAAATAAAAACCTTTTTCCCTTAGATCGAGATTATGCAAACAGTAGTTTTTACATTAGCCCCGCTTTAACACAGAGTTTTGTTTTTGAAACTACAGATGGAGATTTTCAAAGCAACGATTCTCTCTATTCATATAGTGAGGAAGGAAAAGGTAGGCTAGCCTATGGCATAGAAATTGGCTTGTATCAGGCTTTTGAAAGGCCTAACCTTTTTCATTACTTTGAAGGAGGCTTAGCCTACCGGGAATTTAGAGGAGAAGCAAATCATGAAGGTGCTCTACAGCTAGCAACAAACCCCTTGCGTAACCTCTCTTCAGAAAACACTTTTAAAAACAGGTATTTAAGTGCAACCTTAAGAGGAGTAAGAGCTGATCAAATTGGAAAATTTACCTTTCTCCATTCAGCTATTGGTTTTAATGCAAACTACCTTCTTACAGCTGAGCAAGAAAGAAGCAATGCTTATCCAAACGGCTTTGAGACATTCGATCGGGAACTCAACCTGCAAGCTCACTTCCAAATTGGGTTAGGTATTCGTTTAACTGAATTAGTCGTTTTTATCCCTAATGTAGAGATACCATTTCAAAATTTATTGGATTTTGAGCCTCTGGAGGCTCGCATTCCGGCCTTTAGTTCAAAATACCAGCCTGTTTTGTTCAACTTTAAATTGCTGTTTCTTCGAAAGAATTTAGAGAACTGTAATGCTCCAACCTACGATGGAATCCCCCAATAGCTAGAAAAAGGGGTTGAAACTTTTCTCATACTGAAGACTGGTTTCAGGTCCATGTCCTGAATAAACTTTGTAATCTTCTTCTAGTGTAAAAAGCTTATTTTGAATAGAACTGATCAGTAGTTCATGGTCTCCTCCCGGAAGGTCTGTTCTACCTATACTTCCTCTAAAAAGCACATCACCTCCAATAAGAAGATGGTTTTTATGATCTATGAAAACCGTATGACCTGGAGCATGGCCTGGCACGTGCAGAATATCTAAAGTGGTTTCCCCAAAAGCAATCACCTCTCCTTCAGTCAATTCTTTTTCAGCTTCCGGTGATTCAGTGTATTCTAAACCGTATTGTTGACTCCAAGAGGCTGCGCGCTTCAATGTTTCAGTATCATCCGGGTGTAACTCAAGCTTCAAGTCATAATGCTTTGCAATAAAGGCATTACCAAAAATATGGTCAATATGGGCGTGAGTATTAAGCAATCTAACGGGCTTAAGCTTGTTAGATTCGATAAAATCAGTCAATTGTTTTTGCTCTGATTCATCATAACAGCCTGGATCTACGATTACTGCTTCTCGCGTTTTATCGTAAAGCACATAGGTGTTTTCCTGAAAAGGGTTAAAAGTGAACTTTCTTACTTTCATTGTGCTTTATTCTTAAAAATTCAAAGGTAAGGCTATGCTTATAAATTCTTTAATTTTAATGTCCTTTTGAAACAGGTTCAAAACATATTGCTTCTGCTTTGCTTTAGCCTAGTTACTACTAGCCTGCAAGCACAGTTTTACAATGGGACGCAGACGTTCTTTGGTAAAAATAGAGTGCAGTATGATGATTTTGAATGGCAATTTTACCGTTTTAAAGAATTTGAAACATACTTCTACACCGGTGGAAAACAATTAGCCAAACATACCGCCTACTACGCCAATCAAAAAATTCCTCAATTAGAAGAACAGCTTGACTTTTATTTAGGCGAACGCATTCAATTTATCGTCTACAACAAACAGGCTCACTTTAGGCAAAGCAACATTGGGCTGAATACACAAGCTAATTTTAACATAGGTGGCGTAAGCCGAATAGTCGACTCCAAAGTGTTTCTATACTTTGAGGGCGATTACGAAAAGCTAGAAAAGCAAATTGATGCGGGAATTTTAAGAGTTCTAGTATATCAAATGATCTTTGGCGGCAACTGGCGTGAAGTATTGCGTAATTCAGCCTTATTGTCTTTGCCTGAATGGTACATTGAGGGCTTGATCTCTTACCTTGCTTATCCTGACGACCCTTTAACCAATAGCCGAATCAAAGACGGAATATTAAACGGCAACTTTAAAAGGTTTAATACGCTTAGCAATGAAGAAGCTAGAATCGCAGGCCATGCCATGTGGCAATACATCTCAGAAACTTACGGCAACAAAGTAATTTCAAATATTTTATACATGACGCGGGTGAGCCGCGAGATAAATGACGGTTTTCTTTATGTTATTGGAGTTCCTTTTGAGGATTTATACCAAGAGTGGTATGAATTCTTCAATAAAAAGTACCAAACCCAATCAACAGACTCTAGCCCATTTGGGGAAGAAGCTCCCTTTAAAGTTAAAAAGAGAAAACGCTATCAGAACTTTATAAGCAGCCCTGATGGTCGTTTTCATTTATATACTGAAAATCGATTAGGAAAGTATAAAATTTACCTTTACGATACCCAAACAGATAAACGAAAAAAACTCTATAAAGCAGAACACAAACTCGACCGAATTCAAGACTATAGTTATCCGCTCGTGGGCTTTCACCCAAGTGGTGATCGTTTAAACTTTATTACAGAAAAAAAGGGGGATGTTTTTCTTTTCACCTATCTGATCAAAGAAAAACAACTTAGTAGCAAACCGATCTTGAAGCTAGAAAAAGTGCTTAATTTTGATTATGCCCCTAACGGTAAAGAAATGGTTTTCTCAGGGATTGAAAAAGGACAATCAGATATCTATCTCTACAACCTCTTAGGTAACACACAAAAAAAATTAACTAACGACTTCTACAGCGATCTCGACCCTGTGTTTGATGCTGATGGGGAATCCATTTATTTTGTCTCAGATCGAAGCAACGATAGCCTAAACCTCGACGAACAGCAGCTGAAACGGTTTGATCACGAGAAAGATATATTTGAATATCAATTGGATCAAAAGATCATAAGAAGTGTAACCAATACTGCAGAGCTATCAGAAAAGCAACCTGTGTTTACCAATAAGCTGCTCTACCTGGTAGATAAAAAAGCAAGCTCTGAACGTTACGAGGCAAAATTTGATAGCGCAATTAGTAGCATAGATACGACAGTGAACTACCGCTATTTTTTCGAGACGAAAAAAAATGCAAGTTTTGAACGTAATATTCTTGAGCATAATGCATTTGGCAACAAAAAACTTAACCAACTTACCTACCTTGATCGCTCTTATGCGCTTTTTACAACGAGCGAGGAAAACAGATCAGACCTAAAACCGAACGAAGAAAGTTCAAAAACGATCAGTAGGCCTTTTCAAGATCAAAACAAGGTATTAGAACTTAAGTCATTTGAAAAAGAGGCTATTTCAACAGCAGAAGTTGATCCCGCAGACTATCCTATAGGCACTAAGCAGCCCATCAAAGGTTTTACTGCTTCAAGCAATAAGAAGCGTTTGAGCAATGCTGATGACCTTGAGTTCCCGACCCAAAGACTATATCGGTTAAACTTCAGTCCGAATAATTCAGTGCTACAACTTAACAATATGTTTCTGACTGGCCAGTATCAAGTTTTTAATGGAGGCCCCTACACTAATCCAGGATTAGGCGTAAACTCTACTATTGGGATTGTTGACCTGATGGAAAACCATCGAGTCTATGGCTCTTTTCGCTACAGCGGAAACCTAATTGAATATGGGCTAAGCTACCAAAACCTGAAAGAGCGGCTTGACAAAGAATATACTTTTAGTAGAAGAAGACTTAGACAAACCGAAACTCCTTTTCCTTTTGATGTGAAGACTTTACAAGCTTCAGCAAGCTATATTTGGCCTTTTAATGAAGTAAGTAGCATAAGAGGAGTTATTCAGGGAAGAAATGACAAAAGAATACCCCTTTCAAGTGATCGTTTTAACCTTCAAAGAGAGACTACAAATGAGTATTGGGGTTCCCTAAAAGCTGCTTTTGTTTTTGACAATACTAGAGATGTAGCGCTAAACATTCGTTATGGAACGCGTTACAAATTCTTTGCTGAACAATACCAACTTGTTTACACAGAACAAGAGAATCAAGAAAGCAGCAATTTAACCGTTTTAGGAGTTGACTTTAGGCACTACCAAAAGATTCATCGAGAAATGATCGGGGTTTTTAGATTCGCCGGAAGTAGCTCTTTTGGGGCAACTCCATTAATCTATTATCTTGGTGGTGTTGATGAGTGGTGGCGATCAGACATTTACGATGAAACCACGCCAATTGATTTCTCGCAAAATTATGGATTCCAGGCCTTAGCGGCTAACATGAGGGGCTTCCTACAAAACGTACGAAACGGAAACAATTTTGCGGTAATTAATACAGAGATCCGTTTACCTGTTTTTAGCTATTTCATTAATCGTCCTATTCAGTCAGACATTATTCGAAATTTTCAAATTGTTGGTTTTGGTGATGTGGGTACCGCATGGGTTGGTTCCTCTCCCTTTGCAGAAGACAATCCAATTAACAACGAAGAACTCATTTTTGGTGATCGGTCAGAAGTAATCTATGAAAACATCAACGATCCTGTAGTGGGTGGTGTTGGTTTTGGATTACGCACTACTCTGCTTGGCTATTTTGTAAGAGCTGATTGGGGTTGGGGCATCCAAAATGGCTTTATTAGTGACAAACCCTTATTTATGTTTTCTCTTAGTTTAGATATTTAACTTATGAGCTTTACTACCCTTTTAATCCTTATTATTATTGGCCTATTAGCAGGCATACTTAGTGGCATGATTGGCGTTGGAGGTGGAATTATCATTGTGCCCGCCCTTGTTTATTTTTTAGGCTTAAGCCAACATACTGCACAAGGCACAAGCCTTGCCTTAATGTTACCGCCTATTGGAATATTAGCAGCCATGAATTATTACAAAGCAGGAAATTTAAATGTGAAATATGCTTTGATCATTGCTACTGCATTTATCATCGGCGGCTATTTTGGATCCAAAGTCTCATTGATCTATTTCAGTGAAAGCATGATGAAGAAAATTTTTGGCATGATCATGCTATTTGCAGCGATTAAACTGATCTTTTTTAGCAAATAATGAATTTAGAAAATCACATAAAAAAGCTAGCCAAAGACTGTTTTCAGGAAATCAAAGAAATTAGAGAGCACTTACATCAAAATCCTGAGCTTTCTTTTAAAGAAACAGAAACCAGTAAATATCTTAAACAAAAATTAAGCGCTTGGGGCATTGATATTGATGACACTTGGGTAGAAACAGGCTTTTCAGTGGTTTTGGAAGGCGAGCAAGAGGGCGAAACCATTGCGCTGAGAGCAGACCTTGATGCCTTACCAATTAAGGAGCAAAATGAAGTCAGCTATCGCTCCAAAAAGCCCGGCATCATGCATGCTTGCGGACATGATGTGCATTCAGCTTGTTTAATGGGTGTTATTAAGATCTTGAATAACTGCAAAAGTGAATGGGGCGGTAAAGTTGTTTGCTTTTTTCAGGCAGGTGAAGAAAAGTTACCTGGCGGAGCTAGCCTAACTATCAAAGAGGGCTTTATTGAAAAGTACAAACCTAAAACCATATTAGCCCAGCATGTCTATCCTGCTTTAGAAGCAGGTGAAGTCGGTTTTAAAGCCGGTATGTATATGGCTTCTGCAGATGAAATTTACTTAAAGGTTATAGGTCAAGGTGGGCATGCTGCCTTGCCACATAAGAATGTCGATCCCATCGTTGTCGCTGCTAACATGATTGTCGCTTTGCAGCAATTGGTTAGTAGGATTTCCCCGCCAACCATCCCTACGGTATTGTCTTTTGGCAAAATTGAAGGCATGGGAGCTACTAATGTTATTCCCAACGAAGTAAAAATTGCAGGTACACTCCGCACCATGAATGAGGAATGGAGAAGCATCTTTCACCAACGAATAGAAGAAATTTGCAAGCAGACTTGCCAAGCCATGCAAGCAAATTGTGAGGTAGATATTCGGAAAGGCTACCCCTTCTTGGTAAATGATCCAGACTCTACTAATCGTTCAAATCAGTATGCTAAAGCATACCTTGGAGAAGAAAAGGTGAAAGCACTAGACCTGAGAATGACTGCTGAAGATTTTGCTTACTTCTCTCAACATGCTAAAGTTTGTTTTTACCGACTAGGCGTGGGCAATAAAAGCAAGGGAATCACACACAGCGTACACCACCCTAAATTTGATATAGACGATAAAGCGCTTGAAGTTGGTTCTGGCTTAATGGCATTTCTAGCCATTAACCACTTGAAAGGCCTTTAGTTTACAACGATTACGCAGTATTTGCTAGCTCGCCAGAATTTATCAGGATCTAAAACAACAAGGCTATCCACTCCTTTATCACCTCTAAATTCATAAGATTCATCAGGGTGATTGGTAATTAATTCTGCCTTTTTTGCATAGATCAAGAATGATTTTTGCTTTCTAATATCAATCTTGCTAAAATATTCCTTGTTAAAATCATTCTTTAAATCTTCTTTTCTGCCAAGGCCTAAAAACCCACCCTCTTTGGTCAAAACATTCTTCTCTTTTAACTCTTTGTATGTGCCATAGGCATAATAGGCAGTATTAATAGTTTCTTCTTGATCTTTTATCTTTTGATCCTTCATTTGATTGGCGAAAGTGAGCGAATCAAGAGCGAAATACAACTGCCCCAGCTCAATTTTTTTCTCACCTAATAAAGCCCTTAGCTTCTCTAATTGCTGATTCTTAAAGGCAAGCTCTTGATTTAAGTTATTGATCAGCTTCTGGAATTCAGCCAATTTAACGTTAGAGGAGCTTAGTCTTGCTTTTAAATTGTCGAGCTCTTGATTATTCTCCTCCATCAACGCTTCAATCTGCTGTATGTCCTGCGTAATGTTTTCTCTTAAATCTTGTTGATTTTCTGTAGAACGCATTTTCATGACGCCCTCTCTTTGCTTAATGGCATCAAGGTTATCTTGGATCTGATTAAAGGACTTAAACATCCCGTTCAATAGAGAGTCCTTTTCTGCTAAAGCTTTTTCTGCTGCTGCCTTTTCTGCTGCTAATTCATCAACTTTTCCTTGGTTACAAGCAACTAAAAAAGAAGAAGCAACGATAAGAATAGAGAGTATTTTATGGTTCATGATCTATGTTTTACTCAAATATAGTCGCAGTTCGGTAATTCTACCAACAAATAGCTAGATATTATCCTACTTTTGCGCGAAAATTTAAAACCATGAAAAAAATCACACTATTCAGTATTTTATTGTTTTTCTACAATTTACAGCCATCAAAGGCACAAGTTGCAGAGGAAGTATTGTGGGAAAACGTAAAAGCAGGAGACAAAGTTGAGCTTACTGTATTTTACCACGAGAACAGCCCTTTTGTGTATGAAGAAAAAGGAAAACTCACAGGAATTGAAATTGACATCCTAAATTCTTTTGTAGAATGGGTAAAGGAAAATAAAGAGGTTGATGTTGAACTGATTTATCAAAAGCCGCAATCATTCTATAAACTGCTGCTTCAAGCACAAAATGGTAAGTCTAACACAATAGGTCTAGGTACCATTACCATAACTAAAGAAAGAGAGAAGAATTTAGCATTTTCTGCACCTTATTTAAGAAATGTATCTGTGTTACTAAGCCAAGGTGGAGTTAAAACAGCCTTAAACGAAGAAGAGCTCAAAAGCTCATTTGCCGACTTATATCCTGTAACTGTTCCCGGCAGTATACATGAAGATCACATTAAAGAATTCAGAGACAAAATTGGAAGAACCAATAGGCCAATCAGAGAGGTAAAAACACCAAAAGAAGTTATAGAAAGCATTGCACAATCAGGAAAACTTTACGGCTATTCAGATGTAATCACCTTCTGGCAATATATGAAAGAGCATGATGACTTTATCAAGATGCACAAAGTTGCCAATAAGAATGACGAATTCTTTGGTTTTGCCTTTCCGAAGGAGTCAGGCTGGAAGTTTCTTTTTGATGAATTTCTTGAAAGCGGTTTTGGTTTTACAGCCACTAAGGCCTATCACAGAATTCTTGAAAAACATCTCGGATACGAAATCATCAATACCGTTGAAATAGACTAATCAAAAAAGGCTGCTCAATGAGCAGCCTTTTTATTCTAAAAACATTTTCTGTCTATTTCTTTATCTTAGATTAAACCTAACTGGAACTGTGTACTGAACTCTAACCGGCTTACCTCTTTGTTTACCAGGCTTCATTTTAGGTAAAGAATTGATTACTCTTACCGCTTCGTCATCAAGTGACTTTCCGCCAGAAACTCCTCTTAACACTTCTACGTTAGATACTTTTCCTTTCTCATTAATCAGGTAACGAATATAAACCGTTCCACTAATGCCTGCATCTTTCGCCATTGCGGGGTACTTAGTGTTTTGACCAATAAACTTGTAGATCTCGTTTTGAGTGCACTGGTCACGCTCTTGCTTACTTCCTGCATTTTCACATCCAGGGAATAATGGCATATCCTCAACAATGGTAAAAATTTCAGCTTCTTCAATTACCTCTTCAGGTTGCTCAAAGATCTCAGTTTCCATATCCGCTTCCATATCTTGGATCTCAACTTCATCCTCAATCTCCTTATCATCTTCAACAATCTCTAAGATTTCTTGAGGGGGTGGTGGCGGAGGGGGTGGAGGAGGTGGCGGCTTTTGCTGCGTAATCGGAATCATCTCCTCTTCTATTTCTTCCATTTCAAGCTGCCCAAGACTATTGGGACCTTTTTCATAGGTCTTCCACTCAAAAGCAACTAAAACAATTGCTAATACAAGCGATAAACCAATTAAAAAGAAAACCCCTTTTTTATTTTCAAGGTCAGCCTTTTCGTTTTTCTTAGGTTCCATAAAATATCATCAATTTAGAAAGCTAAAATAATAAAAATAGCCTAGTGTTTACTATCTAATAACGCGAAGTATGTTAAGTTATTTTAAGCTTTTTTAAAAGTATAACTCCAAGAGCTACTCCCAAGAGGTTAGCTAAGACATCGTAAACGTCTCCCCTTCTGTTTGGTATCAGGTAATGCTGAATAAATTCAATTGACAATCCAAAAAGTATAGTAAAACCGATGGACCAATAGAATGGTCTAGAAAAAGGCTTTAAAGGAAAGCCAAAAAATAAGACTAAGATAGCGTAAACGCCAAGGTGAAAAATCTTATCTAAACTTAAGGCTTTGGGAAGATTGAGTTGATCTAAGGGTATAAAACTCAAATAAGCAATGATTACCACCCAAGAAATGGGTAACAACCACCAAATTTGACTTCTCCTAGCCAACTTCACTTTCGTATGCAGATGCATCAAGTAAAGAGTCAAGCTGACCTGCATCACTTAGCTTTACCTTAATCATCCATCCTTCGCCATAGGGGTCATCGTTAACCACTTCAGGTTCAGATTCAATCTTTTCATTAACCTCAACTACCTCTCCGGAAACAGGCATAAATAGGTCAGATACTGTTTTAACTGCTTCTACAGTTCCAAATACCTCACCTTCGTCAAGTTCATCACCTTCTGTTTCAATTTCAACATATACAACGTCTCCGAGCTCACCCTGAGCAAAGTCTGTGATACCTACAGTTGCAATGTCTCCATCAACACTTACCCATTCATGGTCTTTCGTATATTTTAATTCAGCAGGAATTTTCATTTTAATGGCTTTTATTTAAGGCTAAATTAGGAATAAGTAACTATTGAGAAAGGGTAAAACGTAAACTTATTCCTGCATTTGTATTGGCTGTTGGGAAGGTCGAAGAAATAAGCGGTGTATTCGCTACACGATCATAGAAGAGCCTTAGGTTCAACTTATTGCTAAAGCGATAATCGGCTGTAAATTTAATAGAGAAAATTCGTTGACCCGCGGTAAGTTCGTTTCTATTCTCTACGATTCGTCGGATAATCGTTCTGTTGTCACGCAAGGATATGTCTGCTCTAAGGTCTAAATTGCTCGCTCGTTCTACTTTCCCTACCTTAAAAGGAAGCTTCATATTGGTTAAGGTATAACCTAAACCAATGATATACTCTTTTCCCTTTACCTCCGTAATTTGATTATTTGCAAAGCTTAAAGAAACGTTACGATCTTGCCTTAATTCTACCCGAGTGATCAGTCTGTTTTTCCAGGTCATATCAACATTGATCAAAGGACTAAACTGCTCTACAATGTTAGCTGTGTTAAATTGCTTATCAGTTATAAAGTTATTGTTTACGTCTCTAGCTATTGGATCCCCATTTTGCAATGCAAAATTTGGGTTTCTAGTGTAAGACCCTACACTGAAGGTTGAACGGTAGCGGTGATTAAGGGTGATGCTTCTGAAGTAGCGTTGAAAGAATGGCAATTTAGAAAGCCCGTCATAGGTTACATTCCAATTGGGCATCGGCATAATATCGGTGAAGTTTCTAATGGTGATCTGATTGGGGTCTTTATCTGAATAAGCCGATAAAAAAGAGTAGAGTAATACCTCTTGGGAGCTTTCTCCATAACCATCAGCAAACTCTCCTCTATTCGAAGAGTTTACATTTTCAGTCCCAAGTCTTCTTGAGATCACTGAGCGGTTTTCTCTTAATTGATCAAAAGTTGCGTTTGAGAAAGTGTTCTCATCATCTGAAACAAATGCCGTATTAAAAGCCATAAAAGAGACCGTATAACTCCCTCCTATTATGGGTGGTGCATCAAAATTATAGGTGGGAGATGCTAAGCTATCATCCCAGAAAAAGTATCGGCTCACATTCTGTGACTCTGTTTGACTAGCCTCGAGTTGAATTCGCAGACCATCAATCGGCTTTATAGTGGCTCGTAGATTTAGAGTCTTATTGAAGGTTTTAGAAAAGTCTCCGCTAACAAAAATATCTTCTACCAGCCAACCCTCGTCTAGAGCCCGAAACAAGTAGTCATCTTCAGGCTCTTGAAACCCAGCTACGAAACCCCATCCGGGCGCATTCCATCCGCCATTCATTCCTAGAATAGAAGCTGTTTGCCCGAAGTTAGGAAGCACCGTACCTTGTGTTTCGTTATAATTGAAAGTAATGGTTTTCAAGCTGGTTAAGGCGAAAATGGCATTATCCATTAAATACCGTTGAAGAATGAATTTTTTCTTTTTAGTTGTATCAGGCTCTTCCTCTAATGCCTCTGTTCGCTTATCAGAAATCCCTTCCTTTTCCTCTTCAATAGATTCAAGCTTATTCTTACCTTCTTTCTTCTTTTTCTTTCCCTTTTCTTCGTCTTCTTCTTCCTCCTTATAGATATAGCGATTATCAATTCTTGGATTTTTTAGATCCTTGTAATATTGAAACTTATTATATAGCAAATCCATAGACAAGTTAGCCTGTATTCCCTTGGTTTGCGAATTTCGAATTGTACTACCGAGCGAGGTATCTGCTTGAGGATTCCCGACTAGATCCCAGGCAAAAGTTGCAGCGTATCGTGCACTAGCGTTTATAAAGTCTAGCCCCGGAATTTTTTTAAGCGGTAGGGTATAATTTAAATCAAAATTGTGGTTGTAGTTGGTATTGTCTCCAAACTGCTGAATATTTTGCCAAACCTCTTCTCTAAAGCGTTCATAAGCCTCTTCATTGTTGCGGTTTACTTCACCGGGAGGCTCCCCAATTAGCGCCCTATTTGAGGCATTGAAGTTAAGGGTTAAAGATTGGGTTAAATTATGTCGAAGGGTGTAGAGCCTGCTCCAATTAAAAGATTTCTGGTAAAAAGGGGGCGATTCAAAAACAAAGGAACTACCGGCGGTTGAAGTAATGTTCCTAGCCTGTCGTTCTTGGTAGTTCCGATCAAAAAGGGATTGAATGCTAATTTGTGTGGGCACTGGATTGAAGTTAAAATCTTTCAGCCAATCCCACCCTTCCTTGTTTTTTAAGAATTCCCACTCTTTAAAAGGCTCTATATTCTTTGGCCTTCCAGAAAAAGCGTAATTAATTGCACCACGATACGTTTCCTGCCTATCAAACTTAGTATTTACGTCACGCTGAAAGATTTCTGTGTAAGCATAGGTAAATGAAAAATTCTCAATATCATAAATATTACTTTTCTTCTTATTTGGCCCGGGTAGTTTTTTGACGTTGGTAAAATTCAAACTTCTTCTGCGGGTGTAGTCATCGGTTATTTTACGAATACTGTCTTTATAATCGTCGGTCAACTCGTCGGATCGAAGAATTTCATTCAAGCGAACATCTGGATCTAAGGGGTTGAATTCAGGCCTTACAACGTTTTCTGAGACTGAATAATACATGGGAATACTCAGGTTGATCGCTTCAGGCAAAAACTTGGCAAGATCTAGACTTGTAGAAAGGTCGTATTGCTGCCTTGTTTCTCTTTGGCGCTCGTTTAGCTTTTGCTCTAAACTACCCCAACCTGGAGTACTCATACTTCCCGAAAGGTTAATGGTTCCAAGGTCTGCAACCTGCGCATTTACCCTTGCCTGAGCTGCCCAACCACCTTGGTTATTAAAGTCTGAAAGACGAAGTTCGTTAGCCCAAACCTCGGCACATTTAGGTAAGCCATCATCATTTTGATTGTTGGCCCCTCCCCGTCTGTTTCTTACACCAATCATTACTACCCTTACTTCTGCCAAGTTTGGATTACCCCTAACCCGAATGAAGTTCTTCCCATCTTCTGTTTCAAAGATCTGATTGACACTAACGCCAGAAGAGGGGTTGACAATTTGCCTATTTCTGGTCTGCTTGGCGTTGATCAACCTATCAAATTCAAGATCAATTTCGTTGCTTTCGGGCCAAACTTGTTCAGGCGAATTTTCTCCCGGAAGGGTTACTTCAAGTGGCACCTCATATTCATAGTAATTGCTTTCAAAATCAGTTCCTAAACGCAATACAATTGAAACATCCCCATCATTCAACACTTCGCCTGGTTGACCTGCTTCAGCATGAGCAAACATTTTTAAACGCTTATACTGCCGAATATCTAAATCCAAATAACGGAAAGCGAATTTTGAAAAGCCATCTTGCAAATTACACACATCAAGCATTAAAGATTGCTCGTTTAGCTGACGCAGGTTAGTCGTCCCAAAGTCGATCTCTCGCTCAATATCAGGTGGTATGGTATAATTAATTGGCACTCGATTGGCATTTTCCTCAACATTTACTGCTGCAATGTTAAAAGTGGTAGTACCCGGTTCGCTACCATGCGTATCACCAGGTGGAATTTCTTCTCGGTTATAGGTTCTCCACTCTCCCCTAACAAGTCCAAGACGGGCAAAGCGCACCACAACTTCCTCATCAAAATTCCTGAGGAACATTCGCATGAAACGAATCGACTTGAAGTCGCGAATATTACCAATTACCTTTTCAGGCTCTCGAATAGGAATCCTAAATTGGTACCAATTGACCTCTTTCGTTTCTCCATTTACATTCTTAGTAGCTCTTACTACATCAGTAATGTAGTTATTCCCAACATTCTCAGGTCTTAAAACCTGTGGACTCAATTGCACTTTATATTGATAGTAACTCTCCGTGCGATCCAAGTTGAAGTTTCTGTTTACATCTTCTTGATCAGGTAAGGTT
Source organism: uncultured Flavobacteriales bacterium (assembly GCA_913056345.1). Classification (GTDB taxonomy): domain Bacteria; phylum Bacteroidota; class Bacteroidia; order Flavobacteriales_E; family Vicingaceae; genus CAJXMH01. Next base: position 29,814 of record CAJXMH010000017.1, on the reverse strand, counting down.
GTAGCTGCTGTGGGATAAGCCTCGGGTGATTGTTCTGCAGTGGGTGAATTCCCTTCATGTCCGTTGAACATTTTATAGCGCTCTAGTATAGTAAGCTGCTGAGCATCGTAGTCACTACCTCGATAGTAATGGTAATTATCTTGTGATGGATCAGCTGAAAATTCATTTAAAACAGCTGGGTTCAAGATAGTAGCAAGGGTGTCTAAGTATGCGGCAAAGTTATTTCGCTCTTGGGCATCAGACAGCCCATCTAACCCAATATCTTGAAACTCTCTTGATGCAGGATTATTATCAAAAGCAAGCACCACTGATTGCACAGTTGGGACTCTTCCCCAAATGGTAAGATCAGTATTATTATTACTTCCATCTACCGGAAAACCATTTTCAAAATTCTTCCTTGAATCTTTCAAGATATCTTCAGAAATCGAACCGATGTTAAAGTACATATCTCCTCCTGAGTGATTTGGATTTCCATCTTGTTCGTTGAATGGATCCATGATCCAAAATTGAATAAACTCAACATTTGAAGCTTCAAAATCACTAGACTGAATCTCCCGCATGATTCCTGCCCATCTTGATCTTGGCTCACGCAGGGAGCCATCAGCATTCAATCCTGCTGAAAATGATCCACCTCGAGTATCATAGTTATACGGGCCCTTTTCCCTTGGATAAAAGGCTAAATCTAAAGTAGGTAAGTTATTGATTAAACCGGGATCCGGATCTTTATTGGGAAAAACCTCAGTTTCAATAATCTCTCTTGAAAAGTTATTAGACTGGCTATCGGAATTTCGAATATGGCCCGGCGTTCTTGTATCATTTCTGAAGAAAAGTGGGTCGATAGTATACCACGCCAATCTTGCGCGGTTAAATCCATAGTCTAAACGACCATTTAGGTTTCCTTCAGGGAAAATATCGTCTTGTCCTTCTGGAGTACTTGCTAAATACCAAGCATTTGCTGCTCTAATATCAATTACTGTTTGACTACCTTCAAAATCATCAATGTAGGCAATTCCATTTTTGGTAATGGCTCTAGAATTTCCTGGAAATAATCTGGCAGCTTCCGCAGTAACGGTCAAGTTCGATTTCTCTTTGGTTGAATAAAACGGAAGCAGATCAACCGCACGGCTTAAAATTGGTGCTTCAGTTCTAAAGGTTCCATCAATTCCCACAACAGTGTTAGAAATCGGCTCATCCCCAATATTGATCTTCCTAGTGAGCGGACGTTCTGTTAGATTAAGAACCGTACCCCCAATATTGATATCTTCTGAGATTCGATAGTCAAACCGAGATCCAAGCAAAGTTTTTGTTTGAACGTTAAATAGTGAATTGCTTCCCAGTGTAACCTTAATTGGCTGACCCGAAGCTAAAATACCTTCGTTCAAGATTTTCACGCGTCCCAAATTGTAGTCTACAGTATAGTCAACATTTTCTGTGAGCTGAGCTCCGCCTGCTGTTACATTTACAGAGCCCTGGGGAATGTTAAAGGTGTTCAATGAAATTTCAGAACCCGAACTAGATTGGTAACGCCCACGAAAAGTAAATCGGTTCTTATCTACATCTTGTTGGGCAAGAATTCGGGTGGTAGTATATAATGAATCGTAAGCGTATTTCTGTGCTAAATTAGGATCATTAAAACGTGATTTTAAATAAGAACCAAAGGGTTCCAGCACGGGAAAGTAAATTCTACCATTTTGAGGATTGATGGTCACATTTGGGATGAAGTCAAAAATTCCGTCAGGCTGAGGCTCATTTACTACTGAAATTCGATCTAAGCCTAATGTATTGATCAATGGCTGACCTTCAAATCTTCCTTCAGGAAAATAAGGAATCTCAACTCCCGTTGCTTCGTTTAGGTACCAAATCTCGAATTGGAAATTTTCCTGACTTACATTAAAGGCATCTAATGAATAAACGTTTTTCATCATTAAGTCCCAGCTTGGTAAAGTAGGATCAATAATAGTTCCCTTGAGAAGCTTCAAGAAAAGTGCCTGCTGTCCATCAATTCCATCAGTAGAAAGGTCACCAACTTGATAGACTCTTCCGTTGTAAGTGTAGCGATAAGAAACAGCTAAAACATCTTGCGGATTGAGTGTGCGATTTAAAGATATATAACCTAACTCAGCGTTTAGGACGTATTCATTGGGTGAAAGTAAAACAGCATTTTCCAAACGCTCATAATCTGATCCACTCTCAAGACCTTGAGCCTGTAGAACTTGATCTGCATTATTAAAGCTTCTAATTTGCTCAGCGTTGGGAAAGCCCCCTGCTAAATTTGCGTAAAGGTCATTGGCATTATTGTCTGATACCCGCAAAGCAGGGTCTCTCGAAACAACTTGAGGATTGTAAATTCTACGGTCAGAACCAAGATCAGTAAAACCTAAAATATTTCGCGTATTGTTAAATGAGCCCTGCGTATTGGTAATGTATACCTCAACTGCTGTAATGTTTATACGAGATATAACCCGAGGAAGGTCTGATAAATTTCTTTCGTAGCTTTCTCGAAATAGGTGAGATAAGAAGTAATGCTTGTTTTCCTCATATTCAGAGGCAGACTTTTCAAACTCTTGTACTTGGGCTCCACCGGTAATGTTGATTTCTTTTTTTTCACCCCTTTCTTGAGAAAAAATGGAGGTCACCCTCAATCGACCGAACTGCAGTTCAGTTTTAACTCCAAACAAGGTCTGACTACCTGTAATCAAAGAGCTTTGCAGTGGCAAGGCAACATTACCTGCCTCAATCTTTTGAATTATCTCATCCTCGTAGCCGGTGTACTCTATTTTTGTTTGGTTTTCAAAATCAAATGTTGCCTCAGTGTTGTAACTCGTTTGAATTCTAAGTTTCTCACCAATATTTCCAATTACATTTAGCTGAATCTTTTGATTAAAATCGAAATTGGTAGTTCTTCTTTGCCTTTCAGGAAGAATGGGATTATCACGTCTTGCAATGTTTACTCCAAACGAAAGCTCTGCTGAACCTTGTGGACGAATGTCGATGGTATTCCCACCGAAGATTCTATCAAATAATTCACCTTTTACATTCAGTTGCGGCCTGAAACCTTGAGATTCATTAAGCGTTTCTGCAGCAGACTTTTTCCTCCAAAAGTCACGCTGACTTTGCTCCATGTCGTATTTTAAATACTCATCAAGGCTCATTTGAGCAGGGTCTCGGTAGTTTATATTACCAATTTGCTGGTAATAGTTATACTCTCCAGTTTCTGGATCGTACTTGAACTCTTTGTTAACGTTTGAAGGGTCTTCAAAGAATAACGGACTCATTCCTTGATTCATCCCCTCATCGCTTTCGTCATCAAAGGGATATATAAGTTTCACATCATTGGAATCGTCTTCCGTGGAATCGGCTAGTACATGAAGATTTGGACCCTTATAAAAGTCAAAATCCGGCAAAGTTCTAGACTTGCCGGAAGCAGAGCGAGAGAAACACCCTAGCAGACCAACTAAAATCAATAGTCTGTTAATATGACAATTATATTTAACCAAACTTTCCTTCGGAACTTAAGCTATAAGCCTTTTAATGCATATTTGATCACATCCTCAACACTTAGATTTGGTTGCTTTCTCAAATGCTTAGACACTACCTTTTCTGCTTGATTCTTGTTAAAACCTAGCATAACCAGCGCTGATAACGCTTCTTCCTTGGGCGTATTGCCTTCACTAGGTAAAATATCTTCACCTGCCTCAACTTTACCAACTTTATCTTTAAGATCAATGATTATACGTTGTGCGGATTTAGGCCCAATTCCTTTTACGCTTTTAAACCAGGCGACATCACCTCCAATAATTGCTTCTTGTATTTCTGAAGCCTGCCCTGCTGATAAAACCATCATAGCAGTGGATGGCCCAACCCCTGATACGGATGTCAATAGCCTGAAAAGCTCCCGCTCAGCCTGAGATTGAAAGCCATAAAGAATCTGAGCATCTTCGCGCACTACAAACTCCGTAAATAGCTTGCAGTCTTCTTCTGCAGGTAGACTTGAGTAGGTGTTGAGAGATATGTTCAGATGATATCCAATTCCGTTTGTCTCAATAATTACGTAAGTTGGATTCTTCTCTACTAAGCGACCTTTTACATATGCAATCATAATTCAGCTTTTCTACTTTGTGCATCTACTGCAGCAATGGTTACCATATTTACAATTTCCCTTACACTACTTCCTAATTGCAGAATGTGCACCGATTTATTTAACCCAAGCAAAATAGGGCCAATAGCTTCAACTTCCCCCATTTCTTGAACGAGCTTATAGGCAATGTTGCCTGCAGAAAGGTTGGGGAATATCAACACATTTACTTTCTTATTTACCAATTTAGAAAAGGGGAATTTTTCCTGCATGAGCTCTTTGCTCAGGGCAAAGTTGGCCTGTAATTCACCGTCAACAACAAGTGAAGGATGCTCTTCATGTAAAATTTTTACTGCATCTCTTACCTTTTTGGATTCTTCAAATTCGGTAGAACCGAAATTGGCAAAGGATAATAATGCAATTCGAGGTTTAATCCGTAGCCGCTCTACTGACTTTGCCGCTAAAACGGTGATATCAGCCAGATCTTGAGCAGTTGGATTGACGTTTATGGTAGTATCTGCAAAGAAAACAGGTCCCTTCTTCGTGGTTAAAATATACATGCCCGCGATTTTCCGCACTCCTTTTTGAGTGCCTATAATTTGTAAGGCGGGCCTAATAGTTTCAGGATAGTTCCGTGTGATCCCACTAATAAATGCATCTGCTTCTCCTTGATCTAGCATCATAGCTCCAAAATGATTCCGATCTCTCATTTTATGTCGAGCCTCATATTGGGTTACCCCTCTGCGTTGGCGCTTATCGAACAACACATCACCATATTGGTAACGTTTTTCTCTCAAGGCCTCATCCTTAGGGTCTATAATTTCTACTCCATCCAACTCCAAACTGAATTCCTCTATCAACTCCTTTATCTTATTCTTATTTCCCAATAGAATTGGAATAGCAATTGATTCGTCCTTTACAACCTGAGCGGCACGCAGTACTTTATAATTATCTGCTTCAGCAAAAACAACGCGTTGCAGTTTTCGTGAAGCTCTTTGGGTCATGTTCTTCATGAGCTTATTGTCAAGACCCAATCTTGTGCTTAGTTCCATTTTGTAAGTGCCCCAATCCGTAATTTTTTCTTGAGCAACGCCTGACTTTATCGCGGCCTTGGCAACAGCAGGAGCGATAGCGATCAATAGTCTTGGATCCATAGGCTTAGGAATTAGAAAATCACGACCAAAGCTTAAATTTCTTGAGCCGTATGCTTCATTTACCTCTTCAGGAACAGGCTCTTTGGCAATTTTAGCAATGGCCTTTACAGCCGCTAGCTTCATTTCTTCGTTTATAGCAGTAGCTCTAACATCTAATGCGCCTCTAAAAATAAAAGGAAAACCAAGCACATTATTAACCTGATTAGGATGGTCTGATCGACCGGTAGCCATAATTATGTCCTTTCTTGCTGCTATTGCATCTTTGTAGGGTATTTCAGGGTCAGGGTTAGCAAGCGCAAAGACGATAGGATCTTTGGCCATTTTCTTTACCATTTCCTTACTCAAAACATTGCCCTTTGAAAGCCCTAAAAATAGGTCAGCCCCTTCTATTGCTTCTTCAAGGGTATGCAGATCTTGTTCGGTAGCGTAGGCTTTTTTGTACTTGTTAAGTGAATCTCGATCTTTTCTGATCACACCTTTGCTATCGAGCATAATGATGTTCTTCTTCTTTGCACCAAGCGCAACGTACAAGTCAATACAGGCCATAGCAGAGGCTCCTGCTCCATTAACCACTATTCTAATTTCTTCTATCTTTTTTTCGGCAAGCTCAAGCGCATTCAGCATGGCTGCAGCTGAAATGATTGCAGTCCCATGCTGATCATCATGCATTATGGGAATATCAAGTTCCTCTTTGAGTCTATTTTCAATTTCAAAGCACTCAGGAGCTTTAATATCTTCTAAATTGATTCCCCCAAAAGTTGGTGAAATGGCCTTAACAGTTTTCACGAAATCATCTACATTCTTGTGATCAACTTCAATATCGAAAACGTCAATATCTGCAAAGATTTTGAAAAGCAAGCCCTTTCCTTCCATAACAGGTTTAGACGCAATTGGTCCAATATCTCCTAAACCTAGTACAGCTGTTCCATTAGAAATTACAGCTACCAAGTTTCCCTTTGTAGTGTAACGATAGGCCAATTCTTTGTCATCAGCAATTTTCTTGCAAGGTTCTGCTACTCCTGGAGAATAGGCTAGTGCTAGATCTCTTTGAGTGCTGTAAGGTTTGGTGGGTTTAATTTCAATTTTCCCAGGCTTACCATCAGAATGATAATCAAGGGCTTCTTTTTGCTTTCGAGAGTCAGCCATATGCTTAAATTTAGAGGGCAGTAAATGTAAGGATTAAGGCCTTGATATAAAACAAAAGCAAAGCATCAATTATGCAGAAAGTAAAAGAGAAATTAGTGGTTTTTAGCGGTGCCGGCATGAGTGCTGATAGTGGATTAAAGACCTTTAGAGACCATGGAGGATTATGGGAAAATTATGAGATCAGCGAGGTAGCAACTCCTCAAGCTTGGGAAAAAGATCCTGCACATGTATTAGCTTTTTATAACATGAGAAGAAAACAGCTGATGGAGGCAAAGCCCAATGCTGCTCACAAAGCACTGGCTAGGCTAGAAGAACGATATGAAGTAATCATCATTACCCAAAACATTGACGACCTGCACGAGCGATCAGGTTCAAGCAACGTTCTTCATTTGCACGGAGAACTCATGAAAGTACGAAGTGAACGCTATTCGGAATTGAAATACAGTTGGCAAAAACCCGAACTAAACCTAGGCGATCTTTGCGAAAGAGGAGAACAACTAAGACCAGATGTAGTTTGGTTTGGGGAAGCCGTACCCGCTATGGAAGAAGCTTTTAGACTATTAGAAGGATCTCAACACTTTATGGTAGTCGGAACTAGCTTAAATGTTTATCCTGCCGCGAGTTTAGTGAATGATGTCCCTATTTCTGCAAAACGCTATTTGATAGACCCTAATACACCAGAGTTTATGCTAGAAGAACAGTGGCAAATAATTCAGGAGAGAGCAGAAAAAGGAGTACCTAGCTTAGTTGAAACCTTGTTAAACTAAAAATGGGAAGCACTTGCTTCCCATTTTTTTAATATTCCGAAAAAATTTTTACTTAAAGCTTTACAAATCGCTTTGATTGAAGTCTTTCTCCCTCTTTCACCATGCTGATAAAATAGAGTCCAGATTTCAAATCATCAACATTCAAAATTTGTAATTCAACGCCTTGCTGTGCATTCACTCTTTTTACTTCTTTCCCGGTTAAATCATGCATGATTAGTTCAATGTCAGTTTGATCTATTCCGTTTGGGAAATTTAATCGCAACTCATTTTCAACCGGATTTGGGTAAACCTCAAAACTTACTCGCTTAGCTGCTTCATCCAAACCAACGGAAATAGTAGTTTCAAGTTTCACAAATATGCTTGAGGACACACTTCTATTGGCTCTATCATAAAGCTCGTACTCATATATTGAAGTTCCCGCATTACCATTAGGGCGATGGTAAATTACCAACCCACCTAAAAGTCCAGAAGCGGTATCGTTATTGGCTACTATAACAGAATCGTTCACATCCCAAACAGGACGTGTCCCTGCTAAAACTTCTCCAAAACACTGCGCTCCCCAGCACATATAATCATATGTATTTGAAACAACAGAAACCTCTTTTCTGATTAAACCAACAGTCATTTGACTCCCACTGTTATTGATTATGTCAACAAATTGCTTGTTCTCAAAAAACTCAAAGGTATTTGTAGGGTCTACAACATGATTAAAGGTAATTGTGTCACCAATTACATTTTGACCTGCTTTGTTATTGATTAAGATGCTCTGTGCAAATAAGCTAGAAGCACCTAAGATAATTAGAGAGAAAGTAAATAATATATTTTTCTTCATAAGAATTTATTTAAAAGACTTAATCTACAAATATAATAAAACAAGAATTAATCTTGGCTCAGATATTGTTTACCTATGTTAATGAATTTGTAATTTAGCAAACCTTAAATAAAAATAATATGTATTTAAAGTCTTTACTCTTAACCCTTTTTAGCTCGGTATTTTTCACTGCCATGAGCCAAACTGAAAACAACAGCATTCCTGCTGTGGATATCCAAAACTTAAATGGCACTACCTTTAACACCTCTGATCTTAAAAATGATGGTAATCCCATTATCATAAACTTTTGGGCCACTTGGTGCAGTCCTTGTAAAAGAGAGTTGAACAACATAACTGAGATGTATGATATGTGGGTAGAAGAAACAGGTGTAAAACTTGTTGCAGTATCAATTGACGATACACGAAACATTGCAAAAGTGGCTCCCTACGTTAATGGAAAAGGTTGGGAGTACGATGTTTATTTAGATCCAAATGGTGATTTTAAAAGGGCATTAGGCGTAAATAATGTACCCCATACTTTCTTGGTTGATGGAAATGGCCAAATCGTTTGGCAACATAATTCATACTCAGAAGGTGACGAATATGAACTTTTTGAATTGGTTCAAAAGCTGGCTGATGGAGAAACAATAGAATAGCTCCTTTCTATTAGCCTTAACTTCTCTACTACCCCAAAAAATGACACATACTCTATTGAGAAAGGGAAATAGTTTTAAACTATTTATACTTACTGTCTTCATAATTTTTTCTGGCTCTGTGAAAGCCCAGAGTTTTGATCAGGTAATGAGCAAAGGAAAGATTAGAGGAAATTTTCAGCTTGATATGCAGTATTATCAAGAAGACACCATCATTGGAGCCGAGGAAGTACCCGAAAGAATATTATCCAATGGATTTTTAAACTTGGTTTACACGAATGGGGGATTTTCTGCAGGCTTTCGTTACGAAAGTTACATGAATGCTCTATTGGGTTTTCCTGAGGGTTATCAAGGTAACGGAATTCCATATCGATACGCCTCTTTTGACCAAAAGCAATTCTCAATTACCGTTGGTAATTTTTATGAGCAATTTGGAAATGGACTTGCATTTAGAACTTATGAAGAAAGAGGTTTGGGGTATGACAATGCCATGGATGGTATTAGAATCAAGTATCGACCTTTAAAGGGAGTTGAAATTACAGGTCTAACGGGAAAACAACGCCTCTTTTTTGATTATGGAGAAGGGATTGTAAGAGGTTTAGATGCTGATGTATACATGAATGACCTTATCCCAAGATTAAAAGAAAGTAAAACCCGAATTCTATTAGGTGCAAGCGCAGTTAGCAAGTATCAGGCTGACCAAGACTCCCGTTTTGTATTACCTGAAAATGTTGCCCTCTTTGGAGGTAGAGCCAATATAACAAGGGGAAGGTTTAATCTGAATACGGAATATGCTTACAAAGTAAATGACCCTTCGGCTGACAACAACTTTATTTACAGACCTGGAGAAGCTCTGTTTATCCAAACCTCATACAGTCAAAAAGGACTCGGAATCGTACTTGCTGCCAAACGAAATGACAACATGAGTTTCCGATCAGATCGGGGTGAGTCATTACAAAATCTGTTGATCAACTTTATCCCTGCACTCACAAAACAGCACACGTATAACTTATTAGCAACTTTATACCCATACGCCACTCAATTAAATGGTGAAATGGCATTCCAAGCAGATTTGATTTATAAATTTAAAAAGGGCACCCTACTCGGAGGAAAAAGAGGAATGGACATTCAACTCAATTACTCTACTGCCAACAATTTAGATACAACCAGACTTAATGATGAAGATGGGAAGCGCTTAGGGTACGAAGCTGACTACTTTGATGTTGGTGAGGTCTATTTCAAGGACTTCAATGTGATGCTGACTAAAAAGTTCTCCTCTAAAGTAAAAGGTAGGTTCACTTATGCAAACTTGGTTTACGACCAAGATGTGATTGAAGGAAAACCCGGGGCACCTAAAATATATGCCAACATTGGAATAGCAGATGTAACTTACAAGTTTGATATTAGAAATTCCATTAGAACTGAGGCTCAATTTCTAATTACCGAGCAGGACCAAGGCGATTGGGCTACCTTACTGATTGAATACAGTTACTCCCCGCATTGGTTTGTAGCTTTTCTTGATCAATATAACTATGGTAATCCCGATCCAAGCAAAAGGGTACATTATTATAACGGATCCTTCGGCTACAACGATAAAGGAAATAGAATAACCTTAAGTTACGGACGTCAAAGGGCAGGTATTTTCTGCGTCGGGGGTGTTTGTCGAGTTGTGCCTGCTTCAAGCGGAGTATTTTTGTCAATAACCAGTAGCTTTTAATACCTTTGAGAGATGATGCGATTTGCTTTTACCATTTTTATTGCCCTATTGTCTTTTTCAGCCTGCGAGGTAATAGATGATCCAATACCTGCAAATGCAGAAGACAATTTGCAAATTGGAGCAATTAGTGCAGATTCTGCTCGACTATTTGACTCCTTAGGAATTTTTGCAGATACTGACTACAAAATAGATCAAGCCCTTAATTTAGATGACACTGATAGTTTGATTAGTTTTATTTTAAACAATACTTGGGCTATTTCAACTGCACCTGATAACTCAAATAGGCGATTTATCACTTTGGAAGAGTTTACCGGTCATGAGTGTATCTTCTGTCCATTAGGAACTAAAGAAATTATACGACTTGATACCATTTTCAAGGAGCAACTCGTACCCATTGCCATACATGCAGGAGGTTTTGCAAGACCCAGACAATCAGGTGACAAGTTCACTACTGACTTTAGAGTCGAGGGGGGACATGGTGAACTTTACCAGCAAGAGTTTAATCCCGGAAACGCTTATCCAAGAGGCATGGTAAGTAGATTAAGGTCAACGGGAAATGCAGGTTGGGAAGCAGATATAAATTCCATTGCAGCAGATTCTCCAATTGCTGAACTTAAACTAACCTCTTATTATTCTAACAATGCGAATGTCGTGAGGGCTCAAATTCAAGTTATTCCACTTGTACCTAGCAGCGAATCTTTCAGTTTACAAGTGTTTTTGAAAGAAGATAATATTGTAGACTGGCAAAAGGATGCCTTTTCTAATCCAGTGGATATTGAGTTTTACAATCACCGACACACTTTAAGGAAAGTAGTAAACGGAACCTGGGGACTCAACCTTCCAAATTGGCAGGTTGGTGATACGCTGTCCTATCAGTATGTTACAACAGTAGATCCAAACTGGAAACCACAGGACCTTGAAGTAGTTTGTTTCATTTTCGATAATGATCAAAGTTCTTATGAAGTAATGCAAGCTAATGCTGCTTATTTTACTCCAAGATAAAACTGTATTAAACTCTTAGGGTTATCTTAGCAGCAATGAACCCTTCATTAAAAATATTATTCTTCCTCTTTCTGTTTAGTATTTGTTTTTTAGGCAAGACGCAAAGTTTTAATGCCGGTATTTTGGCAGGGGTTAATGCCTCTCAAGTAAGTGGCGATGGTTATGGTGGGTTCAACAAAGCGGGCTTAATTGTCGGTGTTTATTCGGATATAGATGTCTCTCAAAAAATAAACCTCCAATTTGAGATTAATTACAGCCAAAAAGGGAGCAGAGAAAACCCTGATACAGAGCAAGGAGACACTGACTTTTTCTTAATGCGTTTGAATTACGTAGAGGTTCCCATCATGGCTAGGTACAAAAACAACCGCTTTACTTTTGAAGGCGGTATGTACTACGGTCAGTTAGTAGACCAGTATCTTGAAAACCAGGATGGGCCATTTGAAATACCTGCTGAGCTCAATACATTTAGAACTTATGATCTTGGAGCGTTGTTAGGTTTGAACTTTAATTTCACAGAAAACATAATCATGAATTGGCGTTATAACATGTCCGTTTTACCTGTTAGAGATCACGATAGCGGTGCCTCTTGGATCTTTGATGCAGGCATGTTACACCAATACGTAAGCTTTACGTTGCGTTATGAATTTATCGGAGGGAACAAATAATGAAACATAAGATCGTGGTGGCAGTAACTGGAGCTTCGGGTTCTATTTATGCCAAGCTATTACTTGACCAGCTAGAAAAAATGCATGATCAGATCGAAGCGGTTGGAGTGGTGATGTCGGATAACGCCAAGTATGTTTGGAAAACCGAATTGGGTAATACTGACTATGAAAAGTATCCTTTTACTTTTTATGGCAAACAAGACTTCAATGCGCCTTTTGCCTCGGGTTCTGCTATGTACAACAAAATGGTTGTAGTTCCATGTTCTATGGGCACTATGGCACGCATCGCTAGCGGAGTTTCTAATGATCTAACAAGCAGAGCCGCTGATGTGATCCTAAAGGAAAGGAGAAAACTAATCCTTGTTGCTCGAGAAACACCCTTAAGCCTTATCCATATTAACAATATGAAAGCGGTGACAGAAGCCGGCGGAATCATCTGTCCTGCTAGTCCTTCCTACTATTCTAACCCAAGCAACATTGAAGAACTTGCTCAAACGGTAGTAAGTCGAATAGTCGATTTAATCGGATTAAAAAGCGAAAGCTATCGATGGGGAGAAAATAATTAACAATTTCCTTTTATTTTATATGCTTTTTTAAGGTTTCTGTTTGGACATTTTTTTGTAATTTGAGGTCTCAATTTAAAACAGACCATGTACGAATTAAGTAAGAAAGTGCTCACTCGTGTGAGCTTTGATAGAAGGTTGTTTAAGAAAGAGTTGTTAAAATCCAAAAGGTGGCTTAAGCCTAAAGAAAGTCTGATGTTAAAAGCTTGGTGTCTTGCGACATTTGGTCATATGCATAAAGACATTATTCAAGAAGTTTTTGAATCTATTTCTTAAGTGCATCTAAGTTTCGTTTAAGTCCTTTGAATTTAGTACGCTTAACAGCAGACTTGCTAAATAACTTAGAGAAGCCTTCTTGATCAAGCTCATGCCACTCATCCCTTGTCATAGCCAAAAGCTCATCTTTGGGTTCGAATTCAGCTTCAGTATTTTCTAAGGCAAAACGGTTCCAAGGGCAAACATCCTGACAAATGTCGCAGCCAAATGCCCAACCATTCAGTTGGTCGGCAAATTTCTCAGGTATTTTATCGCTTTTAAGTTCTATAGTTAAGTATGAAATACAGCTATTCGAGTCAATACTTCGATCAGGTGTTATTGCGTCAGTTGGACAACTATCAATGCACCTAGTGCAGCTTCCGCAATAATCCTTAATAGGCGAATCATAAATCAACTCAAGATTGAGTAGCATACTCCCTATAAAAAAGTCAGATCCTCTTTGTTTGTTGATCAACATGCTATTCTTACCGATCCAACCTAAACCACTTTCACGTGCCCAAGCTCTATCCAGGACTGGAGCTGAATCTACAAAGACCCGACCCTCGGTCTGGGAATCTTCTTTCTTAACATAATCAAACAACTCTCTTAACTTTTCCTTGATTACAAAGTGGTAATCTTTGCCGTAAGCATACTTTGCAATTTTTGGAGCTCCGTCTACTTGTTCTTTCTCAGTATGGTAATTATAAAGAACTGATACCACTGATTTAGTGCCTTCAACTAGCTTTCTTGGATCTACTCTTTTCTCAAAATTATTTGCCATGTAGGCCATCTCAGCATGCATCCCAACATCTAACCACCTTTCCAATCTTTCAGCATCTGCATCTAAGCGCTTTGCTTCAGAAATCCCAACGAAATCAAAACCCAATTCAAAAGCTTTGTTTTTTAGCTTCTCTGTTAATTGGAACTTCTTTGAATTAGTCATTAAATAAAGTTCCGTCTTTTGGAAAGCGATTTCTACCAAGGTGTTTATAGGCCATTTCTGTAGCTTCTCTTCCCCTTGGAGTGCGATTCAAAAAGCCCTCCTTGATTAAAAAAGGTTCATAAACCTCCTCAATGGTGCCTGCTTGCTCTCCCACTGCGGTAGCAATAGTATTTAAGCCAACGGGTCCGCCTTTGAATTTATCAATAATGGTGATCAGGATTCGATTATCCATTTCATCTAAACCATGTTGATCAACGTTAAGAGCCTCTAAAGCCAGATTGGTGATCTTGAGTTCAATGGTTCCATCCCCTTTAATTTGGGCAAAATCCCTCACTCTTCTGAGCAATGCATTCACAATTCTAGGGGTTCCCCTGCTTCTTCCTGCTATCTCGTAGGCTGCATTGTCTTCAATCTCTACATTTAAGATCCCTGCCGAGCGAACTACTATACTTGCTAAAAGATCACGATCATAGTATTCTAATCGAGAGTTTATTCCAAATCGCGCCCTTAAGGGAGCAGTAAGCAGTCCTGCTCGAGTGGTAGCCCCAATAAGTGTAAAAGGGTTTAGATTGATTTGAACAGAACGAGCATTTGGACCTGAATCGATCATGATATCAATCTTATAGTCTTCCATAGCAGAATAGAGATATTCTTCTACTACAGGACTTAAACGATGAATTTCATCAATAAATAGGACATCTCCCTCGTCTAAATTTGTTAAGAGTCCAGCTAAGTCAGCTGGCTTTTCTAAAACAGGTCCAGACGTTAAACGAAAACCAACACCAAGTTCTTGGGCTATAATATTAGCTAGAGTTGTTTTTCCTAAACCAGGCGGTCCATGTAGTAAAACATGATCTAAAGCCTCAGCTCTTTGCGTGGCAGCTTCTACAAAAATTTTTAGGTTGCTTACAACCTTATCCTGCCCTTGAAAGTCAGCGAATGATAGAGGTCGTAATACCTTGTCAAACTCTTTATCCTCAGAGCTCGGTTCCCTTTCCGGATTTAATTCATCATTTAGCATTGCAAGTCAAAGCTAGTTAAATTCTACTCTATATAATCATCTACCAATCGTTCAAAATATACCTTTAACTTAAATATATAGACAGGTGAGGTAAATTGTTCCTCTACCCTTCTGTTAGGAACGATCATTAATCTATAACCAACCCCCATGCCTATTCCAAAATACTTAAGAAAACGGTATTCAAAGGCTATGGCAGGTTCATAAGATGCCACAAAGCCTCGATTTAACCTTTTATTGATTTCGTCATCTAGGGGCCGGTAAAAAGACTCTCCTAAACCGATTTGGACAGGTATAGATAATTGCCAGCGGCTATCTCTATAAAATACATAGTCTACATAAGGGGAAAAATATCGAAATACCAGTTCAGAACTAAGCAGTCTGCTATTATGAGAAACATCCGCTCTAAGATCAGACCACAAAAAATTATACCCCATTCCTATGCTCACATTACCATCAAATTGTAGGCCCGCTTTGAGACCAAAAAAACGCACTCCGCTCTGACTGATGAAAGAGTTCCGACCATCAAACTTAAATTCAAACCTAGGCTTAGAAAGCATAGACTTTTTAATTTCCTCTTCGAAGGTTTGGGCACTAGAATTAGAGGCTAGAAGGATGCCGCTGATAAATAGGATTAGAATACGTACCATAAAAAATGTCCTTAACGAAATTAAGGACATTTTTAAGTTGTATTTTAAATCAGCTAAACTAGTGATTTTCGTCTTCCTCACCTTCTCTAAGCGGTACAGTTTGAGGTACGAAATCCTCCTCAATGTTTGGCTTACTGTAATCATAAGCCCATCTATGAACTTCGGGAAGTTCTCCAGGCCAGTTACCATGGATATGCTCAACAGGGGTAGTCCACTCAAGGGTTGTAGATTCCCATGGGTTTTGTGGAGACTTCTGCCCTTTAAACATACTGTAGAAAATATTGAATATAAAAATCCCTTGAGAAGCTACTGCTATTATAGCAAAAACCGTAATCAATTCGTTTATGTCATACATTTCATTGAACATCGGAAACTCAGTATTAGCGTAATACCTCCTAGGCACACCGGCAAGCCCAAGGAAGTGCATAGGGAAAAATATACCATATGCTGTGACTATTGTTGCCCAAAAGTGTATGTATCCTAAACTCTTGTTCATTACCCGACCGTACATTTTGGGGAACCAATGGTAAATACCAGAAATCATACCGAAAGTACCTGAAAGGCCCATTACAATGTGGAAGTGACCAACCACAAAATAGGTATCGTGAACATTAATGTCTAATGCTGAGTCACCGAGAATGATACCTGTTAAGCCACCGGTAATAAAAGTAGATACAAGACCGATTGCAAAAAGCATGGCAGGTGTGAACCGAATGTTACCTTTCCACAGAGTGGTCAGATAGTTAAATACCTTAACCGCTGACGGAATTGCAACAAGTAATGTTGTGAAGGTAAATACCGCTCCAAGGAAAGGGTTCATTCCTGTAATGAACATGTGGTGCCCCCAAACGAGGAATGAGATAAACCCAATTGCCAGAATTGATCCAATCATTGCTCGATAACCAAAGATTGGCTTTCTTGCATTAGTTGCTACAACCTCAGAAGTAATACCAAGTGCCGGTAATAAGATAATGTAAACCTCAGGGTGTCCTAAAAACCAGAATAAGTGCTCATATAAAATAGGGCTTCCACCTTCTACTTCTAAAGCCTGACCTGCGATGTAAATATCAGACAAGTAAAAACTTGTTCCAAAACTTCTATCAAAGAATAATAACAATACCGCTGAGAATAGAACAGGGAAAGAGAGAACACCTAAAATTGCTGTTACAAGGAAGGCCCAAATAGTAAGCGGCATTCTTGTCATCGTCATCCCTTTCGTTCTAAGATTTAAAATTGTAACAATGTAGTTCAAACTTCCTAAGAGTGATGATACAATGAATAATGCCATAGAAATGATCCATAGAGTCATACCCATTCCTGAGCCAGGGACTGCTTCAGGTAAAGCACTTAGTGGTGGATAAATCGTCCAACCACCTGATGCAGGTCCACCTTCAACAAAAATTGAAGCAATCATTACACAGCTTGATAAGAAGAAGAACCAATATGACAGCATATTCATGAAACCAGAAGCCATATCTCGAGCTCCAAGCTGCAATGGAATAAGCAAATTACTAAAGGTACCACTCAAACCTGCAGTTAAGAGGAAGAAAACCATTATGGTTCCATGAAGTGTTACCAAGGCCAAATACTTATCAGGTGACAAAACACCATCTGGAGCCCATCCGCCCATAAACGATTCTAGGAAAGGAAAACTTTCTCCTGGATAACCTAATTGAAGCCTAAAAATGGATGACATAAGCATTCCTATCAGTCCCATAAATGAACCTGTTAAAAAGAATTGCTTTGCGATCATTTTATGATCGGTACTAAAAATGTACTTGAACAAAAAGTCGTTGTCCTGATGATGTGCTGTTGCTGACATTATCTAATCTTTTTTAATAATCACTTAATTATAAAGACGAAACCTCTTCCGCCCCTTGGCTTGGTTGTGAATTACTTTCAGTCTGTGCAGTTGTATTAGTATTACCTTCAACTTTTAAAAACTCGTTTTGTTCTGCTAACCATGCGATATATTCCTCTTCAGACACTACCTTAATTTCCATTCCCATATTGTAATGGGCAGCGCCGCAAATTTTATTGCAAAGTAGCTGATAATGAAATTCGGGATCTCCCAAGTGTTCTTGCATTTCTGCAGTAGTCATGGTTGGAACAAAATTGAAACGTGTTGTCATTCCAGGTACACAGTTCATTTGCGCCCTAAAGTGTGGCATAAATGCACTATGAATTACATCTTGTGCTCTGAAATAAAACTGTACCGGTCTATTTACGGGTATAACAAATTCTGCTTTTACGTATTTGTCATCCCAGGCATTTTCATCCGTAGAATCAAGCCCTAGCATGTTTATTCCTTCAATTAGTCTCACGTCTGCTGTGCCAAACTTCCCATCTTCCCCAGGATAGCGAGCAGTCCAGTCAAATTGTCTCGCGTAAAGCTCAATTTCTACTGGTTCATCTTCTGCTGTTAGAGGCTCCATGGTATCATTCCAAATACTAAGCCCGTAAAGGATTAATATCAAAAGCACTAAAGCGGGAATAGCGGTCCAAAGCATTTCCAATTTGTTGCTATGCGCAAAAAATTGTGCTTTGCGGTTTTTGTCATAGGCATATTTCCAAGCGAAATAGAATAAAAGGATATGAGTTACAATGAAAACAGGCGTGATGATGATCCAAGTAGTATCCATTAGCTTATCAATCACTATCCCATGTTCTGAAGCAGCCATAGGAAGCATACGGTCACCCCAAGCCACTAACTGCCAAGCAATAAAGGCGAAATAAACCAAGAGAAAGATTGGCATTAAAAGTGCCTGCGTTTTATTCTCTTTATCCGTTGGCGTGTAAGTGTTTTCTCCTCTAACAGTGCTTGCCTTTTCAAGAACTTTAACCACTTTGGATAAAGCAATGATTCCAAGCACTATCGCCGCTATAATTAACAAATTCATCATGCTAATACGTTTTTTCTTTTATAAGTCTTTAAATATGTAAATGTTCACTCTCTTCTAGGAATGGATGGTTTTCAACCACCAATGGCGCTTTTGAAAAGGCGTTAAACACCGTATATAAGAACAAGCCAAGAAATCCTAAGAACATTCCAATTTCCATAAATCCAAAGTGAAGGTGACCAACACTTCCGGGTACAATCATTAAATACACATCTAACCAATGTCCAATAAAAATAATTACACCCACTGTAATCAAATAGCCAATTTGTCGCTTCGCATCTCTTGACATTAAGATAACCATTGGAAATAAAAAGTTTGTGAAGAAAACACCGAAGAACAACCATTTAAATTCTTCTATTCTTGTAATGTAATAGGTCACCTCTTCTGGGATATTTGAGTACCAGATCAGCATAAACTGAGAGAACCACAGGTAAGTCCATAAAAAGCTGATTGCAAACATCCATTTTCCTGCATCGTGAATGTGACTTTGGTTAACCTGAGGCAAGTGCCCTTTTCCTTTAAGCCAAATTGTAAGCAGTACTAGAACAATCATGAAACTTACCCACATACCTGAGAATACGTACCAACCAAATAAGGTACTAAACCAGTGCGTGTCTATCGACATGATCCAATCCCAAGAAGCAGTAGAGGATGTTACTGCAAAAAATACGAGGAAAATTGCAGCCATACCCATATTCTTAAAGTGGATTTTCGTTCCTCCTTGCTGATCTTCCAAAAGAGAACGTTTTCTAAATAGGCGGGCGAAAAACATCCAAACTCCTAGGTAAACAATCGTTCTAATCCAAAAGAAAGGTTGGTTCAAATAGGCAGCTTTGCCGGCAATTATCTTATCATAATGCTCTGAAGTAGGATCATATACCTCAGGATCCATCCAATGGTAGATATGATGCCAATGTAATGTCCCTGCTAAGAAAACAAGAATCAAAACAGCGCCACCAACATAGATATATTGGGATATTCCTTCCATGACTCTTTTGAGTACTACCATATAACTAGCCTCAGTTGCATATTGCAGAGCCAAGAAAAATAACGCTCCTAAACTAATCGCAAAATAAAAGAAGCCATTGATCAATAAATTAGCCCAAAATCGATTATGGTGAGCAGTATCGTCTGTCATGAAGCCATATACCCCAGCTATAACGCCTATGAGCATTAGAACTGCGAAAGTTATACGTGCATTTTTGGTGAAAGTAAAATTCATCGGTATACAGTTATTATTCCTAATTTAATTTAGCCACTTCTTCGTTGCTATCTTCATTTTCTTCTTTAGTCTCTTGCATTTTATCTTGCTGCATATCTAAAGGATCTTTACCCTGAAGAGTCTGTACGTAAGCTACAATTTTCCATCTATCCCTTTCCCTAATTAGGCTAGAGTGTGGACCCATTGCATTTAACCCATACATGATGGCTTGATAAATATGCCCTTCCTTTAATTCTTTCATAGAACGATTTCCTCTTCTATTTGGTAGGGTATCACTGTAAGAAGGAACAGCACCGTAAATAGCGTTCTGGATAGAGCCTTTTCCTTTCCCTTTCTTACCGTGGCAGTGCGCGCAAAATGAATTATAAAGCGCCTTTCCTTCCTTGATTGTCTTTTCAGTTAGATGCAGCGGGTTAGATAGATTTTCACCAGCCAATTCAAAACCCTCAGTGGAATTTGGATAGGGATAAGGTTTATATCCTCTCGGAATAGCATGTTCAGGGGTTAATCTAGCAGTAGAGGAATCAGGAAATTCATAATCCACATAAACCTCAATTGCAGGAGAGCGATACATGTCAGGCATGTATTCAACTCCGGGACTGTTTGGATCATCACATGAGAACATGGTAAAAACCAAACCCACGGTGATGGCAAAACTATAATTGAATGTTTTTTTCATACTCTTCATATTGTCCAAATTATCTTGCTTCTACTTTAATCGTTCCGGTTTGATCTAGTAATTCCTTTACCTCTTCTTCAGACATTTGGCTGTCAGCCGGATGAATCTCCATCACAAATTTATCATCAGTAGTGTAAGGGTATGGATTCCTTGCTTTGATTCCAGGCAGCGTCCAGTTTCTAATAAAAAAGGTCAAAGCCATTCCGTGCGCTGCCAATAGCACCGTAAATTCAAAGGTGATTGGAACAAAGGCCGGAATATTTTGGTAAAAGAAATCATTTGGCTTTCCACCGATATTCATAGGCCAATCCACGATCATGAAATAATACATTCCTGCAAGGGCAAGTGTTAAACCAATTAAGCCATATATAAAGGCGCAAATTGCTAAACGGGTCTGCTTAATTCCAATAACAGGGTCAATACCATGGATAGGAAACGGAGAAAACACATCGCGGATGTAAACTCCTTTCGAAACGAGACTCTTTGCATCATTTAGCAAAATGGTGTCATCGTCGAATGTCGCATATAAAACTTTATCGTTTGCCATTATTAGCGTATTAATGTTCTTGTTCTACTTTTTTGTACTGCTCTCCAGATGATTTCAATATTGTTTTCAATTCATTTAAAGGTAGCACCGGGAAAAATCGAGAAAACAATAAGAAAAGGACGAAGAATATTCCAATTGTACCAATAAAACATCCAATATCTACAAAAGTAGGGTGAAACATGGTCCAACTTGAAGGCAAATAATCTCTATGTAATGAAGTTACAATAATCACGAAACGCTCAAACCACATACCAATATTCACAATGATCGACATGAAGAAAGTAAACATGATGCTTGTTCGCAACTTCTTAAACCAAAACATCTGTGGTGAGATAACATTACATGACATCATGATCCAATATGACCATGCATAAGGACCTGTTGCTCTATTAATGAAAGCGTATGCCTCATATTCAACTCCTGAGTACCATGAAATAAACAGCTCTGTTAAGTAAGCCACCCCAACAATTGAACCTGTAACAATGATTACAATGTTCATGTATTCAATATGTTTAATGGTGATGTAGCTTTCTAGGTTCATTACTTTTCTCATGATAATGAGCAAGGTCTGAACCATGGCGAATCCTGAGAAAACTGCGCCAGAAACAAAGTATGGAGGGAAGATTGTGGTGTGCCAACCCGGAATAACTGATGTGGCAAAGTCCATACTTACGATAGAGTGCACCGAGAATACTAGTGGAGTTGCTAAACCAGCTAAAACCAAAGAAATCTCTTCAAAACGGTTCCAAGCCTTTGCATTACCTGTCCAACCAAAGGCCAACAGGCTATATATTTTCTTAGGAACTGTTTGGGTTACCTTATCACGAATAGTAGCAAAGTCTGGAATTAAGCCAATGTACCAAAAGACAAGCGATACTGAGAAATAAGTAGAGATCGCAAAAACGTCCCAAAGCAGAGGTGAGTTAAAGTTAACCCAAAGTGATCCAAACTGGTTTGGAAGTGGGAAAACAAAATAAGCTAGCCAAATTCTACCCATGTGGATACCAGGCCAAACCGCTGCCATCATTACAGCAAAAATGGTCATTGCCTCCGCAGAGCGGTTGATTGCCATTCTCCATTTTTGTCTAAATAACAAAAGTACTGCTGAGATCAATGTACCGGCGTGGCCGATACCTACCCACCAAACAAAATTGGTGATATCCCAAGCCCAACCGACTGTTTTGTTAAGGCCCCATGTACCGACTCCTGTTCCTAAAAGATAGAGGATACATCCAATACCCCAGAGTGCCATTACTGCTGAAATACCAAAGACGATCCACCATGATTTATTTGCTTTGCCAACTACAGGAGCCATCACGTCTTCCGTGATCTGACCGTAGGTCTTTTCTCCTAGTATTAAGGGTTTTCTAATCGCTGCTTCTTGCTGCATTCTTATTTATTTTAAGCAATGTTTGATTCTGTATTTCTAACTTTTACCTGATAGTAAACGTTTGCTTGTGTTCCAACTTCTTCTATTACGCGGTAAGAACGGTCACCTCTTGCTTCGGCAAGCACTTTACTATTTTGGTCATTTAAGTCTCCAAAAGTGATTGCTTGGGTTGGACAAGCTGATGAACAAGCAGTTTGAATTTCTCCATCCATAACTTTTCTTCCTTCTTTCTTTGCAGTAAGCTTCCCTTCCTGAATTCTTTGAACACAAAGGCTACATTTTTCCATCACCCCTCTTGCTCTTACGGTAACATCCGGGTTAAGTACCATTCTACCTAGATCATCTGTTGATGGGTTAAAATCAGTAAACTTACTGTATGCTTGGTAGTTAAACCAATTGAAACGTCTTACTTTATAAGGACAGTTGTTAGCACAATAACGCGTACCAATACAACGGTTATATGTCATTTGGTTGATCCCTTCATTACTGTGTGTAGTAGCAGCAACGGGGCAAACAGTTTCGCATGGAGCATGATTACAATGCTGACACATCATAGGTTGATGAACCACTGAAGGATTATCTTCAGCTACTTCCATTAACGTATAACTCTGATCATCTTCAGGTACTCGATCCTCTTCACTGCTGAAATAACGGTCAATTCTGATCCAGTGCATCTCACGCGACCTTCTAACCTCATCCTTACCGACAACAGGAACATTATTTTCAGAATTACATGAAGTAACACAAGCACCGCATCCAATACAGCTGCTTAAGTCAATGCTCATTCCCCAATGGTGACCTGCTGATTCTACAGGATGCTTTGCCCAAAGATCAACATCGCCTAATGGCTTAGGACCTTCATGCATGGCAATCATGTGTGGGGGGTTATAATCGTCTTTATCTCCGTTTTTATAGGTTGACCAATCTGTCTCTCTTACTACAGAATCACGACCCATAATAGTCTGGTGAGTCTGAGTGGTCGCTACTTGATAGGTCTCTCCTGTTGCTTCAAATGAAACTTGGTTGGTATAATTTAGTCTACCACCTTTGGATGAAGTAGCAGGATAAACATTGAAACCAACTAACTCATCACTCTTTCCTAGAGGCTGACCATAGCCAACTGCAACACTTAACGTTCCTTTAGCTTGACCAGGTTGTGCAATGACAGGTACATTTTCGAAGACTACTCCATTTATGGTAATATTGATAGTATCTGCATCCTTTTGTTCTCCGTATTCAGTGGCAAAACCTTGCTCACGTGCATCAGAAGGATTCATAGCGATGTAGTTATCCCATGTCATTTTAGAAATCGGATCGGGTAATTCTTGCAACCATGGGTTGTGGGCTTGTGAACCATCACCTATCCCAACTTTTTGGTAGAATTCTATTTCCCAATCCTTACTCTCTGTTTTTGGAACACTCAAGGATGTTGCATCTAGGCTGTAACTAAGCGCTTCGCCTTCTGTTGAGACAGTAAAGAATCCATCATGAAGGCAGCTATTCCAAAAATCATCGAATAAAAGTTTTGCAGATTGCTGCGTAAAGGCTGTCTCTTTCCAGTTATTACGAAGGTATGTGTAGTAATCTTCGTTTCTCCCCATCCAATTCAAAATACAATCTTGCATTTGTCTTGTATCAAAAAGTGGATTAATGGTGGGTTGAGCTAGTGAGAAATGCCCTTTGACAGGCTGTTGATCATTCCAAGACTCTAGATAATGATGAGAAGCTGCAATGTATTTAACTGATTTAGTTGTCGCAGATGGACGGTCAGCAAACACCAGACTAGCGCCCACTTTAGCAAGAGCATCCGAGAAGTTCAAGTCGTTTGGCAAATTGTAAACGGGATTCACGCCAGCCATCATTAAAACATCGACTTGTCCGCTATTCATTTCTTTAACAAGAGCAGTTACTTCTGAGTCTACTCCTTGCTTTAGGTATACTGCTCTGTCGATGTCAATTGTATTGCCATAATTCCCTAACATATAATTGATCGCAACTGCCATTTTCTGTGCAGATATCTCGTTTGCTCCTGCGAAAACAATTGACTCTCCTTTATGAGCTAAAAGATGCTTAGCTGCTGCTTTTATCTTGGCAGAATATGGCGTTTTAGGAGCCGACATTGATGGCTGACCCAACTGAGCAGCAAGCTCATTATAAAGGTTGGCTAAAACCGCCGCTTGTTCTGATGGCTTTAGGGGAACCCTAACATCGGCGTTCGACCCTGTTAAAGACATAGAACTCTCAAACTGAAAGTGCTTAGAAATCCATCCATTCTCAGGTTTTCTAGTAGCAGCATACTGCGCCGTTAGGCCCACAGAATTAGGCAAACTTGAAAGAAAATCTGCCCCAACACTTACAATAGAGTGCGCTTTAGACAAATTATAGGATGGTAGCTGAGCCTTACCAAAAGCTTCTTTGTTAGCTTCTATTGCAGCCCCATGAGAAACTGAATCATATGTAACGTGCTTGATATCTGCGTCAGGATAGGCATCAGCAAATTCCTTAACTAATCTTAAAGTAGATGGAGAGGAAATACTATTTGTAAGAATCCTGATTGATCCACCTTTGGTTATCGCTTTTTCTAGCTCTGCCTTGAAAGCTGAATCAAACTTTGACCAACTTACATCAGATCCATCAATTTGAGGCGCTCGGTAGCGTTTTTCATCATAAAGAGATAGAACAGATGAATTTATTCTAGCATTCACCCCGCCTTTTGTTAGTGGAGACTGCTTGTTCCCATCAATTTTGATCGGACGACCTTCTCTTGTTTTAACGATGATCTCAGCATAATCATTCCCATCGGAATAAGTTGTTGCAAAATAATTAGCAACACCAGGATTTGCTTTATCTGTTTTTACAACGTGCGGAATAACTTTGTTTACAGGCGTTTCACATGCTGCAAGAGAAGCGGCTGTAACACCAAAACCAAGATACTTTAAAAAGTCTCTTCTATTTGTTTTGGAACCCTCAAGAAGACCCTTATCACCCAAGAAATCTTCAGCCGGCAAATACTCACTAAATTCTTTGTTTTTTGATTCGACAAAGTTAGGAGAGTCATGAAGCTCTTCTACACCTTTCCAATATTTCTTATTTGTTGACATAAGCTAGTTTGCTTCTAATAAATCTTAGTAATGACACTTAGCACATTCAATTCCTCCCAATTCAGAAACAGTGATTGTTCCATCCTCAAGGTATTGTTTTTTCAAGTTTTCAGGCAATCTTTCATGAATTTCATCATAATAGCCGTTACCCTCCATTTGAACTTTAGTTTCTCTATGGCAATTGATACACCATCCCATAGTCAAAGACTCATGTTGTTTACCAACTGTGTAGGTTTCAACAGGGCCGTGACATTTTTGACAGTTAATCTTACCAACTGCAACGTGCTGTGAGTGATTAAAATAAACATGATCAGGCAAATTGTGCACCTTTACCCATTTAATTGGCTTTGTATTCGGACCGTAAGTTTTGGTTACGGGATCAAAGTCTAAAGCCGCATATATTTTCGCAATTTCTTCTTTTCCGTACTGAGGACCTTCTTGAATGTAAGCATGACAATTCATACAAAGGTTAGCCGATGGAATACCAGCAGACTTGCTGTAAGAAGCTGAAGTGTGACAATATTGACAATCAATGCCATTTGTTCCTGCATGTAACTTGTGCGAAAACTTGATTGGCTGCTCAGGCTCGTAACCGGTGTAAACTCCAATATTGATTGCAGTATCCCATCCCGCTTTAGCAATAAGGGCTATAACTACAATTCCCATTAGAGCAACAATAGTTTTGTTGGTTTGAACCCAATGCGCCAAAGCATCTTTCATCCCCTTTTCCTCAGGAACGTCTTCGCCTCTTTTCTTTGCTTCAACAATAGATAAAGAGTACTGCACCTTACGAAGAACAGAAATCAAGATCAGCAACACCAATACTAATCCAAGTGCTATGTAAGTAGTGTTATCAGAGCTTTCAACTTCAACTTGCTCTACCTCACCTGCATCAGCAGTAGCTGCTTCTGCCGCAGGAGCTTTCTCATTGTAATCTTTAATGTAAGTAAGAATAGCATCAATTTGCTCATTGTTTACAGGCTGGGCAGGCATCAACACCTTATTATATTGCTCATAAACAGCAACCGCTTGCTGGTCACCTGACTCAATTAATGATTGAGAGTTTTTAATCCATTTGTATAACCACTCTCTTTCGTACTTATCGTATACGCCTGCCAAACCAGGACCAACAAGCTGATTATTCCCCGCACTGTGGCAAGATGCACAATAGCTTTTGAATAACTTTTCACCATCTTCTTGAGCTTTCAATGATGTAGAACTCAAGCTAAAGAAAGTGAACATTCCTAGCAAACCAAGAAAAGGTAAGGTTGATTTTGCTGTTAAAAACTTCATATTAAAACAATTAGGTATTAAATGTTAAACCTTACTAACGGCAACCTTTTTTTTATCGTTGACAAATTTAACCACTAGACTTATTGTTGCCATTTGTTTAATCTAAAATTAATCTATCCGCTTCTAATTTAGAATCAATCTAAATAAGAATTGAATACTCTTAAAATATGGTTTGGATTGTTTTTTGTGTGGTGCAATGGAACTATCATTGCATAAAATAAACACCTACATGAAGCATAAGTTTTTTTCTTTTTCAATATTATTTTTAGGATTGACCATCGTATCTATTTGTCAAGAAAATGAAGTTTCAACCAATAAAGCTTTAGATTATTATAATAAAACAGACACAGGGACTCAAAAACTTGATTCAAACACGGTTTTGCAACTTGATAACCGCTATCCTAAAGACCTAGACCTTCTCACTTCAGCATATTGGGAAAAGAAAAAGAACTACGGCTATAAAATTCAAATATTCTCAGGAAAGTCGAGGTGGGAAGCCAATAAGGTGCGATCGAAATTGATTAACGATTACGAAAATAAAGTTTCGGCAGAAGTAGTTTATCAAGCTCCTAACTTCAAGGTTAGGGTTGGGAATCATAGAAACCGCCTATCTGCCACTCAACAACTGCTTGAACTAAAGCCAGATCATCCGGGTGCTTTTATCGTCAAAGATGAAATCAAAACCCCTCATGAGGCTCGTAAAGAAAAAGACTAATTGAACTAGGCCCCGTAGTTCAACGGATAGAATAGAAGTTTCCTAAACTTTAGATCCAGGTTCGATTCCTGGCGGGGCTACAAATTTGTGATCTGTGCCAAGTAAAGTTTTGCAAGCTATTTTACCTTTCATCTTTGTCCTTTTCTTAGGATGCCAATCTAACGAAGCCTTCAAACAGCAGAATCCGAAGATTAATGGGGTAAGTTTTGTTTCTCCCGCAGTTCCTATTGCGGACTCACTTTACGCTATGCCGAAAAATAAGATACACGCTAATTGGCTAGCTTTTATGCCTTATGCCTTCATTGATGATTCTTCCTCTGAGATCCTATATAATCAAAAATGGCAGTGGTGGGGAGAAAGTAAAGAGGGGATTCTCATAATGATAGACCAAGCACAGAGAGAAAATTACAAGCTCATGCTGAAACCTCATCTTTGGGTTTCACACGGTAAATTTACAGGCGATCTAGATTTTAAAACAGATAGTTCTTGGCGATTATTCGAATCCTCTTACCGAAATTATCTGCTTGAATATGCAAGATTAGCGGAAAAGAAGAAGCTGGACCTTTTCTGTATCGGGTTCTGTATCGGGACAGAATTAAGAAATTTCATTGCAAAGAGACCAGATTTTTGGATGGGCCTTATTACTGAGGTCAAGCAAATCTATCACGGTAAATTGTGCTATGCCGCTAATTGGGATAATTACCAAAATGTGCCTTTTTGGAAGCATCTCGACTTTGTTGGCATTGATGCCTATTTTCCACTAAGTCGTTCTTTGAAGACAAATAAAAGAGAACTTCAACATCGCACAGATTCCTTAATCAAAGTCTTGAAATCCTTTTCAGACTCTTTAAATAAGCCGATTATTTTTACTGAATATGGATTTACTAGCAGTCCAAGCTCAACTTTGAAGCCATGGGAACATAAGCCATCATCTCAGGTCAATATAGAGTTACAAAAACTTGCTTATCAAGTATTTTTGTCGAGCTTCTGGAATCAAGAATTCATCGCCGGTGGGTTTCTTTGGAAATGGTTCCCTAATCACCACAAGGTAGGTGGCAAGAGGCATGCAGGATTCAGCCCCCAAAACAAAGCTGCAGAAAAAGTAATTTTAAAGATTTACAAAAAGTATAATTAAAGCCGCTTGATCAGCTCTTCGTATAGCTTGGTCAAATCTTTCTCCGCTCTACCGGCAATCTCTAGAATTTCTGCAATGGAAACGGGCTGAAGGTTATCCGGATCACACTCATCAGTTAAAACAGAAACCGCACAGCAAGGTATACCCATATGATTAGCAACGATTACTTCCGGAGCAGTTGACATACCAACCGCATCTGAACCGATTTTTCGCAAGTAGCGATACTCTGCCCTTGT
The DNA here is from genome assembly GCA_913056345.1 of uncultured Flavobacteriales bacterium. Lineage (GTDB taxonomy): Bacteria > Bacteroidota > Bacteroidia > Flavobacteriales_E > Vicingaceae > CAJXMH01. Next base: position 1,177 of record CAJXMH010000017.1, on the reverse strand, counting down.
TTCTAAGTTTGGGCCTGCCACCGGGGTATAAACCCCTTCATGCAAGGTGATTTCTAATTCTTTTGCTATCGCTTTTAACTTCCCGTTCATATCTGCATCATAGGGTTGCGACATATCTGGAAAGCGTGGACCTAACCCATCTAAATTTTTTCCTCTCAATGGATTGTCTGGGATCATGTTAATGTGATCGTCAATTAGCATGAGAGTCCCTTTTTTAAAGTCTGGATTCACGGTACCTGCCGCATTGGAAATCAATAGCTTTTCGATCCCAAGGTTTTTAAACACACGTATCGGAAAGGTTATTTCTTCACCAGAATAACCTTCATAATAGTGAAAACGACCCTGCATGGCAATTACTTTTTTGCCACTCAACTTACCATAGATCAACTTACCCGAATGAGACTCAACGGTGCTAACCGGAAAATTTGGAATATCAGCATAGTCAATAATATGTTCTGCCTCTATTTTAAGTGCCAGATTACCTAAGCCAGTGCCCAACACAATTCCAATTTGTGGAGACTCTACTCCTTGCGCTTTTATATATGCTGCCGCTTGTTCTATCTTTTTTAACATCTGCTTATTCTCCTAATTTAAATCCAGTTTCTTCTAGGTCTTGCAAAGTGTCCAAATCTACCAATTCCCGTAAAACTTTCACCTTTAAATTGGCCGCTTTTGCCCGGTTTAAAGTTTCTTGGAACACTTTTTCAGTCGACCATTCCATCTCCTTAAAAAGTGAGTGTTGAACTGCTTTCATGCCAAGCAAATAATACCCCCCATCATTAGCGGGACCAATGACTAAGTCAAAACGGTCCAAATGGTGAAAAGCGCTTTCAATATCTTTGCTCAAAAGCTGAGGACAGTCACTGCCAATGATCACTTTTTTTTCTTCTACTACCTCAGCAAAAGCATTGCTCATGCGTGCACCTAAATCCCTGCCGCTTTGGACTTTTTTTAAAAACTCCTCTCGCGACCAGGCATCATTTTCTTCAATCTGATTTGCATAAAAAAGGTAACGTTTGGCTGAAACTTGGCAACTGATGGCCTTCGTATATTTCAATAACTCTTGGTAAACCTTCAATGCTTTTTCCTCACCGACATCAGCTGCTAAACGCGTTTTAACTTGACCCAAAACGGGATTTTTGACGAAAATGATGAGGGCCCTATTCATTTTAAGTTA
>CAJXMH010000016.1 GCA_913056345.1 uncultured Flavobacteriales bacterium | reverse complement strand
TGGAAGAGATTGATATCAGTTTTTTTCCGAAAGATCCGGTGATCAGACCGAAAGAAAAACAACGGATGTATTTTTAAGCTTTGTGACATGCGCTAGGTAAAACCATAAACTTCGGTTTTTAAAAACAAGGCCTTTGCTTTATGGTTACCTTTGAAGATAATTCTACAACTAAAAAACCATAATAAACATGAACGATTTTCAACAACCATCATTTGACCCAGGAAAAATAAGGCCATACATCTTTATTGGTGTAGCGGTAGTGATCTTATTAATTGTGGTCTCCAACATTTTTGTGATTCTGCAACCTACCGAACGTGGAGTAGTCTTTAAAAAATATACCACAGGGCTTGATGTAGACAACATTAAAGGAGAGGGACTTAATATTATTGCCCCTTGGAACGACGTAATCATTTTCAGAATTGAAGAGCAGCAGATCGAAGAAACTATGGATGTGCTTTCTAAAGATGGACTTTCCATCAGCATCGACGTTTCGCTTCGTTTCAGACCGAAGCCTGAAGAAATCGGTTACCTGTACAGAGCTTTTAGAAACAGTTACATCGAAAGTTTGATTCGCCCTGAACTACGTTCCGCCGTTAGAAAAATTATTGGTCAGTATACTCCTGAAGAATTATACGCTACAAAAAGACAGGAAATAGAAACCAAAATAGAGCAATCTACAAGAGAAATTCTAGATGATAACTTTATTCAATTAAAAGCGCTCTTGTTCCGTTCGATTAAATTGCCTCAAACCATCAAAACTTCTATTGAAACGAAGTTAGCTGCCGAGCAAGAGGCTCAGAAATATGATTATTTAATTCAGAAAGAGAAAAAAGAAGCAGAGCGAAGAAGAATTGATGCTGAAGGTAAAGCAACTGCAAACCGTATTTTAAGTGCATCTATTACCGATAACATTTTAAGAGAAAAAGGTATTTCTGCAACTGAAGAGCTTGCTAAATCATCTAACTCAAAAATTGTTGTAATTGGTGGTGGAGGTGATGGATTGCCTTTGATCTTGAATGGTCAATAGATAATTTACATAACACCTTCATGAAAGGACTTACATTCATTGTTGGCCTCTTGCTTTTTATTAATGCAAGAGGCCAAACTATTTCTATTGACACTACTTTAAGTGAGCAAGAGCTTGTTACAAAAGTTTTGCTGGGTGATAAAAGTGACTTGATCGTCAAAAACGTCAAATTTACAGGCAGTGCTAAATCTATTGCAGCTTTCAAATGCGACCTTGAAACAGAGCTGATCGATGAAGGAATCATGCTTTCAACGGGAAATGTTTTCGACGCTCAAGGTCCTAACGACCAAGTAGATAAGGGTAGTCGTAGTTCTGCTAGGCGTGATGAAAGCCTACAAGCTATTGCAACTTCAGTTACTACTGATGCTGCAGTACTTGAATTTGACTTGATAGCTTTGAGGGATAGCCTTGAATTTACCTACGTTTTTGCTTCAGAAGAATATCCTGAGTATGTCAATAAAGGTGTAAATGATGTTTTTGGTTTCTTTATCAAAGAAGTAGGAGGTAGAGGGCTTTTTCCTAGGAACATTGCTCTCTTGCCGGCTAGCAGAATAGCTGTAAGCATAGATAATGTGAATCACCGACGAAATGAAGAGTACTTTTTGCCCTCTGATTTTTGGCATATCCATCCTCCTGAGTTTTGGAAAGCTAATCCCGCTATGGGGATTAGGGCAAAGTTGTTTCAATTTGATGGTTTTACTGTGCCTTTAAAAGCAAACATCCGCTTAGCAGAAGGTAAAACCTATCACTTCAAAATTGCAATAGCTGATGTAGGTGACCGGATCTACGATTCTGCAGTTATGATTAAAGCTAAATCTTTAGCTTCAAAAGGAAAAAGAATTGCTCAAGCAGATCAAATTATAAAGCAATATGTTGCTGAACAGCTTAGCAGTTGGAATAGTGATAAACTCAGAAAGTCTAAAGATTCCTTAAGTTTTGACTTGCAAATTCAATTCAATACCAATGAGGCTGTCATCTTAAAGCAATATCAGGCGGAACTCTTGGATCTGTCTGAGCTTTTACAAGGCTTAAAAAACCTGAAAGTGCTGATTATCGGACACACAGATGATCAGGGAACAGAGGAGGATAATTTGACTTTATCTCTTGATCGGGCTAAATCAGTGCAAAGCTTCTTAACACAAGCAGGCGTTGCTATTGATCGTTTAAGCGTTGCAGGCAAGGGAGAGTCAGCGCCACTTAAGCTTAATCAAACAGAAGAGGGGCGCTGGCAAAATCGCCGGGTTGAGTTTAGATTAAGTTATGATTAAGGTTTCTACCGAGATTAATTATAACCATACATCATCGGAACCATTACTTGAGTATCATCCCAAGCCATCCGCATGTTAACATGATATTGGAAATCAATGGTAAATTGTTCCACAGTATTTTTAGTGTCTGAAGTAGGCACATTTATTTTCAGTACATCATATTCCTCGTCTCTACTCGGTTCTCCATCCAAGCCAACTCCCCAACCATACTGTTTACTGTTCCAAATAACGGTCCATTGAGAGCTGTAAGGAATTGTCCATAGGGTATAGGTGCCTGCAGGAAGGTCTTGATCACCGATTGTGACAGTTTGATTGCATTTAAAGATAGTTGGTTCGTTAGCACCGGTTCTCCAAACCTTTTCGTAGGGAACTAAATCACCAAAAATCTCTCTTCCTTTTTTATATGGCCTCGAATAGGTTACACTCATGGAAAAATCTCCTGCGTTGTAGTTAATGGTTTCTTGTGGACTGTGTTTTTTAGTTTCTTGCTTCATGTAATCAAAACCAAAATAGCCACCGACTAACAAAACCAATACAATTCCAATAATCCACTTAAGCGCTTTCATCTGTTTGAATTTTAGTGTAATCAAAAATACAAAAGGGACAAGGTTTAAATGTTGTCCCTTTTGATAATTAAAAATATTTAACTGCTAACAGCCTCTTTTATTTCGTCCTCCAAGGGTTTCCGAAATACCACTTGGTCTTCAAAAACATCCATTACTACTACATCTCCTGCAGTAACTTTAGCAGCTAAAACATCTTTAGAAAGTTGATTGAGGACCTGCTTTTGAATCACTCGCTTAATTGGTCTTGCACCAAACTGCGGATCATAACCTATTTCTGCCAAGTAATCTACTACTTCATCGGAAGTGCTCAGGTCAATGTTGTTTTTAGCAGCCATTTTCTCAACTCCTTTAAGCTGAAGCTTCACGATTTGTTTCACATCAGCCTTACTTAGAGGCGTGAACATAATGGTTTCATCGATCCTGTTTAAAAATTCAGGACGGATGGTTTTTCTCAAAAGGCCTAAAACTTCATGTTTTGTTCGCTCTTGAAGAGCTTCCGCATCATTTTCTTGGTATTGATCATAGTTTTCTTGGATGATCTGTGACCCTAAGTTTGAAGTCATGATAATAATGGTATTCTTGAAATTAACCAAGCGCCCTTTGTTATCCGTTAAGCGTCCATCGTCTAATACCTGTAATAAAATATTGAATACATCAGGATGTGCTTTTTCAATTTCGTCAAGTAAAATTACTGAGTAGGGTCGTCGTCTAACTGCCTCTGTCAATTGGCCGCCTTCATCGTAACCAACATATCCGGGAGGTGCTCCCACTAAACGCGAAACCGCATGCCTTTCTTGATATTCACTCATGTCGATTCGGGTCATAGCATTTTCATCATTGAACAAATACTCACTCAAGGATTTAGCTAATTCGGTTTTACCTACACCTGTGGTACCTAAGAAAATAAATGAGCCGATGGGTTTCTTTTCGTCCTGCATACCAGCCCTGCTTCTTCGCACTGCATCCGAAACGGCTTGTATGGCTTCTTCTTGACCGATTACGCGCTTGTGTAACTCATCCTCTAAGTGCAACAGTTTTTCTCGTTCACTTTGAAGCATTTTACTTACCGGAATGCCAGTCCAACGGCTTACCACATCAGCAATCTCTTCAGCGTCTACTTCTTCTTTGATCAGCGTTGATTTCGTTTTAAGATCAGCCAATTTAGTTTTCAGCGATTCAAGCTCTTGTTCTGATTCCTTGATCTTACCATATCTAATCTCAGCTACTTTTTCATAATTGCCTGCTTGTTCTGCCTGCTTGGCTTCAAACTTAAAGCGATCAATGTCTTCTTTAGCCTTTTGAATGCCATCCACGATCTCTCGCTCGGCTTGCCACTTTGCATTTAGTTCGTTCCTTCGTTCGTTGAGATTAGCTAGATCTTCACCCAATTGCTTCAATTTAGCTTGGTCTTTTTCCCTTTTAATGGCTTCTCGTTCTATTTCCAACTGACGAACTTTTCGATCTAGTTCGTCCAATTCTTCGGGCTTGGAGTTTATTTCCATTCTAAGCTTGGAAGCTGCCTCATCAATTAAGTCAATAGCCTTATCAGGCAAAAAACGGTCGGTTATGTAGCGTTGAGATAATTCAACTGCTGAAAGAATTGCTTCATCCTTGATCTGCACTTTATGATGCGTTTCATACTTCTCCTTAATACCGCGCAGAATAGAGACCGCATCTTCCGTATCCGGCTCGTTAATCAATACTTTTTGGAAACGTCTTTCAAGTGCTTTATCTTTTTCAAAATACTTTTGGTACTCATTTAAAGTGGTGGCTCCAATGGCCCTTAATTCTCCTCTAGCCAAGGCTGGTTTTAAAATATTCGCTGCATCCATGGCCCCTTCGCCGCCTCCTGCACCAACAAGGGTGTGGATCTCATCAATGAAAAGCACGATATCACCTTCAGCTCCTGTAACTTCCTTGACAACCGATTTTAAGCGCTCTTCAAACTCTCCTTTGTATTTCGCACCTGCTACCAATGCACCCATATCGAGCGAGTAGATCTGTTTGCTTTTCAAATTTTCAGGAACATCTCCTCCGATAATCCGATGTGCTAGACCTTCGGCGATGGCTGTTTTACCAACACCTGGCTCACCAATTAGAATAGGATTGTTTTTTGTTCTTCTGGAAAGGATTTGTAGTACCCTGCGTATTTCTTCATCACGCCCAATAACCGGATCAAGCTTATTTTCGCTTGCCATTTGGTTAAGGTTCTTCGCATATTTATTCAAGGCATTGTATGTTTCCTCGGCACTTTGTGAGGTAACTTTTTCGCCCTTTCTTAATTCTTTAATAGCTAGTTTTAAATCTTTTTCACTTACCCCGGTATCTTTTAATAGGGTTGAAACATCGTCTCCACTTTTCAAAATGCCTAGCAGCAAATGTTCAACAGAGACATATTCGTCTTCAAATTCTTTTAAATAAGTATTAGCTTGTTGCAGACTTTGACTGGCTTTTTTAGAAAGGTATTGTTCTGCCCCTGAAACGGTGGGATAGCCTCCTATGATTCTTTCTAAAGTTTGTTTTAGGATCTCAAGGTTTACGCCTAACTTTTTTAAAATGAAAGGACTTACATTCTCGTCGACCTCTAAAATTGCTTTCAGAAGGTGTCCGTTTTCGATCGCCTGATGTTGCATGCTCATCGCAATTTGCTGCGCCTGTTGTATGGCTTCTTGCGACTTTATAGTATAATTTTTAAAATTCATTTGTTTAGTTTTTATTGTTTTTACTCCACGAATTCATTTTATCAAATTCAAAACCAATGGGAAAACGAGCATAAAAACCGCAATAATGGCAGTTTTTCACTCTTTTTATAGCTGTATTCAGACTTATTGGCAGTTTTAAATTGGTTTTTTGTTTTACTAAAAATATTGTGAATTTCTTTCCTTTATAAAGAAAGCATTAGTTTTGTCACATATAACTAATTGCCAATTAGAACTTTAAATTTAAGTGAAGCGTAACATTAAAATAAGCCTACTGCTGCTTGCATTTTTTACATCAACCTTTAGTCTAAGTTCACAATCTCTTGAATTTGGGTTGAATGCAGGGCTTGTTACAAGTAGGTACACTGTTTCTGATAATTTTTTAGGAAACTCCACTTGGATCAGACAAGGCAGTCTTGATTTCGCTACAAGGATTGGGGGACAAGTTGCGCTTAAAGGTACTCCAGATCGCTATAAGGCTTATGAAACAAGTATGAATCATGGTTTAATGGCTGAGTTAAGTGCCTGTAGATGCGGTGGAAAGACAGAAATGGTAAGCAGAAATGCCGAAGGAGATTTTGAGGTTGCTGAATTTGACTATGTTACTTGGCAAACTGATTTCAATCTACTTTATCAGGCGAAATTTAACCGAACTCAATTTTTGATTGGACCAAGTGCTAATTTCCATACCTACAGAGCCGTGAATTATGGGAATAGGGCCGGTGATGATTATGTCTATACTCAAGGTCAGATCAATCAATTTTATGTAGGCCTAGAAATTGGCTTGGGTTACCAGATCAACAATTTGTTGATCTCTTCTCGTTACCATACCAACATTACTGCATTTGGTGAGGAATCCAATGCAGTTCCGGTCGAGTATGGTAATCATCAAGCAAGGTTAGTTTTTTCTTATTTCTTATTTGAAAAACGTTTAAGAAGCTTCTACCGAGGTCTTTACTTTTAAATTTTGTCAATCGACTTTTTAGTAGAGTGTGATTTTTTTCACAGTTTTAGCAGCTTCAATTTGTAAGTAATAAATGCCTTTGGCTGCTTCGTTTAAATCTATTTTCGTTTGTCTTTGCAGTTGTCCTGAATCGATTATCCTTCCTTTTGAGTCAAGTATTCGATAATTTGTACCTAAAAGACGTTGACCTACTTTAACCTTTAGCTGTCCTTTAGTTGGGTTGGGGAACAGGTGTATTTGATCCTTTTCACGGTTTTTATTCAGTCCCGTTAAAATATCTGCCTCTGCTAAGATGAATTGCTCGGGATCAAATTGAATTGAATCAATGTTTCGCTTAGGCATAAAGCTGAATCGATCTCCTGAAAACCTTGGGTTTACGGTAATTGTGCTATCCCAATTTGTACTAAATAACTTCAATTCAATCGGCATGTTGAAAAAGTAAACTGAAGGATCCGATTGGGTTTGGAAAACCTCAAGTTCAAATAGCCCATTTGATTGACTCCATTTCAATTCGTAGGTTGGAAAACCTTTACCGTAACACCAATCCTTAAAAAACTCCTCTAGGTCCAAGCCCGAGCTTGCTTCTAAATGGGCTTGAAATTGAGCGGTATTGGCAATGCTATAAGCCAGTTGTGGATCGTTGAGGTAATTTCTACAGCCTGCAAAAAAGCTAGAGTCGCCCAAGAGGTAACGCAGCATTCTTAAGGTATAAGCTCCCTTTTGGTATGACATGAAATTAAAGATGCTGCTAACATCAGCAGTGTCGTATTGAATTACGGAACCATTAGGATCTGAAAAAGCCGCATTTCGCATACCTTCTAGGTAGTTATCAAAATATAGGGTATCATGAACTACCCCAAATTCATAGGTAAGCAGGGTAAGGTAGGTAGCAAAACCTTCATTAAGCCATATGTCTTGCCAAGAAGCACAAGTGACTTTATTACCAAACCATTGGTGAGCCAATTCGTGGGCATTCAATTCACCACCATAGCTTCCCATAAAGCTCATGGTTTGATGTTCCATGCCACCTCCAAAGGTGCAAGAAGCATGGCCGTATTTTTCTTTGATAAAGGGATACCGACCGAAAAGAGAGTCAAAAAGCTGAAGGAAAGGGTAGGTTTCTTCAAGTGAAGCCTTTACACTTTGTGAATCAGCAGGGTAGAGGAAATGTTGAAAATAAATGGAATCATTGCCTAGTGGTTTAGTTTGTTCAAATACTTCGTAATTAGTCACTGCTAAAGCAATCAAATAAGTTGCAATGGGGTAGCGGCTTTTCCAATAATAGGTGACTTTGTTGCCTGTAGTATCAATTTTGTCTAATAAACCATTAGCTGCTACTTGGTTCCCTAAGGTTGTTTCAATAAAAAGGTCAACTGAATCGGCTTTATCATCTAACTGATCTTTACAGGGCCACCAAGCTGAAGCACCATAAGGTTGGGAAAGGGTCCAAATAATGGAGTCTTGATTGTTGTAGGAGTCTTGCACAAATGATCCAAAACCCCCACTTAATGGTACACCTTGATAAAAAATACTGACCGAATCTAGTTCACCTGTTTGCAGACTATCACCTAACTCAATTCTTAACTCTTGACTGATTTGCAAAGCCTTTAATTTTTGATTCCGCTGAAGCACTGAGTCTAAAAAGAGTTGATCACTCATGTTTAGGGTCAGCTTGCTAAATCCGTCTTGAACTGCTTTGAAGTAAAGGGTTACAGATCCGCTAACGTATTTTACAGTAGGGTCAATGCTGAGATCAAGTCTGTAATAGCTGATATCTATTCCTTCGCCAGTTCTAGATAATGACTTTTGAAAATGCTCTTTCTGCCTCTTTTCAAGTTCTATGATCTTTTCTGTAGTAGACTGTGCATGCAAACAAGTGCCACTTAGAATAAGAAATAGTGCTAGAAGGTAATTTTTCATATCCCTCTAAAATTACCAAATCAATATTTGACCAACTTCTCTTTAACTCCAAGCTGATTGATTTGCAAGAAATAAATACCTGAAGGGGAATTGCTCAAATTGAGTTGATAATTGCGATTCGTGAACATACCTTCTTGAATCAGTTGCCCTTTGAGGTCGAAGATTTGATAGCGCTTTCCTGCTAAGTTTTCGCTGCTGCGCACTTGGTAAATGCCTTGAGATGGGTTAGGGTAGATGCTGATTTCTGTATTGGACTCTTTCTGCATTTCGTCAAGCTTAACCGTAAGCGGATTGTAAAAGCTTACATCATCTATTGCAATATCTGAACGCTCTGATTGCATATCAACCACTTTAAAAACTACTTTAAAAGTTTGATTAATAAAGGAATCCAAGACCACTTGCTTTCTGAGCCAAGGTGAAGAATTGTTAAAGTGGGTTTGTCCATTGAATGCCGGAGAACCAACTACTGAATCAACTAATTGGATATTACCCGCGGAATCTTCTACTTCAATTAATAATTTTCCCATGCCATTTCCGTACATGTAATAATAGAACTCCATTGATAATTGTGTCATATTACGGGGGTCAATGCAGTTGGTTTTGACCTGATTTAGACCTGTAGTAGTAGCTTCATAAAATAAAAACTTATTTCCTGAATGTGCTGATGAGGGGCCTGTAAGGTTTGTTTCAGTTGCGCCTGCACTTGCAGGAAATTGACAAAGTGAGGCATCTTGAACTAACCATGAATAGTGAATTGCATTAAAATCATAAGACCAGTTTAAAGGAAGTGTAGAAGACCCTGACAAATCATTGTGACAAATAGTAGATACACTTTCAAAGTCTTCCGTGATTCTAGGTGATTGATTAAAGTTGCTACTTTGGTTGATCACTTGTGTTTGAATAGAATCATTGGAACCTCTTGCATCATCTGCAAGACTGGCATAGAGTAAAAGGTTGTAGGTTTGGCCAGCTGTGCTTAAGTCAACTGTTTGGCTGAATACAAATAAGGCGGAACTGTCCGATTTTAAGGTATCAGGATATAATTCGGTTACTAGAGCTTGATTGTTTAGTTGGTAGTTTAACCCTAATTGATTTGGTAAGATATTTTCTTCACCATAGTTGGTGATTATTAAGGAGATTGGTTCTTGAGGACCTAAGTAGCAAGAAGAAGTTGGATTGGCATCGTTAATTCCAACATCAATAAAAGAGGTGTCTGATAGCAATATATTATCAATGGCCATATCGCCTGTAAAACTGGTTCCATAAATGCCTCTAAACCTCAATTGTATGGTGCGATTGGCATAAGCATTAAGATCAATTGAATCCCTTAACCAAGGATCGTTTTGATTGGGATGGGTTTGTCCATTGATGCGCGAAACAGCATTGATCCATTGAACACCATCAAAAACATCGATTAAAAGATCACCCATAGCTGCTCCATGTTTGTGGTAATCAAAGCTTAAGGTGTAGTTGTTTAGTCCACTCAAGCTTATGCAGGGTGACTCTAAAATTGCAGTATCGCCTGCACTAGCAGGTGAGGAAGCTTCCGTATACAAAAATTGGCCATCTGAAGAATTTGGACCAGTGTTACCTGACAAGGTGAAGTTGATTGCACTTCTCCAATTAAAGTTTGCTTGAGTATTCGTCGTCCAATTAGCAGGAATAGCGGGTGTCAAAACGGTTTCAAAATCTTCAAAAAATGGGGTCTGAATTAAATTAAGTGGTGGTCTACTGTCAAATATTAGTTGAGTCAAGGAGTCATTTTGTGGTATGGTATCACCTGCCATTTCAAGCCATACACTTGCTTGACTGACTTGATTTTGTGGAAATAAAATAGGTGTGATAAAAGCAAAGTTGGTATCTGTGAAGGGGGCTAAAGCTAGGTTTCTAATGGTATCGCGAAAAATGCTACCTCCACTTATCTGAAAGGCAGCCACAAAGGATCGTATGGTATCTGATCCGAAGTTGATGATCTTAGCCTCTATAATTTCTTGAGAAGAGATGGCCTGACAAGAACCGGAATCCCTGATACCTATTGCGGGATAGGTGATTTCATCAATTGAAAGATCAGGACTGTCAGTGGATTTGATGAATAAATTATCAATTCCTACTCCTTCTAAAACAGTACTTCCGTCAGATTCAAAAACAAACCTCAATTTCGCACCACTTTGCCCAGCCAATTGGTTCAAGCTGTTTATTGCTTTTTTCCATCCATTCGAATTATCTTCCCAATAAGCATTGGTCAAATTAGTGTACCAATTGCGATTATAGGTACCGGTTGGAACTTTAGTCCAACTAGTTCCTCCATCTAGACTGTATTCTAACCAAAGAAAATCATAAAAGGCTTCTGTCTGGTAAATCAAATCAAAGCTTAAAATAGGTACTGCCGTGTCCGCAGAGAAGTCTAAACAGGGAGAGGTTAAATAACTTCTTTCATTGTTATTGTAAAGGCCATTTAAGTTGGTTACAAAAGCGCTGTTTCCTGAAAGAGTACTATTGATGATGCTCAGGTTAGTATCGGGAACACCCCAAGCCCAAGAAGCATTTTGTCCGCTGACTGTCCACCCATGATTAGCCGTTTCAAAATCTTCAAAATAATTTAAAGCAGTGCTTGTAAAGGGTAGAAGGGTTTGAGCAAGAGTATCGTTGGTACGGTCTTGATCATTCACTAAGTCTGAATAAACCAAAAGGTTCTGAGAAGTTGTTACACTGCGATTAAGTTGATTCGGGAAGGTTAGACGCATAGAATCAAGGTAAGCGAGGGTATCTAGGACCGTATATTGTACGACGGGGTTAAGATCTAGCTGATAAGCAAGGGTAAAGTTATGCTGAGAAACAGCTCCATAATTAACAAGCATGACCTCCAAAGAATCTTGACTTTGACCGCAATTAGCATTGGGTCTTATAATTCGACTTATGCTAAGGTCATGATCAAATGGAGAATAGACTTCCACATTGTCTATGCCCACGTACCAACCCCAATCGTTGCCATCAAAGTATCGGAAGCGTACCTGACAGTTGGTGTTCTTATAAGCTGAAATATCAATTAGAGCATGGGGGAAATTACCCCTGCATTGCGGTGCAGTATAGCTACCACAATCGTCTGTGGTTCGCTGAAAAACGATGTTCCAATTCGAGCCATCATAAACCTCTACCATAAAAGAGTCAGGTATCCCTGGAAAAAATCTTGCATTGTAGTCAAATTCTAAAAAGGTAAGTGAATCAGCTACATTATTAAAAACAGGACTTGTTAGACTCGCATGATTGTTTGTTGATGCTCCGCCAAGGGCATCATCATCAAAATAAGCAAAGGAAGTACCATTTAGATTCGTATTTCCTGTATGAGCTGAAGCCCCATTTAAGCCAACTGACCAGCTTTGACTGCCACTTATAGCTGTAGTCGTCCAATTAGCGGGTAAAGTGCCTGCGTTAAAGTCTTCCTGAATATGAATGTTTTGAGCTTGAAGCGAAAATGAAGTAAAAATTAAAATCAGTGAAGCAAATGAAAGTGTTTTCATAATGTATATTGTGTTATTTGATAAAATTACCAATGGCTGATCGTTTTCTTATTAAATGTTAAATTCTCTTTTGCTTTAAAAGAGCAAGATCGCTTGAAGTTTGGAAGGATTCAAGTACTATTTCATTGATAGCCGCTATGACTTCATGAATGCGGTAAATTGTTACATAGTTGTTTTATGCCCGGAAAGGAATTGAAGCTTGCTTTTGTTTAATAAGGGAGAAGATCCAAACGCACAAAAAGAATATCCCGGCTACAGTTGCCATAGCGCCTGCTATAGAACCGTTGATCCAAACAGCTAAGAAGTAACCTCCTAAGCTACTTAAGAAACCAAAGAAAGCCGTAAGCCAAAGCATGGGTTTTAAGGAAGTAGTAATGAGGTAAGCCGTGGCAGGAGGGACGATCAAAAAGGCAACCACTAAGATTGCGCCTACAGATTCGAAGGATACAACGGTGGTTAAGGAAACAGAACCCATTAAGGCATAATGCCAAAAGGCCACGTTTAAGCCCAAGGCTTTAGCGTACTCCTCATTGAAGGTAGTGATGAACAAGCCTCTTCTCCCAAAATAAATAAAGGTTAAGATTAAAAGCAGTAGGGTAGCGGCAATCCAAACGGTGCGCGGACCTAAATTAATGCCCGATGCGGTGAACCAAAGGTCTAAAGGAACGTAAGCAATTTCTCCGTAGAGCACACAATCCTGATCTAGATCTACTTGTCCGGCAAAAACGGAAATTAAGATGATGCCAATAGCGAATAACCAGGTGAAAGTGATGCCAATAGAGGCATCTATCTGAAGTCTTGCTTGCTTGTAAAAAAGCTCGATCAAAACAGTGGTAAGCACCCCTAAAACGGCTGCACCGATTAACATGGGTATGGTTTCCCTGCTTCCTGAAAACAAATAGGCTAAAACGATGCCAGGTAAAACAGCATGAGAGATGGCATCACCAACCATGGCCATTTTTCTTAATACCAAATAGGCTCCCAAAAGGCCACAAGAAATGGCAATCAATGTTCCGCTTAGTATGATCCAAAATCCATCCATGGCTTAGCTTTCTTGATATGGAATGGTGCTTTGATGGGGGTCTTTAACCGGAAAGTCTAACTCACGCTCTAGCTGTTGTTCAATTTCAGGGGTGATAATGTGCTCTATTGCTTCTGCATCATTGTGTACATGGTCAGGCTCTAGTTTTAATCGTTGGTTTAAGTACATCTCCCACAGTCGGTGAAGTTTAATTACCCGCTTTGATGCTTCAAGACCTGCCTGTGTAATGTACCACAGATCAGTCATTTTACGCAGGTAATTTTGCTGTTTCAATAGTTTTAAGCCACGGTCTAGTTCACTTTCAGAGAGTTCTCGACTAGCCTTTAAAGTAGCGAAGCTTCTACCGGCTTCAAAGTCCTGATTTGCTTCCCCTAGGTGATAGAATAGCTTTAAGATATTTTCCTGCAGGATCTTCTTCTTGTTGTCACGATGCTGTTTGAAGCGGGCAAACATGCCCCTTTTGGGCGCAAACCAAATGGAAGAAATCGTAAGCAAAGAAAGGCACATGACCACCCATGGCCCAGTAGGCATTGCAGGTGCAACATAACTTACATAAGAACCCATTAAGCCAGATAAGGCGCCGAATACTGTTGCAATTAAGATCATATAGCTCAGTTTGTTGGTCCAAAAACGTGCTCCAGAAGCAGGTGTGATCAAAAGCGCCGCCATTAAAACTACGCCAACAGCCTGTATGCCTACAGCAACTGATAGCACTGTAATGGTTGCCAATAAAAACTCAAGAAACTTAACCGGTAGGCCTATAACCTTCGCATAATCAGGGTTGAATGATATGAGTTTGAACTCTTTGTAAAAAAGCAGTACCAGCACTATTAGCACCAGACCAATTCCACTGAAGATCAGAATGTCATCTTGAGTTAAGGAGGCTGCTTTTCCAAAGAGGAAGTTATCCAAACCCGATTGTGCCGCATTGCCAGAGTTTTGAATGGAGGTCAATAGCAGGATTCCAAAACCAAAGAAGACGCTCAGTACAATGCCAATAGCTGCATCGCTCTTCAATTTGGTGGTGCGACTTATCCCATCAATCACCATTAAAGAAAGCCAACCGCTAATCACGGCACCAATAATCAAGGCTATGGGATTCTTGTCTCCTGAAACCATAAAGGAAAGGCAAACCCCTGGTAAAATAGCATGTGCAATAGCATCACCAACTAAAGCTCTTTTGCGTAAAAATGCAAAACTGCCCACCATAGCGGCAGTGGCCCCTAAAATCATGGTTCCTAAGACTACAAACCTAACATTTGGGTCGCTAAAGCTGAAGAATTCAAGGGTTTCCTTCATTTTACTTTTCTCTTACAGGAAAGTCTTTTTCTTTGATCAATTCGCCTACCTTGCTCAAAACATTTAACTTACCTCCGTATGCTTCTTGTAAAAGTGCTTCATTAAAGATCTGATCCTTTGGTCCTGAAGCTACCAAGCGTGTGTTGAGTAATACGATCCAGTCGAAATAGAGCTTTGCTGTTTGAAGATCGTGATGCACCACTACCACAGTTTTGCCTTCCTTTTTCATCTCCTGCATCAGAAGCATGATGGCTTCTTCAGTTGCTGCATCTACACCTACGAAAGGTTCGTCCATGATGTAAAGGTCTGCGCCTTGGGCTAAGGAACGAGCAATGAAGACCCGCTGTTGCTGTCCACCGCTCAATTGGCTGATCTGTCGGTTGCTGTACTCAAGCATGTTGACTTTTTCTAAAGCTTCAGCTGCAAGATCGCGATCGGCTTTACTTAGCCTTTTCAGCAATTTGTTCTTTCGGTATCTGCCCATTAAAACCACATCCATCACCGAAGCAGGAAAATCCCAATCTACAGACTCTCTTTGTGGAACATAGCTGATTCGTTCTCTTACCTCTTCTAGATCTTGTTCAAAGAGTTTAACATAGCCGCTGCTTTTCTTTACCAAGTCCATAATAGCTTTGAGCAAAGTGGTTTTACCTGAACCATTCGGACCAATAATGCCAATTACTTGTCCTGCGGGCAGTTCAAAGTCGACATTCCACAAAACTGGCCTGCGGTTATAGCTGACCGTTAAGTTATGCGCTTCTATGGCTGTTTTATCATTCATCTTGTATTCTCTCCTTTTCTTAACCGTAATGGGCTCGAAGCCTACTATAAGTTCTCGAAGTTCACTTGCTTAGCGTTCTTTGTGGATTCTTGGTGGTCTTAGCGGTTATACAATTAGGATTGCTTACCTATTCGCTTTTTGTTCTCGATACTACCCCGAAGTTTCGGGATCACTCGAACTGACAAGCTACTATTAGACTCATCAACGCTTCAATTCTTTTTCTCTTCATCTCTTGAACTTTTTATTCTCATTTCAATCCTTCTACTACGGTATTAACATTGTGTTGCACCATTCCAAGGTAGTTGCCTTCTGTGCTGCCTGCTTCACCCATCGCATCGCTATATAGTGTACCTCCAATTTGAACTGCATGCCCCTTGCTTTTACAACCCTCTACCACCGCTTTTAAAGCGCGATCTGAAACAGAGCTTTCAACAAAAACCGAACGGATTCCTCTTTCACTGATAAAATTCACTAGATCACTGACATCTTTTAAGCCATATTCCGAAACCGTTGAAATACCTTGTAATCCCTTTACTTCAATTTGATAAGCCTTACCAAAATAACCAAAGGCATCATGAGCGGTAATAAGCACCCGTTTAGAAGAGTCGATTTGTAAAATCTGCTCCTTTACCCATTCATCCAAGCTGTCTAGTTTGAAAGCATATCGCTCAAGCCTGTATTGGATGCTGTCAGCTTTGAAAGCTTTTTCTTCACTTAATTCTTGGGCTAGGTGAGTGGCTACTTTTTTCCATAATTGAAGGTCAAACCAAATATGGGGGTCATAAGCGCCCTGAAAGTCGCTACTGTTGATAAGTAATTCCTGATCAATTGCGTCAGCAGCGACTAAAATGGTTTTACGATTTGACAGTTTTTTAAAAATTTCGCCCATTTTACCTTCTAGATGTAGGCCATTGTAAATGATGATGTCTGCCTCACTCAATTTTTTGAGGTCACCTTGACTTGCTTTGTAAAGGTGGGGGTCTACACCGGGGCCCATAAGGCTAATAACTTCAGCTTGAGTGCCGATTAGATTTTGAACCAAATCACCGAGCATGCCCGTAGTGCAAACAATTTTGATCTCACCATCACTTTCAGTTTGTTGTTTGCCCTCTTGGCAAGAAAACAACAGTAAAGAAGCTAATAGAATGATTATGAGTGACCTAGATTTCATTCTACGTATAAATTTTGTGCAACTTCTTTCGAGATATGTGCCTCTTTTTTTCCTTCAATCAAAATCTCCATAGATGAATCAAAAGCATGATGGGTCTTGATTTGGATAATGGTGTTCAATTCAATGTCCATGCTTTCTAAATAGCTTAAAAAACTACTGCTGTGGTCCTTTACGCCAACTACTTTACAGCTTGTTTTTTGATTTAATTCACTTAGGGTTGTTCTACCATCTTCAGGAAATTGTCCTTCTTTATTTGGTATCGGGTCTCCGTGTGGGTCTTGATCAGGAAAGCCTAAGAAAGCGTCAAGTCGATCAGTTAGTTGCGTTGATTTGATATGCTCTAGTTGTTCTGCAATGTCATGCACCTCGTCCCATTTAAAATGGAGTTTTTCTACTAAAAATAGCTCCCAAAGACGGTGTTTTCGAATGATGGAAATAGCCACTTCTTTGCCCTTTTTGGTAAGGCTTACAGCTTGATACTTCTGATAGTTTACCAAATCTTTCTTGCTCAATCTTTTCATCATGTCAGTAACTGAAGAGGCTTTGGTATCAAGCTTTTCGGCAATGGCATTGGTGGTAGCACTTTCGGCCACTTCTCGGTTGAGGCTAAAAATTGCCTTCAAGTAATTTTCTTCTGTTAAGGATAGCAAAATGTTTATTTTCGACAAAGTTAAGCAATAAGCACTACTTTTAGGGTAGTCTAAAAATTAATTTAGAAAGTATGTTAAAGCAATTTGTATTGATCTTATTAAGCGCCACGGCTCTTGTTTTTAGCCAGAAAACTTTAGCTCAGAATATTGCCACAGATCGACCAAATCAAACAGAAGCTGCCACTGTAATAAGACCAGGAGAGCTACAGATTGAAAGTGGTGTTTTATTCGAGCGTTATGAAGTGGGAGGTGGATTGGTTCAAGAAAGGACTTCTTACCCCATTAATTTATTTCGAATTGGTTTAAGTGAAAAATTTGAGCTCCGTATGGTGAATCAATTGGTGGCTTACCGCTTGATTGATCCCACAGGAAGACTGGATGAGAATAGGGTAAGAGGTACTGAGAATGTTCAACTGGGACTTAAGTACCAACTTAAGTCTAAAGAAGATCGCTTGGTCATGGCATTACAAGGACATGTTTTTTTACCTACAGGTTCAACTGGTATTACCAATGAATTATACGGTACCATGGGTAGGTTAAATTTAGCTTATGAAATTGATGAGCAAAGAAGTTTGGGTTCAAACATTGCTTACGTAAATGAATTTCTTGACTTTGCGCCTGAAGGCCTTGTGAGGAGAGCAGAAGGTAATTTTATTTACACCTTGGCCTACAGCCAAAGTATGTCTGATCAATTAACGGTATTCGCAGAATTTTTTACCACTGCAGTAGAGTTGGAGGATTGGGAAACCAATGCAGATGTGGGATTAACGTATTTGTTAAAAGAAAACTTACAACTAGATTACGTTTATGGTTTTGGGTTAAATCGAAGCATGAACTTCCATACTATCGGTCTGAGTATTCGTCTACCTCAATAGACTGGATAGCTTATTTTAATTTATTCTAAATAGGGATTAGTTATTTATTAAACGATGTTGCCTGCTTGACGTTAGGTGTGTGAACCAAAAACCTAACACTATGGCTATTCGATTATCAAATAACTGTTTAAACTGTGAATTTGTAACCGATGATGATTTTTGCAGAAAACATAAAGTAGATGTAAGTCCGCAACACACTTGTGACAGTTTTTCCATGAAAGCAAAATTGAAAAATGAAAACAATTGTGGCAATTGTGCAAAATTTAAACAAGAGGCCTGTGCAAACCCCAACAAAGCAGCAATTGGAATGCTCTGCAGCTCGTGGGCCCCACAGGAAGCATCAGCTTAAAATTTAACACCGGCGAGAGCCGGTTTTTTTATGCTCTAAAATATAAATTAAAGCCATTAGTTTAAGCCCATTTTTAGACCAAGAAAAAAGGTTCGTGGTCTTAGTGGTCCATAAACATAGCCTGCATCGCGTTCTGCACCAAGATCAAAATCACGCTGAAAACTGTCAAAGATATTTTGAACACCTGTGAAAAATTCAAATCGATAGTGGTCGTCAATTTTAAGTGTGTAGCTAAATTTCAAGTTGTTTTCAAAGAAATTGGGCGTTCGTTTGATTACGGTGCGTTCGGTTTCAGCATCTATAACATGAGCTACATCCATTGAACCGGTGTAGATCCCAGAATAAGCAAAGGTAAATTGTTCTTTGGGGGAATAGATTAAAGAAAAGTAGGCGTAGGTGTTAGGTGTTCTTAACAAGCTTCGAGTGTTAGTCGCTACAAGTTCATTTGAGGAAGATTCAGGAGCCCAAATTTCTTCTTCATTTAGATAATTTGCTTCTTGAATAGTTGCTCCTGACTGTAAAACAACTTTGCTTCCCAAGGCTGCATTTGCTTCTAAGTTAATTCCATTTACAATTGCGCCCGAACCATTTCGCTTATTAATAATTGCCACACCATTTGGTAATTCAGTTTGATCTGAGAAAATAAAAGGGTTGCTTAGTTCAGTATAAAATCCTTCTAGCACAAAGTTGAATTGCTTATTGTCATGAAACTTATCGTAATTAAGAGAAACGGTAGTGCTATTTGATCGTTCAACTTCTAAGCCGGCTTGCAGTTGTATAAATCGAGCTGCTCCACCCACTGTTTCGATGTGTAGGTCTTCATCAAACGCTTGTGGACCTCGATACCCTTGGGCAAAGGAAGCACGGACCTTCAAGTTTTCCTGAAGCTGATACATAGCGGAAAGGCGCGGTACAAGAACATTGATCTGCTCTTTATTTTGAAAGCTTTGGGTGGCTAGATTGTAGTTTCCATCAATATTGAGTTGATCAAGTCTACCACCTGCTAAAAGAGTAAGTCGCGCGCTAGGCTGATATTCAACTTCAGCAAAAGTTCCCCAAGTGCCAACTTTTTGTTCGATCAACCTGTCATAACCGGGCATTTCATCTTTTACATCATTATAGATGTATTCTGAACCCACAGTAAGGTTTAGGTTCTTTTTAAACTCATAGCGATACTGTAAACCGCTAACACTGGCAAAGTCATTAGAATTACCATAAGCATTAATTGCGATCAAGTCTGATTCAGTTAAGGAGTCACCGGGGCTCAATACTCGGCCGCCACCTCCATAGTAGCTTGCTCTATCTACGCTTTGAATGGAACCGTAAAGTGAAAAATGGTGCTTGTTGTTTTTACTGCTATGATCAAATGAAAAGTTGGTATTGAGAATAGTATGTTCCAATTGTTCTGTAAGATCTGTTTGGTGTGGGAATAAGTCAAATTTGTTGCCTCCTCTTCGGAATTCTTCTATAAAATAAGCCCCTAGTTTAAATTCACTTTGGTCGTTTAGCTTATAAAATGCATCAAACCCAAAGGTGTTGTTTTGCAGCGCTACTATTTCAGAAAATCCATCCCCGTTGGCATCCCAGTGCTCTCGATTTCGATTAAATCCAAAAAATGAGATTCCTTTATTCAAGTCCTCAGCTACTAAAGCACCGTTAAAGTTTACAGTTCGATCTGATGCTTCTCCATTGATCAGTGATTGATTAAGGCCAACTTCAAAGGTGTTTTCAAGCGGTGTTTTCGTAATGATGTTTACAGTGCCGGCAATCGCATTTCCGCCAAACATAACAGAACCACCCCCTCGAACCACTTCAATACGGTCGACCATATTAGTGGGGATCATTTCCAGACCATAAACGCCTGCTAGAGCTGAAAATACCGGTCTACTGTTGATCAATACTTGAGAGTAGGCACCATCTAGTCCATTCATACGGATTTGAGTGAAACCACAGTTTTGACAATTATTCTCTACCCTTAAGCCTGGAGTATAATTCAGGCCTTCTGCTAAATTAAAAGACTGAGTAGATTCAAGGGTTTTAGCATCTAGAGAATTAACGATTACAGGAGAATTATAACGCTCAACTCTGTTGCGAGAGCCGGTAATCACCACTTGAGACAAGTTAAATACATCAGGATTCAAACTAATTTGCCTTTTTACAACCTCAGCATCTTTAAATTGAATAGAGTCCTGATAAGTTCGGTAACCAAGCGCAGAGATTGTCAAGAGATAAGTGCCTGGTACAATCTGATTTAGTTCAAAGTGCCCCTTTTCATTTGCTGAAACTCCCGTAAGACTTTTGCTTTTCAGTGAAACTGAAGCATAGGGAATGGGCTCTTGTTCATTATTAAGCACCTCTCCTTTAAAAGACGCATTTTGGGCAAAGCCGTCATTGAAAACTAAAAAAGAAAAGAGTAGGAGGGTAAGTCTATAAATCATACCAAACTTTATGCTCATAAAAACCAAAATTTAGATTTGCAAATCTAACAATTTAGACAAGCCTAAAAATAGAATAATAGACTTTATACGCCCTATTTTATAGATGAAAGTGTCGAGAATGGGAGGGCTCCAATTAATGAGAGAACTAGAAATAATCAGTGGCTAAAAAATGGATTTGCTACTAACGCTGTTACAAAAGTAAACAACCTAAGTCTTGTTACATCGGTAAACAGATTTAGTAGAGCCTCTTTTGTTTACAATTGTATCACATAGATAGTAACACATTGTAAACATATCGAGCTAAAGTTTCTTATTTCTCGCTAATTTATTCTTTTCGAGTTGTTTAAATGTGATAAATAAACCTTTAGTTTATATAAATATCGAGTTTGAAGGCAGGTTGAGAATTATGTTTACAAGATTCAAATTAGAACTGATAACTTTTGTTTACAATTGTGTATAATTGTTGTTGTTTACAAAAACGAATAAAAGTAAAGATGGATATTAGTGAGCGGTTGAAGTATATTATGAAGTTGAATCAGCTTTCAGCTTCAGCTTTTGCAGAACAAATTGGGGTGCAACGTTCCTCTATTTCGCATGTGCTTTCAGGTCGAAATAAGCCAAGTTTGGAGTTTGTGCAAAAGGTATTGAATCGATTTCCGAAGGTAGATGCAAACTGGTTAGTTAATGGTTCAACCAATATGCAGCAAAAAAACATTAAACCAGTCCCAGAAGATCAATCGTTCATAGAGGATGATCAGGAGAAGGAGAAACGAGCTGATGAGAGTTTGTCGGAAAGTATTGTTCGTTCAGAAGAGCCTATTTCTTATGGAGTTAAGAAAGAAGTTGAACGCATCGTGGTTTTTTATTCTGACCAGACTTTTCGGGAGTTTAAGCCGTCTTGAAATTTTCTAGCCACTTCAAAGCCTTCACTTCTTCTTCAAAGGCCTTAAAGGGAATTATTGGTTTAGATACTTGGATAAAGTAGTTGGTGTTTATGCGGTCTGCAAGGGTTTTGACTAAGACTGCTTGTACCTTTAACAGTTTAAGGCTTTTATTATTACTCAATAGTTGTCTTGCCTCCTCGGTAGTGTTTAAAAAAGCTGCGCGGTTATCTATTAATCCGTAATTTAGTTTATAAGACTTTATAAAAGTATAGGAATCTTCTATTATTTGTAAAGCTTTTACCTTGTCTATCGTCGAGTTATCCTTGTACTTGCTTAAAAGGATTTGATTCTCAACTGCGACTAAAAAGCTTACAAAGTCGAGTTCTTTTATGCAAACAAAACCTTTCAATTACTTTTTACTTTAACCAAAGGTAAAATAAAATAGCAATTTCACAATATTTTATAAACCTCTGGTATATTGGTTAGAAAGGTGGTAAGAGAAATGGTCAAGTTTTTTAGGATAAAAGCCAAGTTTCGGCATCTTGGAAGTCATTAAATATTTTCGAGTCGACAATGGGCTTATCATATTTAATGAAGGCATTTGCCAAAATTCTATTGCTAAGTCCTTTTACTAGAATTGCATGTTTTTTATTCAGGCGCATACTTGGATTGTCTCGGTAAGCTTTCCTTGCAGCAGGCGTTATGTGTATTCTTTTAGCTGTAGCATCTGTGAAGCCATAGGGAGTTTTGCCATCTTTAAGGATTTTATGGACCGAGTCGATCACAATCTCAGCCTTGGTTAGGTCTACTTCTGTCTCTTCTGTATAACGAATAAGCAGGATTCCATCTTGCTTATTGTGGAATATGGTAGCAAAGCCCAGATCTAAGGCTAACTCATATTTTTTATCGTAATGATTCAATACTTTTTTTTTCTACCAACCAATTAACAGCCTTTTGCAAGTTAGCAAATCCTTTCATTGGAATGCCTGGTTTATTAATCTTTAAGTAAACATTGTACAATATACGATGGCCTAAGTTATCAAATACAGCTGCGAGTGCTTTTGTATGCTTTACGGTCAGCGAGCATTTTGCAAAATACTCCCTTGCTTTATCATCCATATCAGAACCATCATTTAGCCTGGTAATTCCAAAAACTTTCTCTTCTTTATCAAGAAGTTGTAGAATGTTTGATTCTAAAATTTGTGCTTCTTTTAGACCAACAGTTTGGTAGGGAAGAAAATCGATCAAAATAATACCGTATTCGCTGTTAATCCAGATTTTAGCAAAATCTAATTCTTTCTTTAATACAAATCCAAATTCTTCCATAATTAACAAAGGAAAATAATAAATTTCTACTGCTAGCTGAAAAAGACGTTTTACACCCAACAAAGTTTACTTTTGTAAGATGATTTACAGATCAGTCATAAGACCAATTCTTTTTCGTTCAGATCCCGAAAAGGTTCACTATCAGGTTTTTTCTTGGATCAAAAAGTCACTAAATTCAGCTTGGTCCAAAAAAATGTGTGCCAATTGGTATGCAAAAAAGCCTAACAGCCTTAAGCGGGAAGTATTTGGATTGAAATTTGACTCACCTGTGGGACTTGCAGCTGGTTTTGATAAAGATGCCAAGTTAATTGATGAATTAGCCTGCTTTGGTTTTGGTTTTATAGAAGTTGGAACGGTTACCCCAAAAGCTCAAGAAGGAAATCCAAAGCCACGTCTCTTTCGTTTAGCTGAAGACCAGGCTTTGATCAACCGCATGGGATTTAACAATGAGGGCTTGGAGAGTATGCTCAAGCGCTTAAAAAAACGGAAGAGCCAAATCATAGTAGGTGGAAATATCGGCAAGAACAAGTTAACCCCCAATGAGCAGGCTACAGACGATTACCTTAAGTGTTTTCATGCCCTAAAAGATCATGTTGATTACTTTGTGGTAAATGTGAGCTCTCCTAACACGCCAAACTTGAGGGAGCTACAAGAAAAGGAACCTTTAAAGCGTTTGCTCACAGCAATTAAAGCAGCAAACCAAGCTCATGAGGCTCCTAAACCAATTTTACTCAAAATAGCTCCTGATCTTACTGAAAGTCAACTACTCGATATTGTTGAAATTACCAAATCAGTTGACTTGGATGGCTTAATCGCCACCAATACAACTATTGATCGCTCAGGTCTAAAAACGGACGCTAACTATGTGGAGAAAATAGGTGCAGGCGGTCTAAGTGGAAAACCATTGCAAACTAGGTCTACTGAAGTGATCCGTTTTTTAAGAAGTAAGCTAAAGCAAACACCCATTATTGCGGTGGGCGGAATTTTTAAAGCAGAAGATGCCATCGAAAAACTAGAAGCTGGTGCCCAATTGGTGCAAATTTATACGGGCTTTGTTTATGAAGGCCCTGCCATGATCAAAAAAATGAATCAAGCAATTGCAAAGTATGAAGAAAAAAGAGCTTAAGCTAATTGAATGTCCAAGAGATGCCATGCAAGGCATTGAGACTTTTATACCAACCCAAACCAAGGTTGAGTACCTACAACTGCTTCTAAATATAGGCTTTCATACCCTTGATTTTGGCTCTTTCGTTTCTCCCAAAGCCATACCCCAGCTAAAAGATACAGCTGAAGTGCTTGGCAAGCTCGACCTAAGCGAAACGAAAACTAAACTCTTAGCCATTGTTGCTAACCAAAGAGGGGCGGAAGATGCCGTTCAATATGATGAGATTAGTTATTTAGGTTATCCCTTTTCAATTTCAGAGACCTTTCAGAAGCGCAACACCAATGCAAGCATTGAAGAATCAAAAGTTCGTCTTGAAGACATTCAAAACAAAACCGTTAAGTCCAATAAAGAATTGGTGGTTTACCTTTCTATGGGCTTTGGCAATCCCTATGGCGACCCTTTTCATGAAGAACTTTTAGCAGAGTACTTGCTTGAGCTCAAAAAATTAGACATCAAGATTTTCGCCTTGAGTGACACGATTGGGATAGCTGAACCGGCTATCATTGAGCGGGTATTTAAAACATTAACTCCTGAGTTTCCTGAGTTAGAAATTGGGGCGCATTTCCATACTACTCCAAATAGCTGGGAAGAGAAGATTGATGCAGCCTATCATGCAGGTTGCCGCCGTTTCGATGGGGCAATTAAAGGTTACGGAGGTTGCCCTATGGCTAAAGATGAGCTAACCGGAAATATGCCAACTGAAAAGATGATCGCTCATTTTTCAGAGCAGGAAGGCTTGGAAATAATTGATCAAACAGCATTGGCCGAGGTGATTAAGCTTGCTTCTGTTACCTTCCCGCAATAAGCTATTCTCAGCCAAAGGATTTTTCTTCATTTTTTGGTTCCCAAAGTTCAATTTTATTTCCTTCAGGATCTAGAATATGTATGAATTTACCGTATTCAAACTCTTCTATTTCATCTAAGATCTCTACGCCCTTATTTTTTAGTTCTTCGACTAAGTCTTCAATATCTGAAACACGGTAGTTTATCATAAACTCTTTTTCAGAGGGTTTAAAATACGGTGTGTTTTTTTCAAACGGACTCCATTGCAGATAGGCTTTTTGATCAGGGTTTTCAGCTGTTCTAAATTCAAACAAAGCTCCATAATCGTCGGTTTTAATGCCAAGCTTTTTGCTATACCATTCTTTTATTTTTTTTGGATCATCACATTTAAAGAAAATTCCACCTATGCCTTCTATTTTGCCCATTTGTTTTGGTTTAAAGATAAACATTACTGCAACTAGAAGTCTAATTTTGATTTTTCAATGAAGAACAAGAACGCTTCTCTCAGTTTTATTTTCTTTACCATTTTAATCGACGTTATTGGCTTTGGCATTATTATCCCTGTTTTGCCAAGTTTAATTGAAAGCTTGCATGGTTCCGGCTTGAGTGAAGCTTCTAGAATAGGAGGGTGGTTGATTTTTTCCTATTCTTTTATGCAGTTTTTCTTTGCTCCTTTTTTAGGAAGCTTAAGTGATCGCTTTGGGCGAAAGCCAATCTTGCTTATTGCACTTTTTGGTTTAGGTCTTGATTACCTTCTCCATGCCTATGCACCTTCTTTGACCTGGTTATTCGTCGGACGTATTATTGCAGGCATTTGCGGAGCTAGTTATACTGTTGCTACCGCTTATATTGCAGACATTAGTGCAGCGGAAGAAAAAGCTAAGAACTTTGGAGTCATTGGAGCTGCATTTGGTTTGGGTTTTATCATTGGACCCGTAATTGGTGGGTTAGCAGCAAAGTATTCTATACAACTGCCTTTTTTAATTGCAGCAGGGCTCACTTTGCTCAATTTCTTCTACGGTTGGTTTATTTTACCTGAATCCTTAGCAGTTGAAAACAGAGATACACAACTCAATTTTCGAAAAGCTAATCCAGTTGGTTCTTTTAAGTTATTAAGTCAAAAAGGCTTGGTTTCAGCTCTTGCCATAGCTTTCTTTCTGCTTTATTTAGCTTCTCATGCGGTTCAATCCACTTGGACATTCTTTTCTATGTATAAGTTTGATTGGGATGAAACCAAAGTGGGTTATTCCTTAGGCGTGGTAGGGGTTGCTGTTGCTATAGTACAGGGTTTGCTAGTAAAGCGCTTTGTACTTTGGTTTGGTGAGTTAAAGACCATATTTATTGGTTATTCGATGTGGATTATCGGTTTGTTATTATTTGCCTTTGCAACTGAAGGTTGGATGCTTTTTGTTTTTGTACTGCCTTATTGTTTGGGTGGTGTTGCAACTCCTACTTTACAAAGCACTTTGTCAAATCAGTATTCCAATCAAGAGCAAGGTAAGTTACAAGGTGCTTTAACTTCTTTAATAGCTCTTACTGCCATTTTTGGCCCCTTGATCATGACGAATATCTTTTATGCTTTTACGCAAGAGGATAGTGGTTTTCACTTTCCTGGTTCTCCCTTTGTTTTGGCTGCTCTGCTTATTCTACTTTCCATGATCATCAGCCTAGCAGCTTTCCGGAAAAGGCTTTTGGATTAACTTATTCGTTCCATATTTTCCAAGATGCCTCAGCTTGTAAGCGAAGCATGCTTAGTCCATTTAGAATAGTCGCTCCTCTCTTTTTTGCTTCACTTAAAAATAAGGTTTCTGCCGGTTGGTAAATCAAGTCATAGACTAGATGGTCTTCAGTCAGAAGAGAGCAATCGACCTTTGGCATTTCTTTGGTATTCGGGTGCATGCCTAGTGGTGTTGTATTGATGATCAATTTGAATCGAGCAAGCGTTTTAGAGTCTAATTCGGAATAGGAGACTTCTGCTTGATCTTGAGGTGTTCTACTTGCGATAAAAAAGGGGATAGATCGTTTTTTTAAAACGTATTGTACTGCTTTTGATGCTCCACCATTTCCAAGTATAAGAGCAGAGCTGTGTATAGGGGCTAGGTATGGAATCAGGCTTTTTTCAAACCCAATTACATCGGTATTGTAACCAATTAGCTTATCATTTTGAAAAGCAATGGTGTTGCAAGCTCCTATCTGCTCAACAACAGGATCAAATTTGTCAAGATAGGGTAATATGTGTTCCTTGTAAGGAATCGTAACGTTTAATCCTGAAAAGTTATTTTCCTTCACTAAGGTAGTGAATTCTTGAACTCTTTCTAGCTCATATAGCTCGTATTTACAGTCGCTTAAGTTTAGTTTATTAAACTTTTCAGTGAAGTATTTCTTAGAGAAGGAATGACCTAGTTTTTTGCCTAAAAGTCCAAACTGTCTCACGCAGTTTGCTTTTTTCCCGCTAGCTCTTCCAACAATACGATTAAGCCAAATCCAAAAGCCGCTAAAACCACCGCAAAAAGGAGTTGATTTTCCCCTTCGTAGGCTTGGGGTAAAACGTTTTCTTCAATAATTGCTTTTTTCTCTCCGTGCCGGTCAAATCCCCATTCTAGCACTTTTTTCCAGGGCCATATCTTGTTTAATGACCCAATCATGAATCCGGTGAGGAGTGCTATGGTCAAGTTATGGTAACGTTTTAGCATCCAAGAAAGGAAATGACTAAAACTTAAAAGTCCAACCACACAGCCTGCAGCAAATGTGGCAATTACTGATAGTTTAAGGTCGCTTAAAGCTTCAATTATGTAAGCATATTTGCCAAGCAAGACTAAAATAAAAGCGCCTGAAATACCTGGTAAAATCATAGCGCAGATAGCTAACATACCACTTAAAAAAACAAAAGCTAGGGAGGTGCTTGTTTCTGCAGGACTAATCGTAGTAATACCAAAAATCAGAGCTGCTCCTATAAGCAAGGAAAGAACATTGCTCAAATTCCATTTACTTACTTTTTTACCTACGTAATAGATAGATGCTAAGATCAATCCGAAGAAAAATGACCAAAGTAGAATAGGGTGCTCTACTAGGGTATACTTTATTACTTTGACCAAGCTGATCAAGCTGATGCCTATGCCAATAAAAAGAGCAAGTAAGAAGTTTCCATTTACATGTTTCCAAGCTGCAGAAATTCCTGATTTGGTAAGCACGGGAATTACCGAGCTAAATGATTTAAGTGCATTGACAAAGTCTTCGTAAATCCCTGCAATGAGTGCAATTGTTCCACCAGAAACTCCGGGTACAATATCGGCAGCTCCCATGGCCATACCCTTTAGGGTGATCAGCAAGTGTTTTTTGTTAAGCATGGGTTAAATAACTTTCTATGCCTCCCTTTAGAGAATTGATTTTGTGTGATTCTAACTTTTTTGCAAGATGCACTGCCATAGCTGCTGAACGCTTACCGCTTGCACAACAAATGGTTATTTCAGGATATCTTTTGAGTTCTTCAATTCGACCAAGTACGCTTGATAGCGGCATATTAATACCTCCAATGTTATTGTCTTCATATTCGTACTCTTCTCTTACATCTAAGAGCAAATGTCCTTTTTGGTCCATTTTACTTTTCAGCTCCTCGGCTGATAACTCATGGTATTTCATTCAATATTCTGATTAGCCACTCCTTCAGGTAAAAAGTCGTGGAAGGTATCACCTCTAAGTCCTATTCTCAAAGTTTCGAGCGGAATAACTTCATCATGGGCAATATTACCAAGGTTAACATTCGTCCCAAATTGCTTGATAAACCAAACCTGTTGTGCTTTTTTTGGGGCTTCCCACAGGATATTCTCAACTGACACCTTAGCAATGATTTTATTGACAAGAGCAACGTGAGCAGTCCCATTAGGCCTGTATATACCAACGTTTCCGCTTTCTCTTGCTTCTGCAATAACTTTCCAAGATCCTGCTTCTAATTCAGCTTGCATCATGTTGATCCATTTGTTGGGACTTATCAATATCCCTTCTTCCTTAGAACCAACTTCTGACATTACAATAAAGTCCTTGCTCAATTTGTTGATGTATTCACACTTCAATTCATGATTAAGCACAATAGAGCCGTCTGATACTTCAGCTGCAGGAATCTTAAAGCGATCCAATAATTTACGGTAGTCGTCAAACATTCCGCGGATAATAAATGCTTCAAATAGAGTACCACCTAAATAGGTAGTAATACCTGCTTCATGATAGATTTCAAGTTTTCGCTCAAAATCTTTAGTGAGATAGGAGGTGCCGAAACCGAGTTTTACGATATCCGCAAATTCAGCACAAGAATCGACGAAGTTTTCTGCTTGTCGCCAACTTAAGCCTTTATCCATCATCATGGTAAGGCCACTTTTTCTTGGCTTTTCAGTGCGTTCAGGAATATGAGGGAGCGAGAAATTCATCAAGGCTATTTCTGGTTGTAATATTCAACTAATTCTATTACTTGCGGATCATGCTCTGCTTCAGGAAATCGCTCAAAGAGTTCAAAACGATCTTCATAGTGTTTGCTCAAGGCTGTTTCCAAATAAAACAGCGCATTGATCACATCGCCTTTTTTCAGCAAGAAAGCGACAAAGTTATACAATAACTTGGCATTTGTAGGGTCTTCCTTAAGCGCTTGGTAAAAGTATTCTCTTGCGTGCTCAGAATCACCTCTTTCATCACTTAAAAAAGCCAAATCAATTAAAAGATCTTCATCGCTTGGCTCAAGCTCATAGGCCTTTTCAAATGATGCTAAGGCCTCATCTTCTAATCCCAATTGCTTTTGAATGTCACCTTTAAGGTAATGGTAATCGTAATTGAATTCGTCTAATGTGATTGCTTTATTAATGTAAGCTAGACCTTCTTTGTACTTGCCGATCTCAAACAAGCAGGAGGAAATTCCATACCATGCATCTGCAATGAACTCATCAATCTCAACTGCTTTTTTGTAGAAAGAGATAGCCCGTTCAAGTTCCTCCATCTTTTCATAACATTCACCAATGTAATAATAGCTCAGCGAGTCTTCAGTGTCTATTTTGAGGGTTTCATTATAACAAGCTAGTGCCTCTTTGGGACGGTTTAACTTGTTAAGGTCATGCGCTTTATTAAAAAAGGCTGAAGAATAATCTTCTTTGATCGCTATGGCGAAATCGTAGCAATCTATGGCCTTTTCATAGAGTTCTAGTTTATCGTAACTAATTCCTAGGTTATACCATCCAATGTGCGAGTAAGGGTTTTGATCTACAAACCATTGAAAGAAATCTCTACCGCCTTCTTTTTGATCAGACATATCAAAACAAAAGCCAAGTTCATACAAGGCCGTTTCGTTTTCTGGATTAAGGCTCAAGACCTCTTTTAAGCAATCAATAGCTAAGAGATACTTGTTAGCATTTTCGTATTCAAATGCTAATTGGACTAATAGATCTTCTCGTTCTTCTTGACTACTGTGCTCCAAGGCCTTTGAATATTGCTCTATTGCTTTGTCTGATTGTCTCAGCTGACTAAAAATAGAAGCTTTGGTTTGGAAAAGGTCAATATTGAATGGTTCAAACGTCTCAGCTAGATTGAGGTATTTCATGGCCTCTTGTGGCTTATGTATTGAAACATAAAGCTGTGCACAACTAACGAGTAAGCTAGCAGAATTAGGATGTTGTTCTAGTGCAAACTTTGTCACGTTTAAGGCCTTGGCAGTATCATTCTTGCTGCTGTAGTAATCAACTAGGTCTTCAAACTCTTCTACATCAAAAAAAAGCGCTTGCTTATTGGCTAGCATTTCCTCGTATTTTTTGATCACCTCTATGTTGGGAGAGTTTTCAGAAAAATTACCAAAATAATTATCCATGGAGTCTTGCTTGAAGTATTAACAAAGGTTGAAAAATAACAGCTAAAATCGCTTATTCGACGGCTTTCTTATCCACAAAGAAATTAACAGTTAAGGGATTTCAATTTTCCTACTTTTGCAGTGCAAAAATACAGAATATGACACTTATTAAATCAATTTCAGGCATTCGCGGAACCATTGGGGGAGTAGTGAAAGACAATTTAACACCGCTTGATGTGGTGAGTTTTGCCTCAGCTTATGGTAGTTGGTTGAAAGAATCAACCCAAAAAGAATCTTTAGTGGTCGTTATTGGTCGAGATGCTAGACTAAGTGGTGATATGGTAAGTCAATTGGTTAGTTCAAGTCTTCGAGGCCTAGGCATTGATGTAGTTGATCTAGGTCTTTCTACCACACCAACCGTGGAACTTGCAGTGCCTATGGAAGAAGCTGATGGCGGTATAATTCTAACTGCGAGTCATAATCCAAAAGAATGGAACGCCTTAAAATTGCTAAACCATAAAGGTGAGTTTATTTCAGCTGCAGAAGGAAAACATATTCTCGACCTCGCTGAAGCAGCTGAATTTCAATATGCAGAAGTAGATGCTCTTGGAAACTACACTCAAAATGACACTTACTTGCAAAAACACATTCAACATATTTTAGGGCTAGAGCTTGTTGATGTGGAGGCAATCAAGAAAAAGAACTACAAAGTAGTGGTAGATGGAGTAAATTCAACCGGAGGCATTTTCGTACCTGAGCTATTAAGAGCATTAGGTGTCAATCGTATAATTGAACTTTATTGTGAGCCAAATGGTAAGTTTCCTCACAATCCTGAACCCTTAGCTGAGAACTTAAGTAAGATATCGGCTGTGGTAAAGGAAGAAAAAGCTGATTTGGGTATTGTGGTTGATCCCGATGTGGATCGACTTGCCTTAGTAGATGAAAATGGTGAGATGTTTGGGGAGGAGTATACGCTTGTTGCTGTGGCTGACTATGTTTTAAGGCACCAGAAAGGAGCGACTGTTAGTAATTTATCTTCAACTCGAGCATTAAGAGATGTAACTGAAGCAGCCGGGCAGCAATATTTTGCCTCAGCGGTGGGAGAAGTGAATGTAGTTACAAAAATGAAGGAAGTAGGAGCAACTATTGGAGGAGAAGGGAATGGAGGCGTGATCTATCCAACTTCGCATTATGGAAGAGATGCCTTAGTGGGAATAGCCTTGTTCCTGTCACACTTGGCAACTTTAGAAGAGGGAAGCCTTTCAACCGCTCAATTGCGTCAAACTTATCGTGATTATACCATTAGTAAGAACAAGATCAGCCTTACACCAGATATCGATGTAGACCTATTGCTGCAAAAGATGGAAGAGAGGTATAAAACGCAACCGCATAGCACAATAGATGGCTTAAAGATTGAGTTCGATCAAGAATGGGTGCATTTACGTAAATCTAATACAGAGCCGATCATTCGGGTATATGCTGAAAGTGAATCCAAAGAGAAAGCCAATCAGCTGGCGCATAAAATCATGGATGAGATCAAATCGCTTATTTAACTTTATAGGATGAATATTTACCTTGATAATGCTGCTACTACACCCATAGACCCTTTGGTGGTAGAAGCAATGGTGCCTATTCTAAAAGAGAATTTTGGCAACCCAAGTTCCATTCATGCTGATGGAAGAGTAGCGCGCTCTATTATAGAAAAAGCAAGAAAAAGCGTTGCAGCACATTTTAATGCAAGCCCTGCCGAATTTTTCTTTACCTCAGGTGGTACAGAAGCTGACAATATGGTGTTGCGTTGCGCTGTAGAAGACTTGGATGTTAAACACATTATTACTTCTCCATTAGAGCACCATGCAGTTTTACACACAGCAGAGGAGTTGGCAGAGAACTTTAACGTTAAACTGAGTTTGGTTAAAGTTGACAAAAAGGGTAAGGTAGACTTAGAACACCTCGAAAGCCTTTTGCAAACAGATGACAAAACCTTGGTTAGTCTCATGCATGCTAACAATGAAATTGCTACCCGCTTGCCACTTAAGGAAGTCGGAGAGCTTTGTGCCAAGTATGAAGCTTACTTTCATTCCGATACAGTGCAAACTATGGGTCACTATGCTTTTGATTTTAGCGACTTGAACCTACATTTTGCAACCTGTGCCGCACATAAGTTTCATGGACCAAAAGGAGTGGGCTTCCTATACATAAACCATGAGGTTAGCATCAATCCTTTAATTACAGGTGGTGCGCAAGAACGCAACATGCGTGCAGGCACAGAAAATATTTATGGAATTGTTGGACTTACAAAAGCACTAGAGTTAGCCTATTTAAATTTAGAAGGGCATCAAAAACATATCCAGTCTTTGAAAAGTTACATGATCAATAAATTGAAGGAAGCAATACCTGGAGTTTCATTTAATGGGGATTCTGAGTCTGAGGATTCACTTTACACCGTTTTAAGTGTGTGCTTTCCTTCATCAGATATGGATGAAATGTTTTTATACAATTTAGATATAGAGGGAATTAGTGCTTCAGGTGGTAGTGCCTGTTCATCAGGTAGCAACCAAGGATCTCATGTGCTCCAAGCTATTGATGTGCCAATGGATCGACCTTCGGTTCGTTTTTCATTTGGACGGTTTAATCGTATTGCAGATATAGATAAATGTATCGAGGTATTACAAAGGATTTACAATTCAGACAATTAGGTATGCAGGTTACGATTCTAGGTAGTGGAACTTCTCAAGGTGTGCCGGTTATTGCTTGTAATTGCAAAGTATGCAGTTCAATAGATCCTAAAGACCAGCGGACAAGGTGTTCTATATACGTAGAAACTGATAAAACCAAACTAGTAGTTGATACAGGACCCGATTTTAGGGAGCAGATGTTGAGGGAACGTATTCAAGATTTAGATGCTGTGCTGTTCACACATGAGCATAAAGACCATGTAGCAGGATTGGATGATATCAGGGCCTTCAATTTTAAATCTGGCGGAAAAGAGATGGAGGTTTATGCCACTCCAAGGGTTCAGGAAGCTCTACAAAGGGAGTTTTCCTATGTTTTTGCAACCAAAAAATATCCCGGGGTTCCTAAAATACATTTAAATACCTTATACGATGAACCGTTTCACTTAAATGGTGAAAAGGTAACGAGCATAGATGCTTTGCATTATAAGCTACCTGTCAAGGGGTTCAAGATCAAATCATTTGCCTACCTAACAGACGCCAACTTTATTGAAGAAGATGAAAAGGAGAAACTTAAAGACCTAGATGTTTTGGTGTTGAATGCTCTTCGTAAGAAAAAACACATTTCTCACTTCAATCTAGAGGAAGCCCTAGCACTTATAGCAGAGCTAAAACCCAAACAAACCTACTTAACTCACATTAGCCATTTAATGGGCAAGCACAGTGAAGTTGAACAAGAATTACCGTCTAATGTGGCTCTAGCTTATGATGGCCTGCAAATTAATCTGTGAAGATGACAGGCTTCGTTTCTTGGCCAATTTTTATAAAATACTGACCTGCGTCAAGATTACCTTTAAAAACCCTCATTTTATTATCGTAAGGAATAACCTTCACATTTACCTCTTTGCCATTAAGGTCAAAAAGCTGTAACGTATTTTGATCAATGTTTTCGAATCCCTCCACATCAAAAAAGTTATTTGTTGGATTAGGATAAATTCTGAGTTCAACACTTGTCTGTTCTAACTCATTAAGTGCTACGGACAAGGGTTGTACTTCTATGTTCATTTTAAAGTCTTGAAATTCTCGACTTCTGTAAGGGGCCCAAGCACCTCCAATTACCTCAAAAGTTTGATTTGAAACTGGTTGAGCAAAGGAAGTTCCTAAGGTGATTGTACCACTGCCCATCCGCCATAAAAGGTAGACTCCTCCGCTGTTTATAATGATGTTGTTTCTTAGAGAATCACGCAGGTATTGACCGCTTGCAATCTGTCCTGGACCAAAATACATTGAATCCAATATTGTACCCGGTCCGCCTCCGCGGGCATCATCATCATACAAGATCGAATAGAAACCGGTTGTTCCTACGTTGGCTATGTAATGATTAGCAGCTACAATGCGTGCAGGGTAGAAGGGTGGTTCGATGTAAACACCAACACCCGCATTACCGCCACTCCAACTAACTCCTCCAAAGCTTGGGGTTGCTACATCACTGTAGTCTAAGATTACCGGAAACTTAGACGAGTCTAAGACCTTTACAAGTGCCTCACTGGTATCATTTAACTGAATGTTATCTCCACTTACCGCTGATATAAAAGTCTTTAAGCGGTACCTACCTGGAAAGGTGATTGGTGGAGTTGATGCAAAAGTATAAGTACTGTCATCACCAACCAATAAAGAGTCGATTTGACCAGTGCCGCTGTTGATTAGAAAGTTCGCTGCATCTCTCAATTCATAATTAACGGTAATATTCGTTTTAATATCTTGATTACCGACATTGAGAATATTGAGTGTCGGGCTAAAACTTTGGTTTACAAGCAAGAATTTACCGCCATCATTTTCACTACTAGTCCAATTTAAACTAAGATCCGTAACTGGAGTGGTAATGGCAGGATAATAGTATTTTACTGAAAATGTATCAGGAGGGAAGGTGTTACTTCTCCAAAATTGCAATCCATCTAGTCCGGTAGAATTTTCTATTCCCATGCTTACAAAGTTGTTCACATAAGTAGGGTCAGGTAATCCGCTTTGTAGTTTATAGTTCACCGTGATCGAAGAGTCCGCTTTGTTTAAAATAACTTGAAAAGTATTTAAGCCTGAATAAGTTAAGCTGTTGTTTGTCCAAAAGGGCACTTTCTCAAAAGTGATGCAAACCGTATCCCCTGCACTGTAGAAGTATGCATTAGCCGGATTATTAGGACCTGCGAAATTGAGGTCTGTCAGCATGGCCGCAATAAAATTGTTTGATCCACCAGAGTTTGGAATAGCAGGAAACTGGGCGGCAGTAGAAGCGATGTTTCCAGGAGTAAAAGCCAAATAACCATTAGAACCGATGTATAAAGATTGTGGCGTACTACTGTAAAAAGGGAAGTTGCTAATGGGAAAAGGGCCAACAAAGTTATCATCAGCTAAACCTGAAACTAAGGTACCTATTTGACTTATATCGAACCAATTATAAGTTGGTCCAGTAGGGTCTTGAGAGGTTTTAAAGGTGTAGCCAAAAGTATCCGGCCCACCACTAGTTGGAACTTGAGCAAAAGCAAAAGTTGTAGCTAGTAGAAAGCTTAGGGAAATAGCAGTAAATTTTTTCATGTCTATTGGAAAAGTTTAGAACTTCTAAAATACCGATTCTTTAACAAATAAGCTAGCTGTCCTATAGCAAGACCAATCAAATAAGATAGCCGCCACCTGTAAATGCAATTCAATTAGCCGTGTTTTATTTAGTATTTTCGAGCCTTGTCAAAATAAACCTTATATCATGAAAAGAAAATTGCTTTTTGCTTTTGCGGTGCTAAGCCTAGTCGGTTTGAAAGCACAAGACAAAGGCAAACAAATTGAATTTGTGGAATACGATCTAGATAATGGATTACATGTTATTCTGCATGAGGATAAATCAACTCCAATAGTAGCTGTTTCGGTTTTATACCATGTCGGCTCTAAAAATGAAGATGCAGACCGTACTGGTTTTGCACACTTCTTTGAACACTTGCTGTTTGAAGGTTCTGAGAATATTGGAAGGGGAGAATTCTTTAAGATCGTTCAAGGAAACGGTGGTGTGTTGAATGCCAACACTTCTTTTGATCGTACCTTTTATTATGAAGTGCTACCCTCTAATCAATTGGAGCTTGGACTTTGGTTAGAGTCAGAGCGAATGTTACACGCTAAAATTGACTCAATTGGGGTAGAAACCCAAAGAGGAGTTGTGAAAGAAGAACTAAAGCAACGTAATGAGAATACGCCTTACGGTACCATTTTACCTGAAATGTTCGGCCATGCATTTGAAAAGCACCCATACCGTTGGACGCCGATTGGAGATGCGGAATACCTTAATCAAGCCAAGCTAGAAGAGTTCATGGAATTCTACAAGGTGTTTTATGTACCTAATAATGCTACACTTTCTATTGCGGGAGATATTTCAATTCCTGAAACAAAAAAAATGATTGAAAGGTATTTCGGTGAAATTAAAAAAGGGACTAAAGAGATTCCAAGACCTGATATAGTTGAGCCTAAGAAAACGGCTGAAGTGCGTGATACCGTTTATGATAATATTCAACTGCCTGCTGTGGTTATGGGGTACCATACTCCTGC
Organism: uncultured Flavobacteriales bacterium; assembly: GCA_913056345.1. GTDB lineage: Bacteria > Bacteroidota > Bacteroidia > Flavobacteriales_E > Vicingaceae > CAJXMH01. The sequence continues at coordinate 24,299 of CAJXMH010000016.1, read as the reverse complement.
TCAAGGCGAAGATGACTTTTATGCCATGAGCATGCTAGCACAATTGCTTTCTCAAGGCGAAAGCTCGAGGTTTAATAAAGTAATTAAAGATGAAAAAGAAAAAGCATTGTTTGTAGGAGCTTTCCCTTTACCGACTGAAGATCCTGGCTTAGCCTTAATGTTTGGTATTGCGAACATGGGTGTTCCGGTACTTGAGCTTGAAGAGGCTATGGATGTCGAGGTTGATAAAGTAAAAAATGAACTGATCTCAGAAGAGGAATTTCAGAAGTTACAAAATCAAGTAGAAAACGACTTTATAAGCGGAAATGCTAGCGTAAGAGGCTTGGCTGAGAATCTTGCGAACTACCATGTATATTATGGTGATGCGAATTTGATCAACACTGAAATAGATCGTTACATGAAAGTTAGCAGAGAGGATATTAAAGCTGCTGCTAACAAATACTTGAATAAAGAAAATAGAGTAGTGCTGCATTATTTGCCAAAAGCTGAGCAGCCACAATAAATCTTAAAAGAAAGAGAAGATGAAAAAGATATATTTTACATTGTTTGCGCTTCTGCTTGGTGGTTTTGTAAACGCCCAAGAACTAGACAGAAGTAAGATGCCCGATCCGGGACCTGCTCCAAAAATTGACCTTGGTGAAACAGAGTCTTTTACCTTGGAAAATGGAATGAAGGTCTTTGTGGTAGAGAATAACAAGTTACCACGCGTGGCTTTTTCTTTAGTACTTGATCTTGATCCCATTAAAGAAGGAGATAAAGTGGGTGCAGCTGATCTTGCTGGTGACCTTATGATGAAAGGAACAAAAAACAGAACCAAAGATGAGATCAATTTTGAAGTTGATTTTATTGGCGCTCGTTTAAGTACTTCAGCCTCTTCAGTATATGGGGCTTCATTAAAAAAGCACCAAGAAAAGCTACTAGAGTTAATGTCAGACGTAGTGAAGCATGCTGAATTCAATGATGAAGAGCTTGACAAATTAAAGAAGCAGTATCTCTCAGGTATTCAAACTGAAAAAGACGATCCTGATGCAATTGCCAATAAAGTAAGAAGAGTACTTCTTTACGGAAAAGACCACCCTTATGGTGAGATCATGACGGAAGAAACCCTCGAAAACATCACCTTAGCAGATGCTAAGGCTTATTACAGCACTTATTTTAAGCCAAATGTTGCTTACATGGCTGTAGTGGGTGATATCAATGCAAAAGAGGCCAAGCCTTTGATCGAGAAATATTTTGGAGATTGGAAAAAGGGTGAAGTACCAAAGCATGAATTCGAAGCTCCTGAGCAACCTAAAATGATGCAAGTTGCTTTTGTTAATAAGCCAGGAGCAGTTCAATCTGTTATTTCTGTGTTTAATACAGCTGACCTCAAGCCAGGCTCTGAAGATGCAATTCCTGCTCGAGTGACCAATGGAATACTGGGTGGTGGTTTCATTTCAAAGCTAAACCTAAACTTAAGAGAAGAGAATGCATATACCTATGGTGCAAGATCCAATCTTTCTTCTGATGAGTTGATAGGTTATTTTAATGCTTCAGCCAAGGTTAGAAATGAAGTAACAGATAGTGCTCTTACTGAAACGATCAAGGAATTGAAAGCGATGCTTGATGGTGACATTACAGAAGATGAATTGCAGACCATTAAGAACTATCAAACAGGAACGTTTTCTTATAGCTTAGAAAATCCGCAAACCAAGGCTCGATTTGCTTTAAATACCGAGCGTTATGATTTACCTGATGATTATTATGCTACTTATTTAAAGCGTTTATCAGAAGTAAGTCTTGATGACGTAAAGCGAATTTCTAAAGCGTACATTAAACCACAAAATGGTTACATGCTGATTGTGGGGAATCAAGAAGAAGTTGCTGAAAAGGTGAAACAATTTTCACCATTAGGTGAGATCATGTTTCTAGATACTTATGGCAATAAGGTTGAAGAAACCACTACCAAGGAAGCGCCTGAAGGTATTACTGCAGAAAGTGTGATCAACCAATACATTGAGTCTATAGGTGGCAAAAAGAACCTCGAAAAAGTAAAATCAATGCAGGTTGAAATGTCTACTAAGATGCAAGGAATGGACATCAGCATTGAAAGTTACAATGGAGAAAACGGAGAATACCTTTCTGAGGTTAAAGGAAACGGTATGACCTTCCAAAAGCAAGTGTTTGACGGAGAGAAAGGAAAGCTATCCGGAATGCAGGGTGCGAAGGAAATGGATGAAGAACAGCTGGAAAACATGAAGTATGAGTCATTGATTTTTCCTGAGCTTTATTACTTAGATGAAGGTTATGAGCTTGAACTAAAAGGAGTAGACCAACTTGATGGTACTGAGGTTTACGTATTAAAAGTGACTAAGCCTAATGGTCAAAGCCAAACCAATTATTATGGTGCTGATAACGGTTATTTGTTAAAGTCAGAGTCCACTTTAGAAACTCCGCAAGGCGCTTTTACTCAAACCAGTGTAATGGGTGATTACAAGAAAGTGGGTAAGATCATGTATCCGCACAAGATAGACCAAAGCACCGGACCTCAAACCATGAACATTAAAGTAGAAGAGGTTAAAGTAAACCCGAATTTAGATAAAGACTTGTTTAAAGTTGAATAAACTAGATTTCTAGTGCAAAGAAAAGGCAGCTTTTAGCTGCCTTTTTTTATGCCAAAATCTTCAATCCGTTTTTCTATATAGCGCGAATTCATAATCCTCAAGATTGCCAAATAGCCAAGATCGAATTTGATGTAGTCACCTACTTGGTAGTTTTGTTTGTTCTCACCTAAGTCTAGCACAAGCACATCAGATGAAGAACCCACAATTTCAAGATCCTTATCTTGAAGTTCAGCTTGTCCTTCTTCAACATCAAGCACTCCAATGTCTATAATAGCTCGGTAAGAAGTACTGTTGCGGTCTTCATCGCTGAAGCTCAAACTGTCACCTTTTAAGTTTTCGCCAAGTTCTCCATCGGGAACGATTGGTTTTTCCGTTAATTCAATGATCTGCGCATTCAACTCAAATATATCTCCATACATTCCATCAATCCTTTCATTGTTATAAGGTTCGGTGCCCATAAAAAATGATTCTCCCACCCTAAAGTGGTTAACGCCTTCAGGTAGTAAATTTTGAAAAATCAACGGAATAGTTACCGATGTACCACCTGAAATAAATGGGATCTTGCGGTTAAACTTTGCTTCAATGAGCTTAACGTATAAGCACAATTGAATTAATTTATCATGGGTGGGAAGCACGCCATACATACAAGTCAGGTTTGTGCCAATGCCAATCACATCGATATTCGGTAATTCAAAAATAGCTTCATAAAAATCCATGAACTCTTCTCTCAAAACACCTTCTCTCAGTTCTCCCAATTCGATCATGATCAATACCTGGTGTTTTTTTCCTTGCTTCTTAGCTTCTTTCGATAAGGCCTTAATCGTTTCCACTTCAGTATTGAAACTAACATCTGCATACCGCACTATGTCTGCTACACTTCCGCGAGCAGGCGGTTTGATGTAAACCGTTTCATTACTAGGATCAATTTCTTTGATCATTTTTAAGTTGGAAATTCTTGAATCGCAATAGTTTTCAATGCCCATTTGGTGCAGCACCTCCAAGAATGGTTTATGGCCGCAGAGAAGTTTAGAAACTACCGTCCACCTGATCTTATGTTCATCAAACATATTGTGTAGAAAGTGGAAATTATGTTCTAGTTTGTCTTGAAATAGAGTTAGGTAAGCCATTTAGGATGATTTAATTTTTTCGAAATACTGTATTGTAAAGAATATTAGCCCGGCTGCACTCAAACCAAATAAGTTTGCATCAAGTTGATAAGGTAAAGAAATATCCAACAAAATCAAACTTAGCGTAAGTCCACCACCAACAACCATTGCCGCAATACACGCTTTTTCTGATGGGTTCTTAATAAAGATCATGGCTAAAACCGGAATCAGTAGACCTGAAACCATAAAAGCGTAGGAGTGAAGCATTAGACTTAATACGTTTTCCATGGAGTAGGCTAGAAGTAGCGCAAAGCCTCCAATTGCAAAAGTATAAAGTTGGGCATGCTTCAGGCCTTTTTTCTTGCTTCTATATCGGCCAAGAATATCAGTAGTTAAGTTTCCTGAAGCTGCCATTAAACAACTATCTGCGGTAGAGAGTATGGCTGAGAAATATGCTGAAAGCATCAAGCCCATTAAACCTACGGGCAGCGTTTCTCTTAAAAATAAAGGTAGACCCATTTCTGCATCCAATCCTTCAGCACTTGGGTAACCCAAGTCGGCAAAAAGACCCTGCTCAAACGCTACCTTTGCAAAAAGGCCTAATAAAACACCCATAAAAGCCATGATGGGCCATTCAAAAAGTCCGGCTATTCTCCACGCTCTTATTGCTGTCTTCTCGTCTTTACAAGCATATATTCTTTGATAGAGTGTCATGCCAACAAACCAAATTGGCACAATGGTGATAAACCAATTGATCATATCACTTATACTAAGGTTGCTTAAACTGAGCATTTTTGGATCTACTACTGCTGCTAGTCCATCAAAGCCACCAATCTTTTGAAAACCAAGGGGAATGCCAATTCCGATGAGACCAATTAAAAGGATAGCCCACTGAATACTATCAGTGTAGATAACAGCCTTTAATCCACCAAAAACAGTATAAACAACTGCGATGACTCCCATTAGTAAAATAGCCGTTTGTAAAGAAAGGTCGCCAAAAGTGGCAGAGGCTAGTTTAGCGCCTGCCAATAGTTGAGAACTGGTAAAGCCGATGTAACCAATCAGGGAGATAACCCCTGCAATTAAAGCCACGCGTGGGCTGTAAAAATGTTCTAATGCTTGAGGAAAACTCAATAAGCCTTTTTTCTGAGCGGTGCCAAATACTTTTGGGATCAGCCAAACACTGCTCATCCATGCGCCTATTAAACCTGTAAAAAGCATCCAACTTCCTGATAGACCCATGGTAAATCCTAGTCCGCCTAAACCAATCGAAAAACCACCACCAACATCTGTTGCAACAACAGATAAGCCTATGTGGCCTGCCGACATATTCCGGCCACCTACATAGTAGTCATCATCGTTCTTATTTTGCTTAAAGAAGTAGATTCCTACCCCAAGCATGCATAAAGTGTAAAAAATAAAAATCGAAAGGTCGATCCAATTCATAAACTAGCTGCGTTTATAACGCATTTCTAGGTAGGGGGTAGTGAAGCCATACTTTTCATAAAGCTTTATGGCAGGATTATCTTTTTCTACGTGTAAAGCAATATCGCCACTGGCAAGACTGATGGTCTTTTGCATTAAGGTTTTACCAATTCCTTTACCTCTGTGCGCATGATGGGTGGCAATGTAAACTAAAATATTCTCAGGAATGTAGCCATTCATACCTGTCTTATTAACGATCACAGCACCTAAAATTTCATCTCCTTCAGTGGTTACTACTACAAAACCACCAAAAGAAACACGTTCTTTTAAAGCGTAGGCTAAGCAGTTAGAAATATCATCTTTTGGATCACCATATTCTTCAAGGTGATGGTGAAGAAAGTTAATGATCTTTCCCTTTTCTAATTCTGTGGGTTTGTTGGTAGCATTGAAAACCTGTGTTTCAAGCATTGATTTAGGTCGTTTTGGTTAAGTGTCTTGCTAATTTCGACATTCTAGCAAGCAATCCCTAATGCTTTAAGGAATATCTGAAAAATCAGGCAGTTCTTCTCTTCTTGCATAAGGGTAATGACCAATCTCTTCCACTTTATGGTAGCGGTTTAAACCTGAGATACAGACAATTTTTGCATGATTAAGATCCAGTTGGCCGTTTTCTTGGATTATCCCTTCATTCAGGTAGATGTTTTTGATCTCTCCGATGACTAAAATAGTTCCATTCAATTTGATCGGAATATTCTCTTTCCATTCCATCTCCATCTTTATTGGACTTCCTTTCACAAAAGGGGCATCGCAGTTTAAAAGGTATTCCTCTTTGAAATTACATTGCTCAAACTCAGATTCATGCTCTTGAAATTTGGCTGAAGTGTAATGAGCTCTATGGTGCATCTCTTCTGAAATGTGATTGATGGTGTACACACCATTCTCTTCAATATTACTCAAGGTATGCCGTGGCACAGTAGCGGGGCGACAAATCATACCGAGTAGTGGAGGGTTGGAGCCTAAATGAATCACAGAACTAAAGATAGCCAAGTTGTTAGCTACTTTACCTTTGGTGCCGATCAGATTTGCAGCCTTGTAGCCACTGATTGAGTTGATCAAGTTCAAACGGAACACTTTTTCCATGTCCGCAATTTCATTTCGATTAAATGCTTTCATACTTTGAGATATTAAATAAAAAAACCTCCGCATAACGGAGGTTTTCTTTTAGTGTATTCTTACTTAGGGTAATAAAACTCCTCTAATAGCGTGTATCACACCATTGGTTCCTTGGATATCAACAGCACCTAAATTGATGTCAACTGTATCACTTTGAGCAGTAATGAGCGAAGTTCCACTAATGGTTAAATTACCACTGTTGTTGAACATAGCAATTGACTGTCCATCTAATGGCCCTAATTCACTTGACTGCACATTTCCTCCTGCATATACATGATATGCCAAAGCTGCTGATAAAGTATTTAATGGAATATCGGAAATTCTGTTCCATGAAGAATTAGTTGCTAATAAATCTCTAAAAGCGCTATTTGTTGGAGCAAATAGTGTAATTCCATTGGCATTTTGAACTGTAGTTACTAAACTAGCAACTCCTAAAGCCACTTCTAAGCTATCAAATCTGCGGTCATTTACAGCAAGGTCAACTACGTTTTTTGGGGTGATAATCGCATCAATTAAATGAATAACACCGTTTGACGCATCAACATCAGGAGTAGAAACACTCGCATTGTTGTTTATCATTACACCATTCATGGTGTTGATCTTCATCACTGTAAGGTCATTATCAGGCGATGCATCGTTTAAACTGTTGGCGTACATGTTATCTGTTAGGCTTCCTGACTTAACTTCACCTTGCAAAACGTGGTATTTCAATACATCGTCAAGATTAGGGATGTCTGAAACTTGGTCAACACCACTTGTGGAACTGATAAAAGTTGCAAAAGCAGCATTAGTAGGAGCAAATACCGTATACTCAGTACTTCCTTGAAATAGTGATACCAAATTAGCTGACTGCAAAGCAACAACTAAGCTGTCTGTTTCACTGCCTGCTATTGCTATTTCAGCAATGTTTTGTTGTTGGTTTCCACCACCTTGGTTGTTGTTGGTAGTTGGTTGAACGTCGTCATCGTCATCGCTACAAGCGTTAAACGTTAATAACATACTAGAAGCTGCTAATAAAAGCGCAAAGAATTTTAACTTTTTCCATATTAATTGATTTAGGTTTTGGTAGCTTAACATGAAATTAACCTTAATGTTTAATAAAATTCAAAAAAAGTTAAACAGTCTAAAATTTTACCAATACTCTTCCTTTCGAATTTCCTGCTAACATTTGATCAATGTATCCATCCAATTCTTCCAATTGAATGATTTCTTTGATCTGCTGCAAATGCTGTGGTTTCCATTCTTGTGCAAGTTTTTCCCAAATCTCTAACCGAATATTTCTTGGAGTCTCAGCAGTTTCTATTCCTAGCAGATTTACTCCGTTTAAAATAAAAGGATAAACCGTGGTGTCTAGTTTTGGAGAGGCAACTAATCCACAAACCGCTACGCTGCCATTTCTACCACAAGCTTTTATGCAGGTAGCTAGGGTGTTGTCGCCAACAGTGTCAATTGCACCTGCCCATTTAGTTCTTAGTAAGGGTCGTCCACTTTGATCGTTTGCCTCTGCACGATCAATTATATGCTTAGCGCCAAGTTCTTTGAGGTAAGTGTGTGCTGATTGCTTGCCGCTTGCCGCAATCACTTCGTAATCATTCAAAGCTAAAATCGAAACTGCCATACTGCCAACACCGCCACTTGCGCCGGTTACCAAAATAGGACCCATAGCAGGGTTTTGACCGCATTGTTCCATTTTATAAAGCGATAATGCAGCTGTAAAGCCTCCTGTTCCTAGAATCATACTTTCTTCCATGCTAAGCGCTCTGGGCAATTTAACAGGCCAAGCAGCAGGCACACGGATGTATTCCTGAAACCCACCGGAAGTATTCATCCCAAAGTCATAAGAAGTCACAATTACAGCTTCCCCTTCTGTAAAATCATTAGTAGTGCAAGAAACTACCTCACCAACAGCGTCAACACCCGGAACATGAGGGTACGTTTTAGTTATTCCTTTATGTCCGCTCGCTGAAAGCGCATCTTTGTAATTTAAAGCAGCATAACTCACTTTGATCAACACTTCGCCCTCGGGCAATTCAGCGGTGGTCTTGTTTTCAATTTTTCTGCTAAAAGTACCGTCTTCGTTTTCTCTACTTACAAATGCTTTGAATTCAATGTTTTCCATTATTGGTATACGATTATGCTTAGGTTATCAATTAATAGTTCACTTTTTTCAGGATTCCAATAGTATAATGAAATCTCTTCGCCTTGCTTGATTTTATCAGGCTTAATTTTAAAACGATAGAGTTGGCTTTGCCATTGATCGATTTCCGTTAGCTGAGACTGAAGGTATTTAGCCCCATAGTAATCAGCATGCTTGGCGGTTAATTGAATTTTACAGCTATCCTTTAAAGGCTTGTAATCTGCCTGCACTAAAATTTGAATGGGCTTATTTGGTATGATTTCTTTCCCGCTCAGTTTGGTACTCAGAAAAAACTCATAGTCAGCAGGGGCATAGTAGCTGTTGCCATATTCTGTCTGCTTATTTTTCATCCAAGCCATAGAAGCACTATCTAGTTCCTTAACCCCATCAAAATTGGCTCTTCCATAATAATGCAGTTGCTCAAAAAAGTTAATTTTAGATGTGTCAGTAGTTTCGGTGTATAGGCTCAAGTGGCCGTTCTGCGCTTTGAGGTCTAATTTTTTTATTAATTCAGGATAATCTTTCCAAGTGTCGCTTACCAAGTTAGAATCGAGAATGACGACATAATTAAAATCTTGTTCTAAAGCTTCTTGAACGTATTCCTTCCCGCTATTGAGGAGGGTGTAACCTCTATTCTTCCAAACGGTAAAAGGCATGTTGGTTGAAACAGCGTCTAATACAAGTAGCGTATCTTCTTGTGTTACACCCCATTGCTTTAAGTCATCTTTGCTTGCTTCATAAACTGAATAAGCATATTCTACTCGATCGTTCCATGCAGGTGTATAGCGTTCTTCCAAGGTGTTTTTTCCATAGCTGTAGAAATAAAAACAAGCAATAAAGCACCAGGTGGCAAAGGGTGTATACCAAGGCTTAGGAATTCGAGCATTTTTTAGGAGGAAGATCAGCAAGAGTGCAAGTAAAGGCAAGAAGCTGTCTAAGAAGTAATAATCATGCTCTCCAAACTGCCTTCCCATGGCAATAAAGAAACTCAAAACCCCCAAAGTGCTGAGTAGGGTGAAAACTTGCCAGCTTCCTTCAAGTTTATTTACAGCTTTATTTTTATGGACGAACACAAAAGCTAAAAGCATTAGCAATGTGAGTAGGTGGAATGGACTAAGCAAGTCTCCAAGCCAACGGTCATAAAGGTTTTCGATCAGGTTTCGTAAGCTCTCAATAGAATCGAGTGCAAGTAGTTCGCTCAAGAACATGCTACCATATGTGTTGGCTAAGTATTGGTTGTAAAAATAATACGCCACTACCAGGCCTAAACCAAAAATTGCTGGTATTAGTCCTTTTAGTGCTGCTGTTTCTTTTCTAAAGAATTTAAGAGCGTAATGCCCGATAAAAGCCAATAAAAAAACAACAAAAGGGGTGCGACTTAAAGCGGCGAGTGTAAAAAATACCGCTGTTAAAAGGTAATGCCTGGTTTTGCCCTTCAGCTCTGCTTTCTTGAAAAAATAAAGTGCAATTAAAAAATTGGCAAAAGAAGGGGCAGAGGCAAGGAAACCATTTTGGTAATAGAGGTAAAAGGGGACAGTTGCAAGAAATAGACTGCCAAATACCGCTCTTTGATCCGAGATTTGAAATAGCAATAAGCTACGATAAAAGAAAAAGATACCTAAGAGGCTGTAGAGTAAATTATACCATCGAAAGCTGCTAACTAGATCTAAATTCAAGAGGGAAGAAAGCAGTGCGATCAGGTAATCGTGAATAGGAAAATCAACTTGGGTAATTCCATCTTTTGTTAATAGGTTATAGGTTGCAGGATGAAAGAAATCAAAGCCATTTTCTTGAAAGTTCATGGCTAAGGCTAATCGGTCGGTTTGGGTCCAAGCGTGCACATAACTTGGGTAAACATCCATGAAATTCCCAAAAAGATAGTAAGCGCCGCCTATTAAAAAAAGCAAAAGAATCAGGCTGGCAGGGAAATGTTTGCGCAATAGGTCTCTCATTTAGCTATTCCCTTGATCCATTTGATCAGATCGTCCACCACTTGCTTATTAACAGGGGCTTTAGTCTCATATTCTGCAGGCAAGCACAAACCTTCTCCCGCAAAAAACATGTGGTTCAACTTTGGGTAAATTTTTACATTAGACTGAGGATGATTTAAAGCACTTTCCCACGCTTTAGTTTCTTTGGGCGGTACTTGATAATCGCGTTCTCCGCTTACTATTAAATACGGAGTCTTTTGTTTTTTAGCGGTCTTAACAGGGTCATATTTCTTGAGGTCTAGCCAAAAACCTGCCGGTAAGCCTAAGGGCAGTATAGGGGCAATGGTAGTAGAATCGAAATTGCCTTCTTTTAAATTTTTGACTTGGGTTTTGATCATATTTAGCAGAAACTCGTTTACTGCTCCACTTGTGTCATTTTTATATAAATATTCAAACTGTGGCATGATGACTTCTTCTAAAGGACTTGAGTTGCCTGCCATCACGATTACAGCTGCTAAATCCATTCCTTCTGCTATTCTGGGAGCTAAGTAGCCACCTAAGCTATGTCCCAATAAAATGATTGGCCCACTGGTGTATTCAGCTGCTATTTGAATGGCATTTCTCGCATCATGGTCTACCACATCCCTAAAATTTGCTTTAGCATAGTCATCAAGTATGGAATTAGGCCAATCGAAGGTGCGTTTGTTGTAGCGGATACTTGCAATGCCTCTAGAGGCAAAACCGTAGGCTAGATCTTTAAAAAGTTTGTTGGGTCCTAAGCTTTCGTTCATGTCGTTGGGTCCCGATCCATGCACCATCACTACCAAAGGAAAATCCTTCGTTTTTAAAGGAAGAGTGACTTCAGCAAGCAAGGCTTGTTCATCGCCAATTTTCAAATCTTCCGTTTTAAACCTTTCAGCAGCAACATAATTAGGCGCTTCCCAAGTTTCCACTTTTTGAAAAGGACTAATGCGAAAAGTAGTGAGCTTTCGTTCTTCGTTCAGGGTGAAAGTTAGGTCGTATTTTTTTTCCTCGGTCGAGAAGCCTCTCAGGTAAAAAACATTGGAGGCAGTGACCTTTAGCTTTGGTTCAAGAATATCACTCATGCCTTCGCTAGCTAATTTATTCCAGCTTAGAGCTAGCTTTTTGACAGTGAGTTCTTCTTGGAGCTCTTCTTCCAAGAATGCTTTGTGGATCATTTCAAATTGTTGTTCGTGAAGTAAGTTGAGCAATTCTTCACCAAACTGTTCCGCCTTTTCAATTTCGTTAATTAAGTTGTTTTCCAGTGCTTCTTTTTCGGAAAAATATTGAGCCTTTGTAAGCGTAGCAGAGGCTAGAAGGCACGCAAGTAAGAGCTTTTTCATGCTTAGATATTTCAAACAAACATAACTATTCTTTTCTGAGCTAAGAAAAGTGCTGCAGCCCAAAGTTTAAACGTACTTTTGCGCCCTCAAAATACACCTATGAATATCAGGAATATCGCCATAATTGCACACGTTGACCACGGTAAAACCACTTTGGTGGATAAGATGCTGCTTGCAGGCAAACTTTTTAGCGATCATGAAACCCCCGGTGAATTGATCATGGACAATAATGACATTGAAAAGGAGCGTGGCATTACCATTCTTTCAAAAAATGTTTCTGTTTTTTACAAAGACACCAAAATAAACATCATTGACACGCCCGGTCACGCCGATTTTGGGGGAGAAGTAGAACGTGTTTTGAATATGGCAGACGGTGTGTTGCTTCTGGTAGATGCCTTTGAGGGACCAATGCCGCAAACGCGCTTTGTGCTTCAAAAAGCAATTGGTTTGGGATTGAAACCTATTGTGGTTGTCAATAAGGTGGATAAAGAAAATTGCACCCCAGATATTGCACAAGAAAAGGTTTTTGATCTCATGTTTAACCTAGGTGCAACAGAGGATCAGTTGGATTTTCCAACCCTATTTGGTTCAGCTAAAAACGGATGGATGAGCGATGATTATCAAAAGCCAACTGAAGATATTGGTGCTTTAATGGAAGCGATTGTTGAGCACATTCCTTCACCTAAGCCGCCTGAAGGAAACACCCAAATGCTGATTACCTCTTTAGATTATTCTTCTTTTATAGGAAGAATTGCCATCGGACGTTTGCACCGTGGCACTTTGAAAACCAATCAGCAAGTTAAGCTGATCAAAAGGGACGGTTCAGAAACCAAGTCTAAAGTGAAAGAGCTTTACGTTTTTGAAGGATTAGGTAAGGCAAAAGTTGAAGAAGTTAAGGCAGGAGACATCTGTTCTGTAGTGGGCTTGGAAAGTTTTGATATTGGAGATACCATAGCAGACCTAGAAGCACCTGAGGCACTTCCGAGCATTGCCATTGACGAGCCAACCATGAGTATGTTATTCACCATTAATGATTCACCGTTTTTTGGCAAAGAAGGAAAGTACGTTACTTCAAGGCATATTAAAGACCGTTTGACTAAAGAGTTGGAGCGTAACCTAGCCTTAAGGGTTGAAGAAACCAATTCAGCTGATTCTTTTAATGTATTCGGAAGAGGGGTCTTACACCTTTCAGTTTTGATCGAAACCATGCGGAGAGAAGGATATGAATTGCAAATTGGTCAACCACAGGTAATTATAAAAGAAATTGACGGACAGAAGCACGAACCGGTGGAAGAACTTACCATTGACCTGCCTGAAGATGTAAGTGGCAAGGCCATTGAAATGGTGAATCAGCGTAAAGGGGAGATGCTTAATATGGAACCAAAGGGAGACCGCATGATCCTAGATTTTGAGATCCCTTCCCGAGGAATCATTGGTTTGAGAAATGCTTTACTAACCGCTACTGCAGGTGAGGCCATTATGTCGCATCGTTTTAAAGAGTTTCAGCCTTTTAAAGGCCTTATTCCCGGCAGACAGAACGGCTCATTGATCTCCATGGAACAAGGAAAAGCAATTCCTTATTCTTTGAATAACCTGCAAGATCGAGGAAAATTCTTTGTTGACCCTAATGAGGATATCTACACAGGTCAGGTAATTGGTGAAAATAATAGGGCAGGTGATTTGGTTGTAAATATTACAAAGACGAAGAAGATGAGTAATATGCGATCAGCCGGAGCAGATGATAAGTTAAGAATTGCGCCAGCCATTAAATACAGTCTAGAAGAGGCCTTAGAATACATTCAAAAAGATGAATACGTTGAAGTTACTCCTGAGTCGATCAGACTTAGAAAGGTGCTGCTTGACGAAAATGCTAGAAAAAGGGCCTCGAAAGCAGAAGTATCTTAATTAACTTCGGCTTTCTATGATTGCCCTGAAAAATAGTCTATTACTTTTCTTAGTTAGCTTACTTTTCACTGCTTGCGTTGATTTTGACCCACGTGAGATCAAGAATCTACAGGACGGGAAGGTTTACAAAATTGGGCACGGCGGTTTAGGATTTCATCGTTGGTTTCCCTTTCAAGCGCTACCTGCTAACAGCAGTGCTTCATTTACCGCTGCCTTAGAAAATGGGGCAGATGGAATAGAGTTAGACCTGCAAATGACGAAAGATGGAGAGTTTGTACTCTACCACGACAATGAATTACAGAGCCAAACGGCACAAGAAGGCTGTATCGCTGACAAAAAACTGAAAGACGTTAAGGGCCTAGCTTATCAACTAGGTTGGCCTTTCGATTGGTTTCAGTCAGAGCGAATAATTACTTTAGATAGCCTATTTCAACTTATTAAAAGTCAAGAGGAAATCCCTTTTGTTCAGATTGATATGCGGACTTACAGCAGTTGTTTTGAACTAAAGGAAAACCTCTCATTCAAGTCGTCTTACATTAAGCAGTTACATCAGAAACTGGCTAGTTATTCCATTCCAGAAGATAAACTCCTTCTGATCAGTTTAGATAAAGATGCTTTGAAGATTGCAAGAAAGCTCAATTCACCATATATCATTTCACTAGAAATTAGCGGAGACTTTGATCAAAACCTACAATGGGCTATAAATAATAACATAAAAGTGGTAACCGTTAAACCGAGCTTATTAAGCCCTGAAAAATCCGCAAAAGCCCATGCAAATGGCATTAAGGTAATTACTTTCGGGGCAAAAAGTAAAAGTGGAAATGCAAAGCTGCTCCGCTTCAATCCTGATTACATTCAAACTGACAATCTCTCTGCTTTGAAAGACCTTTTGGGTTCCTAGGTGTTTTTATAGACTGCTTTCAATTCACCATTCAGCAGTTCTAAGCTAAGGGATACGTAATGGTCTTTATTTTTCCCATCTACGGTTTTAACTGGCCAGCTATCAACTGCCATAACAGCCTGCTCAGCTGCATTTTGTAAGTCTAATGAAACAGCCTTAAGTTTAAAATTTTCTTTCACAATTGTGGTTCTAAACCAAGTCGCTTTCCCTTCACAATTAACGAGGAAACGCACATTCAAGACCAATCGGCCTAATATTTTATCCTCATTATCATAGTTAAAGTTTTGGACGATCTCAGCGGATAACTTTTTCTTTAAGGGCAATTGGCCACGAAGTTTACCATCTAAGTTTTCGGCTTGGTATTCAAAAATGTTAGAGCAAGGCTGTACACCTGTTTCTTTGACATCAGCAGGAATTTTTGTGCTTTCTTGGGGTTTTTCCTTCTGAGTAGCAGGATTTTCACAAGCGAAAAGCAAGAACAAACAAACAGCTAAAGAACTTAGGTAACACTTTTTTTTCATGGATATTGAAGTAAAAACAGTTTCATTTATTTTACAAAATTACTTTAAAGTCGAGAAGTCTTCAATCTTGTTATTTCCAGATTACACGAATACCCAAGCTGTGGTGTAAGCCTTGTTCTGTAACGGTTTCAGTTAGTTCTATTTCACTTCTCACCAACTGATACATCAGGTCTACCCACACATGCTCGTAAAACTGAAATTTAAAGCCTGTGCCAAATCCAAAACCTAGCCCATTTCCGCCTGGGCGTTGGTTAGAAGTGTTGGGGTTAAAGTGGAAAATATTGAATTCGCGGTTGTCCACTACAAAGTAATTCTGCTGCATTTGAACGTTGTTGGCATGTCCGAAGGCTGAAATGTAGGCTTCAGAGAAATTGCCAACATAGTAATCGTATTGTAAACCAAGATTCAAGAAAAAGCGATTTTCCTCTCCAATGATAGGGATTTGTTCAAAAGTTGGTCCGGGTATACCGTTAAAGGGATCTTGGATAGCCACAGTGAACGCCTGTTCAAAATCCAATTGGACAACATTAAAGTCAGCGAAAAGGTTAAAGCGGGGCAAAAACCGAAAGCCAAGATGACCACCTAGTTCAAAAGCTGTTTGGTAGCGAGGCTCTAATGGGTACTCCACCACATCATAGGGATGTTGAAAGTAATCCTCGAAAAATTGGCGGTTAAACTGCTGTCGCATTACAAACTCAACTCCGTAAAGGCTCACTCTAGGGGATCCTGTATAAAGCACCGCTGTGTTATTATCGGCAAAGTAGGCTCCAAGGTTCACCCCAAAACTCCAGCGGTTAGTGTCTGCTACGAAGGAATCTTCGTCTCTTTCATACCAATTTCCTTGAGCCTTTACAGCAGAGGTGATGCATAATAGTGGTAGTAATAGAATAAGGATCTTGCTCATAAGTGCGTCTTTATTTAATCCGTTATAAAAGTATTTAAACTAAGGAAGGCTTTCACTAGTTTTATGAAACTAAAATTTAGGTCTTGAAACAAGCTAATGATTCACAAGGAGAGTTGATTCGCCAATTGGTCGAAATGGAAATGCCATTTGGCAAGTACAAGGGACGAAAACTTTGTGAACTACCAGAACCTTATTTGGTTTGGTTTAAGCGGGAAGGTTTTCCGAAAGGGAAGCTTGGAGTCTTACTTGAAACCCTTTACGAGATTAAGTTAAATGGTCTTGAGTACCTTCTTAAACCGCTGAAGAATAGATAAATTGGGTCTTAGCATGGTCTTTCTTTTAATATGATCAAATGGAATTTGAAAACAATACCCTTTCAGTAGAAGGTTTACCACAGCTTGAAGCGCTTAGTTTCCAAAAGTTGAACAAAGAGTACCTCTGGATGCGGCTAACCTTTATGGTATCCCTTTACTTATTGCTTCTAGGTGCTGCTTTATTGTATAATTTCTTCACTGAGAAATTTGCAGTATGGCTTTTACCCTCAGGCTTAAGTTTACTCTTGATTTGGTTTTTAATTGCTGAAATCGTGGGCTTTAAGTATAAAGGTTTTGTACTTCGAGAGCATGACATTAGCTTCAAAACGGGTTGGATCTTTTTTTCAATGACTTCGGTGCCCTTTAATCGAATCCAACACACAGAGGTTACCCAAGGTCCTTTTGAACGCATTTTTGACTTAGCCAAAGTAAAGGTGTATACCGCGGGTGGGGCTAGTAGTGACATTGCAATTGTTGGACTATCTGAAGTTGATGCCAAGCAATTAAAAGAACACATCAACCTTTTAAGTAGCAAGCATGCCTAATAACGAGCTCGACCTTTCTCAGCCTCAGCGGCAATCAGTTGTGGGGGTTGGCGTTATTTTCATTAAAAAACTGAGAAGGGCGGTTAATGTCTTACTCTCCATTTTGGTGATTCAATTTGGAATGAAAGCCGATTTTACCTCCTTTTGGCTAAACGGAGCAATTGGTCTGGTCTTTCTAGGCTTACTTGTGGCTGCGGTGTTGACTTACCGAAACTTCTTCTTTTATGCTACGGAAGATTCCTTTATCATAGAAAAAGGGGTTTTAAGTAAGGAACGTATTACAGTTCCTTTTGAGCGGATTCAAACTGTAAACGTCAATCAAAATTTGATTCAGCGTATTTTAGGAGTTGTCGGTTTGAACATTGATACAGCAGGTTCATCCGCTAAAGAGTTAGAGATAGCGGCTCTGCCAAAAGCAATGGCTAAGCAAATTCAGTCCTTTTTAATGGAAAGTAAACAGGCTGCTGTAGACGAAACTATTGTTGAGGAAGAGCCAAATTCAACAGAGAAAAAGGAAAGAAAGGCGCTTGTGAGACTGACTTTAAAAGATTTGGTTAAGGTGGGCTTAACCGAAAATCACTTAAGAACTGCGGGAATCCTATTTGCCTTGATCAGTGGTTACTTTTGGCAATTTCAGCAGTACTTTGAAGGCTACACCAATGAAGTGATTGAGAATAATTCCAATATGCTTAACTCACTCATTACCATGCAATCTTTTATCGCTCTTGCTTTTATTCTTGGGATTGGAATTTTTTCGATCATTCAGGCTATTTTAAAATTCTATGGACTCCGGTTTTATTGTGATGAAGAAGGAGTGAAGCTCGAATCTGGCTTATTGAAGCGCGTTAGTTATCAGATCCCTGAGAATAAGATCCAATTGATCAAATGGTCGACTAATCCCTTGCGGAGATTAGTAGGTTTTAAAACAGTGGTGGTGAAGCAGGCAAGCAGTGTTGAACTGAATGACAAGCTATCCATCATGATTCCGGCTTGCAATGAGCTTCATTTAAATCGCGTTTTAGAAAACTTCTTTCCCGAGCAAGCTACATCAGATTTTAAGACTTATAGCGCTCAAAGGTGGTTCTGCTATCAATTGGTTTTGCTTTTTGCCCTTCTTCCAGCAGCGCTCTTGGCTAGTTTAGGTATTTATGAAACCCCATTTTTCTTCATTGCCATAGCTTGGTTTCTAATCGCTGCCCCTTTCAGTTGGATGTATGCCAAACGGATGCGGCTAGAAAGTAACCGAGATATGCTTCAATTGCAGCGTGCTTGGGTTTTTCCACAGCGTATTTACCTGCATTATTATAAGTTACAAAGTGTTCAGTTAAAGCAAAATGTCTTTCAAAAGCGAAGGGGATTGGCCCATCTTGTTTTACATACCGCAGCAGGTAGTTATCAAATGTGGCAAATGGACGAAAGTGAAGCCTTGGAAATCTACAATTATGCGCTCTACAAGATTGAAACGGCTGAGCGGTCTTGGATGTAAAGTTAAATTAGCAAGTCGATATTAAAAGATGATGCCTTCTATTTCAAGAATTCAACAACAACTTTCAAAACTTTTTAATTGCCAAGAGATCCTGAAGGTAGAGGAAATCCAATCCCTATGGAGTGACTATGGCAGCATCCGGCGGTTTCATTTGGGTACAAAACCCAAATCCATAATCGTCAAAGAGATTCAGCTTCCAAGTCAAAAAGGAGCCAGTCACCCCCGCGGTTGGAATACGCGAGCTTCACATAGGCGAAAATTGCGTTCGTATGAAGTGGAGTGGAAATGGTATCAGGAATACGCTGCTCGCTGCGGCCCTGCTTGTCCAATAGCGGAATGTTACTACAGCCAATCAGAGCCTGGGAGTCAAGTGTTGGTGTTGGAAGACCTAGATGCAGCCGGTTTTCCCTTAAGGCTTGAACAGCTTGAACTTGAAGGATTGAAAGTGTGTTTAGAATGGTTGGCTCATTTCCATGCGACCTTTTTGCATGAAAAGCCCAAAGGTTTGTGGGAAATTGGAACCTATTGGCATTTAGCTACCAGACAAGAGGAGTGGGAAGCCATGGAAGCTTCCTTTTTAAAAGATCAAGCAGCTTTAATTGATCAAAAACTAAATGGAGCTAAATACCAAACTTTGGTACATGGGGATGCTAAAGTGGCTAACTTCTGCTTTTCAGAAAGTTTGGAAAAAGTAGCTGCGGTCGACTTTCAATATGTGGGTGGTGGCTGCGGCATGAAGGATGTGATTTATTTAATGAGTAGTTGCCTTACTGCAGAAGAATGTGAAAAGCATGAGAAGGAAATCCTAGACTTTTATTTTGATCGATTAGAGCAAGCACTGAGCAAAAATATAAAGTCGGTTAATTTTAGCGCCTTAGAGCATGAGTGGAGAGGGTTATACCCTTTTGCTTGGGCAGACTTTGTGCGCTTTTTAAAAGGTTGGGCACCAGAGCATGAGAAGTTGAATTTTTATAGTGAGAATCAGGCAAAGCAAATAAGCTCACTTCTGAAAAAACAAGGCTAGTTAGACTTTATAAATAGTTGGTTCTTTAGCAGTCTATTATCATCAAAAAGCAGAAGCATGTAAATCCCTTTCTTTAAATCACTGACGTCAATGTTTTCAGTTTGGTTTAAACCTTTTATAAGTATTCCTGAACTGCTGTATATCTGAATAACAGGATTCTTTAACTGATCTTCAACTAAATTAAGGTTTAATAGATCTCCCACAGGATTTGGAAAAATCAGCCCTGATTCAATGCGCACATCTTTCTTTTCTAAAGCACTTAAAATGAATGTGAATGACTTGCTTACGCTATCCACTTTTCCACAATGGTAATTTTTCAATTGTATTTGATAAGTCCCTCCCGTAGCATACGTATGGCTTGGATTAGCCTGAGTGCTGTGGTTCCCGTCTCCAAATTCCCATTTAATAGAATCAATCAGGGCCAAGCTATCAAGTTGAAATTGCAGTTGAAATCCTCCAAGCGGATTCATGCTAAAGCTAGCTTTGGGATACAATTGACTGAAATCCCATTTTGCTAAACTATCGTAGGCGATGCGTTTAGCTGCAATTTTGAGGCTATCTGCTACGCTAGCGCTTAAGCTACTGTTCCAACTAATGGTGCTAGGGTCTTTTTTAAAAATCATGCTGTAAAAGGTACAGGCTGATGCATAAGAACCGGCCAATGACGGATGCGAACCGTCAGGAGCATATAAATTGATGCTTGGAAATTGGTTCCGAATGTAGCGCCAAACCGGCCCTACCGGACTCATTTCTGTTTCGTTTGATTGTGCGAGTAGCGTATAATTGGTCGTTAAGGCACTGTCCATTCCTTGATAGGTGCACAAATAAGGCAGAAAAGCGCAATTACTGGCATCACCATTTTGTCGCCCCCAAGTGGTAAAAAGCAGGGGCTGACTGCAAGTATGATTGGCGCGAATGGTATCACAAAGGATTTTTACATTCGGGTAAACATCTCGGTAAAAAGTCAAGCTGTCAAAAGCCACTTCTTGACTTTGCCCTTGCAGACTAACAAAATCCCAATCTCGTCCCCTGATCTTATTAAATACGGTTGGATTCGCTGCATGATTCAAAAAGCGATTACCACCGGGCGTGTGTGTATCATATATCAAGCTATCACCAGTACTTTGCGCCATATTGGCGATCATCTGGACTAAGTTATTTGAAGCTGTATAGGAGTTTCCAATAAAGAGAGCTTTTTTAGTTTGCTGAGCATTTCCGTAAAAACTAAAGGCAATTAAGAAAAGGGAAAGAGTGAGTCTCATCTGCTAAAAGTACACAAGTTCATTCCAATGGGTTTGGATTGTGTATTCTAGAAAAAGCTTTTAAAGCGACTAGGGTAATCTACTTAGTTAATTTACGAATATCGCTCTATTTATGTCTCCTTTAGCTACTTCTAAATTTACACCATTATTAATCTAAAAATCAAAAAGATGAAACTTAGTAGAATTTTATTCCTTGTATTTATTAGCGTTTTTGCCTTCACGGCTTGTGAAGCAGACGATGACGAAGAAGTAACACCTGCAACTACCAATAATAATAATGGTGGTGGAAACAACGGTGGTAATGGTGGTGGCTCTGGTTCAGGAAACTACCCTGACAGCTTAAACCGCATGACCGATAATGTGATCCAATACAGAGATACCTTGACTGGAAATGTTGATTCAGTTGTTTCCTTCTCTTATTACTATGCGCAAGATGGCAAAATCTATTTGCATCAATTAAGCAATCGTTTCTCTACCCCTCAGGCAAACCTTACCATTCAGTTCAATGAAGGAGCGCAACCTTATTTTCCTGCTAATGACAAAGAATATCCACACCGTACAAACTTCTTAGGCTCTGAGCCAAACCAAGGAGAGTGGGACTTTCGGTTTTGTCCTGCAAATCGTATACCTAACAGTTTAAAAGATTGTCATACGAGGGATGTGTCAGGCACTTTTCCAAGAAATAGCGTTGCTTCAACTGGCACCCTTTATTATCAGAGGAGTGGAAATACTTTCACATTTTCTTTCTTCGATTATAGAGTAGACGGCTACAGCTTTAGCGGAAAATTCACCTTCACCGATGCAACCGTAGGCGATGCTAATTGGGATGGAAGTTTTACTGCAGGTAGCTTGTAACACCCATAGCTTTATCAGATTAAAAAGGGCGAAACGAAAGTTTTGCCTTTTTTCCTTAAACCTCCTTCACAAATAATTCTTTATCAAAACGAATCCTTGGCCCATAAATCCCATTTTTCGCTCTTTTTCCTACGCTAATGGCCATGCAGACTTCTGCTTTTCCATAAGGTAAATCCAGAAGCTTTCTGACTCTACGATGGTCTAAGCCTTCAATGGGGCAGGTATCATAACCATAAGCCCGAAAAGCAAGCATTAAGTTCTCACAAGCTAAGGCAGTTGATTTATGCGCCCAAACACGTTGGTCGGCAATGGATTTGGGTTGACGTGGCATGGGTTTAAAAAGTGCCACTACATTGAAGATGATTCGTTTCAACATCCCAAACCAACCTAAAAAGCCTTGGTAGTAAGCTAAGCGTGTAATTTTCGTGTAATAGTCAAAAGCTGACTTTGGCGTTTTAAAGGGCTGTTTTTTTAATTCTTCCAGCATCAGTTTACTGTTCCGTTTCCAGGTATCTGTGCGTGCTACCACGATGATCATCTCAGCAGCAGTTTTTACCGAGTTTTGATCCATACAATAAGGAATTAGCTTAGCTCTTTTCTCAGCTGAGCGAACCCAGTAAAACTCCCATGGTTGCAGATTAGATGAATTTGGCGCTTTTAAGGCTAAATCGAAACAAGCTTGCATTACCTCCTCGGGAATTTTTTCATCAGTGTAAACCCGGCAAGAGCGACGGTTTTCTACTAATTCGGTAAAGGCTTCCGGATTGTGGTAATCTGAATCTTCAGTGTATTTGAGATCAGGGCTTTCGGATAAAATGCTTTTGGCCATGCTTTTTCTTTCAATGACCAACGAAATTAAGGAAGTCCTTTACTTTAGCTCAAAGCAGTTCCATTTCTTATTCACACTGAGGGTAAGCCCAAAACTTAATAAAGGACTTGCCTGTTTTAAAACTTAAATGATAGACGTCATGAAACCACTTTACACCCTGCTACTGCTTGCAGCTCTTTTAAGTTTGGGAAGTTGCCAAGCACAAGAGAAGCAAACAAAAGATAAAACCTACACGCTTAAATCAGGCGACCCTAATGGCATTGGAAAATGGTATATGGGTAGAGAAATTGCTCATGTGATGGGTTATCAAGGCATGGCTTGGTTAGAGCGTTCTGAACGAGAGCAAGAAGAAGAAACCGCTCAACTGATTGAAAACATGCAGATACAAGCCGATGATGTGATTGCAGACATTGGAGCAGTTTCAGGGTATCACGTTTTTAAAATAGCGCCACTTACTTCAAGTGGAAAGGTCTACGCAGTTGACATTCAGCAAGAAATGTTAGATGCCATCGCCGATAAACAAGAGGCTTTAGACGTGGAAAATATTGAACGCATTAAAGGGGAGGAACAAAGCACGAATTTACCTACCAATAGCGTCGACAAGGTTCTCATGGTTGACGTCTACCACGAGTTTAGCTATCCGAAGGAAATGCTTGCTTCAATACACAGCGCTTTAAAACCAAAGGGTAAGATTTTCTTGATTGAATACCGCATGGAAGATCCCAAAGTCCCGATTAAGCGCTTGCACAAAATGAGTGAAAAGCAAGCTGTGAAGGAGTTTGAAGCCAATGGATTTCTTCTAGTAGAAAATATTGACAACTTACCTTGGCAGCATTGTTTGGTGTTTGAAAAACAAAACTAATGCGCTTAAAATCCTTTCTTCATTATTCTATTGGATCACTACTTTTTCTTGATAGACCTCACCATCAATCAGCACATTGATCAGGTAAACCCCTTTATTGATGCCTTGCTCTATTGCACTTAAGTTTACGATTCGACTTTGAGGGTTGAAAGTTTGCTCAAAGACCAAAGCGCCTTTCATATCATAAAGTAAAACCCTTTTCTCTTCACGACTAGGCTTCGCAAACAGAATTTGTAGGCGATCTGAGGTTGGATTGGGTGTCAAACGAATGTTGTTAGCCGCTTGCCCTCGCTTTTTTAAGCTTGAAGGAAAATCATAAAAAACCAAGGCTGTATCAAAGGAAAGGCAAGCCGAAATAAAAAGGTTGGATACGGCCACCGTTATGGTGTCGGTTAAACCTGCTTTTGCCGGATCATAATTCACAGTAAACGTTTGGTTTGTCGAATTATCTTGCCATAAATAGCTTGCAAATCCAGAACCTGCATCATAGGTATAAGTAGTTTGAATTACTGGATCTAGGGTAGTGTCTGGTCCAATGTTGATTGCTGTCCCTGTATTGATGGTTACTAAAATACTATCTATGGCAGTGCAAGTTTGTGTATTGCTGACGCTTACAAGATAAGTGGTGTTAGTGGTTGGCGCTACTTTGATTTGTGCGCTATTCTGACCATTGCTCCACGCAAAGGTATTGCTATTACTAGTGGCAGAAAGTGAAACAGAATCTCCTAAGCATATGGTGGTGTCGTTTGAAACGCTCAAAGTTGGCAATGGATTCACTGTTACGGTAGCGTTTTCTACTGAAGTACAGCCGCTCGCATTGCTGACCGTTACTGTGTATTGGGTGGTTGCAGTCGGACTTACATTGATGCTCGCGGTAGTCGCTGCATTACTCCACAGATAACTACTGCCTCCACTTGCTGTCAAATTCACGCTGTTACCGGTGCAAATGGCGGTATCGTTGCTAATGCCGCTAGTTGGTAACGGATTAACAGTAATGGTTGCGGAATCTCGACTGCTGCAACCCAAGGCGTCTGTAAAATCATAGAAAAGAGTAAAGGTTCCGACTCCCGCAATCGAAGGGTCAAAGTTTCCTGCACTTACTCCAACTCCTGAATAGCTTCCGCCGGCAGGTGTGCCTCCGCTTAAGGCAAA